>JAYWED010000013.1:0-12843 GCA_043779525.1 Candidatus Eiseniibacteriota bacterium | reverse complement strand
CAACAAGACCTACTACTTCGCGGTCACGGCCTACGCGCTCGATACGCTGGACGTCACGCCGTACGTCATCGGGGTGAACCAGGTGGGTGAGATCACGGACGTGCTGGAGAGCGCGTTGAACGTCGTGTCCGCGACGCCCGCCGGGAGCAACTCCGTCTTCTCGGCCAAAGCGACACAGATCTCCGGTGATAGGGTGGGTGCGACGATTTCGGTGAACCAGGTAGGCGCCGTGAGCGATTCCCTGTACCACGTCACGCTCCTTCCTGGCGGCACCTGGGCGATCATAAGCGTGGCCTCGGGAGACACGCTGTTCAAGGGGCCGGGCAACGGCACGGGCGGGTTCGACTCGCCCCCCGTGAGCGGATTCACGGTGCAGATCACCGCCCCGACCGACCCATCCATGATCGCGCAACTCCTGGGCGGTAGCGGCCTCCTTGGCGCGACCGATTCCCTGGACGTGTCCGCCGGAGGGGTGCCCGATTCCACCGGAACGTTCCGTCTCGAGAACTACGTGGATCCCACCGACATCACGTGGTTCAACTTCGACGACACGGTGCAGCACGACTATCTGCTGCGTCTGCTCCCGGCGGCCACGGAGCCGGCCTGGAAATACGCCGGCGGATCTCCATCGCCTCAGGCCGCGTTCAATGTCCCCTGGGAGGTCTATGACTTGGGCACGTGCTCGTACGCGGATCCCTCGGACGACGTGAAGATGTCGATCATGGTCCGCGATCGCGACGGGAGCGGGAATTTCAGCTTCAGCGACGCGGTCTACATCCGGCGCATTCCTTTCGCCTCGGTCGCATGGGGCACGCCGGGAATCATGTCGACCGATTACAACCCGGCGAACGACGATCAGACGCTGGGCAGGTTCACGCTCTTCCCGGTCAACGAGGCCAGTCCGCCTCCGATCTTCCCGCTTCCCAATGCCCGATTCCGCGTGCGCGGCGGACTGCTCTGTGCCGGGGACACGTTCGAGTTCAGGACGGTGCCGGCGGGCGCCGCGCCTGGGACCATCGTGGGGAACGACCTGAAGAAGATTCTCGCGGTGCCGAATCCCTACTACGCTCACTCGCAGTACGAGCTGACCCAGTTCGACCGCGTCATCAAGTTCACCAACATCCCGGGGTCGCGCAGCGTGACCATCCGGATCTTCAACCTGGGTGGCGATCTCGTCCGGACGATCCGGCGCTCGGCCTCGGCCGGCGACGACATGTCGCGCGCGGAGATCCAGTGGGATTTGAACACTGAGAACCGGCTCCCCGTCGGGAGCGGGGTCTATATCTATCGGATCGACGTGGAAGGCGTGGGAAGCAAGACAGGCCGACTTGCCGTCTTTGTCGAAAAAGAGCGGTTGGACAACTTCTAATGGAGGGCCCGATCGCGATGGAACCCGAACTAGATCCTTCCCAACGACGGAGGATACGGAATATGAGGGCCCTTCTCATGAAACTCGCCATCCCGATGGCGCTGCTCGGTCTTGCCGGGACCGCCACCGCGGGAGGGCTCGACCGGATGGGCACCGCCGGGGCGCAGGAACTGCGCATCCCGGTGGGCGCCGCCTCGATCGCCATCGCGGGTTCTGCCGTGGCGCTCGGGAACGGAATCGGCAATCTCTATTACAATCCGGCCTCGCTGGCGGCGGTGGACAATCCGGAAGCAATCGTGTCCTACAGCACCTACCTGGCGGATTCCAAGGTGGACTACGGCGCCGTGTCGACCAAGGTGGGCTCGGCCGGGAACGTCGCGTTCTCGGTCAAAGTGCTGAACATCGGCGATATCGTGGTGACCACCGAGAACGCTCCCGAGGGGACCGGAGAGATTCTGAATCCGACCTACTCGGTCTTCGGGCTCACCTACGGGCGCCGCATGACGGACCGGGTGCTCCTCGGGCTCACCGCGAGCTACATCAGCGAGAAGATCGCCCAGACCTCCGCGACGGGCTTCGCGGCCGATTTCGGCGTGCAGTACGACACCGGATGGCGCGGGCTCCGATTCGGATTCGCGATGAAGAACATCGGACCGAACATGACCTTCTCGGGTCCGAACTTCGAGCAGCGGTTCACGCTCCCCGGGGACGATCCCTCGGCGCAGCCGCACGTGATTCAGCTGGAATCGACAAGTTTCGAGTTGCCCTCGTACCTCCAGATCGGGGTCTCCTACGACGTGGGCGTGGCGGAGAAGCAGCACGCCACGATCTATGGCACGTTCCAGGGGAACAATTTCTCGACCGATGAATACCGCCTCGGCGCGGAGTACATGCTCGGGGAGCACATCGCACTTCGCGGCGGCTACGTCGGACAGCTCGCGGTCAGCTCCGCGGACCGCCAGCCCGACTATCTCTACAGCTTCAATTACGGCGCGGGCCTGAACTTCAAGATGGGCGACCGTCCGCTGAGCTTCGATTGGGCGGGGACCCACGTAGGGCAGTTCTTCGGCGACAACCAGCAGGTCTCGCTCCGAATCGCGTTTTGAGCGAGGCACACGACTCGAAGGCACACCGGGGCGGACCTTCGCGGGTCCGCCCCGGCCCTTTCTCGCCGCGCGCGCGTGGGGCGCTGATCCTTGGGGCGGCCCTGCTCGCGGCGACCGCGGCGGCAGCGATCGCTCCGGGCGTTCCGGGCGTGGCCGACGCCTCGTCCCGTTGCGTGCCTTTCGGCCTCCTCTCCGATTCGCTCGCGACGCTCCGCTCCGAGGTCATCGAGGGCTGCCATTTCGGTATCCTCGCGGTCTCCCTGGACCATGGGGACACGCTCCTCGCCCTGAACCCCGACGACCGGTTCATCCCCGCGAGCAACATGAAGCTCTTCGTGACGGGGGCGTTCTTGGAGCAGTTCGGGCCGCAGGCGCGCGGGGTGACGGAAGTGGGCGCGGGCGGGAAGCTGCTGAAGAAGCACGGCGGCCGGGAACAGGAGTTGAAGGGGAATCTGATCCTCCATGCCTCGGGCTATCCGGACGTGGTCCAGCTGCTTCATCCGGGTTCCCGGGGGCTCCTGGACTCGCTGGCGTACCTCCTCCACGAGTCCGGACTCCGGAAGATGGAGGGGACGGTCTGGGTGGACGGGACCCGTTTCGCGCCGGAGCCCTACGGGCCTGGCTGGGCGATCGACGACCTGCCGTTCTCCTACGGCGCTCCGCTCAACGCTGTGCTCGCGAACGGGAATGCCGCGACCCTCCTGGCGACCGCGACTCCCCGGGGCGTCGTGCTCACGCTGGATCCGCCGGAGACGCCGCTTCGAATCGTGGGCCATGTGTCGCTCGCCGATCCAGGCACGATGCCGGTCCTGTCGATCACGCGAGATCCGGGGTCGTTCGTCCTCCGCGTCACGGGCCGGATTCCACGCGGCAGCGAGGCCAAGCGCCAGGTCTCCGTCCCCGAGCCCGATTCCACGGCGGGCCTGGAGCTGGTGGGAGCGATGCGCCGGGCCGGCATCCAGGTCCGCGCGAGAGTCGCTGTGGTCGCGGTGGGCGCGAGTCCTCCGGCGCAGAGCGCCACGCTCGTACGTCTCCTGTCGCCTCCGGCGTCGGAGGTGGTTTCCATGGTGGACGCCTATAGCCTGAACGTCGAGACGGAGGCGCTTCTTCGCCACCTCGACGCGGCGCCGGTCGGGAAGTCGGCAGGCCCGGCGCTCCGGCGGCTCAGCGCCATGCTCGCGGCCACGGGCATCGACACGCTCGACCTGTCCTTCGTCGACGGTTCCGGGCTCTCGCCCTTGAACCTCGCCACCGCGAGGGCCTTCGTGCGGTGGCTCCAGTTCCTCGACCGGGATCCCGCGCTGGGCGGTATCTTCCGCGAATCGCTCGCTTCGCCCGGAGCCGTCGGAACGCTCCAGAAGAGGTTTCAGGGCCTGGGGCCGAACGTGATTCTCAGGGCGAAATCGGGCACCCTGACCAACGTGAGCGGGCTTTCCGGCTACGTCACGACCGGGGGAGGGGAGAAGGTGGCATTTTCGATCCTGAGCAACGGCAATCGAGGCTCGGTGACTTCCGCGCACGCCGCGGAGGAGGCGATCGTCGGAATCCTGAGCCGGTTCACCAGGGGCGCGGGCGCGGCGGCCGGCGCGCCGGAATCCAAGCCGCGGATGATCCCTCGTTGATCGCTCCGGAGCGTCTTCGCCCGGGGGACCGGATCGGTATCGTCGCCCCCTCGGGGCCCGTCCTGCGCAAGTACGTGATCGCAGGGCTCCGCGTGCTGGAAACGGCGGGATACCGGCCCCAGCTCGCGCGCCATCTCTACGACCGGCGCGGACACCTCGCGGGAACGGACGCGGCGCGCGCGGACGATCTCAACCGGATGCTACGCGATCCCGACATCCGGTGCGTGCTCATGGCCCGCGGCGGCTATGGCGCCATGCGGATCGCGGCCCAGGTGGACTGGGCCGCGATGCGCCGGGATCCGAAGATCTTCGCCGGCTACTCGGACGCCACCTTCCTCCACCTGGGCTTCCAGGCGCGCTCCGGAGTGCGCACGCTGCACGGGCCGAATCTTCACGGGCTTGGCTTCGGGCGCCGGGGCGAGATCGTGCGGTGGCTCTCCTGGCTCTCGAGCCCGCGCCCCGCCCAGGGGATTCGCGAGCTGGCCGCGCCGCTCAGCCTCGCGGGACGACGCTCGGCCGTTTCGGGAAGAGTGCTTGGAGGGAATCTCGCGCTGGTGCATCACGCTGCCTGCACCCCCTACATGCCTTCGCTGCGGGGCGCGATCCTCTTCTTCGAGGAGGTCAATGAGCCGCCGTACAAGATCGACGCGATGCTCACCCACATCGGTCTCGCGGGCTCGCTCCGGGGCGTCCGCGGGGTCGCGCTCGGGAGCTTCATCCACTGCGTCCCGAAGCCCAAGCACAAGGAGTTGAAGCTGGCGCAGGTCCTGCGCGACCACCTGGAAGGGCTGGGGGTGCCCGCGCTCGGCGGAATCAAGGCGGGACATGGGCGCCGGAACCTGCCGCTTCCCCTGGGGGCCCGCGCCACGCTGGATCCGCGGCGCGGCCGGCTCAGCTTCGAGGAGGGGCTGGTTTCCTGATCAGGCGTACACGCCGCGGAGCGTGATCGCGTCCACGACGCGCTTGATGGCGAGCATGAACGCGGCGACCCGGAGCGAGACCTTGTGCTCCTCGGCCATCCGCGCCACATCGTTGAACGAGGTGACCATGATGTGCTCCAGGCGCTCGTTCACCTCGTCCTCTCGCCAGAAGTAGCCCTGGCGGTCCTGGACCCACTCGAAGTAGGAAACGGTCACGCCCCCCGAGTTGGCGAGGATGTCCGGGATCACCATGACACCGGCTTTGTTGAGAATCTTGTCCGCCTGGTGCGTGGTGGGACCGTTCGCGCCCTCTGCGATGATGCGGGCGGAGATGCGCGAAGCGTTCACGTGAGTGATCTGGTTCTCGAGCGCGGCGGGAATCAGGATGTCGCACGGAACCTCGAGGATCTTCTTCCCCTCGACCGGCGTGCCGCCGGCGAACCCGGCGACGGTCTTCTTCTCCATCAATTGCTTCATGAGCGCGGGAAGGTCGAGTCCCTGCGGATTGGCGACCCCTCCCTTGACATCGCTCACGCCCACGATCAGCGCCCCGTCCTGGGCGAGGAGATTGGCCGCAACCGATCCGACGTTGCCGAAGCCTTGCACGACGACCTTGGCGCCCTTCAGGCTCATGCCGATCTTCTTGGCGGCCTCGCGGATCACGAAGAGCACGCCGCGCCCGGTCGCTTCACGGCGTCCGGCGGATCCGCCCAGCTCGAGCGGCTTTCCGGTGACGACCGAGGTGACGGTGTGCCGCGCGTGCATGGAATAGGTGTCCATGATCCACGCCATCGTCTGCTCGTTCGTGTTCACGTCCGGAGCGGGGACGTCCGATTCCGGGCCGATCACGTCGATCAGGTCGGCCGTGTAGCGCCGGGTGAGCCGCTCCAGCTCGCCCTTCGACATCTTGGAGGGATCGCACGCGACCCCGCCCTTGCCGCCGCCGAAGGGAATCCCGACCACCGCGCACTTCCAGGTCATCCATGCCGCGAGGGCCATGACTTCCTCTAGCGTGACGTCGGGATGGTAGCGAATACCGCCCTTGGCCGGACCGCGGATGATGGAATGCTGGACGCGGTAGCCGGTGAACACGCGGAAGCTCCCGTCGTCCATCTGGACCGGGAGTTTCACGATGGTCGCGCGGCGCGGCACCTTGATGATCTCGATGAAGCTCGGATCCAGCTTCAGGCGCTGGGCCGCTTCCTCGAACTGGAGTCTTGCGTTCTCGAGCGGGTCGAGCTCCTTCTGGATCTCGGAGCCCATGTCCATTCCGGACGAGCCGGGCGCGGTCGACATCGGTGGGGTCCCTGGGTGGAGGCGCTAAGTGACGAATATGCTTCGTTTTTGAGCCCGCGGTAGTGTAGAGAAGAGAGGGGTCTCATTCAAGCATGTACTATCTCTTCTACATTCCCATTGGCACGGAAGCGCGCGTCCGCGGCGTTCCCTGGGGGACGATCGCGTTGACCGGCGCGAACCTCGGCGCATTCCTGTATTTCCGCTCCGCGCCGGGATCCGAGCCGGATTTCTACCGGTTCATGCTGCATCCGGAGGCGCCCTCCGTCCTGACCTCCATCACCTCGTCATTTCTCCACGAGGGATGGCTTCATCTCCTGAGCAACCTCGTGTATCTCGGAATATTCGCCCCGCCCATCGAGTCGCGCATCGGAACGGTCCGGTTCCTGGCGGCCTACCTGTGCTTCGCCGGGCTCGCGAACCTGGCCCAGGCCGGCTGGATGCTCGCCTTCGCGCCCGACCTCGCTTCCATGCCGATCCTGGGCGCATCGGGCGCCGTCGCGGGCGTCATGGGACTCTTTCTCGTGCGGCTCTACTTCGCCCGACTCAAGTTTGCCGCCGTCACGCTGATGTACTTCCAGGGCATCACGAAGGCCAGCAAGTTCGCGCTCCCGGCGTTTGCTGCGATCATTCTCTGGTTCGTGCTCCAGGGGGTCTACCAGCTCGTGTCGCCTGTAGAGGGAACGGCGTACATCTCCCATCTGTCGGGGCTCGCGATCGGCGTGGCGCTCGGATTTCTGATGGGGCTCGCGGGCGAGGGAAGGCTGGAGCGGAGGCTGTTCATCGGCGACCGGTACGCGGAGCGCGGCGAGTGGTACGCCGCCCTCGGTGAATACGAGGGCTATCTGGTCAAGCGTCCCGGCGACCCCGAGGTTCTGATCCGCGCGGCGCGCGTCCAGCGCGTGACGCACCAGAGCGCCGCCTCGCATGCGCGATTCCGGGACACCATCGCCTCCCGGCTCAAGGCGGGCGAGGTCGAGGAGGCGTGCGACACCTTCGACGAGATGAAGCGGCTTCTGGGCGACGTCGCGATCCCCTCGGGGCATCTCCTTCGCATCGCGCGCTCCTTCGAGGAGCGGAGGAGGGCCAGCGACGCGAGCCGGGCCTACGAGGCCTACGGCCGCCATTTCCCCGAGGCGCACGGCGCCGCGACGGCGCTCCTCAAGTGCATCGATATCGAGCGGCGGGTCCTGAACAATCCGGGCCGCGCACAGTACGTCTGCCAGGAATTGCTGAAATTGCCGCTCTCGCCGGATCTCGAGCGGCTCGCGCGCGAGCGCCTCCGATTGGTCGAGGAGTCCCTGGCGCGTCAGCGCGGCGGAACACCCCAGAAGATGGCTACGCCAGCCGCCTGAGGCCACATCCGCGGCCCCCTACGGCAGGCAGTTCAGGTCGGCCAGGTCCTTGTTCCGGTTCGAGGAGTCGAAGATGTAGACGCGGAACTGGCGTCCCGGCAGAAGCTCCGCGCGCGGGACGCAGCGCGAGATGAGGCCGTTCGCCAGGCTGGCCTTGCTTTCACGGATCACCAGCTCCTTGGGCAGGAGCGCGCGGCTCTGCGGCACAAACCAGAGAAGCACCGTCGTGTCCGCGTGCGTATCGTACGGGACCCTGATCTCGTAGGTCCCGCTGCCCTCCGTGAGGGCCGTACCGGCCAGCTCTCCGTCGATGAACAGGTCCACGATCACGTTCTCGACCGGGTGGTCTCCGATGTCGAGCACGGTGCCCGCGAAGACCCCGAGCTGCCGGTCTACACCCAGTCCCTGATACTCCTCGAGCGTCTTTGTGGCGCGCGGCGGGCGGGTGTCCGTACGGGGCCCGGACAAAGAACCCGTAGTTGGTGCCGCGGCTTGGGCAGGGGCGGCCGCGAAGGTCGCGAAAGCTGGGATTGCGGAAAGCATGAGAACACTCAAGATGGCTCGCATCATGGTCGATACCCTCCCATGTGGCGCGATGCCTGATGAGATCTCTGTCAGGCACGCTAGCACTCGTATCCCGGCCTGTCAACGTGGCTTCGGGGAGAAATGACCTTGCGCCCCCGCAATCGCGTCTGGTACGGTTCGCACACTTCATGCCATGAAAGCCTTCGTCCGCCAGGGCGGGGGGAAGGAGTAAGCCCACCATGTCGAGCCACGGATTTCGGGAGGCACGGATGTTTCTCGACCAGCTGATGGGCGTCTTTTCCAACGACGTCGCGATCGATCTCGGAACCGCCAATACCCTCGTCTATCTCAAGGGGAAGGGGATCGTCCTGAACGAGCCCTCCGTCGTCGCGGTGGACCGCACGACGGGCAAGGTCATCGCGGTTGGGAAAGAAGCGAAGAGCATGCTCGGACGCACACCCGACGAGATCGTGGCCGTCCGTCCGCTGAAGGACGGCGTCATCGCAGACTTCGAGAAGACCGAAGACCTGCTCCGCGAGTTCATCCAGAAGGCGCTCCGGCGCCGCACGTGGGTGCGCCCCCGGATCATCATCTGCGTGCCGTCGGGAATCACCGAAGTGGAGAAACGGGCCGTGCAGGATTCCGCGCAGCACGCGGGCGCCCGCGAGGTTCTGCTGGTTCCGGAGCCCATCGCCGCGGCCATCGGCGTCGGCCTGCCGGTCGGCAAGCCTTCGGGGAACATGATTATCGACATCGGAGGCGGGACGACCGAGATCGCCGTCATGGCCTTGAACTCGATCGTGAACCAGCAGTCGATCCGGGTCGGCGGGGACGAGATGGACGAGGCCATCGTCCAATACGTGAAGAAGGCCTACAACCTCCTCATCGGCGAGCAGACCGCGGAAGCGATCAAGATCAAGATCGGCTCGGCGTTCCGGCTCGAGCAGGAAGAGGAGATGGAGATCAAGGGACGCGACCTGGTCGCCGGGATTCCCAAGACCATGAAGATCTCCTCGGTGGAGGTCCGCGAGGCCCTGAGCGAGCCGCTTCAGCAGATCGTGGACGCGCTCATGCAATCCCTGGAGAAAACGCCGCCCGAGCTGGCTTCCGACATCGTGGATCGCGGCATCGTCATGACCGGAGGCGGGTCGCTCCTTCGCGGGATCGACATGCTTCTCCGTGAGGCCACTAATTTGCCCATCACCGTCGCCGAGGACCCGCTCACCTGCGTCGTTCTCGGGACCGGAAAGATTCTCGACGATCCTACCCTCTACGAAAAGGTGCTCATGTCGGTCGTCCGCGACTGAGCGGCGGGCGTAAGGCCCGATGTTCCGGCTTCTCTTCGCACGCCGCGCCGACTGGGCGGCCTTCACCATCGCCTGCCTCCTCTCGCTCACCCTGATGTCACTCGGGCGCGGCCAGCAGGAGCGCGCCGTTTGGTTCATCCAACACACCGTCCTGGCCCCGGTGAACGGCGTCGTGGGCTGGGTGGACGCCGGGGTCGGGCTCTACTGGGAGAATCAGAAGCTCAAGAAGCGTCTGGCGCAGGTCCAGATCGAGGCGGACGAGATGCGGACGGATCGCATCGAGAACGCCCGACTCCGGAAGCTGCTCCTGCTCTCGCAGGAAAATCCTTCCGATCTCACCGCTGCCCGCGTCACCGCCCGGAGCCTGGACCGTCTGGGCGGAAGCCTGACCATCGATAAGGGCGAAAAGGACGGGCTCCTGCCCAATCGCGCCGTGATCACGCCGGAGGGGCTGGTGGGACGCGTGGAGCGGACCGCGCCGCACGAATCCCGAGTGCTCACGCTGCTCCATCGGGACTGCGCGGTCGCCGTGCGCGTCGGCCGGTCGCGCGTGGACGGCGTCCTCCAGTGGGAGTTCGGCGAGCGGCCCGTCCTGAACCTTCTCTACGTCTCGTCCCAGGAGGACGTGAAGAAGGGCGATCTGGTGCTCACGTCGGGCCTCGGCGGCATCTTTCCTGAAGGAGTTCGCGTGGGGACGGTGACCCGGGTCGGAATCGCCGAGAACGGGCTCATGAAAGAGCTTCAGGTGACCCCGGCCGTGAACTTCCGGAGCCTGGAGGAGGTGCTGGTCTTCCTGCCCGGCGGCACGGGGCGCGGTCCGCGCATGCCGGCTCTCGAGTCGACCGCGCCCGACAGCGCGGCGCGCGAGGGCGCCGCGAGCGACAGCGCTCGCGCGGGGGTGCGGCCATGAGGGGCGTCCGGGACGGGATGGTGCTCCTCGTCGTGCTTATCCTACAGAGCACTGTGGCCCACCGGATCGCGATCGCGGGCGTGCATCCGGACCTTCTCGTCGCCTTCGTGGTTTATTTCGCATGGATGCGCGGCCCGGTTTCGGGCGTGGTGGGGGGATTCTCGGTGGGACTCCTGCAAGATCTCGACGCTCCGGGGCCCCTTGGCCTGAACGCGTTCGCGAAGACGATCGTCGGGTTTCTCGTCGCGAAGGCGGGCTTCCGGGTGCACCGCTCCAACGTCGGCGTCCGGTTCTTCTTCTTCCTCATCGCGATGCTGGTGCACGACGTGATCTACTTCGGCTTCTATACCGCGGGCGATCTTGGAGCGTTCATGCGCCAGTTCCTGTTCGTCGCCATTCCTTCGGCACTCTACACGGCGGTGGTCGTCCTCGTCCTGCTCTCGATCGCGGAGCGCTTCTCCCGGAACCTAGTCCTCACCGACGACGTCTGAGCCATGCGCGCGGACCCAGTCGCCCTCGGTGGATGGCAACGGCGCGAGCGGACGCTCACGATCGTGGTCGTCGGGATCTTCGCTCTCGTGATCATGCGACTCTTCACCCTGCAGGTGCTCGAGGGCTCCCGCTATCGCGAGCTCTCGGAGGAAAACCGGATCCGGGTCGAGGTGCTGACCGCGCCCCGCGGCGAAATCCGGGACCGCAAGGGACGGCTGCTCGCGGACTGCGTCCCGTCCTTCACCGTCACGCTCGATCCTTTCGACAAGGCATATTCCCGCGCTCCGGACCGCATCGATTCGACGCTCGCGGCGCTCGGCCCGATTCTGGGGACGGACCCGGCGGTGCTCCGGGACAAGATCCAGCGGGAGCGCAAGATGTCCTTCCTTCCCGTACGTCTCAAGCGGAACGTCGACATCAAGTCCGTGGCGTTCGTGTCCGAGCACCGCGACCGGCTTCCCGGCGTCCAGGTCGAGTCCGAGCCTCTGCGCCGGTACCCGCTGGGCCTCATGGCGTCGCACCTGCTCGGGTACGTGGGAGAAATCTCGGACAAGGAGCTGGCCGATCCCGCGTATTCGAACTACCTGAGCGGGGATCTCATGGGACGCATGGGCATCGAGCGCAGGTACGAGAATCTCCTGCGTGGGCAGGACGGGAAGCGCTTCCTCGAGGTGAACGCCATGGGGCGGAAGGGAGACTTCCTGGGCGAGAAGCACCCCGTGCTCCCCACGCGCGGCACGAATCTGACGCTCACGATCGATCTGGACGTGCAGCGCGCGGCTGAGGACGCCTTCGAGGCGGGGGCCCGCGGGGCCGTCGTCGCGATCGATCCACGCAATGGGGAAGTCCTCGCGCTCGTCTCGAAGCCCAACTACGACCCCAACGAGTTCTCGACCGGGATCACGCAGGAGCGCTGGAACGAGATGAGCGGCGGTGGCAACTATCCGCTCTTCAATCGCGCGATCCAGGCGGCGTACCCGCCCGGCTCCACCCTGAAGCCGTTCACGGCGCTGGCGGGCCTGGAGTCCGGCGCCATCACCGCGGGCACCTACTTCGCTCAGTCGTGCACGGGGGAGTTCCGGTTCGGGAGCCGCCTCTTCGGCTGCTGGAAGCACGACGGGCACGGGAGCCTTGCGGTGCACGACGCCATCGTCCGCTCCTGCGACGTGTATTTCTATCAGCTGGGGCTCCGGATCGGGCTCGACCGCCTCGCCGACTTCATGGCGAAGCTGGATCTTTCAGGCAAGACGGGGATCGACCTGCCGCAAGAGAGGCGCGGGCTCTTCCCGGACCAGGCGTGGTACGACCACCATTTCGGCGCGGGCCGCTGGAGCCGCGGCATCATCCTCAATCTCGCCATCGGGCAGGGAGAGGTGAACCTCACCCCGGTCAAGCTGGCGCAGATCGCGGCGCTCGTCGCGAACGGAGGCACGTTGTGGAGGCCGCGGCTCATCCGCAGCATCGGCGAAGGCCTGCCCGGCTCTTCCACGCCCGACGATTCGCTTCGCCGGGTGGTGGCGATGTCGGACCGCAGCCTGAGCGTCGTCCGCGCCGCGATGGCGTCGGTGGTTTCCGATCCGCAGGGGACCGGCGGGCAGGCCCGGGTCGATTCGCTCACGGTGGCCGGGAAGACCGGCACGGCCCAGAACGCGCATGGCAAGGATCACGCGCTCTTCATCTGCTTCGCGCCGGTGGAAGCGCCGCGCATCGCGATGGCGGTGCTGGTCGAAAACGCCGGGCATGGAAGCACGGCCGCCGCTCCGATCGCCCGGAAGGTGCTCCAGGCCTTCCTCCATCCCGCTCCGCCGGAGAGCGCGGCCGTCGTGGCGAGGCGCTGACATGATCTCAGCCCGGTTCTCCCCGGATATCGACCGGCCGCTCCTTCTGGCCACGCTGCTCCTCACGGTGATCGGAATCGCCTTCGTGTTCAGCGCGACGTCCATG
>JAYWED010000012.1:0-34645 GCA_043779525.1 Candidatus Eiseniibacteriota bacterium | reverse complement strand
GACGGTGAGTGGGAGTACGTCCGCACCCACGCCCACCACTACTTCAAGGGTGAGTAGGGCTGTCTTCCACGACCACCTCGACCGGATCCGCCGAGACGGAAAACGCAGAAAGCCGCAGGCCAATTGCCTGCGGCTTTCCCGCTTTTCAGGGTGAGTGACGGGATTTGAACCCGCGACACTCGGAATCACAATCCGATGCTCTGCCAACTGAGCTACACCCACCACCCAACTACATCCAGACGATACGACATGGCGCTCGACATGGTGCGCCTGGAGGGAATCGAACCCCCGACCGACGGATTAGAAATCCGTTGCTCTATCCAACTGAGCTACAGGCGCTCATGGTCGGGTAACAACTTGGGGCTTCACCTCCTAGAGCGAACCCCGCATACTCTAGCCGATCTGCGCCGCTTCGACCATAACGTTCCCGGCTCGTGCGACCATACTCGCAAGGACATGAAGAGGGGACCCGCTTGAGGTCTGAAATGGGCCACGAGTGAAATCGGGACATTCCGGGCTCGGCGCCGGAAAGAGGCACGTCCGGGCCAAAGCCGCGGCCGCGGCGAGCGCCAGACATTCCGGAGTTCAAGCGTCACCGGTCTTCACCGTGACCCTCGCGCTCCTCTTCCTGCTGCCCATCTTCTTCACTCCCGGGCAGCTCCTCGAGGAATTCGAATTCCCGAAGGTGTCGCTGCTCGTGACGGGCGCGCTCGTGCTGGCGGCGTGGTGGATCGCCGCGGAAAGCTCGCGCATCGGGACCGCGGGCTTCCCGGGCTGGCTGGGTGCTCTTCCGGGACGAGCGGCGGCGGCGATACGGCGCGATCCCCTGGGAGGCGCGGTGGCGCTGATGCTCCTCTCCGCCGCCGCATCCACGGCCGCCTCGGTGCGTCCGCCCCTCAGCCTCTTCGGCGCGCCGCAGAGCCACGCGGGCTTGAGGACGGTCGCCGCGCTCGCCGCCATCTACCATGCCTCGCGCACGCTCGCATCCAGCCCCGCATGGTTCCGCCGCCTCGCTCAGGCCGCGGGCGCGGCCGCGGCGGTGGCCGCGGCGTACGCGCTCGTGCAGCTCGCGCATCTAGATCCGCTCACGTGGCAAAGACAGAGCGCGTTCGAGGGTCTCGTTCGGACCGGCAGCACGGTGGGGCACCCGAACACGCTCTCCGCCTATCTCGCGATGTGCCTCCCGCTCGTGCTGTGGCTGGCGGCCAAGTCGCGCGCGCGTGCCGCGCGAATCGGATGGGGGGCGCTCGCGGCCGCGTCGCTTTTCGTGGTCGTGGCCAGCCTCTCGCGAGGAGCGTGGCTCGGGGTCGCCGCAGGCGGCGCGGTGGCGATTCTCCTCGTCCTCGCATCCGGCAGGCGCCCCACGCGCGCGGCCGCCCTCGTCGCCGGCGCGATCCTCGCCCTGGCGCTCCTCCTTCCGCTCCTCACGCCCATGCGCGGCCCCGTCCTCACGCGCCTGGGCCAGCTCACCGACATGAGCGCCGAGACGTCCCGGACGCGGGTTGAGCTGTGGCGCGCGGGACTCCGGATGTTCGCGGATCACCCGATTCTCGGCGTGGGTCTGGACAGCTACATCGCGGCGTTCCCGCCCTACCGCACGGTCGCGCTGACGCGGATCGAGTGGGGAGGCACGCCGGCCAAGGCGCACAACGACGCGATCCAGATCCTCGCCACGCAGGGCCTCTTGGGCGGGATCGCGGCGCTCGCGATCGTGATCCTCTGCGCGATCGCCGTGTGGCATGTCGCGCGCCGGGGAAATCCCGACTCGCGCGAGGCCGCGATCATGACGGGGGCCGCGCTTGCCGCGTATGCGGCCTCCAGCCTGGTCGGGTTCGGCACCGTCGCGGTGAGCGCGCTGGCGGCCGCCCTGGCGGGCTGGGCGGCTCGGGCAGCCCGGACCGCGGAGGCCCACGACGCGAGCGCGCACCAGGCGGAGGCGAAACGCGCGGCGAGTTTCGCGCTTCATGAGGGCGCGCCGGTGCGCTCGCTCTGGAATCTGCTCGCGGGCGCGGCGCTGGCCTCGGTTCTCTGGTTCCTGCTCGTCGGCAGGCCGCTCCAGGCTGAGATGCACCTCGCGGAGGCGCTCCACTATCCGGCGGGCAATCCGGTCCGGGAGGAGCTTCTCGCGAAAGCGACGGTCGCGGCGCCCTGGGATCCCCGTTATCCTGCCGAGCTGGGGCGCTCGTTCTTCTACGAGGCGCTGAGGGCGCAGGACGGGCAGTCGCGGACGAGCTTCATCGAGCGCGCGCGGAGCCTCCTGACGAACGCCGTCCGGATCGCCCCCGAGAACGGCGAGAACCGGCTGCTCTTCGCCACCGTCGTTTCCGCGCAGTCGATCATGCGGCCAGGGGCGAATTCCAAGAACGAGGTGCGCGAGGCATTCCGGCGCGCGGTTGAGCGGGATCCGTTGAGCCCCGTGGTGATGGTGGGAGCCGAGCGCGGGCTGATCGCGGCGGGACTCCAAGAGGATGCGCGCGCGCTGGCGCTCCGGTGCGCCTCGGCGTACCCGGACTACGCCCCGCCGCTCGCCGACCTGGGCTCCATGGCGCTCGAGCAGGGGCGGACGGCCGCGGCCGCGGAGACTCTGAGGCTCGCGGTCCGCCTCGCCTGGCGGGAGGACGCCACCGGAGCCGCCAACGCATGGAATGACCTGGCCCGCGCCAGTCTCACGCTCGGCCAATACCAGCAGGCGTCGGACGCCGCGGACAGCGCCCTGGCCCACAATCCCAATCTCGGGCAGGCGTTCGCGTTCAAGGCCGCTGCGAAGCATGCGCTGGAGGGGAAGGGCGGCGCGAAGGCGGCGGGCGGCGAGCTGAAGTAAGTCGGCGCCGGCGAGAATCGGGGCGAGAGGATTTGAACCTCCGACCCCCTGCGCCCAAGGCAGGTGCGCTACCGGGCTGCGCTACGCCCCGGTCCTGACCGGCGCCCCGCTCACTCTAACCGCCGCCCTGCCGAAGCGTCAACTTGACGCGATCCACAAAGCGGCCTATCGTTCGGAAAACCCCGATACAAACCTAATCGCACTGGGGGTACATCGTGGCAGGAGTGAACAAGGTCATCCTGGTAGGCAATCTCGGCTCGGATCCGGAGGTTCGGACCACGCCCGGCGGGCAGCAGGTCGCCAATTTCAGACTGGCGACCTCGCGCAACTGGACGGGGCAGGACGGACAGCGCCAGGAGAAGACCGAATGGCATTCGATCGTCGCCTGGGGAAAGCTCGCGGATATCTGCCAGCGCTATCTCCAGAAGGGCAAGCAGGTCTACGTCGAGGGACGTCTCGAGACGCGGAACTGGCAGGACAAGGAAGGGCAGACCCGCTACAAGACCGAGATCATCTGCGAGACGATGCAGATGCTCGGGCGAGCGGGCGAGCGGAACGGCGAGGCCCCGATGGATTCGCCGCCGCGCGGCGGTGCACCGGAGGAGAGCTTCACTCCCGCGGGCGGTAACGCGGACGACGACCTACCGTTCTAGCGCGCGGGCGCCCTCGGCGCGGCGCCTACTGAATATATCCGAGCGAGCGGAGCCTCTCGCGCAGCTCCTGATCCACCGGAGAGCGCAGAGGCTCTTCGCTTTCTCCGGCCGAGCGCGCGGTCTCGTAGGTGGGGAGGCGCGTCTCGCGCTCCATGCGCTTCACGAGCTTCTCCTCGAGCCCGCCCGGAATGGGCCGTCCATCCATGTCGCGGGCCGTCGGCAGACCGAACATGGCTAGGATTGTGGGCGTCACGTCGAGCACGGTGGCCCCCGAGATGTTCCCGCCTCTCTCCACGTGCGGCCCCATCATGAAGATCATGCCATCCAGCTTGTGGGCCATGACCCCTTTTCCCCCGCCCATGAAGCCGTGGTCCGAGCAGACGATCACGTCGGTCCCCTTGTCGGCCTCCCTGAGGAAGCTCCCGATCATGCGGTCGGTGAAGACGTAGTAGTTGGGAATCAGGTGCTTCATCCACGCGGCTTCGGCGTCGGTCAGGGGCGGGTTGTAGCCGCCAGGTAAGTCGATGTCCCAATACATGTGGGAAATCTCATCGACCCCTCGGAAGTAGACGGAGAAGAAGTCCGGACGCTTCTTCCGATAGCACTCGAGCGCCACGCGATAGAACGTCATGTCCGCGGCATAGATCCATTTCAGGTCGTGGACCAGAGCCTCCTGCCGCGCTGTGACCTTGGTCGTGTCGATCGGGGGGACGAACTGGAAGATCTCGGCCCAGGAAACGTTCTCGGGCTTCACGCGGAGCCGGTCCACGACCGACTCCAGACTGTCGGGATAGGTGCGCCTGGCGTCGCGCTTGGGCCAGGAGCCGGTGTCGTACTGGACGTAGTCGCTTATGAGAACCCCGTTCACCGGCTGCGCGGGCCAGGTCGTCCACCAGCCCACCACGCCCACCGTGCGTCCGAGCCCGCTCAGGATCTGCCAAATGGGGCGGGCGCGCCAGAGGTTCGAGGTCGCGGGCGATTCCCCCTCGCCGGCCGCGTGCGCGCGCGCGCGCTCCTTGGCGCGCTGCTTCATGAAGAAATCGAGGATGCCGTGCTTCTGCGGCACCTTGCCGGTCGCGATGCTGGCCCAGATGATCGGGCTCTTGGTCAAAGGCTCCAGCGAGCGGAGTTTTCCCGAGGAACCCTGGTCGCGCATGCGGGCGAAGCTGGGAACCCTGCCTTGGTTCAGGAGCGGTCCGAGCACGTCCCACTCACCGGCATCGACCCCGATCAGGAGCACGTGGGGGCGCGGCGGCGAGCCGGCCCGGGCGCAGTTCCACGCGGAGGCGCCGAGCAGCAGAGCCGCGGCGAGGATGAGGATGAAGCGCGTTCGGGTCGTGCCGGTCACGGAGGCTCCTGGGTGTGGTTCGCTTGCCGAGGGGGGGATTTCGCATGGTCCATCCCAGTACCCTAGCATCTTGCGCCCGTCTTGCGCAGGCGGACCTCTACTTACACCGCTCGAAGGGGGCGCTGGTTCCGTCAGGAGCGTCGCTCGAGGAGTGATTCGCCCTTCCGCGTGAGCGCCACGTGGGTCTGTCCCCCCGGGTCCCCCCCGACCACGCCACCAACTCTCGCCCGCCCTTGACTTACGCGCCGCTCTCGCCTAACTTCATCCGGCTTCAGTCCCACCGCGCGCCGCTAGCTCAATTGGCAGAGCAACTGACTCTTAATCAGTAGGTTCTAGGTTCGATTCCTAGGCGGCGCACCAATTCAGCCGAGGGAGCCCTGCCCAGGCTCGCGCATAGCCGCGAGAGGCCGGGCGCACTCACTCCTGGTCGTTGCCGTCGCGCAGGTGGCCGAAACCCGAGTCGTCGCTCAGCATCTGCTCGTTTAGCCACCGATCCAGGATACTCCTGCGAAAGCGCCACTCCTTCCCGAGCTTGACCGCGGGAATGCGCTTCTCTTGCGCCCACTTGTAGATCGTCTGCGGCTTGAGGCGCAGGTAGAGCGCCACCTCTTCGAGCGTCAGAATCTCGTGGTCGTGAGGTGGGTTCGTGCCACTCATCGCGGGCGCGCCCCGCTGCTGTCGGACGATGAGGGCACGCCGAGGTCGAACCGCCCGATCCCCGATGGCGCGATCGGCGACGCCCTCTCCTCGCCGGGCGCGAGCTTTCCCAGGGAATAGACGACGGCCGTGTAGAAGTTGCCCTCGTTGTGACGGAACAGCTGGAAGGGCCGGCCGCGATCACCCACGAAGGGCTGAAGGTTCCACGCCATCTGGATGCCGACGAAAGCAAACAGCACGGCCCAGACCTTCATGATGGTCATCGCCTTCTTCGGGTAGACGCCGCGCTTCTCGCAGGCGGACGCGAGCCCGTCGTGCAGGGCGACCATCCCCACGAGGCCAGCGCCGAGCACGATCACCACGTGCAGGAGGGTGAGGAAGTAGTAGTTCGCTCCGGTAAACAGGAAGAACACGGTGATCGGTACGACAGCCATGAGCAAGATCGCGCTGAGCGACAGCGCGCCGAGCACGAGCGTCAGGACCTGTGAAAGGCGAAGGCGCGAGCCGACGAGCACCTGGATCACGAAGAACCCCGGAAAGCAGATCGCCAGCGTCCCCAGGAACAGGAGCGGTAGCTTGAGCGCCGCCGATACCGCCTGGGCTGGGCTCGCGTAGGCGCCGGCTGCGGCACCGTAGAGGGCGGAGAGTCCCAATAGCGTCCACAGGGCGTGGACGAGCTTGCTTCGCAGTCCCTCACCGTCGGCAACCTCGGCGAAGAATCGGTCGCGATCGCTGAGGATTTGCGTAAGGAATGCCCTATACCCGGTGGAGGATGCTGAAGAGGCAGCAGGCGTCGCTGGGGCTGCGGTCATGACGGCGGCCCTCCTTTCGCGAGGATCATCTCGCAAGGAAGGGGTCCTGTCCACGCTTGTTACTGTTTGTCACTGTTTAATTATGTTTGTAGGTATACCTGGTCCCGGCCTAATTCCTTCCATTTCTAGCGATTGGGTTGTTCTTACCCTCGCCGCGGGGACCAGCCGGGTGGGGTCGTCGCTTCCTCGCCCGCGCTTCCGGTCACCCGACCCTCGCCCCGTTCTCAACCAGGAGCTGCTTCAAGATAGAGCGATGGCAGCGAGCTTCGTCCTCACAGTAGCAGCCCACGGAGAAATCACTCGCGTGCGATAGCGCCGCCAGGAGGGCCAGGTCGTGCTTGGCCCCCGGTGCTGCCATTTCGGCCCGGTACTTCCTCGCGAACGCCGACCATTGCGCCGGCGACACAGCCTCTTGTCCGAGCTTCATGGTCTCCGCGCTGGGAGCGAGGTTCGGAAACCACACGTCGTACCAGTTCTGCGCCGAGAACTCCGCTTTCGGCACGCCGCGGGGAGGGCGGCGAACCGTTCCGATCCTTGCTCCTTCGCCCGGTATACGCGGGGTCCCAAGGCGGACAACGCGCACGCTCATGGCCGCGCGCGCCCTGAGGCTTTTGCGAACTTGAGGTGTGTTACGCCCGGCGCGGCGACCGTCCGCACCAGCTGGAAACCACGCAACCCGTCGCCGACGTTATCGAACAGGCGCTCGCCGCCGCCGAGGAAAACGGGCACCACGCTGATCTCCATCTCGTCTACGAGGCCGGCCGCGAGATATTGCTGCGCGGCGCTCGCTCCGCCCGCGAGCGACACATCCTTGCCGCCGGCGGCTCGTCGCGCCTGCGCGAGCGCCGCCTCGATGCCTCCGGTGACGAACACCGGGTGATGGTATGGCGGGTTGTCACCCCACCAACCCTTCCACGGCTTCTTGGGATCCCATGGACCGGGATGGCCGCCGAACATGTTTCGCCCCATCACCGTGGCGCCGATGCCGGCGAGCGACTCCTCGACGACTCGCGAGCTCTCGTTTATCTCTCCGCCCTCAAGGCCATGCATCGCTCGCCAGATCGCGAGCGGAAACACCCACTCGTGGAGACTCATGCCGCCGATCCCGATGGGATGGTCCACGCTCTGGCCGGGACCGGCAACGAAGCCGTCGAGCGACATCGAGATTCTGAATCGCAGCTTGGTCAGGTCCTACCTCTCGGGGGAACGGGGCGGTACTCCGCCTCGATCGATCCTAGGATCGTCCGCATGCGCGGATCCGATAGAGCACATGGGGCCGGAGCGGGTGTCCCTCCGGCAGCATCGGATGCTCGAAGTCGTCGGCCGGATCCCGCGTCATGCCGATCTTCTCCATCACGCGCCGCGAGCGCGTGTTCGCCGGGACCGTTATCGAGACGATCTCCTCGAGCCGGAGCGCCTCGAAACCGAAGGAGAGCGCCGCCCGCGCGGCCTCCGTCGCGTAGCCATGACCCCAGTGCTCCGCGCCGACGCGCCATCCGATCTCCACGCACGGGGTGAAGTGCGCGTCGAAGCGGGGCTTCGCGAGACCGACGAACCCCGCGAACGGCGTCACACCGGGAATCTCCACGGCCCAGAGACCGAAGCCGTGCTCATCGAAATGTGCCCGAATCCGCCCGACGAACGCGTCGCTCAGCTCGCGCGTGAGCTTCGTGGGCAGGTACTCCGTGACGCGCGGGTCCGCGTTCATGGCGGCGAAGGGTGCTTGGTCGGCGTCAACCCACCGGCGGAGCAGGAGACGGTCGGTTCGAATTTCGAGTGGAACGGTCACTGTGCGCTGGAACCCGCTGCGCCTCGCGCCTCTCAGACCTTCTGCGCCTGACCGGGGCCCTTGATCGCTCCTTCCAAACCCGCGGTCCTCCGGGACATCGCGAGCTGGCCCGTATGATACGTCTGATGAAACGCGAGAAGATGCAAGAGCTCGGCCCGGCTGCACGCGCCGCCGAAGGGGTGGGGGACCGACTCGGCCAGGGCCCCATCGGACAGCGCGGAGACCGCCGCCAGGCAGCGATCCCGCGATCCGAGGAACCGATCCCGGAGCGTGTCCCAGTGGATCGCGTTCGTGGGGCCGGTGATGGGATCCTCGCCGGCTTTCGCGAGGTCGCCGCTCTCCCATACGGGCTTCTCGCCAAGCAGGTGCATCACGCCGTTCTGCACGTTGGTGAGGTGCCCCAGGATCCAGTTCGCGCAGTTGCCTCCGGGGGACGGCTGCAGCAGGGATTGCTCGTGTGTCATCCCTTCGAGATTGGCCGCCGCGGTCTGATACATGAATCGGAAATGCTGGGCTGCCGCTTCTTGCGTGTTCATGACTCGCTCCTTCTCTGGTTTCGATCCCTGGCTTCGATCTCTAGCTTCGATCGGTCTCGAGCGATCGCTTGAGCGCCGAGAGTTTTCGTGCCCACAGGTCCTGGTAGTCGCTCACCCAGCGCTCGTAGATGAGGCGAATGGGAATCACGTTGAGAATATTGATGGTGCTGCGGCCCTCGTCGCGCGTCTGCACCAGCCCGGCCTTGCGGAGGACGACGAGATGCTTCATCACTCCGAATCTGGAAAGCTCCGGAATCCTCTCCACGATGGCGCTCGTGGAGAGGGGTTTCCGACGGAGCTGGTCCAGGATCGCGCGTCTCGTCGGGTCGGCGAGCGCCTTCCAGACCGGATCGAGATTATCGCTCATTCGCGCGGCCCTTATCGATCTCAGCCCTCCACATCGCGCTTCACGGCGCTCAGCATTTGAGTCCAGCCCTGCTCCATGCCTTCCCGGTACTCGGTTGGGACGGGTCCGAACACCTGGCTCTTGAAGACAAGGCGCGTGCCCCCCGGGATCTCCGTGAGGCGGACGATCAGGTGTCCGGCGACCGGAAAGGACATCATCATCGGCCCGAAAATCTCGAGCAGCGTCGGCGGCTTGATCGACTGGACGAATCCCCACAGGTGGCCGCTACTGGAGCCGAGATCCCGGAACCAGCGGCCCCCTGGCTGCCGCTCGAGCTTCAGTTTGATCCGTCCCTTTCCCGGCTCGCCTTCCAGGTCGCACAGATGGCGGATCAGCCCCTCGAAGGTCTTCTCGGGAGCCGCTTTGATCTCCACGGTCTGCTCGATGTGGAGCACCAATTCGTCCTTCACGTCCTGGTTCATGGCGATTCCTCCGGTAAGAGCCGGCCGGCGCCGACCGTTGTGGGCGGCTGCCGGGGCGGCAAACATGTGAGTGCACGGTAACGTGACCAACAAGGCACGTCAACCGAATTCTGAACGCTCGACATACCTCCGTCGCTCTGCTATAAACCTTTGTTCTCGCGTGGCTTCACGTTAATCGTCGGGCGATGAAGCGCCTGCCAGTTTCGGGCGGCCAATCCCTCCAACCACAACACTCGAAGCAAGGAGATACGATGCTGGGAATCGGGAGCAGAGGACGGACGACGCTGGCGGCCCTCATGCTGGCGGCATTATCGGCGCTGGCGGTGTTCACGCCCGCCGCGACGGTTTTCGCCCAGGAGGGCGCCGCCCATCACGGCGGAGAGGCCAACCTGGCGCTGCCCGACCTCAAATCGGTGACCTTCGTGGGGGGCATCAACGGCCATACGCTTCTCCTGTTCGGGCTCATCGTATGCGCCTTCGGCATGGCGTTCGGGATCGCTGCCTACTCCAAGATCCGAAATCTCCCGGTCCATCAATCCATGGCCGAGATCTCGGAGCTGATCTACGAGACCTGCAAGACCTATCTCCTCCAGCAGGGCAAGTTCCTGCTCCTGCTCTGGGTCTTCATCGGCGCCATCGTGCTGGTCTACTTCGGCTCGCTCGCGGTGACCGGCGTCGACGCGGCCGGCAACATCACGCGCGGATTCCCGCCGCTCAAGGTCGCGATCATCCTCTTCTTCAGCCTCGTGGGCATGGCGGGGAGCTACAGCGTCGCGTGGTTCGGCATCCGCATCAACACGCTCGCCAATTCCCGGACCGCCTTCGCGGCGCTGACCGGGAAGCCCTACTCCTGCTACTCCATCCCGCTTCGTGCCGGCATGAGCATCGGCATGGCGCTCATCTCGGTCGAGCTGCTCATCATGCTCATCATTCTTCTCTTCGTTCCCGGAGACATGGCGGGGCCCTGCTTCATCGGCTTCGCGATCGGTGAGTCCCTGGGAGCGGCCGCGCTCCGTATCGCGGGCGGTATCTTCACCAAGATCGCAGACATCGGCTCCGACCTCATGAAGATCGTGTTCAAGATCAAGGAAGACGACGCGAGAAACCCGGGCGTGATCGCGGACTGCACGGGCGACAACGCGGGCGATTCCGTGGGCCCCTCGGCGGACGGTTTCGAGACCTACGGCGTCACCGGCGTCGCGCTCATCTCCTTCATTCTGCTCGCGGTCCGCGAGCCGGTGGTCCAGGTGCAGCTCCTGGTCTGGATCTTCGTCATGCGCGTCATGATGATCGTGGCCAGCGGGTTTTCGTACCAGATCAACGAATCCATCAGCCACAAGCAGTACGTGAACGCGGACAAGATGGACTTCGAGCATCCCTTGACGCGCCTCGTCTGGCTGACCTCCTTCGTCTCCATCATCCTCACCTACGCGGTGTCCTACATCCTGGTTCGGGAGCTGGGCGACGGGTCGCTCTGGTGGAAGCTCTCGACGGTGATCACGTGCGGCACGCTGGCGGGAGCGATCATCCCCGAGCTGGTGAAGATCTTCACCTCGATGAATTCGAAGCACGTTGCGGAGGTGGTGACCTCCTCGCGGGAGGGTGGAGCATCCCTCAACATCCTCTCCGGGCTCGTGGCCGGCAACTTCAGCGCCTACTGGCTGGGGCTCGCGATCATGGTTCTCATGGGGATGGCCTACGGCGTCAGCACGATGGGCGTCGGCGCCCTGATGATCGCGCCCGCGGTCTTCGCGTTCGGACTCGTGGCCTTCGGGTTCCTCGGGATGGGGCCCGTCACGATCGCGGTCGATTCCTACGGCCCCGTGACCGACAACGCCCAGTCGATCTACGAGCTTTCCCTGATCGAGACGATCCCCGGGATCAAGCAGCAGCTGAAGTCGCAGTTCGGATTCGACGTCAACTTCGAGAAGGCGAAAGACAATCTCGAGGAGAACGACGGCGCGGGGAACACCTTCAAGGCGACGGCCAAGCCCGTGCTCATCGGCACGGCGGTGGTGGGCGCCACCACGATGATCTTCTCGATCATCGTCGCGCTGACGGAAGGGTTGAAGCCGGAGTACGTGGCCAACCTCTCGCTCCTCCACGCGCCTTTCTTGCTCGGACTGATCGCGGGCGGCTCGATGATCTACTGGTTCACCGGCGCGTCCATGCAGGCCGTCACGGCGGGCGCCTACCGGGCGGTGGAGTTCATCAAGCAGAACATCAAGCTCGAGGGAACGACCAAGGCCTCCGTCTCCGACTCGAAGAAGGTCGTGGAGATCTGCACCCAGTATGCGCAGAAGGGGATGTTCAACATCTTCCTCGCGGTGTTCTTCGGGACGCTGGCGTTCGCGTTCATCGAGCCGTTCTTCTTCATCGGCTACCTGGTCTCGATCGCGCTCTTCGGCCTCTTCCAGGCGATCTTCATGGCGAACGCGGGCGGGGCCTGGGACAACGCCAAGAAGGTGGTCGAGGTGGCCTTGAAGGAGAAGGGAACGCCGCTCCACGACGCGACGGTCGTGGGTGACACGGTGGGGGACCCGTTCAAGGACACCTCCTCGGTGGCCATGAACCCCGTCATCAAGTTCACGACGCTGTTCGGCCTTCTGGCGGTCGAGCTGGCGGTGTCCCTGACGCGCCAGCACGGCTCGGGCTTCACGAGCGTCCTCGCCGCCCTGTTCTTCCTCGTGTCGGCCGGGTTCGTCTGGCGGTCGTTCTACGGGATGCGGATCACGGGGCCGACGAAGAAGTAGGGCGCACGGCAGGAATGCGCGGGCTTCGAGAGCCCGCATACAAAAAAGTCCCGGCCGAGGATCGCTCCCCGGCCGGGATTTCTGCTTCAGGCCCGCCCAGGCGGACCCGTCATACGCTTCGGCTTAGTGCGAGGAGGGCATCATCCAGTGGAGCCCGCCCGACACGCCGAGGAACTGGGTGGAGCCGCCGCTGGTGAACACGTCATTGTAGTCAGCCTGGAACCCGAGGCCCATCTTCGGGCTCATCATCCAGTTCAGACCGACGCCGCCGCGAATGCCGAACTTGTTGACAGAGTCGTCGACCGTCGGGCCGCCCGGAGGGGTGATCCCGACCTTGAGGTGATAAAGGCCAGCCCCGCCGACCAGATACGGGGTCATCTTGCTGTCGTTCGATGAGGACATCATGTACTTGGCGTGGGCGCCGTAGTGCATGAACTTCGCGCTGGCGTCCGTGCCGACCCCGAAGGCGCCTTCGAGCGCCGCCCGGTTCGCGTCGGTCACGCTGTTCTTGACGTAGTTCCCGTCGACGCCCAAAGCGAACTGCGGGCTCATCATCTTGGAGGCTTCGACGCCGATCAGGAGACCCGACTTGAAGTCGTCTTTGTAGTTGCCCATCGGGATTCCGACACCGCCACGGGCGTCGATCATCCAGCCGCCGTTGGCGAAGGCCGCCGCAGGCACGAGGATAAGGACCGCTGCTACCAGAAACAGGATCTTCCGGGACCTCATGGTACCTCCACGTTCGGGGTTAACTGCGCATGTGGTGCCACGTAACAGGCCGCTTGCGAGGGGCTATGGCCATGGGAGCCCCGGTTCGCAAAGCCGAGGCAGTGTACTTACGCAGAGAGGGGGGGTAAAGGGATATCTGGATGTACTACGGAGGAGACCCTGCTAGAATCCGGAGAGCATGACGCGGCATCACAGGACGCAACGTAAACCATTGGGGGCGAACGGATTCGACGGAGTGGTGAATTTAGGGATGCGCGCCGAGGTGCCCGTAGGCCTCGTAAAACCACGGGCAAAGATCAAAAGCCAATTCTGAATTGGCTCTGGCGGCTTAGCTGCCACGTCCGACTGGTCTGAGCCTGCCGAGGCTGGATCGGGCGTCATTTAGGTAGGCTGGTCCTCACGATCCGCTCGAGTCGGGGGGATGAGAAAACATCGGGCTAGCGGCTCCAAGACCTCGTCCGTTGGCGTCAGGGGTCGCGAAGGCTGGATAACGGACTACGCGCGTAGTGTCCCTTCTGGAGCTACTTTCGGACGAGGGTTCAATTCCCTCCGCCTCCACCATTTTCAGGCCATTTCCCACCTTCTGGCCAGCCTCCGGGCGATGGCGAAGAAGAGCGTCGCCGCGCCCAGGAGCACCAGCACCTGGGGCCATAGGTGGGTGATCGGCTCCTCCCGCCAGAAGACCTTCGTGAAGCCGTCGATCGCCCAGGCGTTGAAGGTCAGGAACCCGATTTTCTGCAGCATCGCCGGCATCAGGAACCGCGGCACCATGCTTCCCCCCAGCGCCGACATGACCAGCACGACGAGTGTCGTGAGCGAGGAAAGCTGCGCCCGGGTCTTGCAAGCGGAGGCGAGGGCGAGCCCCAGGCCCGACGAGGCGAGGGAGGTCACGGTGGCCATGATGAGGAATCCGCCCAGGTGGCTGAACAACTCCACCTGGAATGCCAGGGCGCCCCACAGGAACATCACCGTGAGCTGGGTAAATCCCAGAAATGCCGCATAGCCGAGCTTCCCGAGAAGTAGCTTCGTCATGGTGACGCGGGAGGAGAGAATCCGGTCCAGCGTTCCGCTCTCGGCCTCGTCCAGGATGGCCCCGCCTGCCGCCGAGGCGCTGAAGAGGAGGAACATGACGCCGATTCCGGCCGCGTAGAAGGCCACGAGGGGGTTCTTCTTGTTCTCGCCGACCACGTCCCGCATCTCGGCCTGGATGAGGCCGCCGCCGAGCGGGGAGGCCTTCGCGTCGGCTCCCGCCTCGGGCGCCTTCTCCTTCGCCCGCTCCTTCTCCTTCGCATCCAGGCGCGCGCGAAGGCTCGCCATCGAGCGGTCGATGCGGGCGCGCTGATCGGTCGTCAGCCCGCCGCTCGCCGAGTCCAGATACTTCATCCCCTCCGCCGCCATCGCGTCGGGCATCGAGAGCATCGCCGATTTCTGGATGAGGCCGTACACCACCTGCGGCGCGATCGGGTCCGAGCTGTCGTTCAGGATCTGGAGCTTCGCCCCGCCGGTCTCGGGACCGAACGCGATCGGCGCGTCTCCGAATCCTTTCGGGACGATCACCGCGACCGGGAGGTCGCCGGCGCGGACGGCTGCCTCCGCGGTGGCCGGGTCGTAGAGTCTCGGCGTCGCGCCCTTCTCCGCTTCGGGCCCCGTCTCCACCCGCAGTCCGCCTTCGGACCGGAGCGCTTCCACGAACCTCCGCGATACAGCGCTCTGATCCAGGTCCACGATCGCGACCCGGATCGGGTCGGTCCCGCCTCTCCGGCTCCCGAAGATCCCCGCGAAGATCGAGAAGAAGGCGATCGGCACGATGAAGCCGAGCATCAGGGCTCCCCGGTCCCGGCGCAGGTTCATGAGCCCTGTCCGCACGATGGAGAGGATCACTCGCGAAGCCCCCTTCCGGTCAGGTGGAGGAAGACCGACTCCAGATTCGGCGTCTTGAAGGAGAGATCTCGGATCGGGATGGAGTCGGCGCGCGCGGCCTCGAGGATGCGCGCGACCTCGGGCGCCGGATCCGTCACGGAAAAGAGGACCGAGCCCCCGCTCGCCGTTCCGCCGCGCGCCGCCGCCCATGCCTCGTACGGGGCGGCGGAGTCGCCGTCGAAGTGGAGCACCAGATCACAGCGCGAGCCGAAGGTGCTGCGGACCAGATCGGCGTGCGTCCCGGAGGCGATGATCTTGCCGTTGTCGATGATGGCGACGCGGTCGCAGAGCCGCTCGGCCTCTTCCATGTAGTGTGTCGTGTAGACGACCGAAACGCCCTCGGCGCGCAGCTGCTCCACCATCGTGTAGATCCGCTGCCGGGACTGCGGGTCCACGCCGGTCGTAGGCTCGTCGAGCAGGATCAGACCAGGACGATGGAGGAGTCCGGCGGCCATGTTCAGTCTTCGCTTCATCCCTCCCGAGAAGGTCATCACCGGCTCCTTGGACCGGTCCGCGAGCCCCGACCAATCGAGGCAGCTTCGTACCGCGGTCTTCAGCGCCTCCCCGGAGAGGCCCGCGTATCGCCCGAAGACGTCCAGGTTCTCCGCGGCAGTGAGCCGTCCGTAGAGCGCGATCTCCTGAGGGATGTAGCCGATTCGGGTCCGCGCCGCGGAGCTTCCGGCCGGGTCGCCGAACACCGCGATCGAGCCCGAATCCGGGGCCGCGCGGCCCACGACGCACCGAATCAGAGTCGTCTTCCCGGCGCCGTTCGGGCCCAGGAGGCCCAGGATCTCGCCTTCGGCGACCTCCAGCGAGATACCCGCGAGCGCCGGTCGCGCCCCGTAGGATTTGGCGAGCGAATCGATCCGTAATGGGAGAGACATGGGCTACGGCAGGGGAGTCGCGGCCGCCTCGGGATCGCCGAAGTCGCGCGCGTAGATCCGGAGCACGGCGAGCAGGAGGCTCACGCTCAACGGTCCGAGCACGAGCCCGACCATCCCGAACGCGGCGAACCCACCGAGCAACGCGAAGAACACGATCGCGCCGTGCAGTTCCATTCCGCCCTTGATGATCATCGGCTTGATCACGTTGTCCACCATACCGACGACGAGCGCGCTGTAGGCCGCCAGGAAGATACCGGGCACGTGGTGCCCGGTGAGGTAGAGGAAGATCGCGACGGCGAAGGAGAATCCGCCCGCGCCGATGATGGGGATCAGACCGAGGATGAAGGTCGAGAGGCCCAGGAACGCCGCGTTGGGCGCATGCGCGATGAGGTACCCGACATAGGCGACCGCCGCCTGCGCCGCGGCGGTTACCACAGACCCGAGCAGAACCGTCGCGGAAACCCTCCGGAACTCCGAGAACAACTCCCGCATCTGCCCTCGGTGGAGCGGTGAGACCAGGTCGAGCCACTCGATGAGCCGATGCCCGTCCATGAGGAGGAAGAAGATCGCCACGATCATGAGCAGGGTCTGCCCCAGGACCTGGCCGACGTTGCTCAGGAAGCGCGGAATGGAGGACGCCGCGCGGCGCTCGAGGTCGTAGATGAGTCCGGCGTTCCGGTCCCGGCTGGGCGTTTGCTGCCAGATCGTGTCGACCCATCCCTGGATGGGCTGCGGGATCTGTCTGATCACCCCCTCCACCCCCTCCTCGGCCAGAGTCTGATGCAGGTAGTCGAAGCTGTCCGCCGCCTCACGGACCGCGATCACGCTCAGGGTCCCGATCGGCAGAACGAGTGCGAGGACGAGCCCGAGTGTGACGATGCTGGCGGCGATGGTCCGTCTTCCGCGGAGCTTCTCCGCGAGCCGCAAATACCAGGGGCGGAACGTCACCGCGAGGACCGCAGCCAGGAACAAAGCGCCCGCGAAGGGGCGGATGATGAGCGCCACCAGGATGAGCGCCACCAGGAGGAGGACGAGGAGAAACGTGCGCGCCGGCTCTTTGGTCCTTGTCGCCATTTCCGGAGTATACCGTTCCGAGGGTAGGCGTGGACACCGTACCGGCGAGCGAGTAGGGTCTCGCGCCATGGGCGGCCCGGCGACACCCCATGGCGATGCGCCGATCCTCAAGCGCCAGATCGGGCTCTATGCCGCCACCGCCATCACGGTCGGCAGCATCATCGGATCGGGCATTTTCCGCTCTCCCCATTCGGTCGCGCAGGAGCTGACGAGCCCGGTCTTAGCGCTCCTCGCGTGGGTGCTTGGCGGGGTTCTCTCGATGTGCGGCTCGCTCGCGCTCGCGGAGATGGCAGTGACCCATCCGCGCACCGGCGGACTCTACGTGTTCATCCGCGAGAGCTTCGGCGATCGCCTGGCCTTCATCTTCGGCTGGGCGAGCCTCTGGGTCATCAAACCCACCGTGATCGCCTCGATCGCGACCGTGTTCGCCACCTACTTCTGTCAGGCTGTCGGACTGGGCAAGGGAGCGGAATTCCCCGCGGGATTCGCCGCGATCGCGCTCCTCACGTTCGTGAACCTTCTCGGCGTAAAGCAGGGCACGGGCGCGCAGACCATCCTGACGACTCTCAAGGTGGCGGGGATCCTCGGACTCTGCCTGGCCGCGCTCCTGCTTCCGCACGCGGGGGCGCCCTCGGGCCAGGTCCTGAGCGAGCCGCATCGGGGGCATCCTTTCCTCCTCGCTCTCGCGTTCGCGATGATTCCGATCTTTTTCGCCTACGACGGGTGGACCGATTCGACCTACGTCGGCGGCGAGATCGTGAACCCGGCGCGCACCTTTCCGATCGCGATCCTGGGCGGCACCATGCTCGTCGTCCTGGTCTACGTGGCCACGAACATCGCCTATTTCTCGGTCCTGAGCCCCCCCGAGGTAGCGACCTATGAGGCCGTGGGCGCCGAGGCCATGCGCCGCATCCTCGGCGACTGGGGCGGTCGGGCCCTCGCCGTCCTCGTTGCGGTCTCCACCTTCGGGACCGTGAACGCCGCGGTCCTGACCGGGCCGCGCGTCACCCTCGCGATGGCCGCGGACGGCCTCTTCTGGAGACGGGCCGCGCACGTGAACGAGAAGCGGGGCACCCCGGATGTCGCGCTCTGGATCCAGGGCACGCTCGCGACCGTCTGGCTCTGGTTCGCCGGCGGATTCGAGGACGTCTCGGGATGGTTCGTCACGACGTCATGGCTCTTCTATGGGCTCACGATCGCGGGCCTCTTCCTTTATCGCCGGAAGGAGCGCCTCGGCCTGATCGAGCGCCCCTCGTACCGGACGCCGCTCTTCCCGCTCACGCCGCTCCTCTTCATCCTGGTCACGGTGGCGATCGTGGCCAGCGACCTGACCTCCAGCGGATGGCGCGCCGCCGCGGGTGTGCTGGTCGCGGCGCTCGGGCTGCCGTTCTCCTATATCTGGACGCGCAAGAGTCGCGAAGGGCGGGCCCCGGAGCATCGAGTGTGAGCCGACGCGTCAAGCGCGGCGCGCCCGCTCGGGCCGCGCGCCATGCCGGCGCCGGACCCTCCGGCCGATCGCAGGGTCTCTCCGGCCGATCGGCGCTCCTGCTCTTCTCCCTCGCGCTCCTCCTCCGGCTCGTCCATGTGCTCGCCATGCGCGCGAGCCCCTACTTCGAGAATCCGGTGATCGACGCGGCGACCTACGACGACGCGGCCCGGGCCATCGCGGCGGGGCACGGACATCCCGACATCATTTTCTGGCAGCCCCCCGGATATTCGTACTTCCTGGGCTGGATCTACGCGACCGCGGGCCCGGGTTATCTCGCGCCGCGCATCTTCCAGGCGATCCTGGGCGCCGCCAGCGCCCTGATGACGGCGTGGATCGGCGCTCGGGTGTTTGGACGCCGCGTGGGGCTCACGGCCGGGTACGGCGCGGCGCTCTACGGGATCCTCATCTACTACGACGGCGAATTGCTGACGCCGACCCTCACCATCGCGCTCCAGCTCGGGGCGGTCGCGGTCGCGCTCAAGGCCCGCGAGCATTCGGGGCGAAGCGTGTGGCTCTGGGGCGGGGCGGGCTTCCTTGCCGGCCTAGCCTCGATCGCCACCGCGCCTTCTCTCGTGATCGCCGCGGTGCTGGCCTTCGCCGCGCGACGCCGCGCCTGGGCCGTCCTCCTCGGCGCGGCGCTCGTGATCGCGCCGGTCACGCTGCGGAACCTCGAACGAGGGGGCGAATTCATCCCGATCTCGTGGAACGGCGGCATCAACCTCTACATCGGGAACAATCCGCGGTACGACGAGACGGTCGCCATCCGGCCCGACCTCCACTGGAAGCGGTTCGTCCAGGAGCCGCGGCGCGCGGGCCTGCGTGGCGACGCCGCGGCTTCGAACTATTTCGTGGGCAAGGTCCTGAAGTACGCAGGCTCGGATCCCCTCGGATTCGCCCTGCTCCAGGGAAAGAAGCTCTACCTTCTTCTGGCAGGAAACGAGATCCCGCGCAATCAGGAGATCTATCCCGCTCGGGCCTATTCGCCGGTTCTCCGGGTTCTTCTCTGGAAGATTCCCGGCCTCGCGTTTCCATTCGGGCTTCTCATGCCGCTCGGAGTGGTTGGCGTCGCCGTGGGCGCACGGCGAGCCCCGATCCTCACGGCCCTCGTGATCGTCTACGCCGCGGCGGTCCTCGCCTTCTTCATCACCGCGCGCTACCGGGCCCCCCTCGTTCCTCTCCTCCTCGTGTTCGCGGCAGAAAGCGTGCGCTGGTTCCTCGCGGACGCGGGACCGAAGATGCGCGCCGTCTCCGCGGCAGCCTTCCTCGCGCTCTTCCTTCCGGCAAACCTGGGCCAGGGTCCGATACCGCGCGGGATGAACGCCGACGCGGAGTACAGCCTGGGCGTGAAGTACGCCATGAAGGGACGACCCCAGGAGGCAGAGGAGCACTACCGGGTGGCGCTCGAGAGGAATCCCGCGTATGCGGAAGCCTGGGTGAATCTGGGCGTCCTCAAGGCCACGCGTGGCGAGACCGCGGAGGCCGAGAATCACCTCAGGAAGGCGGTCGCGCTCGATGAGGAGAACACGCTCGCGCTGACCAACCTCGCGATCCTTCGTGAGAGGTCGGGCCATCGGGATGAGGCGCGCTATCTCTACCGTCGCGCGTTGGCGATCGATCCGACCGACGCGCTCGCGCGCCGCAAGGTCGCGGAGCTAGAGCTTTCGCAGTCTCCCTGAGGCGAAGCCGAGGAGGCCGGCGCTGGCTCGCGCAGGCCCCCTCGTGCAGGGCTGACCTTCCGTCAAAGGAATCAGGCCTTCTGCGCGGCCGCTCTCGGTTGGAACTCGGGGGCGTTGTGCTCGAAGTCCCACATCATCGGGGGCTCCACCCCGAGCTGGCGGAGGAACGCGTAGATCTGCCCGCGGTGGTGGAGATGCTCGTCGTAGATGATCTGGACGCAGACGAAGCCCGGGAAGCTCTCGCCCCACGGCGTCTTCACGAGGCCGGCGATCTTCTCGTCGGTCAAGGCGCGCACGAGGCGATCCGTGGCGTTCCAGGAATCGATCGCGAAGCGATTCAGCTCCTCGGCGGAATGGATTCCGGCAGACGCCTTCTTGTCGTCCTCCTCGGACCACTTGATCTCGCCCTTCGCGATTCCGTCGGCGACCGTGCGCATCGAGTTGTACATGTGCCCGATCAGCTCCTTCGGCGTGCGCATGTCCTTGCACGCCTTGGCGTCGATCTTGTCGGCCGGAAAGGACTTGATGGCGCGCAGCGTGATTCCGTTCACGGTCCTGAAATGGTCCCACATCGGTGCGAGCTGAGCCTTGTTCATGCCGCTCTCCCTTCGCGCGCGAGAAAGGCCTAGTTCGAGACTTCCTTCGCGACGTCCTTCGAGTTGATGTCCAGCGTGATCATGAAGCCGTTCGTGCCCTTGAACTCGTAGGGCTTGTCGCCCAGCTTGTAGGTCTCGATCGTGTTCGGCATGAGCACGAAGCCGTCGTTCCGGGGAGCGCCGAAGTACTTGAGGTTATGGATCACGACCGGCCCGGAGGCGTTCTTGTTGACCGAGTTCTTGAGGATGACCTCTCCGGCCTTGCCGCCGTCCAGCGTCGCGTGCGCCTCATTGGCGCCCAGCTTGTGATTCCACGCGATCGGCGCGTCCGCGCCCATCTGGAAGGAGGACCACTTGACCGGGTACACCTTCCCGAGAATCATTCCGATCCCTTCGCGCTGCGCTGGGGTCACGGAAGGATCGAACGTCAGCACGGCCCAGTTCGTGTGGCCGCTGCTGAAATCCGAGCCGAGGTCGCCCGCGATCCAGAACTTCGCGCCCGCGAGGCTCACGCCGTTGTAGGCGCCCTTGTTCACGCGATACACATTGTTGAACTTGCAGTACGCCTCGTCATGGCCTTCCATGCCCGGCATGGCCGCCATCGAATGCGTAGCCGGCGAGGTGCTGAAGTAGCACTGGCAGAACATCGGGCAGCTGCAAGCCTCGATGACCGTCGCGTTCATGGCCCAGGGCTTCGACGAATGCTCCTTCTCCTCGGCCAGCAGAGCGCCGGCGAAGACAAAACACGAGAGCGCGAGAACGACGAGAACGACACGAACCTTCATGATCGATTTCCCCCTTGGTCTTTGTGGGTGACGATAGGGCGGCGCTTCCGCCCGCATGTCTTGTGCGGCGGCATTCCGGACCCTCGTCCCGGAAAACCCCACAGCGCGGACGCAGAGCGTACACCTGCCCCAGGCCATTTCCAAAATGATTCTGCGGCGTCGCGAGGCGGGGTGGATCTGCCGTTGCGAAGAGACCTTACGCGAGGCTCAGCGGTGGAGGAGGCGCCGCAGGGTCTCGGTAGGAATACGGCGCGCGAGGGCTTCGGCCGGCTTTCGCGGGCCATGAATCCGGATCGTGATGAGGTGGACGTCGGCCGGATCAGGCGTCGGGTACACGTCGGGACCGAGCGGCACCCGGTTCTTGACCGCCCCGCGAATCTCCGCTTCCGTCGACGGGTCGCCGACGAAGATCGTGATCGCGGCCAGGCGGAACTCCGCCTCGCGCGGCGTCAGGGCCGCGTGCCCTTGCACCGCACCGGGAGCGACCGCGGAAACCTCCACGGCGGTGGCGCCCTTGAGGAGAAGAATGGAGGGTGGGCCTCCGTCGGAGGACAGGCCGGAGAAGCGGGGTTCTCCATTCAATTCCACGGAGACCTCGATCGGACCCAGAACCGCGCGCGCTCCTGCGGACACGCCGGCAGCGTCCTCGGGGACGTCGTACGTGTACCCGGCCGTGGCCGCCGCCGCTCCGAGCCATTCCTTGGCCTTGGCGTCCCAGGGCGCGGTTGATCCGACTTCGACCTTCGACTCTTCCTGCCTCAGGGTATACGGACTTTCCGGAGCGAGGATCTGTCCCGCCGCATCGTTGAGCGAGCGCCGGAGCGCCTCGACCGCGGGAGGGGGGATCGTCTTTCTCATGGGACCGGAGGTGGCGGCCTGACTCATGGGACTGGAAGCGGCGGCATGAGCCGCGAGTCCCACGAGCGCCGCCGTCCCGATCCACAAACGAATCCATCGCGGTCCCAATCGATCCTCCGATCTAGGGAAGGCCTTCCAGCCGCGTCACCGCCTCCTCGAATAGCCCCGGGTCCGGGAGCAAGCTTACGACCACGCAGCCGTCCTGCGCGAGGTCATAGAAATGGCCCGGGTGAATCAGCACGTCTGCTTTCGAGAGCGCGTCGATGGCAAAGTCTCCGGCGCGGGCGGGCGTCGCCACGATGGCGCTCCATCCTCCTTCGGCGCCAAGTACATGAAACCCCGGCTTGCCGGCCGCGAGGGCCTTGAGGCGGTCGAGATTCCGCTCGAGCCGGCCGCGCGCGGCGGCCTGGAACGGACGCCTCGCATCGAGCAGAAGGGGCAACGCCAGCTGGACAGGGGTCGAGACCGAGAGGAAGAGATCGGCGATCCATTCGAGTCCCCGCATGGCCTCGCTCCGACCGCGGTTCGGGCCCGCGAGCGCGATCCACGCGAGCTTGAGCTGGGGCATACCGCAGACCTTGGAGAGGCCGCTCAACACGAACGTGAGCGCCCTGCGCTCCCCGAGCAGCGTGGGAAGGGGCGGAGCAGAAGGCCGCCAGGGAAAATCACCGAAGACTTCGTCCGAGACGATGGCGATGTCGCGTTCGGCGCAAAGCGACTCCACGGACTCGATCTCGTCGCGCGACATACAGGAGCCGGTCGGATTGTTGGGCTGGACAAGGATGATCGCCCGCGTGCGGGGAGAGAGCGCGGCCTCCAGCGAGTCCACGTCCAGGCGCCATCGCTCGTCGTAGGCGAGCCGGTAATGCTCCACGCGCACATCCTCGAGCGCCGCGAGCGGCTCGAACAACGGATAGCTGGGGCGTGGAACCAGGATCTCGTCGCCCGGACCGCAAAGAAGGCGAAAGAGGTGGGAATAGGCTTCGCTCGTGCTGGAGACCAGAACGATGTCGTTGGAGGATAGAGGGGAGGGGGATGCATCGCTCCCCCGTTGTGCCGCGCGCTCCGCGTAATACCGCGCGACCGCCTCGCGGGCAGCGAGCAACCCGCGCGGATCCGGCTCGTACGTGCCGCCTCCAACGCCTGCGAGCGCTCGAAGCTCCGCCGGCCCCGCGCCGCCGAGGCCGACGCGCGTGGGGTTGGACTCCGTGAGGTCCAGAATCCTCGCGCCCTCCGCGCGTTTTCGCGCGAGCAGCGCGGTGATCTCGTTGGGTGTGAAATCCGACGGTAGTCGCCGGCCGGGCATGAGCGGCGTGGCCCTGGAATCCGGGCTAGGCAGTCGCTCTCTGGGTGGTCGCCATCTTCCAGACGAGATTCACGGCCGAGAGAACGAGAGCAGCGATCAGCGCCGGCACAAATCCACTGATGTGCAGTCCCGGCACGATGAACGCCACGAGGAGGATGACGATCGCGTTCACCACGAACAGGAAGAGTCCCAGCGTCAAGAGAATCAAGGGGAACGTGATGATCTTCAGGGCGAGCCCGACGGTTGCGTTCGCCAGTCCCAGAAGAAGCGATGCCAGGATGGCGGCACCCCAGCCGCTAACATAGAATCCGGGAAGCACCTTGGATAGAACCAGGAAGATTCCAGCGTTGAGAAGCATGTGGAAGATGGCTTTTATCACGACGAGTCCCTCCTGCAGGGCGATCGGACTGCCACGAACTTTTCAATGCTAGCACGCGGATTTCCTCTTGTCAGCGGATGCGCCTCGGTTTATCTTTCCGTCACGCTTCGCCTTTGGAGCGTGGCGCGTTCGCCCGCGCCTCGGTAGAACACCGCAGTTGCTGGACGCCTGCTCCGGATCGATTGCAGGGGTTATTTCCTGTGGGAAGCTACAGGAGTCACCCGATGCACCTCGAATTCTGGTATCGCTGCGTGAAGTGCGGCTACATGTACACGCCGCAGCAGTTCCAAGCCCTCGCTCAACTCCAGGCGTCGCACACCGGAGAGAAGGAATCCGAGCTGCTCGCCTCTCCGGAGCGGGTTCCGTGCCGTAACCGCGGCTGCGGCGGCTATCTCGCCCGGACGGAATCGGAATACAAGGAGGCCCGCTAAGGCCCCTCCTCGGGCTTCACGTTTCCGGGCGGGGCGTCAGAACCTTGCATCCCCGCTCCTCCAGCTCACGTCCGCAGTTCGCGCATAGCATCGTTTTTGCCTCCGGCCCGTCAGGGTCCCTTTCAGCTTGTTGCCCTGTTCACCAGACGGATATACTGCACGGCTTGGATTTTTCCAGGGAATTCCATGGATGAAGCCCGAGGACTCGCGGATCGATTGAGGTCCGTGCGGGAGCGGATCGACCGGGCCTCCGCCCGATCGGGCCGTCCCCCGGGATCGGTCCGGCTCCTCGCGATCACCAAGGGATTCCCGGCCGCGACCGTTCGCGAAGCGGTGGCGCTCGGGCTGCGGGAGTTCGGGGAAAACCGGGTCCAGGAGGCCGAGGGAAAGATCGGCGAGCTGGACCCGTCGCTCCAGTGGCACCTGGTCGGGCACTTGCAGAGGAACAAAGCCAGGCGGGCGGTCCAGCTCTTCCAGGAGATCCACTCCATCGATTCCGCGCAGCTCGCGGAGGAGGTGGCGCGAAGGGCGACCGAGTCGTCGAAGAGCGTCACGTGCCTCGTTGAGGTAAATACCTCGGGGGAAGCGAGCAAATTCGGCGTGGCGCCCGTGGGCGCGCTCGACCTCCTGCGCGCGGCCGGCGGGCTCCCGGGCATCGAGCTTCGCGGTCTCATGACGATCGGGCCCTTGTCCGGTGGTCCGGAGGGCGCGAGGCGGGCGTTCCGGGATCTCGCGGCGATCCGCGCCGAGGCAACGCGGGCCGGCCTGCTCGCGGAGGGCTCGCATCTCTCCATGGGCATGTCGGAAGATTTCGAGATTGCGATCGAAGAAGGCGCGACGATCGTGCGCGTGGGCTCGGCCCTGTTCGGCAGACGCGGCGCGTGAGGCTCAAGGTGCGCGTGACACCGAAGAGCCGCGCGGACGAGGTTCTCGGGCTTCGCGATGACGGAGTTCTCCACGTCCGGGTCTCCGCCGCTCCGGCCGACGGCGAGGCGAACGAGGCCGTGCTGAGGATTGTGAGCAGAGCGCTCCGGCTGCCGAAGGGAGCGGTTCGTCTCAAGAGCGGGGCCTCCTCGCGCGACAAGTGGATCGAGCTGGACGGAATCGATGCGGTGGAACTGGAGCGGCGGCTGGGGCGCGGACCAACATGAGCGTGGCAATGAGCGAGGCGACGGGGCAACTCAAGGAGATCGAGGCGGCGCGGGATTTCCTCGCGCCCAGGCTGGGAACGGCTCCCGAGGTCGGGATCATCCTCGGCACGGGCCTGGGCCAGTTCGCCGCCGCCATGAAGGGAGCCGCGACGATCCCATACGGCGACATCCCTCACTTTCCGGGCGCTTCCGTCGATACGCACGCGGGCCAGCTCGTGGCGGGCTCGCTCGGAGGGCGCCCCACGGCGGTGCTTCAGGGGAGGGCGCATTTCTACGAAGGCCATTCCATGCGGGACGTGGCGTTCCCGGTGCGGGTCCTGCGCGCGCTCGGAGTCCGGACCCTCATCCTGACCAGCGCGGCGGGCGGGCTGAACCCGCTCTACGAGCCCGCCGACATCGTCCTGATCGTGGACCACATCAATCTCATGGGAGAAAACCCGCTCGTCGGGCCGAACGAGGATTCCCTGGGACCGCGCTTCCCCGATATGTCCGAACCCTACGCCAGGGACCTGCTCGCGCTGGCGCGCGAGACCGCGCGCGAGGACAAGGTCCCGCTGCGCGAGGGGGTCTTCGCGGGCGTGGCCGGGCCCAATCTCGAGACGCGGGCCGAATACCGGTTCCTCCGCTGGGCCGGCGCGGACCTGGTCGGCATGTCGGTCGTGCCCGAGACCATCGTCGCGGTGCACGGCGGGATGCGCGTGCTCGCTCTCTCCGTGATCACCGACGTCTGCTTCCCCGACGCGCTCGAGCCGATCGACGTGCCGAGGGTCCTGGCGAACGCCGCGAAGGCGGAGCCCACGCTGACCAGGCTCGTGACGCGCGTGATCAAGCGCCTGCCGGCGCCCGAAGGGACCCCGTGAGCGTGAAATCCGATATGTTCATCCCTGTCTCCACCAAGCTCGATCTGCCCGAAACCGAGATGCGCGTGCTGGAATTCTGGCGCGAGACGAAGGCGTTCGAGCAGAGCCTCGAGCGGCGAAAGGGATCGCCTCCCTTCATCTTCTACGAGGGACCGCCAACGGCCAACGGACTGCCCGGCGTCCATCACGTGCTCTCGCGCACCCTGAAAGACATCGTCTGCCGCTACAAGTCGATGCGCGGTTTCTATGTCCCGCGCAAGGGCGGCTGGGACACCCATGGGCTTCCGGTCGAGATCGCCGTGGAGCGCGAGCTGGGGATCAGCGGCAAGGACCAGATCGAGAAGTTCGGGATCGCCGAGTTCAACCGCCGCTGCCGCGAGAGCGTGCTTCGCTACGAGGCCGAGTGGCGCCGCATCACCGAACGGACCGGCTACTGGCTGGACATGGATCATCCGTACGTCACCTTCGACAACAGCTACATCGAGACGGTGTGGTGGATCCTTCGCCGGTACTGGGACGAGGGCTACCTCTACCAGGGGCACAAGATCGTCCCGTATTGCCCGAGATGCGGAACGCCGCTCAGCAGTCACGAGGTGAGTCAGGGCTACGAGGACGTCACCGAGCCATCCGTCACGGTGAAGTTCGCGCTCGAAGACGAGCCGGGCGCCTTCGTGCTCGCGTGGACGACCACGCCCTGGACGCTTCCCGGGAACGTCGCGCTGGCGGTCGGGTCCGGGATCGACTACGTGCGCGTCCGCCAGACCCGCGACGGGCGCGAGGAGCGCTACTACCTGGCCAAGGCCCGGCTTCCGCAGCTCACGGGGGAATACGAGATCGAGAAGGAGCTGAAGGGCCGCGAGCTGAACGGGCGCCGCTATCGTCCGCTCTTTGATTTCATCGACCTCGGGAAGGCGGCCGGAACGAAGGCCTACTACGTGTCCGAGGCGGATTTCGTCACGACCGAGGACGGGACCGGCGTGGTCCACACCGCCGTCATGTACGGCGAGGACGACTACCAGCTGGGACTCAAGCTCAACCTGCCGCAGCGCCACACGGTGGATCCGCAAGGGCGCTTCACCGCCGAGGTGAAGCCCTGGGCCGGGCGGAACGTGAAGGACGCGGAGCGCGAGATCATCGACTGGCTGAACGCCCACGGTCTCCTCTATCGCGAGGAGATGACCACGCACAGCTATCCGTTCTGCTGGCGGTGCGACTCGCCACTCCTCTACTACGCGTGGAAGACCTGGTACATCGCGACCACGCGCTACCGCGACCGGATGCTCGAGGCGAACAAGACCGTCGCCTGGCATCCGAAGGAAATCGGCGCGAACCGGTTCGAGAACTGGCTCGAGAACAACGTGGACTGGGCGCTCTCGCGGAACCGCTACTGGGGGACGCCGCTCCCCATCTGGCGCTGCGAGAAATGCGGGAAGGACCGGTGCGTGGGAAGCGTGGAGGAGCTGAGGCAGGGGCAGGGCGTGACCGAGCCCCTGGACCTTCACCGTCCGTACGTGGACCAGGTGACCTTTCGCTGCGACGCATGCGGGGGGACCGCGCGGCGCATGCCCGAGGTCATCGACGTCTGGTTCGACTCGGGCTCCATGCCCTTCGCGCAGTGGCATTACCCGTTCGAGAACAAGGAGCTGTTCCAATCGAGCTATCCGGCCGATTACATCTCGGAGGGCATGGACCAGACGCGGGGGTGGTTCTACACGCTGATGGCCATCGGGGTCTTCGCGACCGGAAAGGCGCCCTACAAACACGTGCTGGTGAACGAGCTCATCCTCGACAAGCAGGGCAAGAAGATGAGCAAGTCGCGCGAGAACACCGTGGATCCCGACGCGATCATCAATCTCCGCGGGGCCGATGCGCTCCGCTTCTACCTGATCGCGACCAGCCCGCCCTGGACGGCCACGCGGTTCGACGCGGAGGGCGTGACCGAGGTCACCAAGAAGCTCCTCGGAACGCTCAAAAACACCGCCCAATTCTTCGCGCTCTACGCGAACATCGACGGGTACGACCCGGCGAGCAAGGAGGCCGGCAAGCCGGCGCTTCTCGACCGCTGGGTGCTCTCGAGACTCCACACGCTGGTCGCGACGTGCCGGGATTCGCTGGACGCCTACGACCTCACGCGAGGGGCGCGGGCGATCCAGGATTTCGTGGTGGAGGATCTCTCGAACTGGTACGTGAGGCGGTCGCGGCGGCGGTTCTGGAAAGCCGGGGACCCTGCCGATAAGAGAGCAGCGTACGATACACTGTTCGGATGCCTCGAGACGGTGGCTCGTCTTCTGGCTCCGTACACGCCGTTCGTCTCCGAGGAGCTGCACCAGAGCCTTGTGAGGCCGGCCTATCCGGACGCGCCGAAGAGCGTGCACTGGTGCGATTACCCCGCGCCGGACCGCGCGCAGATCGACGAGAGCCTGGAGCGAGCCATGGAGCTGGCGCTTCGCGTGGTGAATCTGGGGCGCTCGGCGCGCAACGCATCCTCGCTTCGCGTGCGCCAGCCGCTCCGGCGGCTCGCCGTGGCCGGATTGGGCGAGCGCGAGCGGCTCGAGGTCGGGACCGTCGCGGAGTTGATCAAGGACGAGCTGAACGTGAGGGAGATCGTGTACCCCGAGGAGCGGGGGGAGCTGCTCCAAACGACGGTCAAGCCGAACTTTCCGGTCCTGGGCAAGAAAGCCGGGGCCGCCATGAAGGAACTGGCGTCAAAGGTTCAATCCGCGCCACCGGGCGAGATCCGGGCGGCGATCGCGGGCGGAGGCTGGGAAGTGGAAGCGACGGGGCAGCGGTTCACGTTGGTCGCCGAGGATGTCTCGGTGCAGGAGTCCTCGCGCGCGCCCTGGGTTGCCCAGGCAGACGGCGCGATGGCGGTTGCGGTGGACACGACTCTCGACGAGGAGCTTCGCGCCGAGGGATTGGTGCGGGAGTTCGCGCACCGGATCCAGACGCTGCGCAAGAGCGCCGAATTCGCGGTGACGGACCGGATCCGGCTCACGTGGGAGCTGAGCCCCGGGCTTTCCGCCGCGGCCGCGCGGCACGAGCGTTTTATACGGGACGAGGTGCTGGCAGAGGAAGTCGTCGCCCGCGCGCCGGAGGGCGGCTCCTCGGAGGAATGGACTTTCGATGGCGAACGGGCTCGCGTCGGGATCGAGCGGATCCACAAAGGAGGGTGAGCGGTTGCTTACCAAGAAGGATCTCAAACATTTCGAAGACCTGCTCATCGAGGAGCGCAAGAGGCTTCTGAGCCAGATGGGTTATCTCGAGAAGGCCATGGGCCAGACGCAGCGCGACTCCTCGGGCGACCTCTCCGCCTATTCGTTCCACATGGCCGACATGGGTACGGACGCCATGGAGCGCGAGAAGGCCTTCCTCTTCGCCTCCGCGGAGGGAAGGCAGCTCATAAGCGTGGACGAAGCGCTGCGCCGCCTCTACCGCAGCGAGTACGGAACGTGCGAAACGTGCGGGAAGGAGATCGGCAAGCAGAGGCTCGACGCCATGCCGCAGGCCAATCTCTGCGTGACGTGCCAGGAGAAGCAGGAAAAGACGTCCCACAACGCGCGCGGATGACTTCCCGCATCGGGACGTTTCTGGCATGCGCGGCCGTGGTGCTCGGGCTCGATCAGGTGACGAAAGCGATCGTCTCTGCGCATCTCCTGCCCGGGAAGCCCGTGCCCGTGCTCGGGCAGTTTCTGCGCTTCACGCTGGTGCACAACACCGGAGCGGCGTTCGGGCTGTTCCCCGGAAGCCGCCTCCCGTTCATCCTGGTCTCGGTCCTTGCCATCGCGGTGGTTCTCTACCTGTTCGCGCGGGATGCCTACCGGAGTCTGGCGAACCGGGTGCTGCTAGGATGCATTCTCGGCGGCGCGCTGGGCAACCTGGTGGATCGCGTCCGGTGGGGTAGGGTCGTCGATTTCATCGACGTCGGCGCCGGCTCGTTCCGATGGCCCGTCTTCAACGTCGCGGACTCCGCAGTAACCCTGGGGGTGATCCTGCTTGCCTGGAATCTCGCCCGATCCGGCCGCACCGACTCCGATCTCGAAAGTCCACCCCGTTCCGACTTCGCGCGCGGGTGAGCGACTGGATCGCTTCCTGACGGAAGTCGAACACTCGCTTTCGCGCTCCGCGATCCAGCAACTGATCGACGGGGGATGCGTCCTGGTGAACGGCGCCCCCGCCCGCGCGAGCCGGCGCGTGAAGGTGGGCGACCGGATCGAGGTCACGAGACCTCGCCGGATCCCGACGAAGCTCGTCGCGGAGGACATCCCGCTCACGGTCGTTTACGAGGACGACTCGTTCGCCGTGATCGCCAAGCCCGCGGGCATGGTGGTCCATCCCGCCGTGGGGCACCGCACCGGAACTCTCGTCCACGCGCTGCTGCACCGCTACGGCGCCTTGCCCAGCGCCTCGGGACAGGAGCGCGCCGGCATCGTGCACCGGATCGACAAGGGCACCTCGGGCCTCCTCCTCATCGCCAGGAACGACGTCGCGCACCGCGAGCTTTCGAGGCAGCTCGAGGCGCGCGAGGTGCACCGGCGCTACCGGGCGCTCGTCTGGGGGCGGCTGCCCCAGCGAGAAGGGCGGATCGAGGCTCCGCTGGCGCGCAGCTCCCGCGACCGGAAGAAATTCGCCGTGGTCGCCCGCGGCGGGCGCTTCGCGGCCACGCGCTACCGGGTCGAGCGCGAGTACCAGTATCTCTCTGAGCTGGCGCTCACGCTCGAGACGGGCCGGACCCACCAGATCCGCGTGCACCTGGCGCATCTGGGGCACCCGGTGTTCGGGGATCCGGAATACGGCGGCCGCCGCGGTCCCCTGCTCAAGCTTCCTCCAGGCCAGCGCTCCCAGGCGGCCCTCCTTCTCTCCGAGCTGGATCACCAGGCGCTCCACGCCGAGCGGCTGACTCTCCGCCATCCGGAGTCGGGCGAACCGATGGAATTCACGACCCCCGTCCCGCCCGAATTTACGGCGGTCCTCGAGGCGCTCGCCTGCGAGTCCTAGGCGTGGACTTCGGCCTGCGGCGTCTCGGGATCGCCCTGAGCGACGAGGAGGGTTCCCTCGCGAGGCCGCTCCGCGTGATCGAGGTCACCTCGGTGCGCGACGCCCCCGAAGCGGTCGCGGGCGCGGCGGGCGATGCGGGCGCCAGGACGATCGTGGTGGGCGTGCCGCTCGGCCTGGAAGGGGAGGAGCGGCGCGAAGAGGTGCGGCGCGTGGAGCGATTCGCGCGGGCGCTACGGAAATGCTCGGGGCTCGACGTCTTTCTCGTGGACGAGAGCATGAGCACGCGCGAGGCGGAGGAGCGCGCCCGTGAGGCGGGACGCGCCGACCGCGACCCTTCGCTTCACGCGCACGCGGCGGCCCTGATCCTCCAGCGCTGGCTGGATCGCCCGCGGAAGGCCGGGAAGACGGGCAGCGGCCCGGCAGGCGGAGGGAAGCCGTGAAGCGCCGCCACCGCATCCGGCGCAGCCTCATTCTGGGCGGCATCGTGGGCGTGGTGCTGCTATCGGGGATTCTTTTCTTTCCCGCCTCGGTCACGCGCAACTACCAGACGCGCGAGGTCCTGATCCCGCGAGGCGCGGGGGTCGAGACGATCGCGGGCATCCTGAAAGCGGACGGCCTGGTCCAGAGCCCCACGCTCTTCGTGCTCGCGGCGAGAGTCCTGGGGCACGACCGGAGGCTCAAGGCCGGCCGCTATGCCATCCCGGTGGGCGCGAGCATCTATCGCATCCTGCGTCAGCTCTCCTCGGGGATGGGGAAGAACGACATGGTCACGATACCCGAGGGGCTCAGGACCGAGGAGATCGCGCGCATTCTGGCGACGCAGGCCAAGATCGATCCCTCGCGGTTCATGGCGCTGACGCGGGATTCTTCCTTCGCGGCGTCGCTGGGCGTGCCCGCGGACCGGCTGGAAGGATATCTCTACCCGGACACGTATCCTTTCTATCCGCTCCTCTCTCCGGACGAGGTCGCCCGGGTGATGGTGGGCCGGGCCATCCGCGTGTTCGAGGAGGAGATGGGACAGCCCGGGGCGCGCCAGGGGCTGACCATGCACCAGCTCGTCACGCTCGCCTCGATCGTGGAGGCGGAAGCGGCCATGTCCGTCGAGCGCGCCCGTATCGCGGCCGTTTTCTACAACCGGCTGAAGCGGGGTATGATGCTTCAGTCCGATCCGACCGTGACGTACGCGCTCGGAATCTACCGAAACCGGGTTTTCTACAGCGACCTGAACGTGAAATCGCCATACAACACGTACCGTAACCGAGGGCTTCCGCCCGGCCCCATCTGCAGCCCCGGGCGCGCGGCGATGCACGCCGTGCTCTTCCCGCTTCCCGATTCCACGGAGCTCTATTTCGTGGCCCGGGGGGACGGAACCCACATCTTCTCGAAGACGTGGGAGGAGCACCTGGCCGCGATCGCGCGCGTTCGCGCCGTCACCAAATCCGAATCGACCACCACGTCGTTCGCCGGACCGTTCCCTCAGGTCATGCTCCCGGCAGTCCCGGATACGGTGGCCGGGAAGACGGCCGTGGTGCGCAAACACACGACCGCCGGCTCGCACACGGCGGCCGGCTCGCGCACGGTGGCTGGCTCGCGCACGGCGGCCGGCTCGCGCACGGCGGCCGCTGCCACGAAGCGAAAGAAGCGCGCGGTGAAGCCGTGAGCGAAGCCCCGGCCACATTCTTCTCCCGTTCGGGCTCGCGCTCGACCACTCCGGATGATCTCGACGTGAAGCGCTCGCGTCTGGAAACGCTCCTCCGCGGATTGGGCCGCGTGCTCATCGCCTATTCCGGCGGCGTGGATTCGGCCGTGCTTCTCGCCGAGGCTCATCGTGTCCTGGGAGACTCGGCGTGCGGCGTCATCGCCCAGAGCCCGTCCCTGCCCGCGGCGGAGCTTCAGCAAGCCCTCGCGCTCGCGCGTGAGCATGGAATGCCGGCGCGGGTGATCCACACCCAGGAGATGGAGCGGGAGGCGTACCGGGCCAACCGTCCGGACCGGTGCTTTCACTGCAAGACGGAGCTATTCGAGAGCCTCGAGCGCCTCGCGCGCGAGGAATCCTGGGATTCGATCGCGTACGGCGCCGTTACCGACGATCTGGGCGACGTGAGACCCGGGATGGCCGCCGCCGAGCGGCATCGGATCCGCGCGCCGCTCATCGAAGCTGGCCTCTCCAAGGTCGAGATCCGGATGCTGGCCCGCCGCCTCGCCCTCAAGGTCTGGGACAAGCCGCAGTCCGCGTGCCTTGCCTCACGGATCCCTCACGGGTCGGAGGTGACCACGGAAAAACTCATGCAGGTCGAGCTGGGTGAGGCGGCCCTTCGGGAAAAGCTGGGCCTCCGGATCCTTCGCTTACGGCACGAGGGGGCGAAGGCTCGGATCGAGGTCGATCCATCCGACATAGCCAGGCTTCAAGGGCCGGCGGAAAAAGACGCTATCCTGGCGATCGTCAAGCAACTAGGATTCACGGAGTTAGAGATCGACCCCCGGGGATATCGCCGGGCCGACCCGCTGCCACCGACCGTCATGGAGGATTGAGGATGCCGACTCCCGCCGAAGTCCGCCGGCAGCGCAGGGGCCCCGGGCAACGCCCGACAGATCCGCCGAACGTCGAAATTCCCTTCGGGCGAAAGAACTACTTCATTTTCGGGCTGGCGGCGCTGGTGATCCTGGCGGGGTACGTCTTTCTCTCCCACGGATCCATAACTCTAGCTCCAATATTGCTTTTGCTGGGATACCTGGTTCTCATCCCCATCGGTATCCTGGCCAAGTAAGGGCAAGGGCGAATAGCTCAGCTGGTAGAGCACTTGCCTTACACGCAAGGGGTCACAGGTTCGAACCCTGTTTCGCCCACCAAATTGCCCTCTGAATGCCTGTTAGGGTGTTCTTCCGCTTGACTTTGCTTCGGGTGCGTGGTAGACTATTTCCTGTTCGGCAATCAGACAGCACGGCAACATCCTGTCAATAAGGGCCCTGGAACGGCACCAAGCCTTTGGGATCCTTATAAATAGTTTGACCCAAGATCATCACATAGATTGCTCGAAAGGAGGTGTTTCTTACCCCACGGCAATACGCCTACCACCTTTGTGTACGCAGCAGACCTCTGCATCCCTGTGCTAGCACGCAGCAGTTGAGACCGTAGGAGGTGTGATGATGTTGAAAGAGGCCAAGCTGGGCATTGCGATGGCCGTACTTGCGGTGTTGATCGTCCCGGCCGCCTATGCAGGAGTGCCGGATGTAACGCAGTCGTTCTTCGTGCCTCAGTCGGGGTCGGTGACGACGCCGACGGAAGGCGCGGCGGCGATGGCGAATGCCCGTCGT
>JAYWED010000011.1:0-13329 GCA_043779525.1 Candidatus Eiseniibacteriota bacterium | reverse complement strand
TTTCTAATCCGTCAGTCGGGGGTTCGATTCCCTCCAGGCGCGCACCAACCTGCCTGAATCGCGTGGTGGATGTAGCTCAATGGTAGAGCACTGGACTGTGGCTCCAGTGGTTGCGGGTTCGATCCCCGTCATCCACCCCAATTTCCCGCCGCTCGCGCGTCGCCCCTGCCCGCCGCTAACGCCCGGCGACCAGCGCCTCCCGGAGCGCCAGGGCAGCCCGCGCGCGGTGGCTGATCGTGTTCTTCCGGTCGTCCGATAGCTCGGCGAACGTCGCCTCCTGGCCATTCGCGAGAAAGTAGGGGTCGTAGCCGAATCCCCCTTCGCCGCGCGGCTCGTCGAGGATCCGGCCCTCGCATATCCCCTCCGCCACGACCGCATCACCGGGGCCATGGACGAGCGCCAGCACGCAACGGAACCGCGCCGTCCTACGATCGCGAGGGACCGCGCGAATCTCGCGGATCAAGCGCTCGTTGTTCGCGTGATCGGTCGCGGCCGGCCCCGCGTAGCGGGCGGAATGGAGCCCCGGCTCGCCGCCCAGCGCATCGACCTCGAGGCCCGAATCGTCGCCCAGGGCCGCCACGCCGAGCGCCGTGAACACCGCACGGGCTTTCGCGATCGCATTCTCGCGATAGGTGGCACCGGTTTCCGGGGGGAGGAGAACCGCGGGGTGCGCGCGGAGGGATTCCACGCGTCCGGCCACCCCGCGGAGGAGCGACCTCAGCTCGCGGGCTTTTCCTTCGTTGTGCGTCGCAAGAACGATCAGGTCCACACGCTCGGGAGCTGCTTCAGCCCAAGCGCGCGACGCTGAGCCTGGATGAGCTTTCGGATGCCCGCTTTCCCCAGCGTCATCATCGCGGCCAGCTCGCGCTCGCTGAACGCTTCCCCTTCCGCGGTGCCCTGGATCTCCACGATTTTCCCAGAGCCGGTGATCACGAGGTTCATGTCCACCTGGGCCTTGGAATCCTCGGCGTAGCAGAGATCGAGGCAGGGGCGCCCGTCCACGATTCCCACCGAGACCGCGCCCACGAAATCGCGAAGGGGCGATGCCGAAAGCGGCGTCTTATTCGCGAGCCAGCGGATCGCGTCCACCAGCGCGACGTAGGCGCCGGTGATCGAGGCCGTGCGCGTGCCTCCGTCCGCCTCGATCACGTCGCAATCGATCAGGATCTGGCGCTCCCCGAGCGCGGCCAGGTTCGTCACCGCGCGGAGCGAGCGCCCGATCAGGCGCTGGATCTCGTGCGTGCGCCCTCCCACGTGCCCGCGGTTCACCTCGCGCTGGATCCGGTCTGCCGAGGACCGCGGGAGCATGCTGTACTCGGCGGTCACCCAGCCGCGCCCCGAGTTACGGAGGAACGGAGGCACGCGCTCCTCCACCGTCGCGGCGCAGAGGACGCGCGTCCCCCCCATCTCGATCATCGCGGAGCCTTCCGCGTTCTTGAGATACCCCCGCTTGATCGTCAGCGGCCGAAGCTCGGTCGTGCGCCGGCCGTCGACGCGCTTGTGCGATACGGTCATGGTAGACCCTCGATGGGAGGACGCTGGAACCAGGGGAGATCGTCTTGCGGCACGAGCCAGACGCGCCCGAGCCGCGAGCCCAGGAAGCGGCGCCCGATCGCCTCGAACTGGCGCGGGATGTCGGAGACGTAGCAGTGGAGCGACCCGCGGCCTTGGCCCGCGCCGGACTGCAGCTTGAGCGCGCGCGCGAGCCGGCGCGCGGTCGCCTCGCCGGAGTCGATGAGCGTCACGCGCGGCCCGAGAATCGAGCGGATCGCGGGCTTGAACGGCGGGTAGTGCGTGCACCCGAGAATCAGCGTGTCAATCTTGCGAGCCCGCAGCGGGGCCAGGTAATCGCGGAGCACCTCGCGCGCGGCTTTGCTTCCGGCCAGCCCCTCCTCCGCGAGCGGGACGAGGATCGGGCACGGGTACGCGAACACGCGCGCCTTCGCGCCGGCTGTGCGCGCGGCCGCCGCGATGGCGTGCTCGTAGGCGCCGCTCGCGATCGTCGCGCGCGTGCCGATCACTCCGATCCGTCCGGAGCGCGTCGCCATCACGGCCGCGTCGGCGCCCGGCAGGATGACGCCGTTGATCGGCATCGCAGGGAAACTGCGCTCCAGGGATCGAAGCGCCACAGCGGAGACGGTGTTGCACGCCACGACCATGTGGCTGACCCCGAACTGCGTCAGGAAGCGCGCCGCCTCGCCGGCGAACCGCCGCACGGTAGCGTCCGACTTGGTCCCGTAGGGCACGCGCGCCGTGTCGCCGAAGTAGACGATGTCCCACGCCGGCAGGAGGCGGCGGAGATGCCGCACAACGGTGAGGCCGCCGATCCCCGAGTCGAACACGCCGAGGGTTCTCTCGCGTGAGCGGGTCATCGCCTCGCGGGAGCGGGTCATCGCCTTGCGGGAGCGGGAGTCATCGCCAATCCCTCACGCTGAGCGGGGAGAGCACGTCGAAGTGCCCGCCGATGGTCTGCGCGGGCTCCCCTTCCACCAGAATCATCACCCGCTCCACGCCCGGGAGGTTCTCTCCCGCCGTTCGCACGATGGAGGCGATGAGCGCATGCTCGCGGGCGCTCCCCCCACGAAATCCCTGAGTCAGCGTCTTGCTCCAATCGAGGTACAAGGTGCCCTTGTCGGTCCAGTACGCCTCGAGAAGCTCCGTCCCATCGGGGAACAGGGCCGTGTGTCCCTTGGATGGGCCGGCCAGAAGCTCGCGGTAGATCGCGCGCACCTGATCGGCCGGACGGTCCTTCACGACGACGTCGCGGTACTCCGCGACGAGCGTGTCGGCGCCCGGGACCCCGAAGTAGAGGTACGCGCCCTTCACTCCCTCCAGCTCGGAAGCCAGCGGGGCGATGCGAGGGCCGGAGTTGTCGTCGTGTGTCCTGACGTGGGCGATCCAGAAGAATCCGCCCACGATCAGGACGCTCCCCGTGATCCCGATCGCCCAGCGGCGCTGGAGCCGGTTCACGCGTGCCCTCCACTCCGCCCGGGGCCGCTCACGCGTGCCCCGCGCGCGAGAGATCCTGGATCGCCTGCGCGACGATTCTCGCCATGTCGCGGATCGTATAGCCCTGGATGCTCATCGCCTCCGGCCCGTTCCTCGGAGCCGGAGCGCATTCTAAGAGTACGGCCGCTCCCGCGATAGGCTCGAGCACGCTCAGGCGTCCCGTGCGGAAGCTGATGGCCGTCTGGGGATAGCTCCGCGCGAGCGCGTCCGCGATGGTCTGCCCAATGGCCATGCTCGTTCCGATCGACTGGGTCTGCGCGGATTCCCACGGATGCATCTCCGTGCCACCGTCGCCGCCGAGCGAGAGCGGGACCCCGTAGGTGGACCCCGCCGCGGGCGACGCCGAGAGCGCATAGACCCGCACGCCACCGCCGCGGAGCACGCCATCGGCGTCGAAATGGATGCTCAGGAAGAGATCGGCGCCCCATTCGTTGGCGATCTCGGAGCGATGCCCTGTCGAGACGTCGGTATCGCTGTCCCGGGTCAGGATCACGCGCGCGCCCAGGCGATCTTGCAGCTCCGAGCGGAGCGCTCGCGCGAAGTCGAGCGTGGCGTCCTTCTCCGCTCCGCCGCCTGGCATCGACGCGCCCAGGTCCTTCCCGCCGTGGCCGGGATCGATCACGATCGTGCGCAGCTTGCCGTCGGCGCCTCCGAGCGCGATCGGCTCGAGCTTGGAGAAGACCCCCTGCTGGACCAGATTCGGATCGTCGGTGACGGCGAGCCTCAGCCGATTCGAGCTGACCGACAGCGAGTACCCCTGGGCGCCGGGCGCCAAGACGAGGCGGATCTCCACTCCGTCGGGCGTCTCCTGGATGGTGCCTCTCGCGACCGCGCCCCCCGAGAGCACGCGCGTGGAATCCAGCGTGCCACCCTCGAAGAGGAGCCTGATCTCGCCCGGCGTGGCATAGATGAGGCGCGGCGAGAGCGTTTTCAGGAGGGTCGCCGAGACCTCGGTCACCCGCCCGCGCAGCCAGAGCTGCGCCTGGCGCACGGTGTGAACCGGGGAACGGAACCGGATCGTGCGCGAGGACTCATCCCAGGTCGCGCTCATCACGAATCCCCAATCCACGAGCCCGGCCAGGACGGATTCCGGAACGTAGACCGAGCCCTGCACGAGACGAGGCGACTGAACCAGATTGCGGGACGTCTCGTCCACGAGGACGACCGGCGCGTCGACCGTGAATCGGATGGTGTGGTCGCCCAGGCGAAGCGACAGCTTGCGCAGCTCGGGGCGCCAGTACTTGGTGGCGCGGAAGATCCGCGCGAGATCGTTCGTGGAAACGTAGCGCGTGCCTTCGAGGAGGATCGGCCGGATCTGCTCCGCCGGCTGAGGATCGGGATAGAGCACCTGGATCGGGGCCGCGCCTTGCACCGCGAGCGCCGCGGGAATGGCGACCGCGAGGAGCGCCGCCGCGAGAAGGCCGAGCGTCACGCGGGCGCCGCGGGCGCGGGCGCCGCGGGCGCGGGCGCCGATGGCGCGCCTCACTCCGGCCGCTCCCCGCGCATGATGCCGCGGATTTCCTTCCGGGCGCGCCGCTCGTCGATCTTGTCGCGCTTGTCGAAGGTCTTGCGCCCTTTCACGAGCGCCAGCTCCACCTTCACCTTGCCCCGCAGGAAATAGAGCGAGAGCGGAACGATGGTGAGACCGGACTCATCCAGCCGGACCTGCAGCTTGCGGATCTCCGCGCGGTGCATGAGGAGCCGACGCGCGCGCGTCGGCTCGTGATTGAAGATGCTGCCCGGGTCGTAGATCGATATGTGCGCGCTGCGGAGATACATCTGTCCCGACTCGATGGTGGCATAGGCATCAACGAGCTGAGCCTTGGCGGCGCGCAGCGCCTTGACCTCGGTGCCCCGAAGCTCGATCCCCGCCTCGAAGGTTTCGATGATGACGTAGTCGTGGCGCGCCTTGCGGTTGGTGGTGATGATCTGGCGCTCTTCTTTGTCATCGTTTGACTTAGGTGCGCCTGGCTTCGGGGTGGACCGCGCCATCAACCCTCCGTGGATGAGCCTTCGTTTCTATCACGGCGGCGCGGCTAATTCAAGGCGGGCCAAGCTGAAGCGTGGGGCTTGCCCAGCGCGGGGCGCTTCATGCGCGGACGGCGCATCAGGTTGAAGCCGGACGCCCGCTAGTGTAGGTTAGCTGGCTCCTGCCGAAAACGTGTGCGGAAGTGGCGGAATTGGCAGACGCGCTGGGTTCAGGGTCCAGTGGGAGCAATCTCGTGGGGGTTCAAGTCCCCCCTTCCGCACCAGGTTTCTGCACCAATCATCCTTGGTGGCAATTGGGCACGCAAAGGAGCACCTTAGGAGTGGCCAGATGAAACGGCTCCTGCTTCTCCTTCTGGTACCCGCGACAAGCTTGGCCGCAACCTATCCGGGATTTCGGGATATGATCTCGGACTCCTCCGTCTATACGGAACCTCAGGTCGGGAAGCCGGCATACCTTGTCTCCATGCCGGATTCGATCTTTCGCACGCCATTCAGGAGGATCGCTGGAGACCCTGGCACAACCATACGTGTTGGGCCGAGTCATGCGGGGACGTGGGGTTCTGACGTGAGGCACGTGTATTCCAAGCAGGAACCCTGGAACTCGGATCAGACCTGGGTTCTGATCGAGAACCGTTCCGGCGGCACTCCAAGCAGACTCACCTTGGATGGGGAGGGATTTTCCCCGGTGCGGAAGATGGATTGCGGGAGCTACGCGCCGTGGGATTATCGCTGGCATCCATCTCGGGCGCATCCCCACGAGCAGATAAACGTCTCGCGAAGCGGTCAAACGCTCGAATGGTTCGATATCCTGGGTTGTCATCAAACGAGGGTCTGGTCTCTGCCGCTCGCGGTGGACGGCTTCGGACAGGGAGAAGGAAATCCATCGAATGATGGCCGATTTGTCGCTCTGAGCAGGGGGAACTTGGTATTCGTCGTGGATATGGACCCGCAGTCTCCATACGCGCCGTATCCGAACGTCCGCATCGGGCCGATTTTCACACTTCCGACCTCGCTTCCCGCCCCGCCGGATACGATTGGGAGCGTGTCGATCTCTCCCCTGGGGGACTACGTGGACGTGAAGTACGCCGACAAGATCTATCGCGGCGGCTCGAGCGCTTCCTTGGTCACGGCGGACGCGCATCGCGTCCTGCAAGTCGATCCGAGCACCCTCGCTCTGAGTGCCCACCCCATGTCGCCGGCCACGGTATGCGATCCCGGAGGGACCTACGCATCGCCTTATCCTCCGTCCCAAGGCTGGATTTTCCCGCTCAAGCACGCGGATATGGGCCTCACGGAGACTGGCGAAGAGATCATCGTCGGGGGGAGGTCTTGTATCGGCGGGCCGGACATAGGCCGCGTCATGATGGTGAAACTCAGCGACGGCACGGTCCTCGGACTCACAAGCTCGGTGAACGAGGCATCCGTGGGATGGGTGTCCATGCGGAACGTGGAGCGGCCTGGATGGGCATACGTTACCTATATGAATGGCCCTTCCCAGATCGGCAAGCGTTACTGGGACGAGGTGATCTCGGTCAAGACGGACGGGAGTCGCGCCATGCAGCGCTGGGGGCACACACACAGCCATTACGCGGGACGCTACCGCTGCGAGCCCCACGCGGTGCCTTCGAGAGACGGGACAAGGGTAATCATGGCGAGCGATTGGGCGAAAAACTGCGACGCGGGATGCGGTTCTCAGTCCGTGGACCAGGACTATGTTTTCGACGGGCGGCCGACCGGAATTGTAGGCCCTGCCTCGCGGCGTATCGAGTTGAACGGCCCGGTCGGATCGGACGGCAGCCATCGAGCGGAAAAGAGATGCCGATGACGGGACAAGCCTCTTGCGGGTTATACCGCCACGGCGGCGTCGTATCTGGGTAGGCTGACCTGCCTACTTTGAGTTGGGCCGCAGGGGTCTGCGGCCGTCTCTTCATGAGCGCTCCCATCGATTCCAGCAGCGGTACCTCGAGACAGTGATCGAGATCTCTCGTCGAGGCGCGGTGGCGAGAATGATGTATCTCGCCGAGACGCGCGGGGCGTGACGGGCGCCGTGACCAAACCGAATCGGATCCGCCAGGTCATCCTCGCCTCCTTCATCGGCACCACCATCGAGTGGTACGACTTCTTTCTGTACGGCACCGCGGCTGCCCTGGTCTTCAACAAGCTCTTCTTCCCCACGCTCAGCCCGCTCGCCGGCACGCTCAGCTCCTACGGCACCTTCGCGGTCGGATTCGTGGCGCGGCCGCTGGGCGGGATCGTATTCGGGCACTACGGCGACCGGGTCGGCCGGAAGACGATGCTGGTGTGGTCGCTCGTGATCATGGGCGTCGCCACCGCCATGATCGGCCTGCTCCCCGCCTACGACCGAATCGGGATCTGGGCGCCCGTCATCCTTGTCGCGCTTCGATTCGTTCAGGGCTTCGGCGTAGGCGGCGAATGGGGAGGCGCCGTGCTGCTGGCCGTGGAGCATTCGAGCGGCGGCCGACGTGGATTCCACGGCTCGTGGCCGCAGATGGGGGTGCCCGCGGGGCTTCTTCTCTCGACGGGCATATTCGCGCTCCTGTCCGCGCGCCTTCCGGAGAGCGCATTCCTCGCGTGGGGATGGCGGGTGCCGTTCCTGCTCTCGGTCGTGCTCATCGCGGTCGGACTTTTCGTGCGGCTCCGGGTGCTCGAGTCGCCCCTGTTCACGACGCTCAAGGAAACCCGCCGCGATTCGCGCGCTCCCCTGCTCGACGTGTTCCGCCTCCATCCCCGCGAAGTAGCGATCGGAATGGGCATGCGCTTCGCGCAGAACGTCCTCTTTTACATCTACACGGTGTTCGTGCCTGGCTATGGCGAGAAGTCGCTCGGCTACCACCGCAGCGTCATGCTGGGCGGCGTGGTGCTGACCGCTGTGGTCGGCCTGGTGGCGATCCCGTTCTGGTCGCATCTATCGGATCGCGTCGGGCGGAGGCCGGTCTACTTGTGGGGTGCGATTATCTCGCTACTGGCCGCGTTCCCATGCTTCTGGTTGATCGAGCGAGGCCCGGCGTTCGTGGCCATCGCGATCGTGCTCGCGATGGCGGGTCACGACATGATGTACGGCCCGATGGCCGCGTATTTCTCGGAGCTTTTCGGCACCGGCGTCCGCTACAGCGGCGCCTCGCTGGTCTACCAGCTCACCTCGGTGTTTTCGGGCGGTCTGGCGCCCTTCATCGCGACCCTGCTGATGGCCCGCCACGGATCCAATGCGGTGGCGGGATACCTCGTCGTCTGCTGCGCGATCACGCTGGTGGCGACCTGGTTCGCGCCGGAGACGCACCGACGGAGCCTCGACGAGGCCGGCTTTCGTTAAGCCGCCAACTTTTCTCCTCGTGGCCTGTACGTCATGTAGTGAGCGCGCGGACGAAGCGCTCTTGCGACGTGGGGGGCCAGCACCGGCCAAGTTCACTGCCGACGTCTGGGTGACGCACCCGATCACAGCGCGGAAGAGCTCAAGCATCGCGAGTGTGTGCGAAGGCTCCATCCCGGATCGGTGTCGCCTGCCTGGATTTCGGCCCGGGAGCCGGCCTCCCTGTTTTGTTCCCCGCCACCCGCGGGCGATTGGCAAGCTCCACGGGCTACCCATCGCGCCAAACCCGGGGCCTCAGCCGGCGTTTCCGAGCCTTCCCCATCGGCTACATGGCCGCTCGACCCGAGAATCGCGGCTCCGTCAGGAATCGCTCGATCTGGCGCCGGTGCCTCAGCACGTGGACGATGGCGTGCTCGAGGAGCTGCTCGAGATCATACGTCGCGCCCCACCGCGAGCGGATCGTTACGGCCATGATCTCTTCATCGGACAGATCCCATTTCCCTTCGAGGGTTGCCGCCGTGTAGGCAAGCATCACCTCGAGCTGATCGAGGAGATCCAGGCGCTTTCCCAGCGGAACGTCGGGCCGTTTGGTCTCGACCCCATAGGCCTCTCGAATGTAGCCCGCATACCCGTAGCCGGCGCCCACGACGTGACGCATGATCGTCTGGATCGAGCGGCATCCCTCGTCCGGGGTCTCTAAGTCCCGAACCCGCTCGAACTCCTCGTCGCTGATCCGGCGCAGAATCGCCGACAGGTCCGCCGCCGCGCGCTCGTACTCGTCCATCATCGCCCCCACGCCACCCTTCCGCAGCGTCTTGCCCATCAACCCACCCCTTCCTTTCACGAGAGCTCGCCGATCCCCATCAACTCAGCATCTTGAACGCGTGGGACCAGTCGTTGCGCAGAAAGCCCGGAATGCACCAGAGAATGGCCAGAGGCTCGATGGCGCGCGCGGCCTCGGCCTTCCCCATGTCCGAGGTTTCCCAGCCGAATTTATCGAGAATCCCCGCGACCGCCTTCTTCGCGGCCTCGTCGTTGCCGCAGATGAACATCGTGGGCTTCCCACCCTTGAACTTAGGGCTAACCATGTCCGCGTGGCCGACGGAATTGAACGCCTTGACGAAGCGCGCCGCCGGATACGCGCGCTGCAGCCGCTCCATCAGCGACTCATCCAGGCTAGTGAAGAAGCTCAGAACGCCGTTCACGGGCGCTGCGTCCGCGATCGGATTCGTGGCGTCGATGACGGTCTTCCCCGCGAGGTTGGTGATGCCGGCCGCGCGCAGCACATCCGCGGCCGCGGCCCCCTTGACCGCGAGGACGAGAACCTCGCCGAACGCGGCCGTATCCGCGATGCTCCCCACGATCCCACCGCGGTTCTTCCAGTCCCAGTCCTCCAGCTTCGAGGGGTTGCGCGTCCCCAGCATGACCGCGTGACCGTGTTCCATGAATCCCGCGGCAAGCGATTTCGCCACGTCGCCCGATCCGAAAATTCCGATTTTCATTTCATTCTCCTGTGGAAGAAACACATGCTCCTGGGTATCCGGTTCGAGGATCGCGCCTCCATCATCGGCCCGTCACTCACGTGGCTGGACCTGGCGCCTCATCTCCGCGGCGCGGGCGCGCAGGAGCGCTCGCCGGCTTTCGTCTGAATCCTGTTCGGCCTCTTCATCGATCAACGCGGCGAAGGACAGGGTCTTCTCCGAAGAGCCGATGAGCTTCGCAGCCGTCGACGGATCGACGCGCCGGATCAGCGCCGCCTGCGGTCCGAGCAACATCCCGTACGCTTCCTCGAGACCCGCCCGCGCCTTCTCGGGCTCGCTGTCCAGCCTGAGACCGGCGACGCGCGCCAGAATGGCCGCGATCGCCCGGGTCTCGCGCAGGATGTAGTCGTCGCGCAGCGGGGGGCTCATGAGTTGCCTTCCACCGTTCGGGGATTTCGCCTATAAGCCGCCACGGGCCACAAATTACGTCATCACCGCGTCTCAATGAACAGTCGAAATCGCCGGCGCCAAGCGTCGCGGCTCGGAGCGGCGCGCTGTGGCCGCAACTATTTGCGGCGCTGCCTGTTACGCCACAGTCCATCCCGTGCTTCCCGCGAGATCGCTCTAAAGCACGCTGCGGATGGTGCCGATCTCAAGAAGTGCACGTAACTACCGAGCGTCCGCTCCGGTTCGCTCGCCACAACGGCTCAGGGGGTCAGGTACCATGGTTCTCAATCGGTCCGAAAGCGGGTTCACGCTGATCGAGCTTGTGATCGTCATCGTGATCCTGGGCATCCTCGCGGCGGTCGCCATCCCGAAGTACGAAGACATGCAGGAGCAGGCGCGCTCGGCCACGATCAAGGGCGAGGTCGGCTCGATCCGTTCCGCGATCGCGATCCAGTACGGCCGCAATGCCATGAGCGGCAACGCGACGTTTCCCGTCCTGAGCGGAAGCATCTTCGCGGACGGAAACATTCCGAAAGAGCCCGCCATGAATTCCAATGCCGTGAAGACGACGCCCGGCGTGGACAACACGGGCGGCTGGCAGTACATCCAGGCCACGGGCATGGTGAAGGCGAACCTGAACGCGTACTCGTCGTACTAGCCGTACCCAGAGCGAGTAACCGATTGCACGCGAGGTGAGGGCGCAAGCCTTCACCTCGCTTTTTGCTAGGGCTTCACGACCCCGATCACGCGTCCGGTTCCGCACTCCACGAGCAGAAGCTCGCCGGGCCGGACTCCGTAGCGCCCGGATGGGACGCGGTAATATCCGCGCCCCTCCGTGGATCGCACGAGCACGATCCGAGTGCCGTCGCGCGGGTCGATCATCGGATTGCGGCATTGCCCGGGCGCGGGCTCTTCGGTCTTGTGTCCGCTGCCGAGGGTCAGGAAGTGGGTCGGCACGTCGATGGCGGGCTGGATGGCTGGGTTCCCGCCCGAGAAGTGCTGGCTGGATGCGCATCCGGCCAGGAGAGCGGATGCAGCGAGGAGAAACGCGAGCGCGGTGAAGAGAAGAGCGCGGCTCACGAGCGCCGACCCGTGGCGGCAGAGGCAGTAGCGCCCTCAACTCCCCCCGCGCGCCCCCGCTCGAGGACTTCCCGCACCAGAAGATCCAGGTCCTCCCGCCGGGTGCGGTGATTGCAGATGCAGACCCGCAGGGCGAACCGGCGACTCAGGATTGTCGAGCTGGGCACGGCGACGCCGCTTTCTTGTAAAGCGTAGAGGATCTCCTCGTTCACCGCGTCCGCCTTTCCATCGGCCATCCCGCGCGGCGCGAAGCGGAAACAAACGATATTGAGCGACACGGGCGCCATGAGCTTCAGCTCGGGCTCTTTGGCGACGAGCGCCTCGAGGTATTTCGCCTGCTCGCAATTCTGCTCCACGAGCCGGCCGTACTTGGCGGTGCCGTGCTCCTTGAGCGACATCCAGACTTTGAGCGCCCTGAATCCGCGCGAGAGCTGAACGCCGAATTCGCTGAACCAGACGGGCCCCGCCGGAAGGCCGCGGGTCAGATGAGCGAGGTAGTCGGCCGGCGAGACGAACGCCGCGCGATGCTGCTCCGGCCAGCGGACGAGCGCGCATCCGACCTCGTAGTTCACGTACATCCACTTGTGCAGATCGAACGCGAGCGAGTCCGCGCGCTCCATCGCGCGCACGAGCGTCTTCCGCCCCGGCGCGAGCGCGGCCAGGGCTCCGAACGCGCCGTCCACGTGGAACCAGAGGTTCTCGGCCTTGCAGAGGTCCGCAAGCTCGGGCAGCGGGTCGATGGCGCCGGTGTTCACGGTGCCGGCGTTCCCCACGACACAGAAGGGATGCCGACCGGCTTTACGGTCCTCGGCGATCGCCTCGCGCAGCGCGCCCACGTCGATCCGATAATCGGCGTCCACGGGGATCTCGCGCAGCGCCCCGCGGCCGAGCCCCAGAAGCGAGACAGCCTTGTGCACCGAGTTGTGGGTCTCCGTCGATGCGTAGAGGACCATCGTGCGCGGAGCGGACGCGAGGCCATCCTGCGCGACGTCGCTCTGCGCCTTGGCGTTCCTCGCCACCGCGATGCCCACGAGATTGGCCATCGATCCGCCCGACACGAGAATGCCGCTCGCCTCCGCGGGGTAGCCCAGCATCTCCTTGAGCCAGCTCAATACCTGGACTTCCACATAGTTCGGCCCCTGGTCTCCCCCGCCTATATTCGGATTCATGGTCGAGGCCATCAGGTCGGCGAGCGCGCCCAAGGGCGTGCCGGTCCCGATCACCCAGCCCCAGAATCGGGGGTGGATGTTCCCCATGGTGTGCGGAAACAGATCGCGGCGGAACTCCTCGTACACAGCCGTCGGGGCACGACCCTCGACAGGCACCGGCGCGCGCAACGCCGCTTTCGCGCTTTCCGGCACCGGCTGCCAGACCGGACGCTCGCGGACGTGCTCGAGGTAGTCCATGGCGTCATCCACCATGCGATGTCCGAGGCGGCGCATCTCGCCCCAATCTTCGGGATCGAGCGATTCTTCGTTGCTTGGCTGAGGGGCTTGTACGGTCATGGGGGGATTGTGACGGAAAGATCGGGGCTTTGCTACTGGCGCGGAGTGTCGTCCTTGCGCCGCGGAACACAGGTGATGGTCACCTTGCACCCGGGCTCCGGAATGTAGCTTTCGTCGGTGGCGTTGCCGCCGTCCCACTGGCCTTCGACGAGGCAGAAGAAGTCCCGGCACACGTACCCCATGGTGGACCCATCGGCGCCGTCCGCCGAGTAGCCGAAGCTCTCCACCCATCCCGCGTCGTTGAGCGCCTGCTCCGTGGCGTCGTCGGGGCAGCTCGAGGTGTCGTTGACGGTGATGTGAAACGCCCAGCCGCGGCCGGTTGCCTTGGCGTAGAGGTACTCGAACGTCACGGGCTCCGAGCTGATGTGGATCGCCGTGTCCGCATGGCTGACGCAGCGTGAAACCATGGCGCCGATGCTGTCGCGCGCCGCCTCGAGCGAGGCGTATCGAGCCGTGGGCACGGGAGGCCATGGCTCCGCGCGGGCGGCGG
>JAYWED010000010.1:0-2108 GCA_043779525.1 Candidatus Eiseniibacteriota bacterium | reverse complement strand
CTTCGTGTCGCGGAATTTGAGCGGATCGGTGGAAACGACTTCGGAGAATCGCTCCGTGAAGGAGCCCTCATCGAGAAGGATCTTCAGATACGTGCGCGCGGAAATCCGGAAATGGTAGGAGCATTTGGTGCAGGTCCAGAGGTTCCGCTCGAGCTCCTTGTGATAGAGGATCTCGCCGCATTCCTCACACTTCGTCCAGAGACCGTCCGGCAGCTCCCGTTTCCGCTGCGGCGTCTTGAGCCCTTCCTTTGACTTCTTGAGCCAGCTCATACGCTTGGATCCTCCGAGAGGACACGGTACATCACGATAGCATCCTCCACGGGGCTCCGGTAGTAGTTCTTACGTATCGCGATGTCGATGAAGTGATTCTTGTAATAGAACTTACGGGCTGCGTGATTGGACGCGCGGACCTCGAGCGTCACCCGTCTCACCCCCGCCTTCACCCCGTCGATCACAAGCGTGTCCAGGAGCTTCTGGGCAATCCCGTGCCTGCGCTCGGCCGGCTCGACCGCGAGATTTCCGACGTGCGCTTCATCCGGGATGAACACGGCGAACAGATAGCCTACGAGGTTCCGCCGCCGCACGGCGCCCCGCGCGTAGCCGCGCGCCTCGACGTCGAGCTCCGACTCGAACATCCCGCGCGTCCAGGGGTCGGTGAACGAGGCGCGCTCGATCGAGACGATCTGGTCCAGATGCTCGCGCCCGAGCGGCTCGATGCGAACCCCGTCCTGGCTCATGCCGATGGCTTGCGTGCGTTCGGGGCGCGGCCGTACGCGGGCGCTGCCTGTGCGAGATCCTCCTCGCGCCCCTCGCGAAGGTACCGGTCCCCCAGCTCCGCGACCGCGGCCGCGGCCGGCGGGAGCGCATCCGCGCGGGCGGGAACGTACCCCGCCCGCTCGAGGGATCGGAGCAATTCGGGTTTCAAATCCGGTCCCGCGATCGTAATCGTTGGCTTCCCGGAGGGCGCCCTGGCCCGGAGTGTTTCGGCAAGGTCCCCTTCGGCGACGCGCTCGGGGCCCCAGACTCGTGTGAGCGCATCTCCAGAGGAGAAGAGCGCCGCCTGCACTTCGCCGCGCTCACCCTGGAGCACCGTGGCGATAAGGCCCGCAGGGAGCCTGTGACGGTGCGCGTTCGCCTCGTGCGCGGACACGAGCATTAGCTTCGCCCTGGACCCGAAGCAGACTCCTTTCGCCCAGGCCAGCCCGATCCGAAGGCCGGTGAAGGATCCCGGGCCGCTCGAGACGGCCACGCCGTCGAGGTCGCCCCATCCCCGGTTCCGCTCGCCTAGGATCCGTTCTGCCGCGAGCGAGATGCCGCTCGAGTGCTCCCCCGGCTGAAGCGTCGCCCACACGGTCGCGACGCCGTCTTCCGCGAGCGCGATCGAGCCGAAGCGGGCGGCGGTATCGATGCCGAGCACGAGTCGCGCGCCGGGAGTCATTCCGGATCGAGCGCGCCCTGGAGCAGAAGACTTCCCCAGCGCGCCCCACGCGCCTCGATGGTCACCTCGCGCGCATCCGCCCCCGCGTACCGGAGCGAAAGCTCCAGCCGTTCGGACGGGAGACGGTCGGACGCGCGGTCGGCCCACTCCACCACGACGATCGCGTCCCGAACCGCTAAATCCTCGATCCCCAGCGTATCCCACTCCTCCGGCGTATCGAGCCGATACAGGTCCGCGTGGACGATCGCGGGGGACCCGCCGTACACCTCCACGCGAACGTAGGTGGGGCTCCGGCTTCGCATCCCGGGATGGATTCCTTCGACGATGCCGGACACGAGGGTGGTCTTCCCCGCGCCCAGATCTCCGCGGAGCGCGATCCAGTCCCCGGGAGCGAGACTCCGCCCCAGACGGACACCATAGGAGTGGGTCGCGCCCGCTCCACGGAGAAGCGCCCGCCGCTCTTTTGCCAAGGGATCAGCCCCGGGGTGTGAGGGTGGCCGTGGGCAGAATCATCTCTTCGAGCGAGATGCCGCCGTGCTGGAAACTCCCGCGATACTTGTTCTCGTATTCGTGAAAATTCGTCGGGTAGACGAAATAGAAATCTTCCTTCGCGATGATGTAGTTCTTGTTCATCGAGCCGCCGGGAAGCCGGAACCGGGCCGGGTCCTTC
>JAYWED010000009.1:0-36432 GCA_043779525.1 Candidatus Eiseniibacteriota bacterium | reverse complement strand
GGTGAAACACGACCGCCGCGGTGACGAAGGACAGCGGAATGGCGGTCAGGGTGATCGCCGTGGTGCGGAAGTTGAGCAGGAACAGGAACAACACGATCAGAACCAGAATGGCGCCGTCGCGAAGCGCCTGCTCGACGTTGTGGATCGCCGCCTCGATGAAGTTGGCCTGCTTGAACAGCGGCCGCATCCTCACATCCTTGGGCAACGATGGCCGCAGCTCCGTGAGCGCGGCTTCGATGCGCTTGGTCAGGTCGATCGTGCTCGCACCCGGCTGCTTCTGGATCGAGAGGATCACCGCCGGCTTGCCATCGACGCTGCCGTCGCCACGCTTGACCAGCGTTCCGATACCGACGCTCCCGACTTCCTTCAGCAGCACGGGCACGCCGCTGCGCGTCGCGACCACCGTGTTGAGGAGTTGCTCCGGATCTCGCAGGCGACCCAGGTTGCGGATCAGGTATTCCTGCGACTGCGCTTCGAGGTAGCCGCCGGTCGTGTTCTCGTTGCTGGCTCCGACGGCCTGCTCGACGTCCTTGAGTGAGAGCCCCAACGCCGCCAGTCGTTGCGGGCTCACGAGCACTTGATACTGCTTCACGCCGCCGCCGATCGGGATCACCTGCGAGACGCCGGGGATGGTGAGCAGCCGCTGGCGAACGACCCAGTCCGCAAGCGTTCGCATCTCCATGGGCGACGTCTCACCCGTGGTGCTTTCGAGACCGAGCAACATGATCTCGCCCATGATCGATGAGACCGGCCCCATGGCGGGCACCACGCCCTTGGGAATGTGCTCAGCGGCAAGCTGGAGCTTTTCGCCCACGAGCTGGCGGTCGCGGTAGATGTCGGTGCCCCACGCGAACTCGACGGTCACGACGGAAAGGCCGATGCCGGACGTGGAGCGGACTCGCTCGACCCCCGGGGCGCCATTGAGCGTGGTCTCGACGGGCAGGCTGACGAGGGTCTCGACTTCTTCGGGTGCCAGACCCGCGGCCTCGCTCAGGATCGTGACCGTCGGGCGATTGAGGTCGGGGAAGACATCGACCGGCAACTTGAGGATGACCCCGATACCATAGACGACCAGCAGGAGCGCCGCCGCGACGACGAACAGGCGGTTCCGCAACGCGAAGAGAATGATCCGGTCAAACATGGGCGCGCCCCATCACTGGCCCAGACCGACGACCGGAGCGGTGAGCAGCGGGTAGCCGCCCGCGACCACGACGCGATCGTTCGGATGGAGGTCGCCGGTTACCGCGACGCGCGCGCCGAGGCTCGCACCCAGCGTCACCTCCCGCGCTGTGAATCGCTCCGGCGCCGTGTGGACAAAGACGAGCTTGCGCCCGTCCTTGTCGAATACCGCGGTGCGCGGCACGACGAGGCTGTTTTCCACCCCGCCCTGTTCGATGCCGACCTCGACGAGCGCTCCGACTTTGAGATGTCCGCCGGTATTGGGCACCTCGAACCACGCCTCGACCGTTCCGGGCACTTCTCCCTGCGTGACTCCCAGGGCCACGCGCCGACCCGTCAGCGCCAGATCGGGGATCGTCTCCGAGGTGATCACGGCCCGGGTGGTGTGCTGCACACTGGGAACATCCTTCTCGTAAACATCCGCGTGAACCCACACGACGGACGGATTGAGCACCGTCATGATCTTCTGCCCCGCTTCGACAAGCTGCCCCTCCACCACGAACACGCCGGTGATCACTCCGGCGATGGGGGTCTTCAAATTCAGGTCATCGACAACCGTCAGTCGGGCGACCGTCTCGCCTTTGCTCACCGGCCGGCCTATGACGGACGTCTGCCCGCCGCTGAAGTGAACGCGTCCGGACTGCGGCGCCGCGATCACGATGTCGCCACCGCCCCGCGGAGCCACGCGGCCCAGAACCGTGAGGCGCCCCTGGACCTGCTCCCGCTTCAGCGGCTCGGTTCTAACGCCGAGCAGGAATTGCGATTCCTTCCTGATGAGCACCTGCGCCCCGGGCCCGACCGCGGCTCCCGAAGAGGATGGAGCGTCGTCGTGGCCCTCATGCGCCCGCGCCGCCGGGGCGGACATCACGGCGAGCAGCAGGACGGCCACCCGCAAGGCGCGCCGCCGGAGAAGCACAACCGCCCCGGCGAGCAGAGCCATCGCGGTCCCGATGATCCAGGGCCAGGCGCCTCCCGCGTGACCTTGCGCTGTCCCGGAGGGGCTCCCCGTCGTCACCCCCACCCCGGCCAGAGCGAACCGGTCCTCGTTACCGCGCCACCGCACCGTGACGAGCATGTTGAACGAGCCGGTATCCGGCGGGGCATCGAAGGGAACCGCGTAGATTCCCGGCCGCGCCGTGGGGGCCGCGACACCCTTCCAGAGCTCACGGCTACCGGAATGGAGGCTGAGCGAGATCGCGGCATCAGGCACGGGCGCATTGGATGCGAAGTCGCTGAGGTAGAGGTCCAGGGTCGCCTTGTCCGCAGGACGCAGCGCGTCGAATTTAAGCATGAGCTCGAATCGATCCGATGTGCCGCTGAGCGCATAGCGGCCCGGGACGGCCGGTCCCCCCGTTGCCGGGGGTTCGGCCGCGCGCACCCGCGTCGGCGATCCGAATGAGACGAAAGCCACGCCCAGAACCAAGACTCCGATGCGGAGAATCATCTCTCTCCTTGTTCGTTGAGGCGATCGAGGGCGAGACCCACGGAGGTCTCCAAGACGCCACGAGCCTCCCAGTAGGCATCGGCGGCGTCGAGCTGCGCGAGCAGAGTGTCCACGAGACGTCCCTTTTGCGTGAGATAGGAATCCAGCGGGATCCTGCCATCCGCGTAGGCATCCCGCACCATCGCCAGGTCCTGGCGGACCCGAGTCGAGTGTTCCAGGTACGTCCGATAGAGATCCGTTGCGTCTTCGAAGCGGCGCGCCGCGGCCAGCGCTTCCAGCCGGAGGCTCGAGACGAAGCTCTCGTACTCCACCGTGCCGCGGGAGACCTCGGCCGTGGCGCGCGAGCGAGCCGCCTGGTTCCGCTGCCAGAGCGGGAGCGGCACGCTCACCCGGGCGCGCCACACGTGGTCCGTGGACTTGGCGCCGGTAATACGGCCAACGACCGCCGGGTCGCCGGAGAAATCATCGCCGGCGAGCGTCTGGCGCTCGACCGACAGTCCGGCACCGAGCGTGATGTTGGGGCGGCCTTCGCGATTTGCCAGTCGGAGGTCTGCGCGCCGTTCATCGAGCCGCCCGAGCAGCACTCCACTCTGAAGACGGATGCGCAGGGCCGCGGCAACCACCGAATCTTCCGGGACTCGAAGCGAATCGGCGTCGATGACACCGATCAGCCGGATCGATTCGGGTACCGGTTCCCCGATCGCAAGCCCGAGGGCGGCGAGCGCCTGCCGGTAATCACTGCGGCCGCGGCGGAGCTGGGTGTTGACACGCAGAAAATCCAGCTCAGTCAGGCGCCCTGTCAGCGGCGTGATGGATCCATCGCGAACGCGGGCTTGCGTGGAAGCAACGACCTTGTGGTCGAGTTCCCCCAGCTCGGTGAGTATCTCGAGACGCTGCTGGATGAAGAGCGATTGCTGGAACCGCCCACGCACCTGCGATTCGATCTCCTGAAGCTTCGCCGCAAGCTCGGCCTGCGCCGTCCTTGCGTGCGCGCTCGCCGCATTCCGGCGGGCGCCGCGCTTCCCCCAGAGCTCGACCTCCTGGCTGAGTCCGATCTCGAGGGCGCCATCCGTCCCGGATCCCAGGGTCCGCCCGCCGCGGGAGACCTGCGCTTCGAGCTCCGGATTGAACTGCCCGACGCCGGCGAAGGTCGATTCCGCCCGCGCGACCGCCAACCCAGCGCGCATGACGCGAACTTCCGGGTTGTGCTCTCGCGCGAAGTCCAGAGCGGCAGGAAGCGTGACGGTTTCGGGAAGCCCCGCCTGTGCGTACCCGCGCGCGGCCATTCCGGCCGACGAGAGCACAGCCGTGCACGCGAAGGCCGCGAGACCGCGGTTCAGCCACGATGTCATCAATGTTCCGCCTTTCGATCGGGCGATCGAAGTGCCCGACGAATGTCCACAGCGCGCTGTTTAGCGCGCGCTCAAGCCAGAATCAGGACGAAGCGATGGCGCTAGGCGGAACGCGGGGGGCCGCGTGGAGACTGGGGAGCGGTGGCAGGGTCCGGCGGAGATTTCGAGTGAGGCTGGGCGATGCCGCCAAGCTCGGGAAGGTCGGTGAGGCGCTCGGGCGCGGTTGATGAAGGAGACGTCGCGACGAGCACCGAGCCTACGGTCGGCGGAAGAACCCAGACGGGGGTGGGCAGAACAATCGTGAGAAGTTGGAGGCAGCCGGCGCAGCACGGATCGGTCTCGGGGGCGTCCGCCGGAGCGGGCGCGTGGTGGCAGGAGTGGTGTTCAGAGCCGGCGTCATCACCGCTCGACTCCGCCGCTGCACGGCCGACTCCGATCGAACTCCATGTGCAATGGACCTGCTCGAGCGGCAATAAAACGGCAAGAGCGAACACCGGCAACGCGAAGAGCCACCGTAATCCTCTCATGAGCACATGAATCCGCGATCCAGCATCATCCGAGCATGGCTCCGAGCGGATCGATGGGTCAAGGCCGTTTTCTCACTGCACGACCACTTTCCCCGAAAGCATGTTCATTCCGCAAATGTACGTAATCTCGCCCTTGGACGTGGCCGGCAGCGCGATTTCGACCGCCTCGTTCAGCGGAAGGGCCTTACGGATTCCCTGATCCGGAAACACGATCTCCTTGGCGCAGGTCTGATCGGTCTTCCTCGTCACGACCAGCGTGGCCGGCGTTCCGGCCGGAATGGTGATCGTGCTCGGGGCGAATCCAGTATCGGTCACGGCGAGCTGGAACCGCGTCGGTCCGCTCGCGCTCTCCTTCGGCCCCTGCGCGCAGCCGGCGGCCGCGGCCACACACGCCACCAGAATCAGTGTTCTCCGCATCTCAGCCTCCCACCTTCGCCCTTTCGGGCATGTTCCGGCCCTTCCACCACGCGAAGATCGCGGGGTAGACGGCCAGCTCGAGGATAAATGAAGTGACCACCCCGCCCACCATGGGCGCCGCGATCCGCTTCATCACGTCGGCGCCGCTCCCCTGCCCGAACAGAATGGGCAGGAGTCCGAACAGGATCGCGCATACGGTCATCATCTTCGGCCGCATCCGGTGCGCCGCGCCCTCGACGATGGCTTCCGTGAGGTCCGCGCGGTCGCGAAGGAGCCCTCGAGACCGGTGCTCGTCGGTCGCGAGTTTCAGATAGAGCAGCATCACGACGCCGGTCTCGGCGTCGAGTCCGGCCAGCGCGATCATTCCGACCCAGACGGCCACGCTCAGGTGATAGTGCAGGAGGAACAGGATCCATACCGCGCCCACGAGGGAAAAGGGGACCGCGAGCATGACGATTCCGGCCTCGGCCACCGAGCGCATGTTGAAGAAGAGAAGCGCGAACACGAGCAGCAGCGTCAGAGGAACGACGAACGTGAGACGCGCCTTGGCGCGCTCGTAGTACTTGAACTGTCCGGTCCAGTCGAGCCGGTATCCCGGCGGCAGAGCGACGGTGCGCGCGACGGCTCGTTTCGCGTCGGAGACATAGTCCGCGAGCGCGCGGCCGGCGACGTCCACGGATACCAGCCCCAGAAGCTGCCCGTCCTCCTCCTGGATCATGGGAGGGCCCGTGCGGAACTGGATGTCCGCGACCTGGGCGAGCGGCACGGGCGTGCCCGCGGGCGTCGGCACGAGCACGCGCTTCAGCGCATCCGGATCCTCACGGAACTGGCGCGCGTAGCGGACGCTGATCGTGTAGCGCTCCCGCCCCTCGATGGTCTGCGACACCGGGAGACCGCCGATGGCCGACTCGATCACGTCCTGGACCGCGCCGACGGTCAGTCCGTACCGGGCGGCCTCCTCCCGGCGGATGTCGAAATCCAGGAAATAGCCTCCGGTCACGCGATCCGCGTAGGCGGCCCGTGTGCCGCGGACGCCCTTCAGCGCGCCCTCCACGGCGATCCCGACCCGCTCGATCGTGGCCAGGTCCGCCCCGTAGACCTTGACGCCGACGGCGCTCCTCACGCCGGTCGCGAGCATCTCGTTCCGGGTCTGGATCGGCATCCACCAGATGTTGGGCATGCCCGGGAATCGCATCCGGGAGTCCATGTCGGAGATCAATCCCTCCCACGTCATGCCCTTGCGCCACTCGGACTCAGGCTTGAGAGTCACGACGGTCTCGGTCATCGAGAGGGGCGCCGGATCGGTGGCGGTCTTCGCCCGACCCATCTTTCCGAAGACGGTCGCGACCTCCGGGATCGTCTTCAGCTTGCGATCCATCTGCTGGAGCACGGTGACGGCTTCCGTTTCCGAGATGCCGGGGGGCGCCGTGGGCATGTAGAGAACCGAGCCCTCGTTCAGGGGCGGCATGAACTCGCTCCCGAGCAGGAAGAACACCGGGATGGTGAGGATGAGGATGGCCACCGCCGCGGCGACCACCGCGCGCTTGCGGTGCACGACGAACCGGACGACGGGAGCGTAGAGCCGGATCAACCGCCCTGAAACCGGATGCTTGTGCTCGCTGCGGATCCGCCCGCGTATGAGCCAGGACGCGAGCGCCGGGGTCAGGGTCACCGCGAGCAGGGCCGCGAACGCCATGGAATAGGTCTTGGTGAAGGCGAGCGGCTTGAAGAGACGGCCCTCCGTCGCTTCCAGTGTGAACACCGGCAGGAAGGAGACCGTGATCACGACCAGCGCGAAGAAGATGGGCCTCCCGACTTCCTGCAGCGCGTGGACCACAACGTCCTGGCGGCTGCCCTGGCTCCCCCCGGCGGCCCAGAGCTCCAGCTTCCGGTGCACGTTCTCGACCATGATGATCGACGCGTCCACCATCGCTCCGATCGCGACCGCGATTCCTCCCAGCGACATGATGTTCGCCGTGAGCCCCTGGCCGGCCAGGGGAAGAAACGCGAGGATGACCGCGATCGGAAGCGTGAGGATGGGGATGAGCGCGCTCCGGAAGTGAAAGAGGAAGAACACGATCACCGCGCTCACGATGAGCATCTCCTGGATCAGCTCGTGCCAGAGCGTGGCCACGGCGCGGTGGATCAGCTCGGAGCGGTCGTAGGTGATCACCAGCTTGACCCCCGGCGGGAAGGAGCCTCGAACCTCCTCCAGCCTCCGCTTGATGCCGTCGATCACGCGCAGCGCGTTCTGCTTCTGACGCATGATGACGATGCCGCCGACGACTTCGCCGTTCCCGTTCAGCTCGACGATCCCACGGCGCTGCTCGGGGCCCAGGTGCACTTCGCCGAGGTTCCGCAGCGTGACCGGGATGCCTCCGGGGCCGACCTTGACGGGGATCGACTCGAGATCGCCCAGGGACCGGACGTAACCCCGTCCCCGCACGAAGTGCTCGTGCTCTCCGATCTCGAGCACGCTCCCGCCAACCTCGTTGTTCGAGTGACGGATGGCGTCCGCGACCTCTTCGATGGAAACGTGATAGGACTCGAGACGGTCGGGATCGAGGTCCACCTGATATTGCTTCACGAACCCGCCCACCGAGGCGACCTCGGAAACCCCGTCCACGCTCTGAAGCCAGTAGCGGAGGTTCCAGTCCTGAAAGGACCGGATCTGGGAGAGATCGTTCTGCCCGGTCGTGTCGACCAGGGCGTACTCGAACACCCATCCCACGCTGGTCGCGTCGGGACCGAGCTTGGGGGTGACCCCCTCGGGAAGGCGGCCCTGGATGGACGAGAGATACTCGAGCACGCGGCTCCGCGCCCAGTAGAGGTCGACGCCGTCCTTGAAGACCACATAGACGAACGAGTCGCCGATCATGCTGAGGCCGCGGACGTACTGCACGCCGGGCACGCCGCGCAACGCGGTCACGATGGGGTACGTGACCTGGTCCTCGACGATATCGGGGCTCCGGCCCATCCATTCCGTCGAGACGATCACCTGGGTATCCGAGAGATCCGGAATCGCGTCGAGCGGAGTGCTGCGGAACGCCCGTATGCCAAAGCCCGCCGCGACCAGGATCGCGGCCAGGGTGAGGATGCGGTTCCGCGCGCACCACGCGATGAGGCGCTCGATCATGGTCTCGCTACCATTTCTGCGCCGTCGACTTGAGGCGGCTCTCGGAGGCGATCAGGAAATTCCCCGAAGTCACGACGACCTCGCCCGCCTTGAGGCCGGAGACGATCTCGTAGTAATCGCCCGCCTTGGCACCCAGGCTCACCGCGCGTGGAGCGAAGCGGCCGTCCTTTAGATCCACGAACACGACGCGCTTGTCCCCGACGTAGAGAACGGCGCTCTCCGGAATCGCGACGCGTTTGCCCATGGAAGCGCTCAGCAGCACGTCGACGAACATGTCGGGCTTCAAGTCGCCGTTCACGTTCGGCGCCACCACGCGAACCTGAGCCGTCCGCGCCTGCGGGTCGAGATAGGGATCGATGTAGGAGACGGTTCCCGGCCGCGATTTCTCGGAGAGAAACGGCGAGAGGATCGTGGCGGACATTCCCGTCCGCACCCACGGAAGCTCGTAGGGGTACACGCTCGCGATCACCCAGACCGGATGGATGGGCGCGATCTTGTAGAGCGTCTGCCCCGCCGTGAAGGAGCTTCCCCGGACGACATTCTTTTCGAGCACGACGCCGGTCGTCGGGGCGAGGACCGGGAGCGCCTCGATCGGTTTTCCCGACCGCGCGATCGCATCGATCTGCGCGGGGCGGATGTCCCAGCGAAGCAGACGCTGACGCGCCGCCGCCGCAAGCTCGGGATCCGCGGCCTGCGGGCCGCCCTCGCCCGCGGCGTCCGATCCCTCGACCGCGCCCGCGCCTACGCTGATCCCCAGGGCGGTCAGGTACTCCTGCTGCGCGGAGACCAGCTCGGGGCTGTAGGCCGTGAAGAGGACCTGCCCGGCCCGCACCGGCTTCCCCATGTAGTCCACCATGACCTCGCGCACCCAGCCCGCGAACTTCGGCGAGACTTCCGCGCGGCGCGTCTCATCGTAGGTCACGCGTCCCGCCGCACGGATGGTCGTCGAGAGATCGCGGATCTGGACCGGCTCGGTCTTGACGCCGATCGCCTGCCGCCGGGCCGCATCGATCCGCACCGCCCCGGCCACATCCCCGGCCATGGTCGCGCTCGAATCGGCGCCGACGCTCCCGACCGCCGGGGTGCCCCCGCTGAACGAGACGCCCTTCAGCGTCGTGCTCACCCGGTAGGACGCTTCCGCGGCGCCGCCCGGGTGACGGATGCGGATGGCCGCGTCCCACTCCCCCGCCATCGCGAGGCCGTACTTCGCCTCGTAGACGCCGTCGCCTTTCTCGCGCGCCTCCCCGCGGCTCTCCATCCGGGGCATCGCGCCCATCGCCTCCATCGAGATGAGGACGTCCACGAGGGCGCCCCGAACGGGAGCGCCGGTTGTGTCGCGGATCGCGATCTCGAGCAGGTTGTCGCCCACGCTGGGACTCTCGGGGCGGTTTCGAACCGCCAGCGTGAAGGGTCCCACCGCTGCGGTGGCCTCCCGAGCCGCGGTGCTCGCGCTCGTCTGGCTCTCGTCCCGGTCGCCGGCCTTCTTGCCGCAGCCCGCGAGCAGCATCGGCCCGGCGGCCGCGCCCGACACCAGCGCGACGGCCGACAGGAGCGAGGCGGTTCTTCTTCCCAGGCTCCTCATCGCGTCTCCTCCTCTACGGCATCGGCCCCGACCGCGCGGTCCAGATCGGCAAGCCCCTGCAGATAGTCTACCTGGGCGCGATAGAGCGTGAGCCGCGCTCGCGCCAGATCGCGTTCGGCGTTCAGGATGGCGGAAAACGCGGCGCGGCTGTTCTCGTAGCTCGCGCGCACCGCGCGTAGGGCCCGCTCGGTCGCTGGCACCACTCGCTCCTCGATGACATGGATCTCGTGCTCCGTTCCCTGCACCGCCGCGAGCGCCGTCTCGATCTGCGCGCCCACCTCCGTCTCGGCCGCCTTGCGGCGGTACTCCATCTCCTGAACGCCGGCGCGCGCCGCGCGCTCCGCCGCGCCGAGCCTGCCGAACTGGATCGGGAGGTTCATGGAAAGCCCGGCCGAGGGCCTCACGTCGGCAACTTCCCAGTACCGGTCGTAACGCGCGGAGAGCGTGAACTCGGGCAATCGCTGCCGCTTCGCGAGAGAAAGCTCCGCGGCGCGCGAATCCCGCCGCGCCGTCCAGGACTTGAGCTCCGGCCTCGAGGCGAGCGCCAGGGCCAACAGGGAGTCCGGCTTCTCGGGCGCGGGAGGGAGCGGAATCGCGGCCGGCGACTCCGGGAGGGGGCTCATGGCCGGCCGCAGGAGCAGCGCGTTGAGCCGCGCCGCCGCGACCCGGCCCTCCCGCGTGAGGGCCACGTCCTCGTGGTCCAGCATCGCGATCTCGACGTCGGCCTGGAGCGCGTCTTCGAGGCCCACCGTGCCCGCCGCGTAGCGCCCGACGGCGGTCCGGCGCACCTGGGCGAGGATTTCCTTGAGCTCCGCGTTCACGGCATGACCCCGCGAGGCGAGATAGGCGTCGTAGTACGCCCGCCGCGCCTCACGCAAGACGTCAAGCCGGGCGCTCCGGGAATCCTCGCCGGCCGCGGCCGCGCCCGCCCTTGCGGCGCGCTGCTCCAACCCGCGCTGGCCGAAGAGCGGCAGTCGCTGCGAGAGCGAAACCATGTACGCGGGATCCACGGAGCTGCTCGACCAGCTTCGCGGCGCCGTCAGGATCTCGAGCATGGGGTCCTCGAGGCCGCCCGCATGGTCCGCGGCCGCCTCGGCGCCTTCCCATGCCTCGCGCATCGCGCCCAGGGTCGGGTTGGTGTCCAGAACCGCGCGCTCGAGGAGCGAAAGATCCAGCGTGTCCGCCGAGAGAAACGAATCGAGAGCCTGCGTTCGCAGAGCGGGGACTCCAGACGCCGGCTCGGCGTGGCAGACCGTGGGCCCCGATAGCAGGAGCAGCGTCAAGAGCGCTACGGAAAAAAAACGACGGAGCGACATGGTGCGACCACCTCCCGAGAGCAGAATCCGAGTCCGCGCGAACCAGGCTGGGCGCGCGGTGGAGAATCACCGTCGTCGCGCGCGGAATCGCGCGGCGAACAACGGGCCGGATCGGTCCTCTAGAGGCGGAGCGTGGTGTGGAGCGAGAGGGGCGAGCTGGTACTTCGTGGCTGCGGCGTGTCCGATCGGGAGCGTTCCAGGCCAGGGGTATCGACGCCTCCCGAAACCGACTGGAGCGTCAGAGCCGAACCGCCGTCATGGGCGCGAGATTGCGGCGGGGCTAGACCTGGCAATTGTGTCCTAGCCGAAGGGGCCTCGAATCGGCAGCAGGAGGCGGCCGAGACGGAGCTTTCGCGAGCCGGATCCCCGACGGGAGCGCACGTTGCGCAGGGACCGGCCGGCGCGGGGCGCTGCATCGCGCAGTGCCGCACGCTCGCCGCGAGCGGCGCCGCGTGGGCGCCGAGCAGGGTCGCAAGAAGAAGGAGTGTGGTGAACCGTCGAGTCATTGTTCTCCCGGATGAGGGCATCGATACTACACCCAACTACCTTAGATTGCTCCCGGGCATCAGGCGGCGCAAGGAATAACCGGCTCGCGTCACTTCAAATAGTCGGCATCCCTTTCTGGAACATGATACCGTCCCCGGAACGGACTGTAACTCCTTGCGTATAAATACGCAGCACATGTGCCGATCACGATTCTCGCGCCTCATCCCAGGGGGAACTCAGAATGGATTCGAGCCGACGGTACCTGAGAATCCTGTCCCAATTCTCGTCCTCTCTCGTTCTGACGGGGCTCGCGGCGCTCGCGGTCCTCGTCCCCGGCCGCGGCAATGCGACCCCGGCCTACGCCCGCCGCTATGACACCAAGTGCGAGACCTGCCACTCTCCCCTTCCGCCGCGGCTGAACAACACGGGCATCCTCTTCCGCCGATCCGGCTTTCGGCTCCCGGACGCGGACGAGAACGGCAAGCTGACCCTCAATGCGGTTCCTGCCCACTCGATCAGCGATGCCGCTTCGATCGTCGCCAACTTCCTGGGCCGCTCGGACCAGGTCGTCGGGCCAGGTGAGAGCAAGGCCACATTTCAGATGGGCGAGATCGCCCTGATCGCGGGAACTTCGGTCGGGGAGCGCCTCTCGACCCAGATCGTCTTCATCCCACGATCGGAAGAGGGGACCGTCGGGCTCGAGGGAGCGGAGCTCCAGGCCAACTTCGGGAAGCCGGGTGGTCAGTGGACCGTTCGCGGCGGGATCCTCGAGCCGAATCTGTGGCAAAAAGGGACCCACGGTACGATCACCCTGGAGCACAATCTGGCGTTCGGAGAGACGTCTTCGGTTCCGGTGGGTGACTTCGCGGGCTTCGGGATCGGCGGCAACCAGGTCGGCGTGGAAGGCGGATACACCTACACCCGGCTCCATAATGGGAAGAGCTGCACGACGCTGCTCTCCGCAGCGGTCTTGAACGGAGTGGACGAGGCGGGAGAGCGCGCCACCAGGAACACCACGGACGGCGCCGACGTGTACTTCCAGGCGCTCCAGCTTTTCGGCGCGAGAAATACCGCGGGCGCTTTCTACTACAAGGGGCGCACCCTGATCGATCCGCTGGGATTCCTCGTGCCACCCGGGCCCTTCCGCGATCATTTTACCCGTTACGGTGTCATGGGAAACTACGCGTTCCTTGATCGTCTCGATGTTCTCGCAGCCTTCGCCGACGGGAAGGATCGCTCCGACGAGATCAACGGCAATATCGTGAGCCGCGGAGCCTTCGTGCAAGCGGATTTCCAGATCATGGATCGTTGGGTCGCCGATTATCGTCGCGACTACTATGATCCCGATCGCGGGCTGACGGACGACCTGATCCGGGCCCACACGGCATCCACGACGTATCAAGCGGAAGACAACATCTTCTTCACTCTGGAGTACCGGGAGGTCAACGAAGGGGGGTCGCTCTCGCACGGAGTGATCGGAAACGTCCGATTCGTCTACTGACCCAGCACGAGAGGTAGGATCGCATGACCTGCGCGCATAAGAAGGTAGTCGGAGCGCTCTCAACCGCGCTCGCGATCGCCTTGACCATCCTCGCCGGGAGCGCATTCGCCGGCGGCGCCCCAAGTCTCGAGTTGAAGGCTCATCTGAGCAAGCTCGACGCCGGACCCAAGACGATCGACGTCTCGAAATATCCGGAAGGGCAGAAGGCGGCCTACAAGGTGTTCGCCAAGAAGTGCTCCAGCTGTCACACGCTCGCCCGGCCAGTCAACAGCGACTTCGTCCTTCCGGGCCAGTGGCAGCGGTACATCAAGAGAATGATGTACAAGCCCAATTCCGGGATCGACGAGAAGGACGGAAAGGTGATCTACACATTCCTGGTCTATGACGGAAGCGTACGCAAGGCCGCCGCGCTCCGGAGCGCTCTCAAGAACCTGGCCGCGGAGGAACGCAGCGAGGTGGAGAAGGTAAAGGCGGTCAATCCATCGTTCACCTTGCCGTGACGGCTCCATGACGGCCGGATCCGAAAAGGATCCGAAGCGCCGGGATTTCCTCGCGAACATCGTGCTGGCCGCCGCGGGCTTTCTGGCCCTCGGCGGCTTTGCCGCGCGATTCTTCGCGTTTCTCTACCCGGAGGTAACGCCGGAAAAGGTTCTGGAAGTGCCCGTCATCGCGCGCAATCAGATTCCAACCAACGGCGGAGTCGTGGTCCACCTTCCGGTCGGGCACGTCGCCGTTCTGGACGTCAACGGAGAGGTGCGCGCCTTCTCGGCGGTCTGCACGCACCTTGGCTGCCTCATCACGTGGCAACCGACGGCCGATCACGCTTGGTACTGCCCGTGCCACAAAGGCAAGTACGACAGGGAGGGGCGCGTGGTGAGCGGCCCTCCTCCGCGGCCGCTCACGCGCTATCCGGTCTCGGTGCGTGACGGGCGCGTCTACGTCAAGATCAAGGCTCGGCAGCCCATGGAGTCCGGATGAGCGTCACGACGCTCCGGCGCTGGGTCGCCGAGCGCGTCCCCATTCCGCCGGAGATGCTCCGCAAGCCGCTCAAGGAAGAGCTCCCGAACCACCTCAAGACGTGGCTGTGGGCCTTTGGCGGCACGCCGCTCCTCTTCTTTTTCATCCAGGTGGTGACCGGGATCCTGCTCACCTTCTACTACGTGCCCTACCCGACACACGCCTACGAGAGCATCCGTCAGATCACATTCTCCCTCCGGTTCGGCTGGTTCGTCCGGGGAATTCACCAGGCCGCCTCGCAGCTCATGTTCGTCGCGGTCCTGATGCACATGATCCGTGTGTTCGCGACGCGCGCGTTCCGGGCGCCTCGCGAATTGACGTGGGTCTTCGGGGTGAGCCTCTTCCTCGTGACGCTGGGATTCGCGTTCACGGGCTATTCCCTTGTCTACGACCAGCTCTCCTACTGGGCGACCACCGTCGGGACCAACATGATCAGCGAGGTCCCTCTCGTCGGCCGAGCCCTTCTCTACCTGATGCGTGGCGGTCCCGACGTGAACCCCAACACGCTCTCGCGTCTCTACGACTTCCACATCGGGGTGATGCCGACCCTTTTCGTGATGCTGATCGTCGCCCACATCGCGCTCGTCCGGCTCCACGGCGTCGCCCCCCTCGAGGGTGAGTCCACGACGAAGACCTATTCCTTCGTTCCGGACCACGTCCTGCGGGAAGGGGCGGTCGGCCTCGTGCTCCTCCTGGCCATCGTCGTGTACGTGATCCTGTCGCCACCCGGGCTGGGAGCCAAGGCGGACCCAAACCTCACTCCCGCCCACATTCGACCGGAGTGGTATTTCTTCCCCTCCTATCGGTGGCTCAAGATGGTGCCGGTACAGGTCGGACTGTGGAGCTCCGTGGCGTTCGTTCTTTCCATGCTCTTCTGGCCATGGATCGATGCGGGCCTGGAGCGGCTGGCTCCAGGGAAGAAACTCGGCGTCATGATTGGCACGGCCGGATGGCTGTTCACCCTGTGCCTCCTGATCTGGGAGGCGCTCTCTTGAGGCTCGGATCATGACCGTTCGATCGCAGAAGTACCTTGTCGCCGCCTTGAGCCTCGCGTTGCTAGCTGCGCTCGCCGTGGTAGGGAGCGTGGACGCCAAGCGTCGCGCGCTCGGGCTGATGAAGGCGCGTCAGCCGCTGGCCGCCGGCGCCCTGAATCCCCTTCTCGAGCGGGGCAGGGTGGCGTTCCAGAAGTACGGCTGCAACGCGTGTCATGGCCTCGCGGGCCAGGGAGGAATCAAGAACATCAATGCCCAGACGGGTGGCGAGGTAAATGGGCTGCTCCGGATCAGCGAGACCTATACGCAGGCGGAATTGGTCGAGAAAATCCAGAGTGGGGTCCCCACCGTGGACAAGGCCGATCCCACCGGGCCCGAGCCTCCCCTTCGGATGCCGGCCTATCGGGGTCTCATCACCGGGCAGGACATGCAGGACCTCACGGCCTATTTGATGAGCCTGCGGCCGGCAGGCGGAGAGGCCAAGTCGGAGGGATGGTAAAGGCGCTGTCGCCTGCGGCTACTTGAGGAGCTTCGAGAGGCGTCGGTCCTTGAGCGGCTTGCCGCCGGTCTGGCAGCCCGGGCAGTAGAAAAGCTCGTGGTCGGCGAAGGAGACGCGCGCGATCGTGACGCCACAGGCCGGGCAAACCGCCCCCGCGTGGTCGTGAATCGCGTAGTGCTCCCGCGGCTCGCGCTGCGGCAGCTTCCCCGAAGCGCTGCGGCGCAGCTTCTCGGTCTGCTCCGAGAGCACGCGCAGGAGCGCGGCGTGGAGTGCCTCCGTCTCCTCCTTCGTCAGGGAGCCTGAGAGCTTCATCGGAGAGAGCCGCGCTGCGTAGAGGATCTCGTCGGAGAGCCCGTTCCCGATCCCCGCGATCGTCCGCTGGTCGGTGAGCAGCGTCTTGAGGCGGCGGGACCCCGCGCTCAGCGCTTCCGCGAGCCTTTCCAGGGGCAGCTCTCCGCGCGCGGGATCCGGCCCGAGGCGGGCCAGGTCCGGCACGAGGGAGAGATCCTCGACCAGCCACAGCCTCGCCCGCTTTTCCTTCCCGTGCTCGACCAGGTTCAGGCGGGTGCCGTCATCGAATTCGATCCGCGCGGAGAGACTCTTCGCCGGGGCTCCTGTCGCCTTTCCGCCGCCCGTCACATCGATCCTGCCGGCCCGCATGAGGTGGATCACGATCGCACGGCGCGACTCGGTCTCGAGCGCGATGTACTTCCCCACGCGGACCGGAAGGCTCAGGAATTCGCCCACGAAGCTCTCCGGCGGGGGCGAGGAGGTCTGCAAGAGAGCGGGCTGCCGGATCAGGATCGATTCGATCCGGCGCCCCGAGACCCGGGCCGCAAGATTCTCGGCCAGGATCTCGAGGAACGGAATTTCGGGCACGAGCCGGGCGCTACTCGAGGCGGGTGGCGAGGATCAGCTTGGAGTGAAACGGCGGCCCCAGCGGCCGCGTGAACCGGACGCCGAACCCCTCCTGCGCCAGCCAGTCCGAGATCGTCTCGGCGCAGTACGCGCGTCCCTTGTCGAAGAGCACGAACATGAGGAGCGAGTGCATCGCGGCCTCGGCCGGCTTGATCTCGTCGGGGTCCACCATGACGCCATGGACCAGGAGGGTGCCGCCAGGCCGCAGCGCCTCGCGCGCCTTCGAGAGGATCAGCCTGCCGTTCTCCTCGCTCTCGGTCTGGAAAACGTTCGAGAGCAGCACCGCGTCCACCGGACCCGGGAACGGATCGCTCCGGTAGTCCCCTGTGCGGTAGGTGATCCGGTCCGCCAGCCCCTCGGCGGTGAGGATCTCGTGCGCGGCCTCGATCGTCGGCGCCAGGTCGAAGAGGATGGCCTTGAGATCGGGAGTCGCGCGCGCGTATTCGGCGGCGAAGATCCCCGACCCGCCCGCGACGTCCAAGAGGGTCGTGCCGGGAAGGAGCGGCGCCATCTCCACTACGCGGCGAGCGGCCTGCCGGCTGTTCGTGTGCACCGCGCGGATGTAGCTCTTGACGTTGGCCGGATCCCCGCTCAGGAGGGCGTCGCTCGAGAACCGGTGGACCGGAACCCCTTCCTTCACACCGCGCGCGAGATCGCGCCAGGAGAGATAGAGGTCGGACGCCAGATCGAGCATCCCGGTCGCGTCTCCATCGACGCCCGGCACGAGATAGGGAGCCAGCTCGCGCGGAAGGACGTACGTCGCTCCGTGCTTGTGCAGCAGCCCGAGTCCGACCAGCGCGTTCAACAGGCGCTCGATCCCCCGAGGATCGGCATCGCAACGGCGGGCCACGTCCTCCGCGACCTGAGGCTTCTGGTGGATGACCGTGAAGAGGCCAAGCGAATGCGCCGCGAAGAGCGCGGCGGATTCCTGGTAGGCGTTGAGATTGCGGCGAAGCCGCCCGACCGGAGATTCCTCGATCGCCGGCATCGGCCGCGGAGGTCCTTCTCCGGCGCTCTGGACTCCGACTCGATTCGGTCTGCGCGGCCGGTCGTTCCTGCGATCGTCGCGACCGCCGGGGCGCGGACCGCGGTGAACCGGTGCCTGCGGGCGCCCGCCACGCGGGTGCGGCTGGCGCTGCTGGTTCAGGTATTCCAGCTCCTCAGGCGGGATTCGCGTTCCGTATTGCGGATGCTCCCGGATGGCGGGCTTCCCGCCCGCGCGCGGATGCTGAGGCCGCGGGCCTGAAGGCCGAGGACCCGAGGGCCGCGGGCCCGAAGGCCGAGGGCCCTGCGGACGCGCGCCCGGAGGCCGCGAGGCCCTCTGCGGATGTCCGCCGCCGGGACCGCCTGCCGGACCGCCGCCGCGCCGAGGCCAATCGCGCTCGCCGGGCCGTCCCGGGCCCTGGGGCCTGGAGCCCGGCGCTCCGGGACCGCGCGCCCACGGCTTCACGTTCGGTGGCTTGGGCTGAGGCCAGCGCCGGTTCGCTCCCGGCGGGGGATCGACCGCCTGTCCGCGCCGGATGGGCGACGGACCCTCGGGCCGGTCCGAGCGGAACGGACGTGGAGACGGAACGCGAACCCGGTCATCGGAGGACTTCGGGGACTTGCGCGCGGGACGTCGGATCGGCTTCATAAGAGGAAAATAATCATAGTATGAGGTCCTGGGCTCGGGACAATAGGGTCAACGCCTTGATCGTGGCCGGGGCCGGCACATCCGTGGGCCGCGGCTCAGGACAGGGATGAGCGTACGAGGTCGCTCAGCAGTTTTCCATCCCCGCGTCCCTGCGCGCGGGTCTGCACTTCCTTCATGACGCGCCCCATGTCCTTCATCGAGGTCGCGCCCAGCTCGGAGATCACCGCGCGCACCATCTCGCGCGATTCCCTTTCGGAGAGCGTCGCGGGAAGGTATTCCTCCACGACCGTGAGCTCGCTCTGGATCTTGGCCACTTCTTCGGTCTTCCCGAGTTTCTGATACTCGGCGATCGAGTCCTTGAGCTTCTTCGCGTAGGACTGGAACGCGCGGATCGCTTCGGGATCCGGGAGGTTCGTGATCGAGACGTCCTTCTTCTTCTCGACCAGGATCGCGCTCCGGAGCATGCGGAGGGTGGAGAGGCGTCCCTGATTCCCGCCCTTCAACGCTGCCTTCATGTCCTCGTTCAGGCGCTCCTCGAGCATCGAGAGAAGAGTATACCAGAATGTTGACAGGGGGAGCAAAAGCGGCCAAACTGCCGCTTCCCAATACCATCCCGTCGGATTTCCGGAGGAACAGAATGACCCGGTTTTGCTGCCGAGCCGCCCTCACTATGACCCTGGCGGCCGTCCTCGCCATGCCCGCGGCGCGCGTCGCGAATGCCGTGGAGGAGCGGGGGTGGCTTTCGCTCGAGACGGGCGCGGATCTCTACGATCCGGAGCAGGCCCTCCGGGACGCGCCCTTTTTCGGCCTGCGGGCGACGGCATTCCTGAACCGGTGGGTGGGCGTGGAAGGCATGTACCACAGGGCCTCGCCCCATCAGGACCCCCCGACCCTCGGCGACGCGACCGTCTCGCATATCGGCGGCGGGCTCCTTCTCACGCCCCAGCGGAACTCCTGGGTCCTTCCCTATCTCTACGGCGGCATCGGCTCCGTCAAGGTGGATCGGGACGGGTTTGGCGCGGCCACGTCGTCGGGCGCATTCCATGGTGGCATGGGCGCGGTGTTCCGCGCCGGCGAGCGCATCGGAATCCGTCTCGACGCGCGCGACGTGAGCTACAAGCAGGAGGACGGTCCGGGCCGCCCGACCCGAGTGAACGAAGTCCAGATCTCGACCGGGATCACCGCGTTCTGGTTCGGCCGCCCGCGCGATACCGATGCGGACGGTGTTCCGAACAAACGCGACAAGTGCCCCGAGACTCCGGCCGGAGCGGTGGTGGATGCGGGTGGATGCCCGCTGGATACCGACGGCGACAAGGTGTACGACGGTCTGGACAAGTGCGCGGGAACTCCGCCCGGAGCCGTCGTGGACGCGAGCGGCTGCCCGATCGACGCCGATGCCGACGGCGTGTTCGACGGCATCGACAAATGTCCCGACACCGCAAAGGGAATCCTGGTCGACGCCCAGGGCTGCCCCATGGATAGCGACGGGGACACCGTGTACGACGGCCCGGATCAGTGCCCTGGTACGCCCAAGGGCTCGATCGTGGACAGGAACGGATGCCCCCTCGACGCCGACGGCGACGGCGTTCCGGACGGGATCGACAGCTGCCCGTACACGCCCGCGGGGGCGGAGGTGAACGCGGGGGGATGCCCGCTGACGCTGAGCCCCACCGAGCGCGATCTCATGCAGGACTGGATGATTCGCCTGACCGACATTGAATTCGTCCCCGACTCCGTGAGGCTCACGCCGGAAGGCATGCAGCGCATCGATGCCGTGGGAGACGTGATGGCCCAGTGGCCCATGCTCAAGTTCGAGGTCGGCATGCATTCGGACAACCTGGGCGAGGACGCCAGGAGGCAGCCGCTGAGCCACCTCCGCGCGCGGTACCTCCTCCAATATATCCAGTCGAAGCATCCGACCCTGAACCCGAAGAACTACTACTATACGGGCTACGGCGACACGCAGCCCATCGCGTCCAACAAGACCCCCGAGGGGCGCGCGCAGAACCGCCGAGTCGAATTCAAGCTGCTGAACATGGATGTGCTGACCCAGGAGCGCGCGCGGCGCGAGTCTCTGGGCACGACACCGGTGCCCCCCGCGCCAGGCCTCGGCCGCAAAGGTCCGGAAGGGCATGGCTCGAGGGACTTGGGCTCGGAGGGATCCGGCGGCGCCGTTCCCCACGCGCCCATGCCGCCCGACTCGACTAAATAGAGGCGCTAAGGCCGCGGGCGGCCTTCCTCCCCCTCCACCATCGCCGCAAGGGTGGAGCGGAGGGGTGTGGGACTGAAATCCAGCTCCGCCCGCGTGCGCGCGTTGTCGACGGGCGCGAGCCGTTTCAGGTGCAGAACCAGCTCGCGCGGCAGGACCAGCGTTCGAAGGAACGAATGCCTCGGCAGGACGGGCGTGAGGAGACCCAGCTCCTCGACGAGCAAATCCGGTAAACGCCTCCGGGGAGCGGGCACACCGGACAGCTCGGTCAGGATGTCGAAGACCGTGCCCAGGCGGACGCAATCCCCCGTCGCGAAGTACCGCCGGCCGCCCCGCCCCCGCTCGATCGCCGAAGCCACGCAGCGGCCAACGTCCGTTCCATTCGTGATGGCGAGCCAGGCATCGCTCAGGAAGCGAAAGGGCAGCTCTCGGCTCAGGAACGCCTTCACGAACCCGCCCAGGATCGTGCTCCCTCCCGGCTGCGCGAGCACGCCCGGGCTCACCACCATCGTCGTCATTCCGCCCGAGCGGTTCGCCTCCAGCACGCAGGCCTCCGCCTCGAATTTCATGCGCACGTACTCGGATTCGTAGCGCCCCCCGGGGGGCGTCTCCTCGTCGACGGGGGTGCTCGGGTCCTCCCGCTCCTGCACGGTCCCGGTGTAGCCGATGAGCAGAAAGACCAGCGCGCCGGCGCTCTGCGCCTCGGCCAGGAGCGCCTCGGTCCCCGCGACATTGATCCGGCGCTGCGTGTCCCGAGCCAGGCTCGCGAAGCCGGTGCGCGCGGCCGCGTGGACCACGACGTCGCATCCCTCGGCAATGCCACGCAGCGTCTCGGGCCGGGCGAGATCCGCGCGCACGACCTCGACGGGAGGCGCGGGCAAGGAGGGCTGAAGCGACGGCGAACCCCGGAGGACCGAGTCGAGGGATGCATGGTGCTCGATCACCCGGAGCGGGACCTGAAACCGCGCGAGGGAGGGCCACAGGGCGCGCCCGATCGTGCCGGTGGCGCCGGTGACGAGAATTCGGCTGGGCTGGTGCGAGGGTCGCATGGACGTGGACACGGCGCAAAACGCATACGCGGCGCGCGTGGGCTACGAGTCTATCACCGCTTGACCCTCGCCATGCGATGGAGTCTTCTTCCAGGATGTCCAAGGAGCCCGGTGCGCACGAGCGGAAATCCGTCTTCGTCCTCGCGGGGTTCGAGCGCTGGGCGCTCCCCCGGATCGCGGCCGCGCTCCCCCGCTGGGTGGTCCCCGACCATCTGACCCTTCTGGGCGTTCTCGCCGCGACCTGGATCGCGGCCGCCTACGGTCTCTCGAATCGGAACGAGCACTGGCTGTGGGCCGCCAGCGCGGGCCTGATCGTGCATTGGTTCGGCGACAGTCTGGACGGAACGCTCGCGCGCGTGCGGAAGATCGAGCGTCCGCGGTATGGGTACTACCTGGACCATCTCACCGACGCCTACTCCACGACCGCGATCGGCATCGGGCTGGGACTTTCTCCCTACATGCTACTCTCGGTCGGGCTCGCGATCGTGATCGCGTATCTGGTCTTGTCCATCAACATCTATCTCGAGACCCACGCGTTCGGGGAGTTCCAGTTCGGCTATGGATGGATGGGTCCGACCGAGGCGCGGGTGGTCCTGATCGGACTCAACACGCTCGCGCTCTTCCGCCCGCCCCTGCCCTTTCACGTCGGCGTCGTGGGCGCCACGGTATTCGACGTGATCGGAGCGCTCCTCGCGCTGACCATGGCGGGACTGCTCCTCCAGCGCGTCGCAAAGAATCTGCGACGGCTGGCTGCGCTGGAGCCGGCCCGGAAGTAATCCCGCCCGCGACTGAACGCTCCGTCCGCGGCTCGATTGCGCCGCAGCGTCTTTGAATCTGCAATTTTGGATACCGCGGAGTCTCGCGGCCTGCACGAAAAGACCTGGCCCGCCACAACCAACGAAGGCACGCCCCCCATGCTCCGCGAGCTGAATTCGGGGGGGCGTGCGTCTTGCGACCCGCTGGAGCGCTCGTTCCCAACCGGATCCGTCGACGGGCCACGGCGACGCGCAATCTGCAAGAGATCGCGGCATGGGACCTGCTTGAGGTCGTCCTGGTTGGGACTGCGTCCACCCCGGACGCATCATCGCGGCGAGCGAGCCGGTCGGGTTCGATCGTCGAGAAGAGAAAAACGCAAAAACGTACCGAGGAGGTTGCTGTGCGCCAAGCCATTCGCGCGGCTCGCGCGGGAGCGTGGCTCGCTCTGGTTTTCGCCACGCTCTGCGCCGCTCCGGCGGTCGCGGGACCGTACACGCGTCTGCAAGTGCTGATGCCCGGTGAGACCGCGGCTCCCGGCACCGCTTCGGGAAAAACGGGGTCGCCCAGGGCTCAGGTCGCGGGCATTCCGTTCGACATCGTGGTCCGCGCCTGCGACAACACGTGGACCACCGTGCCCACGGTCTCGAACTCGATCCAGGTCACGTCTTCAGACGTCAGCGCCACGCTGCCGCAGCCGGCCCAGGTCCAGTCGGGAATCCGCGCCTTCACCGTGACCTTCAACGCGGCGGGCACCTTCAACTTCCTGGCTCACGACCAAACCGATAACACCCTCCCCGACGGCACGTCGGCGTCGGCGGTGACTCAGGTTCTCGCGAGCTTCACGTTCGAGAGCATCTCGCAGAAACACAAATATGCGGGGGTTCCGGACCCGACGACGCTCACGGCGCGCGACCCGAACGGGAACGTCGTGACGGGCTACACGGGTCCAGCGGGCTTGAAGGAGGTCACGAGCTTCGGTGACGGCCGGGTCTCTCCGTCCAGCGTCACCCTGACGGCCGGCGTGTGGTCGGGCAACCTGACCATGTTCCGCGCCGATGAGACCAGCATCAACCGAGGAAATGTGAACAAGTACGCCTACGACCTGAACAACCCGTCCAAGAACGGCTCGAGCGATCCGTTCATCGTGCACCCGGGATCGTTCGCCAAGGTGCAGGTGATCGTGCCCGGTGAGGCGCCTCTTCCGGGCAGCGTGAGCGGCAAGGCGGGCACGCCGGCGACCCAGGCCGTGGGCGGCGGATTCACCGTGGGCGTCTACGCGACGGACGCCTACTTCAATCCCCTGCCCAGCGGAGACAACGTCCGGGTGACTGCGACCAACTCCTATACCGCGTCGCCTACTTCGGGACTCCTCTCGAACGGGTTCCGCCAGTTCACGGTCACCCTGAATACGGTCGGTACCCAGACGGTGTCCGCGAGCGATCTCACGAACGGCTCGATATCGGGCACCACCAGCGGACCCATCCAGGTGATCGCCGCGGGCGTGAATCACTTCGCCTTCAATACCATCACGGGCCCCCTCACGGCCGGCGTGCCCGTCTTGGTCACCATCCGCGCCGTCGACTCGGGCGGCAACACCGTTCCGGGCTACGCCGCGGACGCGATTCTGGCCGCGAACACCGGCACCAACAGCATCACGCCCAATACGGTTACGTTCGCGAACGGCATCTGGACGGGCAACGTCACCTTCAGGGGCGCGGGCGGGGCCGTGGCCCTGACTTGCGCGGACTTCTCGGCGCCTCCGAAGACGGGAACGAGCAACACGTTCGTCGTGGGACCTGGGCCGTTGTACGGGTTGCAGGTCATCCTCCCCGGTGAAGCCGCCATGGGAGGCACGACGGCGGGCAAGAGCGGGACCCCATCCAATCAGACCGCGGGCACCGCGTTCACCGTGACGGTGCGCGCCGTGGACCAATACTGGAACCTGGTCTCCGGCGTGAACGACCGGATCATCCTGAGCTCCACCGATACCTACGCCTGGATGCCTTCGGACACCGTGCTGATCAACGGGCAGGTGCTCATTCCCACGAATCTCCACAAGAGCGGCTATCAGACGATCACGGCGAGCGATTCCACCAACGCATTGATCCAGCCGAACACGTCGAGCCAAGTCCTGGTATCCGGCGGCGCCTTCGCGCGCGTCCTGATCCTCGCTCCGGGAGAGACCCCGGCGCCGGGGACGGCCACGGGCCGCGGCGGCCGAGCCACCGATCAGTCGATCAACTATGCGTTCACCGTCACCGCGCTCGCCACGGACCAGTGGTGGAACCCGGTCGGGGGCGCCACCGACGTCGTGCACGTCACGTCGGGAGATCCCCTCGCGCAGCTCCCGCCGGACCAGGCGATGGTGGACGGCCGCGCCGACATGTCGATGCGGCTCTCGACAGGAGGCTATCAGCTGATCTCGGTCTCGGACGTCACGCAGCCTGGAAAGACGGGCAGCACGACCCAGGTGAACGCCATTTCGAGCGGCTTCCACCTCGAGGCGGCGGTTTCACCGAGCAGTGCCCGCGCCGGAGAGCCCTTCACGCTCACCGTCAAGGTCACGAACGACGCAGGGAGCGTGATCCAGGAGATCAACTCCTTCGTCACCGTACAGGTGCAGAACTCCACGAACAGCGCGCCGGGACAGGGAACGCTTCTCACGACCCAGTTCCAGCTCCTACAGGGCCAGCGCTCGGTCTCGGAGACCTATACCTTCTCGGAGCCCATCGTGATCATCGCGCACGACGACGCCGGGAACGCGCCCGCGACCAGCAACGTCATCACCATCACGCCCGGCCAGCCGAGCGCGATCCGTCTCGCCAGCGATCCCTCCTGGGTGGGCGGGAACCGGCACGCCACGCTCACCGCTCGCATCGTGGACGACTTCGAGAACGGCGTCCCGAACCAGCCGCTCCGGTTCAGCCTGCTCTCGGGCACCGGTACGCTCGGCTCGTCGGATACCCTGAGCGACGCTTCGGGCTACGGCCGCGCGGACTTCCTGAGCCCGCGCAATCCCGAGACGGACCGGATCCACGCGGCCTCGGGCAGCTTGACGCGCGACTTGGACCTCGAGGTCGCGTTCGTGGATCCGAACGCCGCGGGCGGCACCGCGTACAGCTATCCCAACCCGTTTCACCCTCCCGCCCAGCCGGCGACCATCGCCTACAAGATCGACGATGATGCCGCGGTCACGCTCCGCGTGTTCACGCAGAGCGGAAATCTGGTTCTTCGTCAGGAATTCCAGCGCGGGGCCCAGGGCGGACGGGCGGGACTCAACGCGTTCGTGTGGGACGGAAGGAATGGAAAGGGTGACCTGGTTTCGAGCGGCGGCTACGTGGTTCTGATCGAAGCGCAGGGCACCGGTGAGACCTTGCACGTCATCCGCCGCAAGATCGCGGTGGTTCGGTAATCGAGGAGGAGCCATGAACCGCATGAAACCAGGCATCACCTTGAATTTCGGCATCGCCCTGCTCCTCCTCTTCGGCGCCGGATCGGCCCGGGCGGAGCTGGAATCGGGCGGAGCGCCCGGCTCCTGGCTCTCCACCTACGTGGGGGCCCGCACCCTGGGGCTGGGCGGCGCCTTCGTCGGCGCGGCGGACGACGCGTCCTCGGTCGTGTGGAACCCCGCCGGCCTGAGCACGCTCGTCCCGAACGAGATCCGCATGGACGCCGCGCGCCTCTTCGAGGACACGACCCTGAGCGCGTTCGGATTCGCGGTGCCCGGAAACAAGCTTCCGAGCTTCGGACTCACGGTGCTCACGCTCCGGTCCGGCGCGTTCGAGCGCACCGATGAGATGAACAACCCGCTCGGCACGTTCAGCGAGAGCGAGACCGCCTACATCCTCACGATGTCACGCGCGCTCACGCCTCGTTTCGCGCTCGGCGTGAACTCCAAGCTGGTGCGCCAGAGGCTCGAGGACTTCAGCGCCGGTGGATTCGGGTTCGACGTGGGCGCGATCATGAGCCTGACGCCGGACCTCAAGGTGGGGGCTTCGGCGATCAACCTGGGCGGCCCGAACATCACGCTCCAGAGCACCAAGGAGACCTACGCGACCCAGTTCCGCGGCGGATTCTCCTACGCCGTCCTCCACGGACGCGGGCTCATCGCCGCCGAGGTGGACCAGACCCAGATCTCGGGAATGTCGATCCACGGCGGCTCGGAGTACTGGGTGGAGCCGGCCTTCGCGCTCCGCGTCGGAATGAACGATCAGCACGCGAGCGGAGGGTTCAGCTACCGGACGGGCGGGCATTATCAGTTCGACTACGGCGTCTCGGACCACCCGCTCGGCCTCATTCACCGTGTCGGGGTCTCCTATCGCTTTGGAGGCTTCTACGCCAGCGCCAAGGCGGAGCCCGAGGTCTTCTCGCCCACGGGCGAGACCGCGGTCACGAACATCGTGCTCGGGTCGCGAACCAAGTCGGACACGGACAACTGGTCCCTCTCGCTCATCAACAAGACCGATGAAACGGTGCGCAAGTTCGGAGGCAAGGGCGTTCCTCCGGCCCATCTTCTCTGGGACGGCAAGGACGAGAGCGGCATGCCGCTGCCGGACGGCGTCTATCGCTACCAGCTCCTGGTCCACGATGCGGACGGGCGGGAGATCCTGAGCCCCACGCATACCGTCGAGATCTCGACCGGCGGCCCGCAAGGGACCGTTCCGGTGATCCCGATCCAGCCGTGACCCTATCGCGCGGAGACAGAATGAGAACGCGTATCCATCGGCGTATCGGGCTCTCCACTGTCGCGCTCGCGGCCCTGATTCTGGCCGTGGCTTCGTCCCCGGCCCGGGCCGGCACGAAGCAGGCGACCGCCGCAAGCCAGGCGGCTCCGGGCTCCACCCTGCAGGAGGCTGGGCTCCGTTTCGAATCCGCGAAGCTCCTGAGCGAGGCGGATCGCGCCGCGGGGCTCGAGGAAGCGCTCCAGATGGCGACACGCGCCATGCAGCGCGGACCGGACGACGAGAAGGCGGCCGCGCGGTTCCTCTCGGGTGAGATCCGCTATGGCCTCGGGCGATATGGCGAGGCTGCGGGCGATCTCAGAAGCGCAGAGTCCGCCTTCCGGAAGACTCCCTTCGCCGACGACGCGGCCTTTGCCGCGATCCAGGCGACCGAGGCTTCCGGGAAGGACGCCGAGGCGGCCAAGGCATGGATCGAATGGGAAGGCCGCTATCCCCAGAGCCCTCTCATGGGCGAGGCCCGGCTCGCGGAGGGGTGGAACGCCCTCCGTCGGGGGGATACGGCCGCCGCTCAGAAAACGCTCGCCGCGCTGACCGCAACCCGTGCGTGGTACGCGACGGATCCGCGCGCCGTGCTCGCCCAGGCGACGGTCCTCTACCAGCGCGGAAAATCGGCCGAGGCGCTCGCGGCACTCGGCCCGAAGCCCGCGGGCGCCGCGGCGACCTACCTGCGCGCGCTCTGCTATCGCGGGTCCGGATCGCTGCTCAAGGCCGCTGCCGCGTTCCAGGACGTCGCGGATCGCTACCCGGATTCGAACCTCAGCGATTACGCGCTCCTGGCCAAGGCTGACGCGTTCCTCAAGGCGAAGGACTACCGGAGCGCCGCCGAGGAATTCGCCCACGCCGCCGCGCGCGTGCGTGACGACAAGGTCCGGGCCGAGGCGGAGCTTCGCTCCGCGGGCTCGGTCTACCTCTCCGGCGACATCGATTCCTCGCTGGCCCTTCTGCGCGGCATCGTGGAGCGCCGCCCGGGCACCGACGTCGCCGCGCGGGCCCAGTTCCTCGTGGGCGAATCGCTCATCGGAAAGAAGATGTACGCGGAAGCGATCGTGGAGCTGAACCGCGTGCTCACGAGCTACTTCCAGCATTCCGTGGCTGCCAGCGCCCAGTACCGGGTGGCGCGCTGCCTCGATGCGCTGGGCCGACGCTCGGACGCGACCGGCACCTACCAAGCCGTTGTTGCGGGCTATCCGCTGGAGCCTGAGTCTCCAGCGGCCGCGTATCTCGCGGGGGTGGGGCTTCTGTCGCAGAACCGTCCCCAGGCCGCAGCGCCCTATTTCCAGATCGTGCTGGACCGCTACGCCACGCGTTCGGACTCCTCCTCGACGCTCACGTTCGCGTCGCCGGAGCTGGCGGGTCTGGTGGACGCGGCGCTCTGCCTGCTCGAGTACACGTACCACAAGGCCGGCGACATCGGGCAGCTCGCGGGAGCGCCCCATCTGCTGCTCCAGCGCATGCCGCCCAGCCGGTCGCCGTGGCGCGCGTGGGCTCTCCTGATCGACGCGGATGCGTCTGCCGCGTCGGGACGGTATGTCGACGCGCAGGCGACGCTGGAGCGGCTGACCCGCGACTTCCCCGGGCATCCGATCGGCGCGTCCGCGACGAAGCTCCTCGCGTGGACCTATGCGCGCCAGGGACGCGACAGCCTTGCCGTCGCCTCCGAGGAGCGGCTGGTCGAGCAATACGGCGGGGCGGGAAACGCCTCCGTCGTGAGCGGGGCGATGCTGGACATCGCGCGCTACCGCTTCAACCAGAAGCGTTACAAGGACGCCGCGGCGGCCTACGACATGTTCCTCAAACGATACCCCACGCACCCCGAGCGGCTCTCGGCGCGCTACCAGGCCGGGCTCTGCTACGCGCGGCTCAACCGCGCCGGAGACGCCGTGGATCAGTGGGAAGCGGTGATCAAGGACAGCGCCTCGGCACCCATCGCCGAGAAGGCCTGGTCGCGCGCGGGCGATCTCTACTTCCAGGCGCAGCGCTACGCCGAGGCGAAGCGCTGCTATGCCGGGCTTCTCGGTCATTTCGCCTCGAGCGAGGTCGGAGCGCTGGCCACGCTCCGTCTCGCCCAATGCGAGTACAACGCCGGCAACGACGCCCTGGCGCTTGCGGGCTTCTCCAAGGTGCAGGAGCAATACCCGGGAACGCCAGCCGCCCGCGAGGCGAAACGCGGCACCGAGCTTTCGCTGTATCGCCTGGGCCAGACCGCGAAGGGATCGGAGGTGCTCGAGACCCTGATCGAGAAGTATCCCTCGAGCGCCTTCGCGGCAGACGCGCAGTTCCAGATCGCGAAGCGCCACTATCAGGACAAGCAGTTCGCCGAGGCGGCCCCGGGATTCCGGCGGGTCGTGAGCCAGTTCCCCGGCTACTCGGCCGCCGACCAGGCCCAGTTCCTTCTCGCCGACTCCTATGCCCAGGCCGGATCGGCGGCCGACGCGCGCCTGGCATACGAGCAGTTCCTCTCCTTCTTCCCGGAGAGCGACCTCCGCTCCACCGTGGAATTTCGCCTGGGGCTCATGGAGTTCGAGGCCAAGGAGTACTCGCATGCCGCGGTCGCCTTCACGCGCGTGCTCGAGGAAAGCGTCTCCACCGAGATGGGCTCCGCCTCACGCTACAACCTGGCGCTGTGCCAGAAACTCCTCGGCCAGACCGACGGCGCCCGCGCTTCGCTGGAACGCTTCCGCGCGGACCATCCGGGAGACTCCCGCGCCGCAGACGTGTCCTACCAGCTGGGCGACATGGACGAGACGGCCGGCCGCACCAAGGAGGCGGAGCAGAATTTCCAGACCGCCCTGGCCGCGCGCCCCTCGCCCGCGCTGGAGGTGGAGCTTCAATACCGTCTGGGCCGCTGCCGCGAGGCGCTGGGCGACCCGGACGGCGCGCTCAAGGCGTATCTCAAGGCGTCCGCGTCCACCCAGCGGAGGAACGCGTTCCGTGTCTCGGCTCTGACGCGCTGCGCCGCTCTCTACGAATCGAAGAAGAGCTACGCCCGGGCGCTCGATATCTACCTCGACATCGCGCACAACTCGCAGGATCAGGAACTGGCCGCGCTCGCCAAGGGGCGCGCCTCCCAGCTGCAGGCCGGCACGAAGAAGCGGTAATCCCGAAACAGTTCGAGAAAGGAGCACGTCCATGTTCGAGAATTTCGACTGGGTAGGCGCAATGCGCTCGAGCCCGGTCATGCTGGTGATCCTGGTCTGCAGCGTGATGACCGCCGGGTTCGCCATGGAACGAATCCTGTACTTCGCGAAGAGGCGGGGAAACCCCGACGGGGCCCTGGCCACCGCGCTCATCGCGGTGCGGGGCGGGAACCGCGAAGAGGCGGTTCGCGTGCTGAACGGCTGCGCCCATCCGCTCGGACCAGTGGCCGCGGAGATGCTCCGCAACCCCGAGCTTCCTCCGGAGGCTATGGAGGAAAAGCTCCAGATCGCCCTGAGCGAGCAGCGCATGCAGCTCGAGCGGAATCTCGGATTCATCGGAACCATGGGCAACACGGCGCCCTTGATCGGGCTCCTCGGAACCGTATGGGGCATCATGCGCGCGTTTCACGACATGGCGCGGACCGGGTCTGCCGGCCCTTCGGTGGTGGCGTCCGGTGTCGCCGAGGCGCTCTTCACGACGGCGGCCGGGCTTTGCGTGGCAGTGCCGGCGGTCATGCTCTACAACCACTTCGTGCGGCGCATGGGAGTTCTTCTGACGGTCGCCGAGAACCATGCGCGCACCCTTCGTATCGAAGCCGAGGCGAATCGCGGCGGCCATCGCTCGGCAAGCCGGGCGGCCTGAGGAGGAACGGGTGGGACGATTCACGCGCATGCGGAACCCTGAAGGCATCCACGACGTCAACATGACGCCGTTGATCGACGTGTCGCTGGTTCTCGTCGTCATCCTCATGGTGGCAACCCCGATGGCCTTTCAATCGGGGATCAACGTGAGGAACGCGGCCACCAGCGGCCGATCCGCGGCCCAGCAGGCACGGGCGGAGCGGGTGGAGATCTCGATCGTTTCTCCCGACAGCGTCCTCGTGAACCGGGACATGGTATCGCGAGCCTCGCTGTCCGGAATCCTGAGACCGTTGCTCGCGCAGAGCGCGACCAAGGCGGTCATCGTTCGCTGCGACGGCCGCGTGCCGCACGGAAGCTTCGTCTCCGTGCTCGACGAGGCGAAGAGCTGCGGCGCCGCCCAGATCGCCGTGGTGGGAGGCTGACATGCGACGTCGAGCCATTGGCGACCACGACATGATCACCAAGGTCAACGTCACGCCCATCATCGACGTGGCGCTGGTCCTGGTCATCATCCTTCTGGTGACCGCGCCCCTGCTCTCGGTGGCGGACCTGCCGGTCGATCTCCCGCAGGCCCGGACGCGCGAAGCGGAGGACGAGCGGAACGTGAGCATCACGCTCTCCACGGGCGGACGTCTCGCGGTGGACGACCAGGTCGTCTCCGCGGAGGGCCTGGGCGCGCTCCTTCGCGGCAAGCTCTCGAGGCGAGAGAACGAGAATGTGCTCGTGGTGGTGCGCGCGGACTCGGGCGCCCCGTACGAGGCCGTCCACAAGCTCCTCAACGAAGCCAAGGCCGCGGGAGCGACGCGTCTCGCGATCGCCACACGGCAGCGAATGGAGGCGCGATGACGGCGACCACGCTCCGTCTGGACCTCGAGCACACGCGAACGCGCACTGGTTGGACCATGACCGTGAGCGTCGTCGTCCACTCGCTCCTCTTTCTCTGGCTCGCGCTGCACCACGTGGTCGCCCAGGAATCGGCGTCCATCACGGAGATCACGCTGATCGAGCCGGGGGATCTGGCGCCTTCCTCGCCCGCCCCCGCCCCGGCCGCTCCGCGGGGACGCACGACGGAAGGGCTGGCGGCGCGATCGGCGACGGAGGAGCACTTCAGGCGCACGACAACGAAGGCCGAGATGGAGCCGGATCCGCAGTCTTCCTGGGCCTTCGAGGATCGCCTCGAGGCGCGCCTGGCGGCCATGCAGCAGAACGCGAGCTCGGCGGGAACCGGCGTGGCAACCTCCAAGGCGCCGGCCTCGCTCTTCGGATCCTCCCCGGCGGTCATGGCCGGCGGGACCGGCATCGGCACGCCGGTCTCCCTGACGCGCGGCGGCGGTGGCAGCGGTCCGCCCCTCCCGCTCGCGCGCGGGGGCGGAACAGGATCCGCGCCCGCGCTCGCAACCGTCGCGGAGTCGCATCACCTGGCGGAGACGCCCGCGCCGTCTCGAGGCTCGGACACGACCGCGCGGCGCACCGTGGCGGGCGCTTCGATCACGGGACCGATCGCGGACCGCCCGATCCTCACGTACATGGTGCCGGCCTACCCGGAGTGGGCCAAGCACGACGCGGTCGAGGGCGCGGTGACCCTGTACTTCGTGGTCCGTCCGGACGGCGGGGTGAAGGAAAACGTGCTGGTCCAGAAGACCGCGGGATTCGAGGACTTCGACGAGAACGCGCGCGTGGCGCTCCGCGCCTGGCGCTTCAAGCCGCTGGGCCCGGGGCAAGCGGGCGAGCAGTGGGGCACGATCACGTTCCATTACAGACTCCGTGACGCGGGATAGAGGAGGCGCGCGATGAAGTTCAGATCTCGAAGATCCAGGCGGCTCGGAGGCAGGGCTGCGATGTTCCTCTCACTGACGGTGGGCGTGCTGGCGGCTGCCCCGGGTAGCAGCCTCGCGGCCGGCGCCCCGGCGAGTTCCGCCCCGTCGCGTCGCACCTCGCCGGCCGCCGTTCCGGCGCATGGCGCCCCGCCGGCCGACAGCTCGATGACGCTGCGCGCGGGACAATCCGGAACCGAGTTTCGCTCCATGACCATCGAGGGCGAGGACCGCGTGCACGTGGATTTCGGGCGTCCCGAGCTCAACCTGGACCTGGACCCCGAGGACGTCCCGGGGCTGACCCGCGGCACCGCCGTGGACGTGCTCGATCGAACCGTGCCGGACCTGTCCTCGCCCATGATCGCGCGTTCCGCCCAGGAGCCTTCCCCATTCATCGCGAAGCCATGGCTGCGGCAATTCGCGACCGGATCCGTGGCCCGGTTCCGCCCCGCCGTCAAAGGGGTCGTGCGGTGGAGTCTCGTGGTGGCCGATTCGCGCGGAGAGACCGTGGCGTCGTTCGACGGGAAAGGCGATCCCCCGAAGGAGATCGCATGGGACGGCAGAACCAGGTCGGGAACGCCCGTGACACCCGGCCTGACCTACTCCTATGTCTTCGAGGCGCACGATCGCGCCGGCAACAAGCGGAATTTCGTGGGACAGGGATTCAACATCTCGGCTTACCGGGTGGAAAACGCGTCCGGGCAGGTGCTCGTCATGTCCGGGCGCGATCTGGCGGCCGCGGAGACGGACGCCGTGGGCTACGGTCCCGGCGCCGCGGCGGGCAATCGGGAAGTCTCCCCGATCTTCCTGGAAGTCGCAAGCTGGCTCAACCAATCGCCCAAGGTGCGTGAACCGGTTCGTGTCGCGGTGGGAGCGCGCACGATGGACCAGGCCACAAGCCTCGCCAATCGCGCCGTCAGCGCCCTCTCGGGGCGCGTGATCGGAGATCCGGCGCGGATCCAGGCGGTCACCGAGATCGCGGCCGACGCTCCCGAGGATGGAGTGCTGAGGATCGGCCCGGCGAAGTAACCGTAGGCGACCGGAACGCGGCCCAGCGGGCCCCCGCAGACCCGCGGACCACGCCCGGCGCCTACTGCAATGCGATCGTGGGCTTCAGAAGGTGCTCGTTACCGATCGGCTCGCCGTCACCGTCCAGAAAGATGAGCGACCGGAGCGATCCGACGCTCTCCCCCGTCCAGATGGGCTGCGCCGGGAAATGAATCATGTGCCCGGGCTCGACGATCTCGAAGTCGAAGACCGCGTCGGGGCGGCGTCCCCACCAGAGCGGCCCTTCCCGCTTGCGCAGGGTCACGCGAAGCGAAATCCCCCGGTCGAACGTCATCTCTCCCGTGAGCGTGAGATCGGACTCCGCCGGAACGGAGATGCCGACCGGGGAGACATAGGTTTCCGCGGTGACGCCGCATGCGAACGTCGGGTCCATGAGGCAGGGCCCGCGCCCGAGCCGGCCCACGTAGATATGGTCCGTGATCGGCTCGCCGTCTCCGTCCCGGATCTGGACCCAGGCGGCGGGATCGCCGCCGACCTTGGCCCGGCTGGATCGATCGTTGATATCGATGGCCTGTCCGGTCGGAAACAGCGTCGTCTTCGTGGTGATGTCACGCGGCAAGCCCGACGGCCGTTTGGGCCTGCTGCGAAAAATGAGTTCGACGCCAAGTCCGCCGATGACGAGCCCGCCTTTCAGCGTGATCTGAATGGGAGAGGAGAGCCCGCTCGCGCTGGGCTTTCCACTTCCGTTCGGTGAAGCGCCGTTGGACGAATGACCGTTGGAGGAAGCACCGACCTCGGTGGCGATGAGCGCGGCGCGAATGCATGCCGGCATCGCCATCGTCGTGCACACCTGTTGGGACAGCACCGCCATCGCCGCCCGATCCAGAGACATGGGCAAGGGTTTCCACGGCGCGGCGTCTCCGTTTCTCACGATCCCTCTCCATTTCATGACTTGCTCAGCGCCTCCTTGCCGTCAGCGAAACTGCCGCGTCGCCCTATGTAGCAGCGGTCATAGCGAAGCTCTTGCTTCACCGTCTTGATGGACTGGTCGTACACATGCAGGACCTGCGCCAACCCCGTGATTCCGGGGAGAACGGCCCAGCGCTCGTTATAACCGGGCACGACCCTGGTAAAGCGTTCGACCATCGCCGGCCTCTCAGGACGCGGTCCCACGACGCTCATCTCGCCACGAAGCACGTTGAGGAGCTGGGGCAACTCTAGTCGGGCCCTCCGTGCGGACGAGAGCTCCGACAAATGGGGCTCCGCGTGAACGACCGCGTTCGAGCCCTCGTGATTAAATCGGGGCGGACGTCTCGAACTGACCCCCGCCCCGCCATGATCCGTTGCCGGCCGAATCGCCGGCGCCCAGGGTTGAGTAGCGGCGCCTCTTCCATTCCCCAACCCTGCACGTGCAACGTTACGCGGGCGCGATGCTCGGACCAATGAGGAGGTTCCTGAATTCACGGTGGGCACGAGGCATTCCTGGTGTGGGGAAAACCCCCATGTAAACGTGAGGAAGGCGCGTGCGTGCGGAGACCTAACGCAAGCGCGTGACCGATTTAGCGCAGTAGGTCTTGCGCCCGGTTATCGATCGTGCTCGGCGTGAGGCGCGCCGGCCGTTTCTGCGCGTGTGACCCCCCGACAAGAGCTATCCTGGCCCCTTAGCATCCTCGGGCAGCCCTCTCAGCGGCCATCAAAAGAGAGAGCCAATGGGGGAGACCTTCATTCCTCGGCGCCGCGTTTCTACCCCACGACTGTGTGCCTCGCTGCTCCTCCTGGCGACTCTGAGCCTGATCTCGGCCGGATGCGCCTCCATGCACGCGCAGGGGTCAAACACTCTGGGCGACCCGGCACAGGGAGGGCTCGCGGTGGTCGAGGTCGCGCTCGAGGCGGATTTCTCGAGCGATCCTGTGATGGAATCCACTCTCGCGGATCTGCAGATCGGCCGCCCCGGGCTCCTGAAGGTGACCGAAGGCGTGGTCGAGAGACTCGACTCGCGCGCGCCCGCTCGAGTCGGAAGGCCGCTCTCCGGCTTGCTGTTCTTTGCCGGGCTGGAGCCCGGGACGTACGCGTTGCGCTCGTTGGGGCATCCGCGGATTCTCGTCGATCACACTCCCGGGCTGGATATCTACTGCGAGCGTCAGGAATTCAATCTTCGGGGCGGTCGCGAAGAGAATCTGCGCTTCGAGATCGGGGCTAACGACCTCGTCTATCTCGGCAAAATCACGGTGCGGGCGGACTACCACGCCGATGCCGATCCCGATAGGCAGATCGTCGAATTCAGAGGAGGGGACGCGGGCATTCGCCTGGAGAGAACCGCGGCGAACGAAATCAAGGTTCTGAACACTCTGCTCGCGAGGGCGCCCCATTCTCCATGGGCGCCGGAGATCCGGAGAAGGATCGAGTCACTAGAGGCGGAGCGCTAGCGCCTCCGGGCCCAGCCCGCGAGGGAAAAGAAAAGGCCCCCCGCTTGCGCGAGGGGCCTTTCGATTAACTCCCGGCGGCGACCTACTCTCCCACACAGTCTCCCGTGCAGTACCATCGGCGCTGGAGGGCTTAACTTCTCTGTTCGGAATGGGAAGAGGTGTGACCCCTCCGCCATAGCCACCGGAAAACTCACCGGCGCGCGCGAGCGCGCCGTTTCTACTTCAACTGAATCTGGATGCGGGAAGGCGACTAACACCGAACATCAAAAGCCCGATCAAGCCTCACGGACGATTAGTACCGGTCGGCTGAACGCGTCACCGCGCTTACACCTCCGGCCTATCAACCTCGTCATCTCCGAGGGTCCTTTAGCTAGCATGCGCTAGGGGATATCTCATCTTGGGGCGAGTTTCGCGCTTAGATGCTTTCAGCGCTTATCTCATCCGGACATAGCTACCCGGCAATACCGTTGGCACGATAACCGGTACACTAGAGGTCCGTCCGACCCGGTCCTCTCGTACTAAGGTCAGCTCCCCTCAAATATCCTGCGCCCGCGATGGATAGGGACCGAACTGTCTCACGACGTTCTGAACCCAGCTCACGTACCGCTTTAATCGGCGAACAGCCGAACCCTTGGGACCTTCTCCAGCCC
>JAYWED010000008.1:0-110302 GCA_043779525.1 Candidatus Eiseniibacteriota bacterium | reverse complement strand
GGTCCCCGGGCGCGGCCGCTGGCTCTGGGTCTACCGGAATGTTCCAGGATTCAAGGCAGTGAGCGAGACCGGCTATCGCCTCGTTGCCGGGCACCGGCCGTTCTTCACCCGGGTGACCGACTGGCTGTGGGGCGCCGCGCGTGATTCCGCCGGGCGAGGCGGCCACTGTCAGGCGCAGGGGGAAGCTGGCCGCGGCGCCCGAGGTGCTTCAGCGATGGTGACGAGCGGGCGGCACGTGGTCGTCTGCGGCGCGGGGATCGTGGGGTTGGCATCGGCCTATTACCTCCTCGAGCGCGGGCATCGCGTGACCGTCCTCGAGCGTGGGGCCCCCGATCATGATTCCTGCTCGCTGGGGAACGCCGGGTTCATCTCGCCGAGTCACTTCGTGCCTCTCGCCGCTCCCGGGATCGTCCGGAAGGCGCTCGCCTGGATGGGAGATCCGGAGAGCCCGTTCTACGTACACCCCCGCTTCGATCCGGAGCTGATCGCCTGGGGCATCCGGTTCTGGCGGTCCTCGACCCGGGAACGGGCGCGCAAAGCGGCTCCATTGCTGCGCGATCTGAATCTCGCGAGCCGCGCCCTGTACGAGGACCTGGCCGCGCGCACCGGGAACTCATTCGGGCTCACGCGCGAGGGCCTTCTGCTCCTGCTCCGCACGGAGCGCGCCTTCGAGGAGGAACGGGCGCTGGCCGCGAGGTCGCGGGAGCTGGGAATGCCTGCCGACGTGCTGGACGCGAAGGGTGTCGCGGCGCTCGAGCCCGACATGGCCTTCGATATTCTCGGCGGCGTGCTGTATCCGCTCGACGCGCACTTGGTTCCGCAGCGGCTCGTCGCCACGATGACACAACTCGTCACCGAGCGGGGAGGCGCCTTCGTCTGGGAGGCGGAAGTCACCGGGTGGAAAGCGACGCAATCCACCGTAAAAGCCGCGCTTACGACGAGAGGGGAGATGGGGGGCGACGAATTCGTCTTGACCGCGGGCTCATGGACGCCGATTCTCGCGCGGGGGCTTGGCGTCCGGATTTCAATGCAGCCGGGCAAGGGCTACAGCCTGACGATGGATGCGCCGCGCCAGCTGCCCAGGCGCTCGCTCATCCTGCAAGAGGCGAGGGTGGCCGTCACACCGATGGGATCGTCGCTCCGTGTGGGGGGGACCATGGAGCTCGCCGGATACGACCTCCGGATCAATCCGCCCAGGATCCGAGGCATGACGCGCTCCGTGTCACGATACCTCCCTGCGTATCGCCCCGAAGATTTCGACTCGATCCGCCCGTGGTGCGGGCTACGTCCCTGCACTCCGGACGGTCTTCCCTATATCGGCCGTCTACGTGGCCGGCAGAACGTGATCGTCGCGTCGGGCCACGCCATGATGGGCGTCAGCATGGGGGCGATCACGGGGAAGCTCGTATCCGAGATTGTGTCCGGAGAATCACCGTCGGTGGACCTTTCAGGGCTGAGCACCGAACGGTTCGGATAGAAAGCAGCGTCGCTTGGGTCAGGGATTCGTGGCGGGTTGCCCGGCGGAGGACGAGGCCGCCGGAGCAGCCTGCTGCGGAGTGTCCGAGCTCCACATGTCGCGGTAAAGCTTCCAACCCTCCGCCTCGCGCTTCCAGACCACGATGTACTTTCCATCGTCGAGCGTGCCGCCGTTGCTCCCGATCAGGGTGTAGCGGCCCGTCTCCCAGGCGGTCACTCCGTTTCCGTCCACCTCGACGGTTCTGAGCTGGATACGGCCCCCGGACATGCCAAGGACGCCTTTCCACATGTCCTGGATCGCGGGCCTGCCCTCGACCGGCGCCGTGCCGGGCGGATAGGCCTGGGCATCGGCCGCGTACAGTTGGCCCAGGGCAGCGACATCGCGGTGGGAGAACGCTTCGGCGAACCGCGCGTTCAGCGATTCGATCGTGGATTTCAACTCGGCTGTCTCGGCGCCGCGATCCTTGGCGCATCCCGCCGTGAGCGCGAGGGTGGCCGCGCAAGCCGCGGCGAGCACCCGGCGCATCAGATTCTTCTCCGCCCCCGGCGATCCATGCCGTGAGACTTCTTGGGGCGCCGTCCGTGCTGCTGGCCCTCGCCCGTCTCTCCGCCCGGACGAGGCGAGCTGCCCGAAGACGGGGCGACGTTCCCGCGCGTCTGCCCGCGAGGCGGCCCGCCGCTTCCGCTGCTCCGGCCGCCTCCGCCACTCCGCCCGCTGCCGCCACGTCCGCCGTGAGGCCCTCCGCCGCTTCGTCCGCCCGGCCGGCCGCCCGATCCCCCGGGTTTGCCGGAGCCATGGTTTATGGCAGGCGAGGAGGAGGACGAAGTGGAAGAGGAACGCCGCTTGTAATCGAAGTCCGGAAGGATGACGCGCGGGACCGCGCGCCCCAGAAAGCGCTCGATCGCCATCAGCTGCTTTTGCTCTTCGGGTGAAATCAGCGTGAACGCGTCGCCAACCGCGTCGACACGCCCGGTTCTTCCGATGCGATGGACGTAATCCTCGGGAGCGTGAGGGACGTCGTAGTTGATGACGTGCGTGATTCCTTCGACGTCGATGCCGCGCGAGGCAATGTCGGTGGCGACCAGGACCGTCACGCGGCCGCGCCTCAGATCGCCGAGGGCGCGCTCCCGCTGGCTCTGGCTGCGATTGCCGTGGAGGGTCGCGACGGAGTGCCCGCGGCGCTGGAGATCCCGGGCCAGCTTGTCCGCGCCGTGCTTCGTTCGGGCGAAGACGATCACGCTGCTCACGTTGGACTGCGACAGCATGGAGTCGAGAAGGTCGGTCTTCAGGTGGCGCGGCACGGGATAGACGGCCTGGGTGATTCCCGCCGCGGGACGTTGCGGAGGCGCCAGGTCCACCCGCGCCGGATCCCGAAGCGCTTCGTTCGCGACGCGATTCAGCTCGGGCGGCATGGTGGCCGAGAACATGAGCGTTTGCCGCTCACGAGGCATCAGCCTGAGGATCCGCTTGAGGTCGGGAGCGAAGCCCATGTCCACCATCCGGTCCGCCTCGTCCAGCACGAGGGTTTCGATGAAGTCGAGCCGGAGGGCCAGCCGGTCGTGGAGGTCCAGGAGCCGCCCGGGGGTGGCCACCAGGAAATCCACTCCGTGCTGCTTGAGAAGCCTTTCTTGCGGTGGGATGGGCACGCCGCCATAGACGACGCCCACGCTCAGGTCCGTGAACCGCGCGTAGTCGCGCGCGTTGGTCTCGACCTGCGCGGCGAGCTCCCGCGTGGGCGTGAGAACGAGCGCGCGCAGGCGGCGCGGGCCGCCGAGCAGGCGGGTGAGTATGGGAAGGACGAACGCGGCCGTCTTTCCGGTTCCGGTCTGCGCCGCTCCGATCAGGTCTCTTCCTTCGAGAATGAGCGGAATGGCCTTCTTCTGGATCGGAGTGGGAACGACGTACCCTGCGGCGCGAACACCTTTGACGACCTGTGGCGACAGTCCAAGCGAGGCGAATGGCATGAGCCGGAGAATACGCGAGATCGGCCCGTCCGGGTAACCTATAATCCGCACCTTGGAAACGCGACACGCCGCGCCGCACCAAACTCAGGGGTCTCCGCCCTTCGGCCACTCCTGGCGCGCGCACTGGCTCCTGGACCCCTCGATCACCTATCTGAACCACGGAACCGTGGGCGCGCCGCCGCGCCGCGTGCTTCTGGCGCAGCAGGCGATCCGTGAAGAGATCGAGCGGCAGCCGTCGCGATATCTCTTGCGCGAGCTCTCCTCCACGACGGTCGGCATGCCTCGCCGGGAGCAGCCCCGTCTAAGGACCGCCGCCGCCGAGGTTGCCTCGTTCGTCGGCGCCCGAGGGGAGGATCTGGTATTCGTGGAGAACGAGACCACCGCCATGAACGCCGTTCTCCGCTCGTTCCCGCTGCGCGAGGGAGACGAGGTTCTGGTCACGGACCACGCCTATGGAGCCATCGTGATCGCGGCGTCCTTCTACGCGCGCGAGCGGGGCGCCGTCGTGCGCACCGTCGAGCTGCCGCCCTCCTCGCGGGGGAAGGGCGCCTTCGCGGACGCGGTGGTCTCCGCCATCGGACCTCGCACGCGCCTGGTCCTGGTGGATCACGTCACCTCGGAGAGCGCCCTCGTGCTTCCCGTCGAGGAGATCGCACCGCGCTGCCACGAGCGCGGGGTCCTGGTGGCGGTGGACGGCGCCCATGCGCCCGGCGCGATCGCGCTCGACGTGCCCGCGATCGGAGCGGACTGGTACACGGCGAACCTTCACAAATGGGCGTATGCGCCGCGCAGCTCCGGATTCCTGTGGGCGGCTCGCGAGCGGCAGGAGGATCTGCATCCCACGGTCATCTCCTGGGGCCTGGGAAAGGGATTCACGGACGAATTCGACTGGGTCGGCACGCGGGATCCATCCGCATACCTCTCCGCTCCCTCGGCGATCGCCTTCATGCGGGAGCTTGGGATCGAGAGCGTTCGCGCCTACAATCACCATCTGGCGTGGGAAGGCGCGCGTCTTCTGTGTGCGCGGTGGAAGGTTCCGTTCGAGCTGGAGGAGCCGATGGTCGGGGTCATGGCCACGGTGCCGCTTCCGCAGCGCATGGGCGAAGGCAAGGAGGATGCGGGAAAACTACGCGACGCGCTCCTCGAGCAGGACCGGATCGAGGTCCAGCTTCATGCGTGGCGCGGACGCATCTGGGTCCGTATCTCTACCCAGATATACAACGACATCGGGGATGTGGAGCGCCTCGCCGATGCCGTCGCATCAAAATGAACAAGGCGTGTGGAGAGGCTGAATTCCGGGATATCCCTGGAAGCCTCCGAATTGGTTTGAGTTTCGGGAGATTCTTGCCGATAGTGGGGGTAGAACAGCACTAACAACCCTCGAGGGATCACTTGCTCACAATCACGATCGTCGTATTCGCCGCCTGCGTTTTATCAATCATACAGTCCAGCTTCTTCGAGTGGGTCTTTCACCGCTATTGGCTTCACCGCCCCTGGCTCCCCAAGGATTGCTTCACCGCCCACACCCTGGTTCACCATCAGCTCTGCAAGTACGAGGACACCTTCGAGGTCGTCGAGCACGAGCAGGAAGAGGCGCTTCACTTCCAGTGGTGGGGCGGGCCGCTGCTCGTCTCATTCAATCTGATCCCGTGGGCGCTCCTCTGCTGGGGACTCGCGGCGTCCGGAATCCATCTGCCCTACATCGTCTTTCTCGTCTCGTTCTACGTGGCTGGCCTTGCCTATTACGCTGGATACGAGAGCATCCATTACTTCATGCACAAGCCTCAGCTGGACTTCGTGGAGCGCGCGAGGTGGTTTCAGTTCCTGAAGCGCCACCATCGCATCCACCACATCCACATGAACCGGAACCTGAACGTCCTGCTTCCGCTCGCGGATCTCGTGCTGGGGACGCTCGTCACCGAGATGCCCGCCCCGCAGCCGACCCCGGCCTCGGCGCGTGAAACGGCACGCCGGCACAGCCACCAGGTCGCCAAGCGCCAGGAGCGTTAGTCGCCGCGCGCCAGCCGGCGATGACTTCAATTCACGGCAGGATCATGCGTGGCGGACCCGGATCACGACCCAGTCCGAGCCTTGGCGTTGCATCTCCACGCGCACGGCGGCGGCATGACTGCCGGAGATCGAGAGCGTGAGTGAGAGGTGGGAATTCCTGCCCCGGGGCAGCGGCATCGTGGTCGAGGACAGATGCAGATGGTCGGGGTCGGCGTCACCGGACCCATCGATCTCCACTTCGTACTGGCGAGGTCCGGTCAGGCCCAGGTCCAGCGCCAGGTCCCGGAACATGAGCGCGCCGTCCTCGACGTGGAAGAAATCCAGAGGCGCGACGCGTTCGAACCAGTAGCGCGCCACACGCTCCCGGCGCTCGATCAGGACCGGTAGGAGATACTCGGGCGCGCGCGGATCCTCGTAATGGGCGGCATCGAGCGCGGCCGCGATCTGAGCGTCGGAGAAGGAGGCCACGAGCTTGGCCCCCCAGTACCCATCGCGCGGGGTCATCTTCCGGAAGGGCGCGACCTCCTGTAGCGGGCGCCACCCGCCCGGGTGAAATTCCTTGGATTCGAAATTCCCGACGGATGGGATTCCGGTTTCCTGGCGCGACCTTCTCCATGGCTCCTCGACGAATCCCAGCGTCATCAGCCGCTTCATCGTCCAGGGGAAGTCGACCCGCATCTCGTAGCCATGGAGGAGCGGCTTGGCTCCCTCGGCGCCCGCGCCCAGAGAGCCATCCACGTCGAGGAGATAGTGCGTCAGGTGGGCCGATGGATCATCGAGCTTGCCGTACATGTCGAGCGTCTGCTGGTCCTTCACGTCCCAGTTGTTGAGCCACGAGTAGAGGACGTAGAGACCGCGAATCTCGCGTCGATTCTTGTGGTGATACCAGTCATTTGAATCGTCCTCGCGCCGTCCGGCGAGGTCGATGGGACCTGCCGGCTTCCCGGGAAGGAAAAGACTCGCGCTGCCGAAATAGCGGCCGTCCTCGGAGGCCCCTATCCGGCCCAGAATCGCCTCGATGTCCGCCTCCGAGATCGGAGGATCGCCGGCCACCGCGCCCGTGGAGGCCACCTTGGCATCGCTCCCATGGGCCGGTGATTGGCCTTTCACCCCCACCCAGCCCTTCAAGGCCGTCTTGCTCTCGAACCGGAGGTCCTCGCGCCGGAAGCTGACGGCCTGGTAGAGCGCGATGTTGTAGCCGGCGGCCCACACGAGCCGGCTCACCACGGTGCCGGCTCCCGAGCCGCACTGCGCGTGGCCTTTCTTGTCCAGCTTCACCAGCCACTTCCTGCCTTCGGCATCCTTGATCCGGAAGCCCGCGTTGAATCCGCTCTTCTTGACACCCTTGATGGTCCACGGCTTTTCCGGAACCATGCCGTCGAAAGGCCCCGTGTGGATCTCATCCGGCCGGACGGCGCGAACCATGTTCCGGTTGGTGAACCAGGCGGAATTGGGGACTTCGTCGAATGCGTTCACATTCGAGGACTTCGGCTTCCGGGTCACGCCCAGGGGCGATGTGAGCCACAAGAGCTTGTCCGGGATGTCGAACGCGTGGCTGATCGGCTCGGCGATCGCCTGCCGGAACATGTACGAGTAGAGACTGATCTTGCGTTCCTCGGGCTTCGGGATCGGGCGCGCGTCGTGGTCCACCCAGGTCGCGCTGTCCACTGGGGGATCCTCGCGATCGGCGGCGGCCGGAGCGAGTCCCGAGGCCGCGAAAAGGAGAAGCGCCGTGGCGACGCCCGTCACTGCGCGGGCGGGCCTCAAAAGCCCGCTCCCAGATCGATGCGGAAGGCGAAGCCCTCGTGGCCGTGCGCTATCTCGAAGCGGCCGACCCCCTGGCCGAGCTTGGCGCGGAGGCCTCCACCCAGCGAGGGATGCGCGGCGCGGAGAGACAGCTGGCTCGCGGTGGTCGCGACCTCGCCCAGCTCGCCCAGGAGAAACGCCGAGATCGGGCGCTCGATCTCCCACCGGTACTCGACCCGGCCGATGGCGAGCCTGAGATCGCGGAAACGTCCGGATGGATAGGCCGCGAAATGGTCCATCTCGGCGGATTCGGGAAGCCGGTAGTACGGTATGGGCGCCGACGCGCCGCGGCGGTCCACGCCCTCGTACACGACCCTTCCCACGAGCACGCGGCGCCTGGCGAAGACGGGCACATAGCCGCGCGCCTCCAGCCGCCACTGGTCGTAGCGCACGCCGGTGCCGTCGTTGCTCTGGTAGCGCTTGATGTCGGGGCGGAAATGGATCCCGCTCGAGGGCGCCAGCGAGTCGTCGAGGGCGGCGATATCCGCGCTGGCTCCGTACCACCAGAGTCGGGTGCCCTGCGCGAGGAACGGCGCGGTCGTCGGATTGAACACGTCGGCGGTTCTCGCGTTTCCGGGAGCGCCGTTGTAGCCGGGCCCGATGTCCATATCCGAGATGCCCAGCGTGGCCCTGACGCGGCGAAGCCGATTGCGTCCCACGAATGCGTAGACGCTCGCGAGCTCGGTGCGTCGGAGGAAGAAGGTCTCGTCGGACGGGGAGGAGTTACCGATCCCGTAGAACGTCCGGTTCGGTTTGCGCTCATAGAGCGCTTCCAGCCCCGCGCCTACATAGGAAACGCCCTCGCCGACGTAGCTCCGGAATTTCAGCTTCCGGGTGTCGCTCAGAGACCAGGTAGCCTTGAGGGTCGCCTTCGATCCAGGTCCGGCGAAGACGGGAGCCGAGACCGTGGCGCCGATCAGGTCGGGAGAAAACTTGAGTCTGGGTTTCGGCGCGTGATGTGCGAACATGCTCCCGGGCGGGAAGAAGCGCTCCGCGAGAGGCCCCGTCGCCTCGATCCCGCGGGCCAGGAGTCGCACGGGGAGGAACGCGACGCGGAACGGCGTTCGTAATACGGTCTCCCACGTCCGCTCGTGGTCCTTGGGAGCGACGCGGGGCCCGGGATCACTCGGGTCGCCCGCGATACCCTCGGAGGGGGCTACCCACGTTGAATCCCCGAATCGCGGTTCCGCGCAGGCGTCTCCAGGCCGGCAGAGGGCCGCGAAAGCGAATAGGAAGAGCATGAGCGCGAGCGCGGCTTTGCTCGACGCGGGAAACACGCCATGAGGCATCTGTACCTCCATATAGGGACGATGAGTCGCCGGTACCATTATCCATCAAGCCCCGTGCCCGCCGCGCGTCCCGCAGGCCAACATGAGGTTACGCAAAGGGTTGACCCCGTGACTACTTGTCAGATTTGCCTCCGGGACGGCGCGTCGCCGGCCCCTTTTACAAGGGAGAGGAGCTTTGGAGGGCTCCGTGGACCGGGAGGGGCGGTGTCCCGAATCTCGCATGCACCCCGCGGCGATGATCCACCGCGCGTCTCCGAGAGGCGAACCCTGAAAGCCCTCCTGGCGGACAATGAGAGCCACGTAGTCCGCGCCGAGGTCGAGGCGCGTTTTCGCGAAGAGGGTGGCGTCCGCCTTCCTGCCGTCGAAGCCCGCACGTCGCCCGCCTGAGGCAGCCATGCTCACTCCCGTCGAACGCGTTCTGGTGCTCAAGGGGGCCGATCTTCTAAAAGATGTGGGCCCCCGCCACCTGCTCGGGCTGGCTAACGTCGCGCGCGAGATCGAGATCTTCCATGGGGACCTGATCTACGACGAGAACGATCCCGCCGACGCGCTCTACATCGTGGTGGAAGGGCGCGTGACGCTCCTCACGGGCGGGCGGACGATCTCGGAGGTCGGGCCCGGGGAAGCTTTCGGCACATGGTCCCTCGTGGACGATTCCGCGCGCGGACATCGAGCCGAATGCGTGCAGGACGGGCTCACCCTCGCGCTCCACAGGGATGAGTTCTACGATATCGCCTCGGGCGACTTTACGCTCCTACAAGAACTGGTGCGCGTGCTCGCGAAGCGCCTGCGAGCGCTCGCCGAGAGACCGGAGGATGCGCGGGTCGAGGGGGAAGGCGTGGAGCGGCCGGAGGCGGCGCCGGAGGCGGCTCCGCAGGACGGGCCTCAGCCTAGGCGGTAGTCTGGGGGATCGTTCGCTCGCCGGGAATGTCCTTCAGGGCGAGCACGCCCACAACCTTCTTGTTCTTGCTGAGAACGGGAAGGAGGGGCACGCGATGTTCCTTCATGAGCTTCGCGGCCTCGGTCACCTCCGTGCTCTCGAAACAGAACAGGATGTCCGGCGCGAGCACGTCGGCCACGCGCGTCGGCTCCGTTCGGCGTATCGCCAAAGATACACGCCCGGCCACTTCATCCTGGGTGATCGTTCCCACCAGGAGCCCGTCCTTGCACACGGGCAGCAGACCGGCTCCTGAGGACTCCATCTTGCGCGAAACCTCCTCGAGGCAGGCATCCGCATTGATCGTATCGAATTTTCGGGTCATGAGTTCGCCAGCTGTCATGGTGCTCCATCCTCTCTTGGCTGCGGGGAGCAAGGTGATGCTTTTGCCCGGCTTGCCCCTCTTGTCTTCTCGGAACGCTAACAAGTCCCATGCCACGAGATCCCTCTGCGGGGCCTGGGCTCCCAATTCTGAGGCGCGTCTCCAATTGCGGGCAGCGGCGTCGATGCCCCGTCAAGATCGGCGCCGCTACGAGGGTCCGGGCCAGGTCCTGCCGTGAAGAAAAGGGAGAAATTCCTTGTAAGATATTCTCGAAGTTTCCTATAGGGACTTCCACGGACCTCGCTCTCGCGCAGTGCTTCCGCAACATACCGTCTCTCGCGCGCGCTGGCTCGGCCTCTGCTTGGTAATGGCGAGGGATCTTTTTCCTCGAGGAGGGAGCCATACCCATGGCACGCGCGTTCTGGAAAGGCAGCATCAGCTTCGGTCTTGTCGAGATTCCGGTCACACTGCAGCAGCGCGGTCCCGGCAAGCGGCGCGCGCCGCCCAAGCCGGCACGCCGAAAGCCTCCCGTACGAGACCCGGTAATGAAGCCACCCGTCGAAGAGCCGCCCATCGATCGGGAGCCCATGCGCGAGCCCCCCGACGACGCGAGCAAGTCCTCGATCGGAGGCGGAGGGTGGCTTCATCCATCTCCTCCTTATCCTGGCTATCGTCTCCGCTCTGGTGCGCGTCATCCAGGGACGGCGGCCCGTCTAGACGCAGCCGGCGGGGCCGTAGCCTGAGTTCGCGCTCGGCCCCGTAGGCTGCACTCTCGTGAGAACAATGCCGCGCAAAAAAAGCGGCGACCGAGGACGGGCAACTCTGCAGATCCCCGCGAACCGCGAGGCCGCCCATCATCCGGTCGCCAACATGTTCACGTCCTCGCGGACGTGTCGCTACGAGGGTCGCGTCACGGGCTGATCCTCGGGTCTACGGCTGCGCGCGTATTCCTGGCGTCCCTTCTCGATCGCCGACGTGGCGTCGTGCTTGATGTCGTTCAGATTGTCGCGCGTGCGCTGAAACACCTGACGCGCTTCATCGCCCAGCCGCTTCGCCGTATGCCCTACGCGCCGGCGGGTGTCCTTTCCCATGGCCGGAGCGAGAAGAAGGGCGATTCCGGCGCCGATCACGGCGCCGATCACGGCGCCGAGCAGCAACGGGGCAACGTTGCCCGTGCTCTTGGAGCGATCTTTGAAGTCTGGATATTCTTGCATAGTTCGAGTCCTCCTTGGCCGGCGCGCGGGCCGACGCTCGAGCAATCAAATACAGAGGTTGCAACGTGAACCCTGGCGAACGTGGTGGACGGCTTTTCTTACATCGGAACCGGCCCGCTCCGGAGTGCCCGTTCGGGAAACCGCAATCCTACGAGCGATTTCACTGAGGATACCGGCCGGTGCCCGACGGACCACCTCGCGTCCCAGCAGGGTAGTAGCAATATCAAGGCCCGGGCGGCCGGGGGACGGGGCCCGCCCGTGTCCGTTTTTCCAAGAACGGCGTGCTTGTAATGCCTGTTGAAGATCATTCACACTTTAGAGAGCGATAGCGAACGAGTGTCCAGGCCTGGAGTCCGTTAGCTCGATTGCCATGAATCCCGGCACCCCTGAAGATCCTCTGGTCCTGGACCTGAGCCTGGACCCCATCGTGACCCAAGAAGGCCTGCGCGTCCTGGAGACGGACTTGAGGCTGGCGAACCATCTGCGCGCTCTGTCCAGAGTTTCTCTCGCCACGTCGCACGATATCCGCACCCCACTCCACACAGTCGTGTTGTATCTGGAGCTCCTCAGAAACTCGCTGACCGATGCGCCCGGAGAGGAAAACAAGGCGCGCCAGGCCCGCTTTGTCGAGGTGATCGGGTCCGAGCTTTCGAGACTGGAGGGGATGCTCGAGAAGCTGCTGAGTCAGACCCGCATCACCGAGGACAAGGTGGAGCGGTTCGATCTCGCCGAGACTACCCAGGACCTGCACGTCTTTCTCGAGCCCTACCGCCGTAAGACTCGCGTCGAGGCCCGCCTGACCGCTCCGGAGGAGCCCGTTGTAGTCGAAGGCAACCGGGACTCGATCCGTCATGCCCTGGTCCACATCATGATCAAGGCGGTCGAGGGCACGCCGGAGGGGGGCGAGCTGGATATTAAGGTAGCCTCCGCGGATGGTCGGGCGACCATTGTGATCACCGGCGCGGGGGCTGGATTTCCGCCTCACATCTTCGATGGCTCCCGGAAGGAGGTCCCGATGGCCTCGGCCCTCGGGGCCGAGCGCGGACTGCACATCGCGCGCCGCTCCCTGGAGCGCCATGGTGGTACCATTAGACTCCGATCCGGCGCGCCAAGCGCCGCGACACTGGAAATTCACCTGCCGCTTGCCGCGGCGGAGGACAGATAGGAACATGCCGGTAGCTCTGATTGTGGACGACGAAACCAAAGCTCTTTCCGCCATGACGGAGCTTGTGGAGAAAGAGGGATTCTCGGCGATGTCCGCCGGGACGCTCGCCGAGGCGCGCGAGCGTCTCACCCAGAGACGCCCGGACGTGGTGCTCGTGGACCTGATGCTTCCCGACGGCAGCGGGCTCGAGCTGTTGCAAGACGTCGAGCCCGCCAAGCGCCCGGAGGTGATTCTCATCACCGGGTTCGCTTCCGTCGACTCGGCGGTGGCGGCCCTGCGCCATGGCGTCCTGGACTACCTCACGAAGCCGGTGGACGTCCGGCGCCTCAAGACGGTTCTCGCCAATGTGCTGAGGACGCTCGCACTCAAACAGGAGATCGGCTCGCTCCGCGATGAGCTGCGGGAGCTGGGGCGCTTCGGGCGTCTGATCGGAAACTCACCCGTGATGCAGAAGGTGTACGACCTGGTGGTGAAGGTGGCGCCCACCGACGCGACTGTGTTTCTGGTAGGCGAGAGCGGAACGGGCAAAGAGGAAGTCGCGGCCACCATTCACGAGCTGGGCCGCAGGCGCAGCCAGTCGTTCCTGCCGGTGAATTGCGGCGCGGTGCCCGCCAATCTCATCGAGAGCGAGCTTTTCGGTCACGAGCGCGGCAGCTTCACGGGAGCGACGCAACTGCATCGCGGCTACTTCGAGCGGGTCTCGCGGGGCACGCTTTTCCTCGACGAGATCACCGAGATGCCGCTGGAATTACAAGTAAAGCTGCTCCGCGTCCTGGAAACCGGAACCTTGCTTCGTGTCGGCGGGGATGAGCCGATCACGGTTGACGTGCGGATTATCGCCGCCAGCAACCGGTCGCCGGAGGCAGCCGTGAAGGAAGGAAAGTTCCGGGAGGACCTGCTCTATCGGCTGAACGTTTTTCCGATTATCCTCCCTCCGCTTCGAGACCGGGAGGGGGACATTGATCTCCTCGCGGAGCATTTTCTCGGACAGATCAACCGGGAAGAGGAGGCCTCGAAGAAGTTCAGCGCAAACGCGCGGAGCCGGATGGCGTCGTACAGCTGGCCCGGCAATGTTCGGGAGCTGAAGAACATGATCCGCCGGTCCTTCATCCTCGCGGACGATCTCATGGAGATGGACGCGCTTCCGATCGGCCCGGTCGCGCCGGCCTCCCCAGGGGCGCCGCCGGCTTCCGATTCCATGCAGGTGGGAATGTCGCTCGCCGAAATCGAGCGCCACTTCATCCTGGCCACGCTGGAGCACTTCGGCGGGGACAAGCGGAAGGCGGCCGAGGTTCTCGGCATCAGCCTGAAGACGATCTACAACCGCCTCAACAACTACTCCGCCACCGTCTGACCCTTTCGCCGTTGCGCCGTGGTCTCACCCTTTCCGACCGAGGGGGGCCCGGTGCCGTCAGCCCCGAGCGTCCAGTCCCTTGTAGGTTCTACAACAGGCGCAAGAATGACCTACATGGCTCTACGGATACCGGGTGGCAAAAGAGCCTCAGTTCCACAGGCCGGCTCCCCATTTTCGGTCGCCGCCGGAGAATCTTCCTTTTCATTTAATTAGGTCCGTCCCTCGCGCGGAAACGCGCCGGAAGCAGCTGCCCCTCCCGCCCGAAAAGCATCCCGCCGGAACCCGTTCCGAAACGTGGCACGAATGCTGCGAAGTAGGGGCTGTGAATGTAACCGGCCGCTTGGCAGGACGCGGTCGCTCGAAATGTCCAATAGAGAATTTGCGCGTCGCGGCGTAACGCGCGTGAGGGTTGTAGCGAGCAGGCGCTGGGGGTTTGGACGTCAAGATCTGGCCCTATCACGGTACGGCAGAAATTTTGGTCCGACCCTGTGGCTCTGCTCGCAATTTTATCGCGGCGTCCGAAGCGGGCGCCATCGGAGACACCGATGAATCAGGAGAACCAGGACAAGCGTTTCTGACGACCCAGGGGCCCTCCACTGGCCTTGCGACGGGACTGGGCGGTTCCCAACCTACCCCACTCCCCTTTATGGAGGGCCACCCAATTTTCTCCCGAGCGCGATTCCTCCCGAAGTGAGGCGCGCATGAAACGAGGCTCCGGCAGCGCATCGCCCGGGGCCTCTTCTATTGCGAAGCGCGCGTGCATCCTTCTTGCTGTCTGTGTCAGGCGCGACGAAATGGGTGGTGCGGAGTAACGGCGAAGCGCGGAAGGAGTACCGATGGCGAGTTCACGCTCTGGATCCAAGTCCCTGTCCGGCCGCATGGAGCACCTCTCCGCGGCGGTCACCGAGTGGACCGGGACCACGAACGCCTTCATGCTGGCTCTGGGCGCCGTGGTGGTCTGGCTTCTCACGGGCCCCTTGTTTCACTACTCGGACACGTGGCAGCTGGTGATCAACACGGCCACAACCGTGATTACCTTTCTCATGGTGTTCCTCATCCAGCGAGCACAGAACAAATCCGCCCGCGCCGTGGCGCTGAAGCTGAACGAACTCATCGCCGCCGTCGAGGGAGCGAGCAGCCGGCTTATCGACACCGAGCAGATGTCCGAAGCGGAGTTGGACCACCTTCAGGAGTATTACCGGGAGATGGTTCGGATGGCCAAGAAGGAGGGCACCCTGACCCGGTCCCACTCCATCGAGGAGGCGCGCGTAAGGCACGAGGTGAAGAAGCGGCACCGCGGCACCAGCCGGGCCGCGACGGCCTGAGGCGGCCGGACCGCGGTGAAGGAGGTCGACGTACTGATTCTGCTCAGCCCCGTCGCCTCGCGGTATTCGCCCGAAGAGATGCTGTCCGCCCTCGATCCGGCGCTGCGGGCCGCGGGGCTGAATGGCCGCTGGCCTTGATGTTGCAGGGAAGTGAAGAGAGACGCGCGGGACAGTAGAGGTCCACGCCCAACACGAGAGTTACGCATCCACGGGGGCAAATCATGTCGGCACTCCTACAGATTTGCTTTGTAATTGTAACATTAGCGGTGGTGGCAATCGCGATTGCCACGATCAAGGTGATGCAGCATTTCGGCAAAGCTTCCGACGAATTCTCGCAGCTTGCGGTAGAGGGCCGTGATCTGATCGACCAGCTCAAGAACGTTGCGCGCGAAGCGGGGGAGATCGTCGGTGCGTTCCGCGAAGTCGCGCCCCGCGTTCGCCGCGTCATGGAGCGCTTCGAATCGCTCGGGGAGCGCACGATGAACCTTTCCGACGCTCTGATTCACGAAGTGGAAGTTCCCATCCGCACTGCGGTCGCCATGGCCCGAGGTGTTCGCTTCGGCGCTCTGCAGCTCATCGGAAACCTGACCCGACGATTCACAGGTCGCTCGTCGACCAACGGAGGAATCAATTATGAGTGATCGCACGTACATGAACGACATGATGAATGAGCCTGGAACGTCCGGCGTCACGCTGGCCGGATTTCTTGTCGGCGCCGTCGTTGGCGCCGGGCTTGCGCTCTTGCTCGCGCCTGCTCCTGGCGGGGAGATGCGTCGCAAGATCGGCGAGACCGCCCGCAAGCTGAGCAGCAAGGCGGGCGACCTGGTCGCCCAGAGCACCGGACGCGAGGACGGCGACTCCTTCTCGACAGGCGGCCAGGCGGGGGAGACATTCCGCTCCGGCGGCCGCCGCGAGCCAATCGTAGGAAGCCGGATGCCGCCGGGAACGCCCTAGAGCTCGATGAAGCCTGTACACCGTTCGATCCCCGGCAGCGCAGCGCGAGGTAAAGGCGCGGTTTTGAGCCGGTCCGGAAGCGGAGGGCGGACGATAAGGACCGCGCCCTCCGTGGGTCCAAGAATCCGGGCTATAGATTTCACACGACGAGCGCTGCCTGCCGGGGCCATCATTCCAGGCCCCTCGCCCGGGGGGCTTTATACCGTAAGGATTTAGCAAAGCCTGCCGATAAGCCTATAGGGACTAGGCTTCTACAGAGTAAGGTCTCCTCCGGGGGTCGTTTCAGGGAACCCCCGACCACAGGCGACCGTCTAAATGAGGGTGGAGCCGTTTCCCAAGGATCCTTTAACCCTTATACGCCAAGGTCTTACATTATGAAGACGACCAGGTCCTACAAGCTGGCGCATTCCAATGTCATGGCCGGGTCCGGCTTCGCGCCGGTCCTTCTGGCGGCCACGGTTCTCGCCTTTACGGCTTCGGCTATGTATACCCGGACGGGCGTCGAGGGTGTTTCGAGCGCCCTCGCTTCGCCTTCTCCTGCGCCGCGATATGCCCCCATCCTGCGCGATGGTCCTACCGAGCCCCCCGCGGGCCCGGCCAAGACCCGCGTCGCGATGGCCTCCGCGGATCTGCTCGGTTTCAGCGGCAGGCTGCGGGCGGTCATGGGTATGGAGGACGTTCTCGTCCAGAATCCGCTGCTCAAGCCGCTCCTGGCCTCGTGTGGGACCGATGGAGAAATGGCTTGGCCGAAGCTAGCGACGCCCGACGGGGATTCGCTCACCGTCGTGACGCTGCTCCCGCTCGCCGATGCATGCAGCGCGGGCTACGCGCGATATCACGTGGGGCGGTGGCCTTCGGATGCCATGACCTCCTCGAAGGCACGCTACACGGCGCCGGCGGGCTTCATCGGCGTGACTCCGGAGAACCAGGGGACGAAGCTGTCCGCGCACTTCACGATGCGCGACTTCCTCACGCACGACCAGGGCAACGTCTGGCCCAAGATTCTGGTCCTCCAGCCCAGGCTCCTCGACAAGCTCGAGCTGCTCCGGGCGGAGCTTGAGCGCGAGGGCCATCCCAGCCGGCTCCACATCATGTCGGGTTTCCGGACGCCCCAGTACAACGCCCAGGAAGTTGGGAAGGGCGGGCGCGCCGAGCACAGCCGCCACATGTACGGTGACGCCGCGGACGTGTTCGTGGATGCGGATCAGAACGGGATGATGGACGACCTGAATGGAGACGGAAAGATCACCATCGCCGACGCGGTGGTGCTTCGCACCGCCGCCGAGCGGGTCGAGGCCGATTATCCGGCGCTGGTCGGAGGCCTGTCGGCCTATCCCGCGACCTCGGCGCACGGCCCCTTCGTTCATGTGGACGCGCGCGGATTCAAGGCGCGCTGGTAGTCTGCGGCCCCCGCGGCCGCGACGGCGCAGCAACCGCGTCCCACGCAACAGCAACGTGCGTGCCGGGCCTCGCGCGGTGGAACCTCGATGCGATCTCGGACGTTAGCGAAGGGACGAGGAACGCGCGGGTCTCTTTGTAACTTTTTCTGAGGATGGTGGCGTAGAATGGAAGACCTATGCGCTTCTTCCTCGGCCGCACGTATGACGACTTTCTCTTCCGCCCACAGCGAGGAAGAGTCGGATCGCGCCAATCGGTAAGGCTCACCGCCGGCTTCACCCGCGCCATTCCGCTCGAGCTTCCGATCGTTTCCGCGAACATGGACAGCGTCACCGAATCGCGAATGGCGCGCGTTCTGGCGCTCGAGGGGGGCATGGGCGTCATTCACCGGGCGATGCCGATCGAGGAGCAGGCTCGCGAGGTGGAGCGCGTGAAGCGAAGCCACGGATGGGTGGTGGAGGAGCCGATCGTGGTGCCTCGCGGAGCCACCCTGCGCGAGGCGCGCGAGGTCGCCAGGCGCCATGGCGTGACCGGGATCCTGATCGAGGAGACGCGCGGGAGCGGCGTGCTGGCCGGGCTTCTCTCCAAGCGGGACATCCCCTGGGGGAAGCGAAGCGACGCAGAGAATGTCGAGCGCTTCATGACGCCCTTCGAGCGCGTGATCACACGGCCTCCGGGGGTCACGCTCGAGGAGGCGGAGCGCGTGCTCTTCGAGCATCACGTCGAGAAACTGCCGCTCGTGGACGGTTCGAGGCGCATCCGAGGGCTCATCACGAAGAGCGACATCATCCTTGCCCGCGAGCGGCCGGATTCCACGAAGGATTCCAAGGGGAGACTCCGCGTGGCGGCAGCGGTCGGGGCGCGCGGCGACTTCCTCGAGCGGGCGGAGGCGCTCCGCTCCGCCGGCGCGGACGCGCTCGTCGTTGACATCGCGCACGGGCACTCCGAAACGATGGAACGGGCGGTGCGCGCTCTCAGGGAGCGGCTCGGGGACGTGGAGCTGATCTGCGGCAACGTCGGGACGGCCGAGGGGGCCAAGTTCCTGCGCGGGCTCGGCGCGGCGGCGATCAAGGTGGGCATCGGCCCCGGCCGGGGCTGCCGCACCCGCCTGGAGACGGCCGCCGGCGTCCCGCAGCTCCAGGCAGTGCGGGAAGCATGGGACGCGGTGGGGGACTCGGTTCCCATCATCGCCGATGGCGGCGTGCGGCACGACAAGGACGTGTTCCTTGCGCTCGTGTGCGGAGCGTCCTCGGTGATGCTGGGGAGCATCCTCTCGGGAACGGACGAGTCGCCGGGGTCCGTGATCCTCGATCCGGCGACGGGCGAGAAGCGGAAGATCTACCGCGGCATGACCTCGCCGCAGGCGGTTTTCGAGGCGCTCTACGACGATTCCGATTCCGAGCTGCTGGAGGCGGCTCTGGAAACGCCCTCCGAGGGCCAGGAGGTGCAGGTGCCCTACCAGGGAGCCGTGCGCGACGTGATCCAGCGGATCCGCGGGCATCTCCGTTCCGCGGTGAGCTACGGGGGCGAGGAATCCCTCGCCGACGTGCGGGCGAAAGTTCTCGCGGATCCGGAGTCGTTCCTGGTCCCGCTCTCTCCCGCCTCGCGCCGGGAGTCCTTCGACCGCTGAGGACGTGCGAGCCGCTGGCGGAGATTCATCGATCCGGTGTTGTCGAGGGACGTAAGGGTGTGAATGGAGGGGACGACGTGAACGTGCAGCGTGCAGGAAACGCGAGGTGGGTCCGCGTGGGCATTCTGGCGCTGACCCTGGCTCTGATGACGCTGCTCGGATGTGCTGCCGCCAACGAGCTGCTGGCACTGCGGCGGGTCGAGTTCCAGCTGAACGGCGTGAGCGGCGCGCGCGTGGCCGGCATACCGCTCGAGGCCGTCCGATCGTATTCGGACCTGAGGCCCTCGGATCTGCTCCGCCTCGGCGCCGCCGTCGCGGAGCGCGACGTTCCGCTGGAGCTGACCGTTCACCTCGAGGGGCGCAATCCGGCATCCAACACCGTCACCGCCAAGCTGGTCGGGATGGACTGGATCTGTCTCGTGGACAACAAGGACGTTGTTTCCGGGAGTCTGCGCGGCCCCTACTCGTTTCCGCCGGGGGTGCCGCGCGACGTGCCGCTCCTCGTTCGCTTCAACCTCATGGACGCGGTCGGCGGCCGGAGCAGAGACCTGATCGATATCGCGCTTTCGATCACGAACCGGCGCCCAGGAGCGCACGAGGTCTCGCTGGAACTCACGCCGTCGGTGGACACGCCTATCGGCCTGATGCGGTATCCGGCGCCGATCTCACTCGTGCTCGTATCGCCGGCCGCGCGATGAGCCGTCGCCGCCCGGAGGAGGGCGACGTGGCTCCGATGGAAATCGGCCTCGAAACCTGCTAGCATCGCCGTCTCGGTGTTTTCGAAACCCGTCCGCCCGTCGCACGATCGATCGAGGTTAGGATGGCGCCCCGCCCGTCAGAAGTCAGCCACTACACGATTGAATCCACGCTCGGACAAGGTGGGATGGGAGTCGTGTACCTGGCAACCGACAACCTCCTTCACCGCCGCGCCGCGCTCAAGCTCCTTCCGCCCGACCTCTCGCAGGATCCGGAAGCTCGCCGCCGCTTCCTGAACGAGGGAAGGGCCGCGGCGGCCCTGAATCATCCCAATGCCGCCGTCCTGTATGAGGTGGGTGCGGAGGGGGAGGACCTCTTCCTCGCGATGGAGTACGTGCCCGGCGCCACCCTTCGCGAGATGGTCGCGGACGGACCGCTCTCCTGGAGCGAGGTCCTGGCGATGAGTCTCGAGATCCTGGAGGCTCTTCGCGAGGCGCACACGCACGGCATCGTCCATCGCGACATCAAAGGCGCGAACATCAAGCGAACGCCCGAGGGGCGCATCAAGGTCATGGACTTCGGACTGGCCAAGGTCTCGGGCGGAAGCGTCGTCACGCGGAGCGACGCCATCCTGGGGACGGCGGCCTACATGTCGCCGCAGCAGGTCACCGGGCAGGAAGTGGACGGCCGGACCGACCTCTTCTCGCTCGGCGTCCTCATGTACGAGCTTTTGACCGGCCGGTTGCCCTTCGTTGGCGATCGAGCCGTGGCGGTCGCGCACGCCATCCTCCACGAGGATCCGATCACGATCCGAGAGCTCGCGCCCGAAGTCCCGGCCGACTTGGAGCACATCGTGATGAAGGCGATGATGAAGAACGTGGCCGAGCGTTACCAGAGCGCGGCCGAGATGGCGGAGGACCTGTCGCGGTTCCGCGAGCACGATCGCCTGCGTCGCGCCGGCGCGCACGAGGAGCTGGACCTGGTCGCGACGCGCGAGGTGTTCACCGCGCGCCGCGAGCGGTTCCTGGCGCCGATGGTGGGGCGCGAGCGCCCGATGGAGCGCCTCGCCGCGCTCCACCGCGAGGTGCGCGCCGGGGAGGGCGCGGCGGTCTGCATCTCGGGCGAGGCGGGCATCGGAAAGAGCCGCCTGATCGAGGAGTTCTGCCGCTTGAGCCGGCGGGAGGGATCCCGCGTGCTCGCGTCTTCGTGTCTCTTCGGCGGCGGGGGCAGCTCCTACCTGCCGATCGCCGACGCGCTCCGGCAGTACTTCGCCCTTCGCGGCGTGGACTCCGCTCCGGCGCTCCAGCGCTTCCTCTTCGAGCGCTCGCCGAGGCTCGTCGGCTCCATTCCGGTCCTCAGCCGGTTTCTAAGGTTCGCGTTCGCGGCCAACGGTCCCACCAGCGAGGAGGAGCTCTGGGAGGTGCTGGACCAGGTCATCGCGTTCGTCGCGGAAGAGCGTCCGCTGGTTTTCGTGATCGAGGATCTCCAATGGGCGGACGAGGGCTCGGTGCGTCTCTTCCATTTCCTGACCCGGCGCGTGTCCGGTCGCCGCATGCTCCTTCTCGTGACCTACCGTCCCGAGGAGACGTTTGCGGAGTCCGGCGGCGTCCAGCATCCGCTCCAGTCCGTGCTGCAGATCCTCGGACGGGAAGACCGGTTCGAGCGGATCGACTTAGCAAGGCTCAGCCGGGAGGACGTTGCGGAAGTGCTCCAACGTCTCTACCCGGGGCACGAGTGGGGCGAGGAGTTCGGCGCGCTCCTCTACCGTGAGGCCGAGGGCAACCCGTTTTTCATGGTGGAGATCCTGAAATTGCTGACCGCCGAGAAGGTTCTCGCCAAGCGCGGCGATGTGTGGACCCTGGCGACCGCCGTGGACAAGATATCGATCCCGGAGAAGGTTTACGACGTCGTGATGAGGCGTTTGAGCCGCCTCGGGCAGCGCGAGCGCGAGATTCTCGAGCTGGGCGCGGTGGAAGGCGACATATTCCATTCGGGCACAATCTTGAGGGGCCTGGGCCTGGAGCGAATGCCGCTCCTGAAAACACTCCAGTTCCTGGAGCAGATCCACCACCTGATCCACGCCGCGGGTCCGCAATATCATTTCGATCACTCGAAGATCCGGGAAATCCTGTACGCCAGCATTCCGCCTGAGCTGCGGATCGAATACCACACCGTCGTGGGGCAGTTCCTCGCCGAGAGCTTCGGCGAGTCGGAGGAGCACGCCGGGGTCATCGCCCATAATCTGCTCGCCGCCGGCCTCAAGTCCGAGGCGCTGCCGTTCCTCGTCCTCTCCGCGACCGCCGCGGCCCGTCTCTTCGCCCACGGCGACGCGATCCGCTATCTCGAGCGGGCCGAGAGCCTCCTGCACGATCTCCATCCGGACCATCCGCCCGAAGAGCGCGTGCGCCAGCTCATGGACATCCGGCAGCGCCGCGGCGATCAGGAATACGCGGCGGGCCGCTACCGCGCGGCGCTCGTGAGCTACGAGACGGCCCTCACGCTGACGCGCACGGCGCCGGACGCCCGCTTCGAGGCGGACATCGTGCGCGCGATCGGGCGCATGCTGTATCTGCTGGGGCACCCGGCCGAGTCGCGGAAAAGCTATGACGAAGCCATCGCGCGGTACGCGACGCTCGTCGAGGAGTCGCGCGCTTCGGGCGACGCGTCCAGGGTCAATACCGCGCTTCGCGAGCTGGGCAAACTCCACTTCTTCAAGGGCGAGCTCGAGGCCGCCGAGCGGTTCATGCGCGAGGCGATCCAGATGGCGGAAGCGCGGGGTGACGAGCGCCTTCTTGCCGCCGCGCTCAACAACCTGAGCGGGATCCACTACGTGCGAGGGGACCTCGAGGAAGCGTTCGCCTGTCACCGCACCTGTTTCACGCTTCGAGAGCGGCTCGGGGACGAGGTGGGTATGGCTCAATCGCACAAGAATATCGGCATCCTGCACTACCGGCTGGGGGAGCCCCGCGAGGCGGAAGGGCATTTGAACGAAGCCCTCGCGCTCTACCGGAAAGCGGTGGACCGCCGCGGCGAGGCGGTCACGCTCCGTCATCTGGGCAATCTGGGCTACCAGGAGGGCGACCATGCCGGGGCGCAGCGCCACTGGGAGGCGTCTCTCTCCCTGTGCCGCGAGCTGGGGAACAACGAGGACCTCTGCGCGTGTCTGGGAAACCTCGGCGTCGTCCGCTTCGAGCAGGGGCACTATGCGAGCGCCGAGCGCCTCTACCGCGAGTCGCTGGAGATCCGGACGGCGCAGGGCCAGAGGACCCAATCCCTGGCGAGCCTCCACGACAATCTCGCGGAACTCTACCTCGATCTGCACCAGATCGATCGGGCCGAGGAGGAGGTGCGGCTTGCGGAGGAGCTCGCGGCGGATCTCGAGGCCGCGCCCGTGCTGGCCGAGGTGCATTCCAAGCGCGCGATCATCGCGGCCGCGCGGGGAGACCTCGACCTGGCTCGCGACCACGCGCGCCGCGCGATCTCGCTCGGCGAGCCGACCGGGAACGTGGAGAGCTTGATCGAATCCCTGATCGCGTCCGCGCAGGTGGAGCTTTCGGCCGAGAACCACGGCGAGGCCAAGCGCTCCGCCCGGCAGGCGCGCGACGTGGCGCGCTGGTCCAAGATGACGCACTTCGAGATGCGCGCCACCCTGACGGCCGCCCGCGCCGCGTGCGGCGAGGGAACCGGCGCGGACTGCCTGGAGGAGCTGGATGATCTGGTGGAGCGCGCGACCGAGCGGGGTTTCCGGCCGCTCGCGGCGCGTGGCCTGGACCTGATCGGCGAGATCCACGCGAAATCGGGGGACCTCATCGCCGCGGCTGGGGAATTCTCTCGCGCCGCGGATCAGATGAAGGAGATCCTCGCGTCCCTGTGCGAGGAGGATCGCCGCTCGCTCATGCACCACCCCGACTGGAAAGGAATGATGGGGAACCTCCTCGACACGCTGGTCAAGGTGGACCGGCGTGAGGATGCGCTCGGCTATCTCGTGGCCTTCGGCGCCGCGAGCTGCGAGATCCATCCGGCGCCGGAAGCCGCGGGCGCCGCGGCCGGAGCTTCCCAGCGCGCGTGACCGACTTCGCCTCCGTCGACCGCTTCATCGACCAGCGCCTGGACGCGAGCGTGGCCGAGCTGATCCGGTATGCCTCCTTGCCCAGCGTCGCGGCCCAGAATCTGGGCATGGAAGAATGCGCGGCCCTGGTCTCCGAGATGCTCCGGTCGCGCGGGTTCGCCGTCGAGACTCTGCCCTCCGGAGGGTTCCCGGTCGTCGTGGCGGAGCGCGGGGGATCGAGCGAACGAACGCTGCTCATCTACAACCATTACGATGTTCAGCCCGCCGAGCCCCTGGATCTCTGGACCAGCCCCCCCTTCGCGCCGGCGCTGCGCGACGGCCGTCTGTTCGGCCGGGGCGTGAGCGACGACAAGGGGCACCTCACGGCGCGGCTCCTGGCCATCGACGCGCTCCTCGCCCAGGCGAAGGATCTCCCGTGCCGGATCAAGTTCGTGATCGAGGGGGAAGAGGAGATCGGGAGCGCCCACATGCACGAGTTCGTCAAGGCGAACCGCGCGCGCCTGAAGGGGGACGCCTGTCTCTGGGAATTCGGGTACCTGGACCATCGCGGCGTCCCGCTCCAGTTCGCGGGGCTCCGCGGCATCTGCTATGTCGAGCTTTCCGTCGAGACCGCGACGCGCGACGTGCACTCGGGCATCGGCGGCTCGATCTTTCCCAACGCGGCATGGCGCTTGACCTGGGCGCTCTCCAGCCTCAAGGGCAAAGACGAACGGGTCCGGATCCCCGGCTTCTACGATCCCGTCCGGCCGCCGACCGCGCGCGACCGCGAGCTGATGGCCCAGGCCCCGGACATGGCGGAGGACCACCGGACGCGGTACGGCGTGAAGGAATTTCTGCGCGGCATGAAGGGAGGGGTCGAGCTCTCGATCGCCGAGGTGTTCGAGCCGACCTGCACGATCTGTGGGCTCACGTCGGGCTACCAGGGCAAGGGCTCCAAGACCGTGCTGCCGGCGCGCGCATCCGCGAAGGTGGATTTTCGACTCGTTCCCGACATGACCCCGGCCCAGGTCTTGCGCCAGCTTCGCGCTCATCTCGACCAGGAGGGATTCCCGGACGTCCGGATCGAGTTTCTCGGGGGAAATCCCGCGGGGCGTACCGATCCCGACGACCCGTTTCTCAACCTCGTCTCGGAGACGGCGCGACCCGTCTACGGCATGCCGATGCAGATCGTCCCGATGGTCGGAGGCTCGGGACCCAACTTCGCCTTCATCCAGGAGCTCAAGGTCCCGGTCGCCACGGCAGGATTCGGCAACCCGGACACGCGCGCGCACGCCCCGGACGAGAACCTCCGCCTGGACCTCTACCTCAAGCACGCGAAGCACGTCGCCCGTCTGATCCAGGCGTTCGCCGAGTCGTGAGCGCGTGACGCGGAACTGCTCCGCCTGGTGATCCCATGTGCGGCATAGCGGGCTTCTTCGACCCCGAGGCGTCCGGCGCCGAGGCTCCCGGCTCCGAGGGCGAAGCCATCCTCGAGCGGATGAATCGGGCCCTGGCCCATCGCGGCCCTGACGGCCGGGGAACCTACTGCCGGGACGGAGTCGGGCTGGCCCATACACGCCTCGCTGTCGTGGATCTTGCCGGGGGCCTCCAGCCGTTCTTGAGCGAGGACGGACGTACGGCGGTCATCCTGAACGGCGAGATCTACAACCACGGCGAGCTGCGCGACGATCTCGTTCGCGAGGGCCGCCGATTTCGCACGCGCACCGACACGGAGGTCCTCCTCCAGTTATACGAGAGCATGGGGGAGCGGTGCGTCGACCGCCTCCGCGGAATGTTCGCCTTCGCCGTCTGGGACAGCCGGAAGCGAGCGCTCTGGCTCGCCCGCGACCGGATGGGCATCAAGCCGCTCTACTACCACTGGAACGGCGAGATGTTCGTGTTCGGATCCGAGCCGAAGGCGGTCCTGGAGCATCCCAGCGTTTCCAGGACGCTTGACGAGCGGGCGATCGACGACTTCTTCACGTTCGGGTACGTCCCCTCTCCGCGGACGATCTTCGGAGGGATACGCAAGCTCGAGCCTGGGCACGCGCTCCAGGTGTCGGCTCGCGGCATCACGGACACGCAATACTGGGACCTCGATTTCACGCCGGGCCCCTATTCGCGCGGCGGCGCCGAGGAGCGGCTCCGGCACGCGCTGGAAGAGGCCGTGCGCTCCGAGATGGGTGCCGACGTTCCCATCGGCGCGCTGCTCTCGGGGGGGATCGATTCGACCGCGGTCCTGGGCTTCATGGCCGGCCGAGTCGGAGCCGGAATCCCGACCTTCACCGCCACCTTTCCGGACACCGACGACCCGGACCGCGTCCATTCGATCCTGGCCGCGGACACCTATCGCGCGGGCTGGCGCGAGATCCAGGTGACGGAGCCTGATTCCGGCATGCTGGACCTGCTCGCGTGGCATTTCGACGAGCCCTTCGCCGATCCATCCTCGGTTCCCACGTACCTCGTGTGCGGCGACGCGAGAAGAAGCGTGACCGTCTGTCTCACCGGGGACGGCGGCGACGAGAGCTTCGGCGGATACAGAAGATATCGCGCCAACGAGGCGCGCCGGTCCATCCGCGGCATGCTCGCGGCCGATCGCGCCCCGGCCCTCCTCGCCGCCATGGGCCGCTTCGCTCCGGAGGGGTCCTGGGTTCCCAAGCCGCTGCGCTTCAGGACCGCGCTTCGCGACGCCGAGGTCTGCCCGAGGGCGGCCTATCGCAGGGAGATGTCGATCACCTCCCCGGAGATGAAGCGGATTTTCTACGGCGAGCGGCTGAAGCGCGCGATCGAGGGGCACGATCCCTTTTCCATCTTGAACAGGCACTTCGAGCGCGCGGAAGGCTGGGACTCGACGTCGCAACTTCAGTACGCGGACTTCAAGAGCTACCTGCCGGACGGCATCCTGACCAAGATGGACCGGGCCAGCATGGCGCATGGGCTCGAGGCGCGGGTGCCGCTCCTGGATCAGGGTCTCGTGGAGTTCGTCGCCGCGCTGCCGTCTTCCTCGAAGGCGACGCGAGGGAAGGGCAAGCGGCTTCTCCGGGGGGCCCTTCGCGGAATGGTGCCCGCTCGGATCCTGAACCGGCGCAAGCGCGGATTCACGCCGCCCGTGGCCCGCTGGCTCGACGGGAATACAGGCGCGCTCTTCACGGATCGGATCCTGAGTGGGGACTCCTTCGTCTCCGGCTATCTCGACACCGAGGGGATTCGCCGGATCTGGGAAGGCCAACGCGGCGGCGCTCGCAGGGACACCCAGCTTCTCTGGGCCATCCTGGCCCTGGAGTGCTGGGGTCGGCGTCTCCTCTAGTCTACAATTGAATGCGGACATGAAATCGATCGGAGCTGTCTTCGTCATGCTTTCGTTCGCTGTCGTCGCGCGGGTCCCGGCCGGAGAGGCCGCCGCCGGCGATCCGGGGGACACACTCACCGTCGAGGCTTGCGTCGCGCTCGCCCGGCATCGCGCCCCCGCGATCGTCGCGGCGGATCTGGACCAGCAGGCCGCGGCCTTCGAGTCCTCCGCGGTGGCTCGGAATCGGCGGCCCGACCTGGCGTTCGTCGGAAGAGCGCTCGTGGCGCCGAAGGGTTTCTACGATCCGACGATCACGAACCTGGGCGAGTACGCGGCGAAGGTGGTGCTGGATTACGCTCTCATGGACGGCGGAGCCCGGGCGCGCGCGCGCGCGCGCGGCGCTCTGGATCTGGCCGCCGCGCGCCTCCAGGCTTCGCTCCAGGCGCGCGACGTCGGTCTCCAGGCCGCCGACCTCGCGATCGACCTGCTCCATCTGAGGGAGGTGGAATTGGCACAGCGTCAATCAGTCGACTGGATCGACCGGCTCTCGCTCCTCATGCGCGGCGCGGTGCGCGCGGGCGTGCGGACCACCACCGACTCGGTCCGGATCGCCCTCGAGCGAAACGCCGCCGCCGCCGCACTGGAGAAGACGTTATTCGACCAGCGCACGGCGGAGATCGATCTTAAGTCCCTCATGGGGCTCGGGGGCGATTCCTCCGTGGTGATCGAACCCCCCGAGTTTCAGGACCGCGCGCCGACGCCCGAGGATTCGCTGCGCGTCCTGGCGAGCGCGGGGCGGCAGCCGGAGGTCGCGATCGCCACGATCGCCGAGGAGCGCGGCAGGCTCGACGTCGCGGAGGCGAAGCGCGCCGGCGCCCCGACGGTCGATCTGTCGCTGGACGCGGGGCTCGCGGGAGCGGACCTGACGAGCGCGGTTCCGGAAGACATTAGAAGCATGGACCCCGACGCCACGCTTGCCGACCGGCTTCGCCGGGACCTGGGTGCTTCGGCCTCGATCAACCTGCGCGCTCCGGTGCGGACCGCCGGCGCGCGGCAAACCGCACAGGCCAAGGCGATCGCCCTGCGCGCCGCACGCCTGCGGAGCGGCGGGGAGATGATCGCGCAGCGGAGGACCGCGCTGGAAATCCTGGTTCGGTGGCGGTCCGCCTATTCCCGGCTGGAGACGGCGCGCGTGGCCAGCATCGGGGCCGAGCAGAATCTGCTTCGAGTGAAGAGCCTCTACAGCGGGGGGGCGATCCAGCTCCTGGACCTCCTTGACGCGCGCCGCGTCTACCAGGACGCGCGGGAGCGGCTCGCGGAGGCCCGGCAGGAGAGCCGGAGCGCCCAATTCCGGGCGGAGGATCGCCCGTGATCCCTAGGCTGGCTCTCGCGCCGCTGGCGGCTTGCGCGCTCTTGCTCGCGCTCGCCGGCTGCGGCCACGGCGGGGCGAACGACGCGGAAGCACCAGTGCGTCCCATCGTCCCCGTCCGGATCGATCGCCTGGAGGAGCGGAGCCTGCGCGCAACGGTGACGGCCCAGGGCCAGTGGAGGCTCTCCGATTCCGTCACGGTTTCCGCGCCGTTCAAGGCCTACGTGGAGGCGCTTCGTCCCCGCGCGGGCGATCGCGTCGAGCGCGGCGCCGCCATCGGGACGCTTGTCACCTATGAATCGCGCGCCGCGCTCCGTGGAGCGGAGATCCTGGTCCGTCAGGCGAGAAGCCCCGCGGAGCAGAATGAGGCCGAGCGGGCCCTCCGCCTGGCGACGCGCGACCTGATCCGCGTTCCGATCGTCGCGGGCGCCACCGGAACGATTCTGCGGCGGAGCGTGGAGCCCGGGTCCGAAGTGGCGGAGGCAGGAGAGCTCCTGACGCTCGTGCCGGATGGATCGGTGGTCTTCGAGGCGCACGTGCCGAGGACCGAGGCGGCGCAGGTTGTTCAGGACGCGGGCGCCGAGGTGACGATGGAGGGCGGCGGACTCGTCGAGACCCGGATCCAGCGGCGGCTGCCGCAGACGAACGAGGCCGATCAGACCGCGCTCTTCTGGCTCGCCCCCGTGATCAAGGCTCCGTTCGGGGTTCTGGGCCGGTTCGGGAACGCCGTGATCCGGACCGGAGTCGAGCATCGCGCGGTCCTGGTGCCCGACTCCGCGCTCGTCGAGGACGACCTCACCGGGGAGATCCGGGTCGCGCGCGTGGTGCCTGGAGACGTCGCCGTCTGGACGACGGTCCACATCGGGCCGGGAGCCCAGGGCCGGCACGAGCTCCTCGCTCCGTCCCTCCCGCCGGGAACGGCGGTGGTGGTTCGCGGGCAAAGGGGGCTCCCGGACAGCACCCGGGTCAAGGCTCTGCCGTGAGAGGTCTCTTCGACGCGATCCACACCCAGCGCCGCGGCATGGTGCTCTTGCTCGGGATCGCGCTGGCTCTGGCTCTGTTCGCTCTTCGCGGGATGCCGACCTCGATCCTCCCCGAGGTCACGTTCCCTCGGGTCAAGGTCATCGCGGATTCCGGCGAGCTTCCGAGCGAGGTCGTTCTCCGGGAGGTGACCCGTCCGCTCGAGAAGTCGATCCGGCGCGTGCCGGGAATCCTCGAGATCCGATCCACGACGAGCCGCGGGTCCGCCGAGATCAACCTGGACTCCGAGTGGGGATCGAGCATCGACCTGACGGTGCAGCGGATCCAGGCGCAGATCGATGCCATCCGGACCCGGCTTCCGCAGGGCACCGTGGTGGACGTGCGCCTCATGAATCCGACCCTCTTCCCGGTGGTCGGATTCTCGCTCACCTCCGACCAAACCTCGCTGGCCGAACTGCGGGACTTCGCCGACATGGTGCTGCTCCCGGAGCTCTCCAGGCTGCCGGGCGTCGCCGAGGTCGTGAACCAGGGAGGGCGAAAGCTCGAGGCGCGCGTCACGCTCGATCCGGCCGCCCTGGAATCGCGCGGGCTGGACGCGGCCGCGGTCGTGGATGCGGTCCGGAAGGCGTCCACGCTCGAGTCGGTCGGCCTTCTGGAAGCGAACTCGCAGCTCTACCTGGCGCTGGTGGACGGGAGGCCGCGCGACCTGAGTTCCCTCGATTCCCTCACCATCCCGGCGGCTTCCGGCCCCCCGGTGCGCCTGGGGCAGCTCGGTCGGATCGCGCTCGAGGAGGCGCCCGAATTCAAGCGCTACCGGGCGGATTCGCGCGAGGCGGTGCTGGTCAATCTCCTCCGTCAGCGTTCGGCCAGCGCCATCACGCTCTCCGTCGCGGCGCACCGGTGGTTCCAGGAGAACCGGAGCCGGCTTCCACGCGGAGTAAGGATCCAGACCTTTTACGACCAGTCCGATCTGGTGCGCGCCTCGATCGGCAGCGTGCGCGACAGCCTGATCGTGGGCGCGGTGCTGGCGGTGCTCGTGATCATGATCGTCCTCAAGAGCCGCCGTCTCGGGCTCGCGGGAGCCGCGGTCCTCCCGGCGAGCATCGCGCTGACCCTGATCGGGCTCCATCTCTCGGGCCAGTCGCTCAACATGATGACGCTCGGCGGGATCGCGGCCGCGGTGGGGCTCGTCCTCGACGATGGCATCGTGGTGGTGGAGCACCTGGCCGCCCGCTCGACGGGGGAGCATCCCGCGACGCGCTCCCAGGCGATGGCCGAGATCCTGCCGACCCTCGTGGGCTCCAGCCTCTGCTCGCTCGCGATCTTCCTCCCGTTCGTGCTTCTGGGCGGGGTCACGGGCGCCTTCTTTCGGGTGCTCACGCTTTCCATGGCGCTCATGCTCGGCGCCTCGCTGCTCCTGTGCCTCACGCTCGTGCCCCTCACGAGCCCCTCGGCGCATCACGCCCGGCCCGGAGCGAAGCGAGGCTCAACCCGGTTCACGAAAGCTCTGCACCGCGCGACGGAGACCCGCTGGATCGGCCTCGCCGCGGTCGGCGCGTGCATCCTGATCGCGATCCCGCTCTACCTCACCCTCGGAAGCGGGTTCCTGCCCGAAATGGACGAGGGCTCGCTGATCCTGGATTACATCTCGCCCGCGGGCACGTCCCTCGAGGAGACCGACCGCATGCTGCGGGAGGTGGAGAAGGAGATCGCCGCGATGCCGGAGATCGTCGCGTGGTCGCGGCGCACCGGCGATCAGCTGGGCTTCTTCGCCACCGAGCCCAACATCGGCGACTACGTGCTGCGCCTCCGGGCCAAGCACCGGCGAGGCGCGGACGAGATCGCGGACGACCTTCGAGGCAGGATCGAGAAGACGCAGCCGGCGCTGAAGGTGGAATTCGGTCAGCTGGTGGAGGACGTCATCGGCGACCTGACCACGACACCCCAGCCGATCGAGGTGAGGATCTTCGATGAGGACAAGGCTCTGGCGGAGGACAAGGCGCGCGAGGTGGCGGCGGTCCTCACGGGCGTTCCCGGGGTCGTGGACGTGAAGGACGGCGTCGTCGTGAGCGGTCCGAACGTCATAATCGTCCCCAGGGCCGCGGCCGCGCGGTCCGGGAAGAGCGCTGAGGATCTGGCGCAGGACGTGGCGCCCGCGATCGGGGGAACGGACGTGGGAATGATCGCGCGCGGAGCCCGCGCCTGGCCCGTCCGCTTCGTGATGGCGCGGCCCTCCGGGCTGGGCGGCGCCGAGGTGATTTCCGGCGTTCAGGTGCCCGTGGGCTCAGGGCGCGTGCGACTGGGCGACGTCGCCTCGATCCAGACCCTCCCCGGCGTGACCGAGATCGGGCGGGACAATCTGCGCACGATGGTGGCTCCGACGGCGCGCCTCTCCGGCCGCGATCTGGGCTCGGCCATGGCGGAAATCCAGAAGCGGGTTCGCGCGCGGGTGGTGCTTCCGCCGGATGCGACCCTTCAATACGCGGGAATGTGGGCGGAGCAGCAGTCCTCGTTTCGGGGGCTCGCGGCCGTGCTGATGGGCGCCGTCGCGCTGGTGAGCGCGATCCTTCTCTTCTCCTTCAAATCGTGGCGCCAGTCCGCCGCGGTGCTCCTCGTCGTCCTTTCCTCGCTCGCGGGAGTGTTCGCGGCGCTCCACCTGGGCAGAGCCACGTTCAACATCTCGAGCTTCGTGGGGGCGATCATGATGGTGGGAATCGTCTCGGAAAACGCCTACTTCCTCGTCGCGGCGCACCGAGCCGCGCTCCATCGCGGCGCTTCCGTCGCGGAGGCCGCGCGCGAGGCGGCCCTGAGGCGCGCGCGGCCCGTCCTCATGACGACGTTCGCCGGCGTGGCGGCGCTCGCGCCCCTGGCGCTCGGGGTCGGGGCGGGAAGCGCGCTCTTGAAACCTCTCGCGATCGCCGTGGTGGGCGGATTCGTCACGTCGGCGTTTCTGCTCCTGATCGTTCTGCCGTCCCTGCTCACCGGATTCGGCGGGGGGCATTCGGCTTCCCGCGCGGATTAGCTCCGTCAGTTGATCGCGTTCGCGGCCTTCTTGCCGAGCATCCCGCCGATCTTGCCGCCCAGGAACTGACCCGCGGCCGAACCCAGCGGTCCGCCCAGCGAGCCGCCGATCATTCCTCCGAGTGAGCTGCCCATGTTCGATCCCATGCCCTGCACCATTCCTCCTGCCATGCCCTTCGCCATCCCGCCGACGCCTCCCATGGCTCCCATGCCGCCCATGGCTCCCATCTGCTTCCGCATCTCATCCATGTCCTTGACGTCGTAACCCTTCGGGATCTCGAACAGCTGGGCGGACTGAGGCTCCGCTTTCCGGTTCTTCCATTCGAGGGTCGCCTTCTCGCCGTCGACCAGGCTTTCCATCCGGACCGGGCCACCGGTCGTCTTGTCGAACCAGCCGAGCACGTCGCCCCCGCCATAGACCATCCGCAGCTTCTTGACCGCGGTGCCTTCGATCGTGTCGTCGCCCAGATCCTCGACCTGGGCATCCGGAGGGGCCGGGCTCGCGCCCGCCTTTTCCTGCTTCGGCGCCTTGGACTCGGGCTCGGCGTCCGCCGTCTGGGGACGGGATTGCTTCATCGCCATCTTCTGCTCGGGCATCAGGGTGTACATCGTCCCCTTGGAGTCGCCGGACTCGATCATGATGAATTCGTGTCCTTGCGCGCTCATCTCGGTCCGGATCTTTCCGTGGTCCACGAAACGCCGCATCGTCATGTCGCCGTTCTTGCTCTTGATGACGAGATCCTCGCGGTAGGCCGCGGGGGGCGCGTACCGCGGAAGGCCGACTTCGGAGAGACCAACGAGCTTGGCCTTCGGGACTACTTCGGCCTTCCCCTTGGGGGCCGAGAAGGCCATTGCGGGGACGAGAAAAGAAACAAGAAAAGCAAGACCTGCGGCGGTATGGATCCGGCATGGGTGCGGATTGCGTAAGCTGGACAGTGGCAGGCTCATGGTGACGATTCCTCCTCGGTGCGCTCCTGGGGGTAATGTGCGGTCCGGCTGACCTGGACGCGGAGGGTATCCGATCGTGAGCCCTCATGCCTGAGAATTCGCGTGGACCATAGAGTGGCCCGGCGTCGCTCACAGGGAACATCATCAATACGCTCTAAGTAATTGTAAAAGCTCGATCTGAGCGCCATGCCAGGCGACGCGTCCCGCGATCCCCGCAGCGCAGCATCCCCTTCAAGGTAACGCCCCCAAGAGCCGATATATCCGTTTATTAGCATCGGATCGCGATGTATCGGACACGCCGTCTGAGGAGGGTGCCGTGAACCGTCATGCCTTGGTGTATCCCGCTCTCTGTCTCGCCTTTTTCGTGTTCCAAGCGGGGGTTTCGTCCGCGACGCCGTCCACGGTTCCGGATCCGGCGTCCTCTCCGGGCTCCGCTCCCGTGCCCGGGACTTCCAGAGAGACAACAGACCAGCCCTCGTCTCCCTTTGCCGCGAGCGGGAGCATGTCCTTCGCGACGCGCTACCTCTTTCAGGGGGTCGACTACAGCAACGGAAAACCCGTGCTGAACCCCGAGGCGGATCTGAGCGCTGGGCCGATCTCCGCCAAGCTCTGGGTGAATCACGACCTGGACCTGGGCGTCTCGAACGAGTTCGATTTCTCGGTTCTCCACGAGTGGAAAGCCAAGAAGTTCTCGTTCACGACCGGATACACCTATCTCTGGTATCCGCATCGCGACGGCTGGGATCCCTCCCAGGAGCTGTATCTGGAGACCTCGCGCGACGGTGTCCTGAACCCCTCCCTGAGCGTCCATTACGACTTCGACGCCGGAAAGGGAACGTACTCGACGTTCGGTCTGAGCCACGGCTTCGAGAGACCCTTCGGGACGCTCTCCCTCGGCGCGAATCTCTTCTATCAGGATCACTACTACGACCTCTCCGGCTTCCCGGCGAGCGAATGGAACGCGCACGTGGAGAAGTCATTCCACCACACGACCGTCACGCCGTCCGTCTCGCGCTTCGTCACGTGGCAGAACGGCGATTTCCGCGACGCGAACGCGGTGAAGAGCGCGTGGCTCTTCTCCTTCCAGGTGGCCCGGGACTTCTAGCTCAGCGCGCATGCCAAGGACCGCCATGGACGGCCTCAAGCCGCTCGTCCCCTACGTCGTCGCGACGGGATTCACCACGTCGCTTCTGGGCGATGAGCGCACACTGCGCGAGTTCGTCGTCGGTGATCACATGCGCGAGCGGGTCACCGGACGCGGGCGCACCGCGGTGCTCATCCTGATCAACGACAGCTACGACGCGCTGACCGAGGCTCAGCTCCGGATCGGGGTTCAAAAGGACGCGGCGCTCCTGGAGCGTTTTCGTCCCTTCTGCGGCCGCCCCATAGCTGAGATTCCCGATCCGTACGAGTGCCACGAGAGCTACTCGGAGCACTTTGCCGCGTCGCTGAAGACGCGTCTCCACATGCTCGACATCCATCCTATCTTCATCGATACCTACCAGGCCTACAGGCGAGGGCACTACGCTCCGTTCCTCCGCACGACCTTCGAGAATCATCACGAGATCCAGAACGCGCTCGCCGGCCAGTTCCAGGATTTTACGATCCGCAGCCTCTTCAGGCCCCAGTGCCCGAGCTGCTTCTGCGTCGACGCGACGCGAATCCAGTCGATCGAGGGTGGAACGATACGTTTCGACTGCGAGCGGTGCGGCCACGCGAGGGGCGCCGAGATCTCCGAGATCAAAGGGAAGCTGAGCTGGAAGCTGGATTGCGCAGCGCGCTGGAACCTCTACGGGGTCGATCTCGAGGTGTTCTCCAAAGCCCACGTCGCGGACCGGGGCACTCTGGGCGTGTCGAAGTTCATCTCGCGCGAATTCTTCGGTGGACGAATCCCGGTGTCGGTGACCTACGGGCAGGTCCAGCTCGATCGGGACGTCTCCTACCGCCTGCTCGAGATCCTGCCGCCGGCCCTGCTCAAGAAGCTTCTCGTCACCGGGATCCGCCGCGATCTGCACGTGACGAAGGACTACATCGAGAATTTCTGCCAGAAGACAAACGTGATCGCGGGGATGAGCTACGTGGACTACGTCCGCCGGGAGCTTCCACGCCGGGCGCTTCGCGGCGGGTACGGCCGCGAAGGGGGAACGGGGCGCGTGGCGGGGGCGTCCGGTCTCGACGATCCCGCGTTGGTGGCGCACGGACTCCGCTTCGCCCGATATTTCTACGACCGCGACCACGAGCTCCGCTATCCAGATGTTGCCGCGGTGGGGTCTCTCGACGCGGAGACGGCCCGCGCCATTCGCGATCTCGTCGCCTACGCCGTCTCCTTGCGCGGGGACCATTCGCCCGGGACCGGAGACTCGGACTTGATCCGCTCGTTCATGCTCCGGAATCCGCACAGCCGTGAGGCCTATCGCGGTCTCCGGAGCCTGTTCCGCCAACCTCAGGGACCCAGCGCCGCGGGGTTGCTCGCTTCAGCCCCGCTGGAGTACCTGCGACTCACGGAGTCCATCCTCGCGCTGCGTCTGAACGGGGCCGCCGCCACGTCTGCGACACAGACCATTCAAGATGGAGGAATGCCATGAAACGAATCCTTGTCACATGGTTCACGGCCGCCGTGCTCGTCGGGGCGGCGGGTTGCGGATCCGGTCATTCGGGGGGCGGAGCGAAGCACGCGGAGGATCCCTCGCTGGAGCGGGTGAAGAAGGCCGGCGTCCTGGTATGGGGAGCGGACGTCATCGGCGGGATTCCCTACGCCTTCGAGGATCCCAAGCATCCGGGGACCTACATCGGCTTCGAGGTGGACATCGCCCGCGAGGTCGCGGCCCAGCTTGGTGTGAAGTCCAGGCTCGCGATCCGCGCATGGGACACCCTGATTCCGGAGCTGCAGAAGGGCTCGTTCGACATGGCCATGAACGGCATTGAGGACACCCCTGACCGCGCCGCCATCGTGGCCTTCTCCACCCCCTATTTCGTCTATTCGCAGCAGCTCACGGTGAGGGAAGGAACATCGGGGGTCAGCGGTCTGGGCGACCTCAAGGGGAAGACCGTGGCAACGCTCTCGGGAACCGCTGCGGAGGACATCCTGCGCCGGACCTCCGGTATCAAGGTGGTAACCCATCCCGAGATCATCTACAGCTATCGCGATCTTCAGAGCAGCCGGGTCGACGCGGTTCTCCTCGACAGCCCCATCGCCGCGGCCTACGGCGCCTCCAATCCCAAGCTGAAAAACGTCGGCGAGTCCTTCGACGAAGGCCAGTACGTCGCGGCCTTTCGCAAGGAGGATCAATCGCTCCGCCTGGCGGTGAATGCCGCTCTCGAGACTCTGAAGCGCGAGGGCAAGCTCAAGGCGATCTACGCGAAGTGGGGAATCCTCGACAAGCATCAAGCAAGGATCGGCGTTCTATGAGCGAAGCGGCCCCCTTGTCGCGCCCCACCGGACCGGTGATCCCGCCTTCCGGGCCGGCCATCCCGTCTTCCGGCCAGCGGCACGAGCTGATCTCTCCCGTGACGGGCGAGGTCCTGCGCGAGGTGCGCCTCGCGACGAGGGAGGAAATTGTCGCGGCGGCGCGCCGGCTGATGGCGCATCCCTGTGACACGCCGGCCGAGGAGCTGTTTGCCTTCTTTCGGAGGTTGAAAGGTGAGCTGGAGGAGCGACGCGCGGAACTGGTCCGGGTCACGGTCGCGGAAACCGGCTTCATTTTCCACGACGCCGAAGAGATCGTGGACGCGGCGACCGACTTCCTGGGCTCCTTCGAGACCTTTATCGGGGAGCAGCCCCGGCAGGAATCCGTCTTTCACCACTCCTACTCTTCCAGCACCCGCCGGGGTATGCGTCTGACGAGCCGGCCCTACCGTCTCGTGGCGGCCCTCGTGCCGCAAAACGCGTCCCTGAGTCTCGGAATCACCATCCTGGCCTCCGCCCTCTATGCCGGCACCCGCGTCCTGCTGCGGCCGTCGCTCCAGACCGCATCCACGGGCGCTCTCCTCGCGGAGTGCGTCGCCGCCAGCGATCCGCCGGAAGGACGTCTGGACATCGTGAACTCGCTCGCCAGCACCTTCCTCGAAGCCGTCTGCGCGAGCGAGCATGTCGAGGTGGTCCACTACATCGGGAGCAACCGGTACGCCGCTTCCGCTCTCCACCAGACCTTCGCCGCGGGGAAGCTGTGCCTCCTCGACGGGCAGGGGAACGGGATGCTCTACATCGACGAGACCTACCCGCTCGAGACCGCGACACGCCTCATCACCGAGGCGGCGACGCGCTTCAACGGCGAGACCTGCACCTCGATCAACGGCGTGCTGGTCGAAGAGGCCCTCTATTCGAGATTGCGCCGGGCGCTGGTCGATTCTTTCGCGTCGCTCACGCCGGGGGATCCCTATCTGGAGGGGACGCGGGTGGGACCGCTCTTCAGCGAGAGCCAGGCCCAGGGGCTCAGGCGGATGCTCTCGGCCGACGGCGCGCGGGTGCTGGTCGGCGGGGAAGCCACGGGCGCCTACTTCCGGCCCGCGGTCGTCGAGGGCCTGGGGCCCGAGAATCCGACGGTCCGGGAGGGACTCTACGGGCCCGCCATCTGGATCCAGCCCGTCCGGTGGGCCGATGTCCCACGGTGGCTCGGAGCCAATCGCTTCCCGCTCAGCGACGCGGTCCTGAGCTCGCGGCCGGATTCCATCCGGGAGTTCGCGCGCCTGTCCCGCGCGCCGCGCATCTGCGTGAACGCGGACCCTTCCATCGAATCGATGTTCGAGCCCTGGGGCGGATATCCCCCCGGCGGTCTCAATCCCGTCTCTCCATGGGTGCAGAAGTACCGCCAAAGCTACCAGCTGGACGGGCACTATGACGAGATCGCCTCCGCGGCGGCTCGATCGCCCGTAGACGTGTGATGGGCATTCGCCGGATCCCGCCTCTCTCCATCCGGGCGAAGGTGCTCCTCATGGTGGCGGGGACCCTCATCATCGCCAATGCCGCCGCCACCATGGTCGTTCGCCGGATCGTCTACGACTACGTGGTCAGCCAGAAGCTGAGCACGGTCGAGATCCTGGCTGCTTCCTTCGTCCACGACGTGAAGTACGACGTGGATCCCAGCAAAGAGAGCACGACCCAGGACGTCATCGCCAAGTACATGACCTACTACCGGAATATCCGTCGGATCGCGTTCTACGACCCCACGCCGCGTGACGTGGCGGACTCCGATCCGTCCCGGATCGGCCCCAGGATTCCACAAGCGGACGTGCTCGACGCCCTGCGAGCCGCCAAGCCGAGCACGCGGATCATGACGGAAGACAAGCACGCTCTCGGGATTCGGTCGGTTTCGCCGATTCTCCGCGGATCCAAGATCACGGGCGCCGCGGTCATCGAGATCTCCTTCGACGACATCACCGCGACGATCGCCAAGGTGGATCGAAGCATCATCGCGCTCCAGGTTTTGAAAACGATCATCGTCTGCCTCGCGCTCTACGTGCTCATACGCCATGTGATTCTTGCCCGGTTGACGCGGCTGATCCAGGCGACGCACCGCATTGCGAAGGGCGACTACGATGTCGACCTTCCCGTCCATCCCTCCGACGAGATCGCCGAGCTGGCCGCGGCCCTGAACCGCATGTCGGCGGATCTGAAACGCTCGCGACACGAACTCGACGAGTACAACCGCCACCTCGAGAACATGGTTCGCGAAAAGACGGCGGCGCTGCAGAAGACTTACGAGGACCTCAAGAACACACAGAGCCACCTCGTCCTGAGCGAGAAGATGGCCTCGCTCGGGATTCTGATCGCGGGCGTGGCCCACGAGATCAACACGCCCGTCGGGGCGATCCTGAACGTGTCGCGGAACCTGGCCCGGATGCTCGCGGCGCTGCCGCAGTCCCTGGTCCCGTTCTGGCGCGGCGAGATTCCTCCGGGCGCGATGGCGGCCTGCCTGGAGGATCTCCGGACCGCCAACACCAAGACCGGCGATGTGTCCTCGTACCGCGACGCGAAGCGGGTGGAGCAGCTCCTGATCGAGCATGGAATCGGTGACGCCAGGCAGCGTGCGGTCGTCTTGGCGCGGATCCGCTTCACGGAGCCCGAACAGCTAAGGGAGCACCTTGCCTGTGTCGGGGACGCCTCGTTCTTGAAACTCGCGGACGCCTACGGCAGCATCGCCCAGGGCATCGCGATCGCGGAGACCAGCTCCCAGAAGATCGCGGAGATCGTGAGGGCGCTCAAGTACTACGCCCGCTCCGACGCCGACCGCATCGAGGCGATCCAGATCAACGAGTCGATCCAGATCGCTCTGGTGCTCCTCCGGAACCACTTGAAGAACAAGGTGGCCGTGCGCGCCAACCTGGCGCCCGATCTTCCCCCGGTCCTGGGGACGGGAGAGCTGAACCAGATCTGGACCAACCTGCTCACGAACGCGTGCGACGCCGTCGAGGAGATGGGACCGGACCACCAAGGCATGATCGAGATCACCACGCGCCGGTCGGGCGACCAGATCCACGTCGCCATCACGGATAACGGGGTGGGCATTCCGGAGGACAAGCTGCAGAAGGTATTCGATCCCTTCTACACGACCAAGGACATCGGCAAGGGAACGGGGCTCGGGCTCTCCATCGTCTCCGGGATCGTGACGAAGCTGGGGGGGACGGTGTCGGTGGTGAGTCGTCCAGGGACGACGACGTTCGAGATCACGCTCCGCGTTGCGGGGCTTAAGCAAGTTCCATCGGACGACGGTGACCGCGGCCCCGGCGCGCACGGGTCTCCCGAAAGCGACTCGGGCGGGTCGGCTCATCCGGAGCGTGCGGCGTGACCCAGCTCCCCGGGAAGAGCCAGCCCGAAGGCGCGGCCGTGGCCGGCGCAGGGCAGGAATGCTTCGTCGTCTGCGTGGACGACGACGCCGAGTTCGTGAAATCGCTCGAGCTATTTCTGCCGGGGCGCGTCCAGGAAAACGCCCCCTCGGGCCCCGCATACCGCTTTCTCTTCTTCACGAACCCGCAGGACGCGCTCGAGTCGCTGGAAGAGATCGTGGCGGACGGCGGAATCGTCGCCATGGTCGTCAGCGACCAGCAGATGCCTCAGATGAAAGGGACCGCGTTCCTGGCCCGGGTTCGCGAGAGCCACCCGGAAACGATCCGCGTGCTCCTGACGGGACACGCCGGCCTGGAGTCGGCCATCACCGCCATCAACGACCGGCTCCTGGACAAGTATCTGACTAAGCCGGTGGACAACGAGCACGACTTCACGGTCAGCATCGTCCATCTTCTCCAGCGGTTCTGGATGCAGCGCACGATCGATTCCCAGCGCCGCGTCATCGGGGACCTGTACCGGTTCTCCGATACCTTGAACGCCCTCACCGCCCTGCCGGTCACGCTGGACCAGGTCGCTCAGTTCGCCCGCGAGACATTCGTCTGCAGTCACGCCTCGGTATGGCTGTTCGAGGAAGGAGCAATGGTCCTGCAGGGCGCCTGCGGAGACGCCTCCAAGGCCGCGCGCGCGGCGGTGCAGGGAAGCGACATGGAGAGGCTCTGCGATCTGCGCACGATCCTCGCCCGGTCCCTGGAAGACGCTCCCATCCTTGCGCGGGCCCCCCTGGGCGTCCGCGACTTGCTTCCCGTCGCTCCATTCCTGCGCGCGACGCTCCTGGCTAGCAGCCAGGTCCTGGGCATTCTGGTGGTGGGCGACCGGACGAGCGGACTCCCCTTCGAGGAGCGCGACGAGGAGATCCTGGCCTACATCGCCGACACCGCCTCGATCGCGATCTACAACAGACTGCAGAGCGCCGAGCTGGCGCGCGCCTATCAGGAGTCCAGCGCGCAGGCGCTCCAGCTTGCCGCGGCGAACGAGCGCCTGCGCATGCTCGACCGCATGAAGGACGACTTCCTGACCTTCGTCTCCCACGAGCTACGCACCCCGCTGACCGTCCTCTCCGCGATCGAGTTCCTGGACAGCGGGGGGCGGCCGGACCAGATCGAGATCGTGAAGGTGCTGCGAAACGGCTACGACCGCCTGAAGCGCTTCATCGAGACGGCCCTCACGTACCGAGCCTGGATCGTCGGAGAGCCGGCGCGTTCCGAGGAGGTGTCCGCGGTCGCGACCTTGGTGGATGCGGCGCGGGAACAGGTTCCGGGGCTCGCGGACGCCGAGGCTCGTGTGAACATCATCCTCCCGGCCGAGCCGTGCCTCGTTCGCGGCAGCCCGGCGGACCTGACCGAAGTCGTCCGCATCCTCCTCGACAACGCGGTCCGGTTCTCGCCCGAGGGGGTCCACGTTTCGATACGGTGCGAGGCATCGGCCGAGGAAGTCCGCCTCTGTGTCGAGGACACCGGGGCAGGGTTCGCGCCGGAGCTTGCAGAAGAGATTCTCAAGCCATTCACCATCGCCGACTCCCTGCACCACCGGTCCGGGTCGGCGCTCAACCTCGCGAAGGCGAACGCGATCGCAATCGCCCACGGAGGGAGCATTCAGGCGGAGAGCGAGGGCCAGGGAAGAGGCGCGAGGTTCACGGTGCTCCTACCCCGGGTACACGCTCCCGAGAGCGGGAAGCCCGCCGGCGGCGCCGCGCTCGGCCGGAACGCGGCCTGAGTCTAGATATTGACGAGAAGAATCCCCGCCAGAATCACTCCGATGCCGATCCATTGATGGACCGCGAGCCGCTCCCGGAAGAACCGCCATGCGAGCAAGACCGTGACCGCGCTGAATAGCGAGGCAAGCGCCGTGACCACGGTGGCGTATGCCGTGTGCGTTCCCTGGATGTAGGCCAGCCACGCCGCCGTATCGGCCGTGGCGGCGGCGATCGCCAGGAGCACGACCATCGGAGCCGCCATCGCCGGAGCCGCCATCGCCGCTTCCGCCTTGGCCGCCTCGAGCGTTCCGCACCCTTCTCCACGGCCCGGTCGGACGAACGCCAGGGCTGAGCCGCACACCGCCAGCGTCTTGAGCGATACGAGCGGGAGCGCGTAGCCGAGCTTGGGCTGGATGTAGAAATAGAACAGCCAGAACATGGTTCCGAACGCGACCGCGCTGGCGAGAGCTTCCGGGACTCCGCGGAGGGATGTCGTCGAAGCGGGGCTCGAAGACGGTGCGCGCGTGGCGAGCGCGACGCCCGCCATCAGAAGGAGCGAACCGGCGAGAACGAGCGCGGGGGGACGCTCCCCGGACACGAGCGAGAGAATCGCGGTGACGATGGCGAATGCCGAGGAGATCGGAGAGACGATGGCGAGGTTTCCGATCTCGAAGGCGCGGTAGACCAGGGCGAGGCCGAGGACGTGGCAGACGCCCGTCGCGAAGAGGATGCCCCAGAGCGGCGCGGTCACCGCGGCCGGCTTGGCCCCGCCTAGAAGAAGGACGAACCAGGCAGCGAGGCTGAGCGCCTGGATCGAGAGAAGCGCCCATCGCGTCCCGATGCGCCGAGTCAGAAGCGTGATGAAGAAATCGCCGACGCCCCAGAACGCCGCTGCGAGGACACCGAAGAGAATTCCCAAATCGGGTCAGGCCACGAGCACGCGCCGTTTCGCCTGGGGCGAGATCCGCGGCTCGGGCGTGGTATGGAAATGCTGCAAGGGCATCTGTGTCGAGCCTCAGGGTTTCAGGGTCGGATGGATCCTATTATATATCGCGCGGGGCGAATCGGAGTGCCGTCTCGCGGCGGCCGCTTGACTTCGCCCGGAGGCGACCGCACCGTACCGCCATGCGTCTACCGGACCTCCTCGCCACGCGCCGCAGGCGCCTGGCCGCGTTCTTTCTTCTCTATCTCACCGAAGGCATCCCGGCAGGATTCACCGCGACCGCGGTCGCCACGCAGATGCGGCGGCAGGGACTCTCCCCCGCGGCCATCGGGGGATTCATCGGCGTGCTCTATCTCCCGTGGGCCGTGAAGTGGGCGTTCGGCCCGTTCGTCGACGTACTCTCGATCGACCGGTGGGGACGGCGGCGGATGTGGATCCTCCTCACGCAGGGAATGATGGTCGTCACCATCCTGGCCGCCATGCCGGTCAGCTTCACGACGCGCCTTGGGCTCTTCACGGCGATCGTGTTCGTCCACAATGTATTCGCCGCGACGCAGGACGTGGCCATCGATTCGCTCGCCGTGAACGTGCTTCGCGCCGACGAGAGGGGGCTGGCGAACGGACTCATGTTCGGGGGGCAGTACATCGGGAACGCGCTGGGCGGCTCCGGCGTGCTCCTCCTCACGCCCTTGATCGGGTTCAAGGCCACGTTCGTATTCGTCGCGGGCCTGATCGCGCTCGTCACGTTTCTCGTACCCGCGCCCATGCGCGAGCCGGCCGGCCCGCCGCGACCCACGGGGGAGCGGTCGCGCCTCGCAGCCGTGGGGCGGGAGCTCGGCCGGTTCGTTCGCGACACGGGGCGCGCGTTTCTCGGAAGCCGCGCCGCATCCGTGGCGATCGTGCTGGCGCTCCTGCCCATGGGCGCCTACGCGCTCTCGCTCGCGCTCCAGTCGAACCTCGCCGTGGAGCTGGGACTCACCGACCGGAGCATCGGGATGCTCGGTCTCGCGAGCACGGCGCTCTCGGCCGGATTCTGCGTTCTCGGCGGATGGCTCTCCGACCGCTTCGGGCGCCGCCGCACGCTCGCGGTCTTCATCGCGGGCACGACGCTGCCGACCTTCGCCATGGCGATCGCGATGCACCGGTTCGGCTGGATCATGCCCATCAGCCCGCTGGCTGCCGGCCGTCCCATCCCGCCCCACGAGCTTGTGGCTCTGTTCTGGGGTCTGACGCTGGCGTACGCGGTGTTCCAGGGGCTGATGTACGGGGTGGGCACCGCGATCTACATGGACGTCACGACGCCCGCGGTGGCGGCAACGCAGTTCACGGGCTACATGGCGCTCTGCAATATGGTGTACGCCTACACGGCCACGTGGCAGGGCCACGCGCTCGAGCGATGGGGCTATCCCTCGACCCTCGCGATCGACGGGCTCTTCGGGCTGGTCTCGCTCTCGCTCCTGCCGCTCATGGGATCGACGCGTCGGGAACGGCCGCCGGGCTGACCGGCCTCACCAGGGACGCGCAGAGCTTGGCGCGCTGCCGCGCCTCGCCGAAGTCGCGCCCGTGAGCCAGCGCCACACCCATCCGCCGCTTCGGGAACGCTTCGGGCTTTCCGAAGAGGCGCACCTCGACGTCTGGAAGGCGGAGGGCCTCGTCGAGCCCCTCGTAGGCGATCCCTTTCGCGTTCGTGCCACCGTAAATGACGGCGCTCGCGCCTGGCGTTCGAAGCGACGTATTCACAGGTAGATCCAGGATCGCTCTCGCGTGAAGCTCGAACTCGCTCTGTGCCTGCGTGATCATCGTGACCATGCCGGTGTCGTGGGGCCGCGGGCTCACCTCGCTGAACCAGACGCGGTCTCCCTGCACGAAGAGCTCGACCCCGAAGATGCCGCTTCCGCCGAGATTGTCGGTGATCCGTTTCGCGATCTCCCTGGATCGCGTGAGCGCGCGCCCGGTCATGGGCTGCGGCTGCCAGCTCTCGACGTAATCCCCGTTCACCTGGACGTGTCCGATCGGAGCGCAGAAGTTAGTCTCGCTCTTTCCGTGCTCGCCACGGGAGCGCACGGTCAAGAGCGTGATCTCGTAATCGAACGCGATCCATTCCTCGACGATCACGCGCGCGTTCTTCACGCGTCCCGCGCTCATGGCGTAATCCCAGGCCTTCGCGACGTCGTCCGGGCTGCGCAGCACGGACTGTCCCTTGCCCGACGAGGACATGACCGGCTTCATCACGCAGGGGAAGCCGAGCGTCTGAGCGGCGCGAAGGGCCTCCTCGGAGGTCTCCGCGAAGGCGTACTTGGAAGTGGGGAGCTTGAGTTCCTCGGCGACAAGCCGGCGGATGCCCTCGCGATTCATGGTGAGCTGGGTGGCGCGCGCCGTGGGGATCACCCGCGCCAGCCCGTCCGCTTCGATCCGGGCCAGCTCGTCGGTCGCGATCGCCTCGATCTCCGGCACCACGAGATGCGGCCGTTCCGCTTCGACGATCGCGCGGAGGGCCTTGGGGTCCGTCATGTCGATCACGTGGAACCGGTGAGCCACGTGGTGTCCCGGGGCGTGGGCGTACCGGTCCACGGCGATCACCTCGACGCCGAAGCGCTGCAGCGCGATGATGACCTCCTTGCCCAGCTCTCCCGCGCCGAGCAGCATGACTCTCGTGGCGCTGGGAGTGAGCGGTGTTCCGATGCGCAACGTTTGTCCTCCGCGAACGCTTGCTGGAATCGCTCGCCTCAGCGCGCCGGGGTCGGGGCGCCCTTCGTTCCGGGCTGGGGCACGACGCGGAGATAGGGCTTCTTCGCGTCCCAGCCCTCCGGGAACTTCTTCTTGGCGTCCTCGTCGGACACCGACGAAGCGATGATCACGTCCTCGCCATGCTTCCAGTCCGCGGGCGTGGCCACGGAATACTTGGCTGTTAGCTGGAGCGAGTCGATGGAGCGGAGCAGCTCGTCGAAGTTCCGGCCGGTGCTCGCCGGATAGGTGAGCGAGAGCTTGACCTTGTTGTCCGGCGACACCACGAACACGGAGCGCACGGTCAGCGTGTCGTTCGCGTTCGGATGGATCATGTCGTAAAGATTCGAGACTCTCCGGTCGGCATCGGCGATGAGCGGGAAGTTGACGGCGTGGCCGGTCACGTCCTGGATGTCCTTCATCCAGCCCTTGTGGCTGTCGAGCGGATCCACGCTGAGTCCGATCACCTTGACGTTCCGCTTCTCGAACTCCTTCTTGAGCGAGGCCACGCGGCCCAGCTCGGTCGTGCACACCGGCGTGTAGTCCTTCGGGTGCGAGAAGAGCACGGCCCAGCTGTCGCCCTTCCATTCATGGAACTTCAGCTTTCCCTCGGTCGTATCGGCGGTGAAATCGGGCGCGGTGTCTCCCAGGCGGATCGGCATGAAACCCTCCACGGCGAATGAGACCTGCTACGGAGCGGTCCGGCGCGGCGGCCTATCGCCGCGCGGGCCGCGGGCGAACCATTGATAGTGGGAGAAACAGGTTAGCAAACATGGCAACTCTTGGCAATTCTTGTGACATCGCGAACCGTCGTCAGGGGGTCAACGACTCGGGCTTCCATCCGAGCTTCTTCATCTTCTTGTAGAGGTGGCTTCGCTCGAGCCCCAGCATGGAAGCGGCCTTGGTCATGCTTCCTCCCGCGCCCAGGAGGGCCGCTTCGATTTCCTTCCGCTCGAACTCCCGCACGGCGTCGCTCAGGCGCTCGCCTCGGGACGCGGCGCCGTCCGGGCGGGGAAGCACCGCGTGGACCTGCTCCGCGCCGATGCTCGCACCCCGCGTCATGATCCAGAGGCGCTCCACGAGGTTCCGAAGCTCCCGGACGTTTCCGGGAAACGCATAACGCTGGAGCAGCTCGACCGCGCCGGGATTATAAGACTTCGGCTTCCCTCCGGCCTCCTTCGCGATCTGCGCGGCGAAGTGCTCGACAAGGAGCGGGATGTCCTCCGGGCGCTCCCGGAGGGGAGGAACCGTGATCGGCACCACGGCGAGGCGGAAGTAGAGGTCCTCCCGGAACCGCTCGGCCCGGACCCGCTCCGCGAGATCCTGATTCGTCGCGGCGATCACGCGCACGTCGACCTTGATCGCGCGATTCCCTCCCACACGGTTGATCTCGTGCTCTTGTAACGCGCGGAGAAGCTTCGTCTGCGCGCGGGCGCTCATGTCGGCGATCTCGTCCAGGAAGAGCGTGCCGTGGTGCGCCTCCTCGAAGCGCCCCCGGCGCGACTGGGTCGCCCCCGTGAAGGCGCCCCGCTCGTGCCCGAAGAGCTCCGACTCGATCAGCTCCTCGGGAATTGCGGAGCAGTTCACCGCCACGAACGGCTGATCCCGCCTCGGACCGGCCGCATGGAGCGCGCGCGCGACCAGCTCCTTGCCGGTGCCGTTCTCGCCCTGGATCAGAACCCGCGCCGCGCTGGACCCCGCGAGCTGGATCTCGCGGAGGAGCTTCCCGACCGCGGCGGACCTTCCGACGATCGCGTGCGTCCAGGGTCCGGCCAGGCGGCGGTTCTCGGCCTTGAGCGTGGCCGTCTCCGAGGCGTTCCGTAACAGAATCAAGAGACGCTCCAGCGAGATCGGTTTCTCGAGAAAATCAAAGGCGCCGAGACGGGTGGCGCTCACGGCGGCGTCCACGGTCGCATGGCCCGACATCATGATGGCGACCGTGTCCGGATCGCTCGCCATGACTTCGGCCAGGAGGTCGAGGCCCGAGCCGTCCGGAAGCCACACGTCGAGGAGTACGAAGTCGTAGGCCTCGCGGAGCTTCGCGCGCGCCTCCGCCAGGGAAGCGGCCTGATCCGCCTGAAAGCCCTCGCGGCCGAGCGCGCTCATGAGGCTCGAGCGGATGTTGGCCTCGTCGTCCACGATGAGAATGGTCACGTGGAAGCGCCTCCCGAAACAGGCAGGAGGATCCGGAACGTGGTTCCGCACCCTGGGCCCGCATCGACCTCGATCCTTCCACCGTGATCGCTCACGATGCGCTCCACGATGGTGAGTCCCAGCCCCGTGCCCTGCGCCTTGGTCGTGAATCCCGGCGCGAAGAGATTCGCCTTCTGCTCCTCGCTCAGCCCGGGCCCGGTGTCCGCGACGGCGATCTCCAGAGCGTCCGCGCGGGCCTCGGCCGAGACCGTGACGCGGCCGTCGCCGTTCAGCGCCTCCAGCCCGTTCTTGACGAGGTTGATCAGGGCCTGGCGGATTTGCCCCGCGTCGGCCGTGAACGTGATCTCCCCCGCCGGGCGGCGCACGACCAGGCGGCCTGCCGAGACCTCGCGTCCGTAGAGGGTCTCGAGGTCGCCCAGAAGCTGCGATATGCGGGAGGGCGCGGGCACGGGCGGAGGAATCCGGGCGAAATCCGAGAATTCCTGTAGCATCCGGCGCAGGGCCTCCACCTCCTCCCCGATCGTCCGCACCGCTTGATTCAGGATCTCGGGGAAGTCGGGACGTTTCTGGTCGTAACTCCGCTTCAGGTCCTCGATCGAGATCGCGATGGGCGTGAGCGGATTCTTCACCTCGTGCGCCACCTTGCGCGCCATCTGACTCCACGCGGCTTGGCGCTCGCTCGTCACGAGCTTCTCGCGGTAGGTCTGAAGATCGCTGCGCATCCGGTCGAGCGCCAGGACCAGGGTCTGAAGCTCGCCCACGCTGTTCAGGGTCAGCGGCTCTTCCCAGTCTCCTCGCGCGACCTTCTCCGAAAAGGCGGCCAGCCGCTCCACGGGCCGTGAGATCTGCGCGGACCAGAGGATCGCGAGCGGGATCGCGATGGCCAGTCCCAGCAGTCCCAGGAGGGCCGAGGCCACCCGCACCGAAGCGATCGCCCGATCGGCCTCCGCGGTCGACGCGAGGCCGGTGATGGTCGCGTAGGGCGGCGCCCCCACTTGGAGCGGCGCGCTCCGGCGCAAGTACGCGCTCCCGAGGGCCCCGGCCGGCGGGTTCCGCACCGTGCTCGCGGCGATCCGGCCGGCAGGGTCGCGCAGAATCCACTCGACGCCGCTGGTCTTGCCCAACCGGCTAAGGAGCGCCGCGTCGAACAGGAGCCCTCCCTGGACATAGCCCGCGTCGGCGCCCTGATAGGAGACGGGAGATCGAGAGACCATCGCGAGCGCGCCGAGTCCTTCCGCGGCGGTGATCGCGGGTGTATTGAAGGGCGCGCCCGCCGGAGCCGAGGGGACCGCGCCCGCCGGAGGCGAAGGGACCGCGCCGGCCCGAGGCGAAGGGACCGCTTCGCGCGGCTCACGCGTCGACAGGCCCGTCGCCACAACGCGTCCGCTCGAGTCGGCCACCGTCAGGAAATCGAGCCCGAGAAGGATCTGACGCTCCGCCAGGTATTCGGAGAGATCGCGGCTGCCGGAAGGCCGGATGAGGTAGAGCCGCTTGAGCTGTGGATCCCGGGCGAGGATCTCGATCCTCGCTGCGATGCGCCGCCCGTCGTCCACGGCTTGCGACCCGATCCCTTCCAGGGCCGATCCGAGGCGCTCCTCGGCCTCGCCTTTCACCATCGACTGGATCCGCGCGGTCAGAAGCACCATCGCGATTGCCAGCGGAATGAGCGTGATGAGGGAAAAGGCGAGGATGAGCCTTGCCTTCAGGGATGTCACTGCGCGCCCCTCGCGATGGCGCAATCCACGATGCTCGCGACCGCGTCGGGGCCGAGCGTGCGCAGATAGGAGCGGAGATCCGGCGAGGACACGACGGGACAGCGGACCGCGAAGGAAAACCAGACCGGGTCGGAGGGCGTGGCCGACGTTCCAAGAAGGATCATCCGCACCGGGGCCGATTCCGCGCGCGAGGATGAAGCGCCCGAGCCGCGAAGGGCCCGTTCGAGCGTCTGCCATCCCGGGAGCGAGTGATTGACCTCGAATCGATGCGGGGGCGCGGGGGGATTCGCCGCTGGCGGCTCGAGCGTCACGGCGCGTCCCGAAGCGCGATCCCACGGGATGAGGTCCCCTCGGAACGCCACCTCGTTCATCCAGAGGAGTGCTGTGGTGTCGGCCGGAGCGAGCTGGGAATCGGCCGCGTCGCGGGAGAGCAAGGCGCTCAGGACGACCTTCGAGCGCCCTCCATAGGAGAAGTCCCGCCAGCGCGGGCTCTCGCGCATCTGCGTGGAAAGCTCGCCGGGCCAGAAGACCGCGGCATCCAGCTCGCCGCGTTCCAGCGCGATTTCCTGGTCGGTCGCCTCGTCGAAGAGTCTCACGAGGAGCGTGTCGGGCCATTGCCCGGTGGAGGCGTCGGATTTGTCGCGGGTCAGCACGAACGAGCGCACACTGATCGCCTCCGCGCGGTACGCGGCGCGGGGCAGGGGCGACCGGACGCTGGGAGTTCCGCACGCGAACAGCAGATTGGTCCGCGAGGGAATTCCGATCCGCAACACGTCGACGGGGCGAAGCTTTGGATGCTCGGCCGTGACGCGCAGGCGGTCGAGCTTCTTCACCTGATCGAGGGAGCCCGACTTGATCCGGGCGATCGCGAGCGTTCCGTCGAAGACGCTGGATACCGCGCCCTCGGCCGCGACCCTCTTCCCGTCATAGAACCTGAGAACGTCCCCTTCGACGAGAGGCAGGGGATCGTTGGAGGCCAGGTAGGCTTTGCCTGCATGCGTCCAGACGACCCTGGCGCGCAGCTCCAGGGGCCCGGATCCTCCCTCGGACTCCGCGTGGGTTGAGCCCGCAACCAGAAGGAGCGCGAAGAGCGCCCCCGCCACCGTTCCAACCAAGAACCTCCCTGTGTCCTCCATGACACGCCTCCTCGATCTGTCGAGTCCATTGTGCGCGAAGCCGTTACTGAGTCTCTGCAGAGTGCGCTCGCGATTGGTCTGTGTCAAGCTTGACACAACTCCTCCCGTCGTGCGCATCCGATATAATGGTAACTGCATCATTCACAATCATTTACATAATAGGCACGTTGCTTGATATAGCCCTATAGCAGAGCAGCGGCCATGAGTGCACGCGGCTCAAGGATCCTGGGCGGGGGCGATACCACGACCAGGCGATCAGCGGTTAGGCCGGCAGTCGGCCGATGATCGCGAGACCAAAGCCGGCTGGGAGAAGGGCAATGAAAACGGATGGGGCAGGCAAGAGGGTCATGGTGATCACGGCATCGCTGGTAGTGGCGTTTCTCGCTCTCGGTTGCAGCGAAGGAAAGGAGCGCGCAGCGGTGGAGACCAGCGCGACTCCGATCGCGGCGACGGAGCAGACTCCTTCCGCCGTCGTCGCGGCCACCGGCGCCACCACGCCCGAAGCGGGCCTGGGAGCCGGAGGTGGGCTGACGGCCACGGCCGACTCGCTCCCGCCGGACGTCACCGCGTTCGCTCCGGATTCGCTGGTCACTCCCGGAAACGTCGTCGAGATCACGGCGCGGGCCTCGACCGACGCCGCCACGGTGACGCTGACCGACCGGCTGGGGCACAAGTATCCCTTCGTGTACGACACGGACGCCAAGGCGTGGAGAGTTCACTACCGGGTGCCGATCCAGACCCGAATCGATCGGCTGGGGCTCTCGGTCACGGCGACGAGCGGCGCGAACCGGTGGAAGAGAATCTGGGTGTTCCTGGGGATCGAGGGTGGGGTACCGGCGGAAGACGACGGATGTTGAAATCCGGGCGCTGATGTAGAGCATCGGGAGCCCTCGGGGCCAAGCCTCGGGGGCTCCGTCAGTTCTCCACGACCTCGAGACGTACCCGCGCTGTGCCGTCGCGCAGGAATTCCAGCTTACGCGCGGCGCGGCGCGAAAGGTCGATGATGCGGCCCCGGGCGAACGGGCCGCGGTCCGTGATCGTGACGACAACACTTCTGCCGTTTTCCAGATTGGTCACCTGTACGCGGGTGCCGAAGGGAAGCGTGCGATGGGCAGCGGTGAGCGCCTTCTCGTCATAGCGTTCGCCGCTCGCGGTCCTCGCGCCGTCGAAGCGGGAGTCGTAATAGGAGGCGAACCCCACCTGGACGCCGCGCTCGAACGAGGCGACCGGCGACGGACGGGTGCCGGCACAACCGGCGGATGCGAGCAGCGTGAGGAGGAGGAACCACGGTAGATGGCGCATAGGGCTCTGCGACGAATCATCGGCGGATCGGCCCGGCGGCTTCAGCGAAAACGGCGGCTGTGGCAGAAATGTGGCGACGGCCCGACAATGTGCGGCTTACTCTCTCCGGTTCCATGCTCGATCTCGCCCCATATCCCCTGGAGCAGGTTGCGTCCCGCGTCGGCACGCCCTTCTATTTCTACGATGGCGGCGCCTTGCGCGCGGCCGCCGCGCGATTCGCCGAGGCGGTGAGCGGGCAGGGCGCTCGCGGGCGCTACGCCATGAAGGCGAATTCTTGCCACAAGGTCCTCGACGTGATGCGCGACGCCGGGATGTGGATCGACGCGGTCAGCGGCAACGAAGTGCTCCGCGCCCGCCGCGCCGGCTTCGCCGGCGGTTTCAAGCCTCCCGTCATTCTCCTGACCTCGGACGTATTTCGCGACAACGCGCTGGCGGCCCTGCAGAGCGAACACGTGACCCCGAATCTCGGCTCGCCGGGGATGCTGCGCGACCTGCGCGAGGCGGCCTTCCGAGGTCCTGTCGCGATTCGCGTGAACCCAGGTTTCGGGCAGGGGCACGTGGAGGCATGCGACACCGGAGGCCCATCCTCCAAGCACGGGATCTGGCCCGACCGGCTCGCGCTGGTAAGAAGGGAGGCGGCCGACGCGGGGCTCACGATCACGCTCCTCCACGCGCACGTCGGGACCGGCCCGGCGCTCCTCGAGTTCGACACCAACGTGATGCGCCTGGTCGAGTTCTTCGGATCGCTGCTTCCGGATTTCCCCGACGTGGAGGCGGTGAGCCTCGGTGGCGGGATCCCGCATCCGTATCGACCCGGGGAGACCGCCTACGATCTGGGATCGCTACGCGCGCTTCTGAGCCGCGCGGCCGGATCGCTGAGCGCCAGGGCCGGCAGGCCGATCCGGATCGAGGCGGAGCCCGGCCGTTTCCTCGTCGCGGGCGGCGCCTCGCTCGTGACGCGCGTCACGGACGTGAAGGAGACGCGGGCGAACGAGAGGGGACCGGGGCACACGTTTGTCATGGTGGACGCCGGGTTCTGCGATCTACTGCGTCCCGCGTTCTATGGGGCCTATCACCACATCGAGGTTCTGGGCGCGCGCGCCGCCCGCGACGCGGAGCCGTGCGTCGTGGCGGGACCGCTCTGCGAGAGCGGAGACGTGTTCACGCGCGGGGAAGAGGAGCTGCTCCGGCCCCGCGAGATTCCGCGGCCCGAGCCGGGAGACCTGATCGCGCTCCACGACGCGGGCGCTTATGGCGCCACAATGAGCATGAACTATCTGTCGATCGGGCGCGCGGCCGAGGTGTGGTGGGAAGGAGGGCGGGCATCGCTCGTGGCCCGGCGGGAGACTCTGGAAGACGTTCTCTCCGTGGAGTGCGACGTCCCGCTCTAATGGTTGGCGGATCCCCGATGCTGCCGTTCGATAACCCCGCGGTCAGATAGCAAAAGGCGGCCCGAAGAGCCTCTCGGCCCTCCGGAACCGCCTCGCTTGCCGCGGCTCGGTCAGTCGATCTTGCGCACGTTCGCCGCCGCGGGGCCCTTCGGGCCCTGCGTGACTTCGAACGTCACTCGATCACCGTCCGCGAGACTCTTGAAGCCGTCGCCTTCGATCGCGGAGTAATGGACGAATACATCCTCGCCCTCGCTCTGCGCGATGAAGCCGAAGCCCTTCGCCTCGTTGAACCACTTCACGGTGCCAGTCATCTGAATCCTCTCTTCTCTTCCAAAACCAATTCCGGCTCTGGTCGGACGCCGCCAGACGCGACGGCTGCGCCCCGGTCATCGGACCGGGTTTTCGGGTCAGAGGGCGCGCGACCACACAAAAAGGCCGCCGGTTCGTTCTTCGCCGGCGGCCCGAATTGCTTTCGCGAACTTCCACCTGCTACCGAATCAAGTGCTTGGATGCCGGGCGCCCCGAGGAGATTCAGCGCGCTTGCCACGTCGGGTCCGCGTTGGGTACTGTCCGGCGCATGCGATCCCTTCTGCTCGCTGGAGGAATTCGCTCCTTCCTGAGTTCGCTTCCCGCGGAACGATGATCGGGAGCGCACTCGTGCGCCCTCCCTCCGCGACCTTCGCGAAGGGGATCACCTCCGCCGGTCTCGGCGCCCCCGACCTGAAGCGCGCGCTGGATCAGCACGAGGGCTACGTTCAGGCTCTGGAGCGCGCCGGCGTCAAGGTGATCCGGCTCGATCCGGATCCAGAGCATCCCGACTCGACGTTCATCGAGGACGCGGCCGTCCTCGCCGGAAGCTCGGTCGTTCTCACGCGGTCCGGCGCGCCGAGCCGTCGCGGAGAGGTGCCGTCCGTGCGGCGCGCCCTGGAGTCCCTGATCCCCCGAATTCACGCCATCGAAGCGCCGGGCACGGTGGACGGAGGCGACGTGCTCGATACCTTCGAGCGGGTGATCATCGGAATCTCCGAGCGCACGAACGAGGAGGGCGCGCGACAGCTCGCCGGATATCTGGATGCCGAGGGGGTCATGTCCTCGACGATCGACATCCGGGGCTTCCCTGGACTCCTGCATCTGAAAACCGGAATCGCGTTCCTGGGAAGCGCCCGGGTGTTCGCGCTCGAGGCTCTTGCGCCAGCGGTCCGCGCCCTGGGGTACGAGGCGGTTCCGGTGCCGGAAGGCGAGGCCTACGCGGCCAACTGTGTCGAGGTGAACGGATGGCTCCTTGCCCCCGCGGGATTCCCGCGGTCACGGGCCATCCTGAGTGATCTGGGTCACACCGTGGTGCCTCTGGAGATGTCCGAGTTCCAGAAGATGGACGGGGGCATGAGTTGCCTCTCTATCAGGATTATGTTCTGAGGTCCGTCGCAAGTCTCTTGAGCGTATCCGTAGTTTGTCCGTGACTCGGGGGTCACTTCGTTGAAGAAATTGCCCTCACGGTGCTCCAACCGGAACGAAATACTTTCCGCGGCCCCCCCGCTTTCCCCATCGATCCGACACTTACGCCGGTTATTAGCGTAGGGTTCATGTGGGCACGGACCATGCTCCGTCACAAATGGCGCGAGGGCCCTCGAATCGGGCCGCCGCTCTTAGGGTCGATACGCACGCTGGGCAGATGAGTGAGGAGGTACAAGGCTTATGAAAGGATTAGTCGCTTGGATTGTAGGGGTAGGCCTGACCGGAATGTCGGTGGGCGCTCCCGCTGTGATCGCGGATGAAAACGGCGCGGTGCACTACTGGAACTCGAGTTCCACGTACGTGCCCTCGGACGAGAGGGTGGGCTACGAGCGCTCCGAGGAGGCTTTCGAGCCTTCGGGCCGCATGGTCAGCGTCATGCCGATGGTGGCGCCGGGCACTCGGGTTTACTTCGTCAACGACGACCCCGCGTACGATCTCTCGGGCGCCAACGACCACTGGTTCCTGGTCGGCGACGGCACCGCGTTCCATGAGAATTCATGGCGCAGCCCGGCCGCGTTCGCGAGCATGGGACCCACGCCGCACGAGGTCGTTCCGATCTCGGCGGAGTACCGGCAGGATTGGCTGGCGGTCGCCGCGGGCGACAGGCCGGTTCGCACGTTCACCGCACCGCGGTCGACCATGGACGCGGGCGCGATGGCTGCCGTTCCCTCAGGAGTCGTCTACACCAGCAGTACCATGCGGGACAACGACGAGAACCGGTACACGAGGGCCCGGAACACGGACACGTTCCGTCCCGTGCATCATCCGCGGCACAGGACGTATGTGCACCACCGGATGCACTCGGCGCAGCTTTCCGCGGCGTGGCGCCACAATCGCTACCGCCGGCACCGTGCCGTTTCGTCGAACTACTCGTATTCCAGCACCGAGCGCGAGGATGAGCCCGTCATGAAGGCAGCCGTCAGCGAGCCGGCCTTCGCGACGACCGAAATGGCCGTCGAGGTCAGGCACGACGCGATGGGCCACGAGCTCTTCCAGATCAACAACTCGTGGTACATGAAGGAAAACGGCGACTGGCTTCGCTCCGAATCCTGGCGCGGGCCGTTCGTCCACGTGCACAAGGGCTCGGTGCCGCGCGAGGTCCGTATGAGCGCGAAGCACGAGAGCCGGATGGATCGCGACTAGGTATTCAGCCAGCGCGAGTCTGTTACTATCGTTGGGGGCCCCGAAGGGGGCCCCCTTTCGTTTGTGTTAATGGAGGGAACGAGCATGAGCGCAGCACGCGAAGTCGGCGTTTTCGTCGGCAGTCTTCGTAAGGAGTCCTGGAATCGAAAGGTCGCACACGCCCTGATCGCGGTCGCGCCCGCGTCCCTTTCACTCTCGTTCGCGGAGATTGGCGAGCTGCCGCTCTACAACCAGGATCTCGAGACCGACTCTCCGCCCAAGCCCTGGGCCGATTTCCGCCAGCGCATCCGCTCGCTCGACGCGCTTCTCTTTGTCACGCCCGAGTACAACCGCGGGCTACCCGCGGTGATGAAGAACGCGGTGGACGTGGGGTCCCGGCCCTACGGCAAAAGTGTGTGGGACAAGAAACCCGCGGGCGTTGTCAGCGTGACGCCAGGCGCCCTCGGCGCGATGGCCGCCCAGCACCAGCTTCGGCAGTCGCTCGTGGCGGTCGGGGCGGCGGCGATGCCGCTCCCGGAAATGTACATCGCGAACGTGAGCACGCTACTTGGCTCTGACGGTGCCTTGACGAACGAGAAGACCCGCGAGTTCTTCACGGCCTACATGAAGGCCCTCGCGGAATGGATCGAGCGCCTTCTCGGCTAGAAGGCCGCGCTCAAAGCACGAACGGTATGATCCGCTTGGTCCGCTTCGGCGCGGTCTTGCTCTACTCCACCCGGCGATTCGGCCTGTGGTGGATCCGCCGCGCCCGCGCCCGCGGGGCGGGAGGCGAAGTACCTTCTTCCATCGTGAGGTGAGCATATGGAGCCATCGTGCACTATGAAGATGAGCGAGCGCTACGGGCGGATGGCCGTCGGCGCCGCGTTGATCGTGGCTGGATTCGTGATACGCCGTGACGCGTTCGCGGCAGTGACGCTCGTGACCGTGGGCTCGGCCGTGACCGCGGCGGCGGCGCTCGGGCGCTGACTCTCCGCTCAGATGCTCGGTTCGAGCATCCTACGTAAGCGATCCAAGAAGCAGGCGAGCCCGCCCTCTCCCCCCGGAGGCCCCGACATTCCCGACTGAGGGAGCAAGGTGGAGCGACCGTCGAGTGCGCGCTCGTCCGATCGCGAATCTCTCTCAGCCTTCGGGGAGGGTACAAGGAGAGCGCCTCGCCCGATGGGGGGCGACGCCACGGTGGGTACGTCGGAGCCGGACTGTACCGGCGGTTTTAGCCGCAATACCGCAAGCGAAGACCTCCGTCCGTGGAAGAACTGCCTGAACACACTTTCTACCACGCGGAGGTCTTCGTGTTTCCGATGATTCAGATGTCTGTCGCTTACCGGCTGCCGGTCACGGAGATGCCGCCCCCGTGGCCTGCCGGGCCTCATTCATCATCCGCGTTACCATCATGGCCGTGGTCATCATTGCCGTCGTCGCCGTCTCCTTCGCCGCAATCCTTTTCGTGGATTTGAATGTTGCCGCTGCGGAGGGTACCCCCTTCCGTCGGGCCTCCCGAGATGGAAATCGTGAACCGGTCGTCTCGGCCCGGCTCCCCATTATCCGTCACGGTGACGGTGAACCTGCCGGGCAGGCGATTGATGGTGCCGGTGCCGGCAAACGTGGCGGTCTTGCCGTCGATCAGAAGCGAGCTGAACGCACGGATATGCACCTTCGTGCGACTGGCGTGGTTGACGTATTGCAGCTGGCCCTTTATCCGGCCGTCCCTATTTTGTTGCACGACGAAGCCAAAGCTTGCGTAGCCGCCGGCCACGCGAATTGAGCCGCCGCCGGTCACCTTGAGCTTGCACTTTCCTCCCGAGCCCAGCGCGCAGTCTCCGACGGAGACCGTGTCGGTATCCATAGTCACGGCACCTGTTCGCGCCAAAGCCCTACCGGATAGTCCTACGCCAGTAGTCAGGGTGATGCTCGCGTACGCGAGAATGCTCCCCGCGAACTTCGTGCCGGTGCCGAGGGTCGCGGAGCTGCCGACCTGCCAGAAGACATTGCACACTCGACCGCCATTTATCATAACAACGGATGAGTTGGTGGCGGTCGTGAGCGTGCTGCCGATCTTGAAGATGAAGACGGCATTGCTGTTTCCCTGGGCGTCGAGAACGAGCGTTCCCGTCAACTGGGCCGACGACGAAAAACAATAGACACCGGGCGTAAGCGTTCTTCCACCCAAATCCTGACCGGTCAAGTCAGTATTGCAAGGCAGCCCCGCCAGGGCATTGTAGGCCGTGGTGAGATCGCTTTGCGCCTGAGCCGCCACCGCATCCCCAGCGTGTATCGTCCCAGTCACGACCCCCGGCCCAAAGCCCGTGATCGCGGTCCCCGGGCTGACGCCCAGATCGCCGGTGAGCACGGAGAGGCCGGTACTGGTTACCGTAGAGCCGCCCAGGACGGCGAAGCTTGAGGCCGAACCCAGCAATGGAACGCCAGAACGTGCTGCTCTACCGTCGGGGGTCAGAAAAAGGTCGGTCAGAGAATGGGGAGCGGGGTTGGTTGGCATTGTGTGATCTTGGGCGCAACTCCCCCAGAACAGGGCCAGACACGAAAGCAAAACTGCAGCCGGGTATCCCCGTACCCGAGCCGGATTCCACAAGAGCTTGTGCATCGTTACCTCCTTCTGGTTTTTGAATGGATATCGAATGAGAAGTTTCCTCGCGCGCTTGAGAGGGTGGCCCCTTTCCCGGGCACCTCTCGAAGGCTTTCTCCCTCGCTCGACATCGAGCCCTTCATGTGAGGCGTGCTTCTGTTCGTTTGCATCTGATGGCATTCCTCTCGTTCGGCGACCGGTCGCCGGTTAGCCGTACGACTGCTACGGCAAGGTGCCGGGCTTCGAAGAAGGCCATAGCCTCTGGCACAAAAACGGACGCCAAGGCTACCTCTGGCGTCCGTGCCTGAAGCATCGCCCGCGAGCGCAGAGTGTGGGCTGCGGGAATCCGGTAACCCTAGCATCTTACACCCACAGCGGTCAGCGATGAAGCGATTTTCACCTCCTGCAACCAGTCACACCGGGTCGAGGCATCGCCCTTCAGATCCGGGGTTTCCCAGGTTCCGGAGAGTTGGGGCCGTAGCAGACCCGTAGCAGGTGAAGGCCCCTTGAGGTATCGTCGTCGTCGAAATCTGCTGCGGAGCGAATACCCAGGGCAGCGATCTCGGATGATCCGTTGCGGGCGAGGGTGTTGGTGCCCGGCGTCAGCAATCATCCGAATCCGGCTTCCCTCGCCAGGGTCAATAATACCGGGAGGTAACGCGTGCTTGGTATGGTTTCCGGATTGTGCCTCGCGAGCATCTTTTTTGGCTCCGCGTTTCCTGTGGAATCCGCGAATGGCGAAATGGCTCGAGAGGGAATTCCTCCCTCGAACATCTCCATGACTCCGCTCGGATCCACCCGGATGGATATCGTGTTCCAATCCGAGAGCCTTGACGGACTCCGCGTCGCCTTCGCTGCGACAGTCCACGGGCGCGCGGTCGCCGTAATCGATGGAGTGCCTGGGCCCGAGTGCGACGCAATCGCTGAGGATTCTCCCCGGTTCAGTCCGGACGGGAGGCGAGTCGCCTACGGAGCGAAGCAGGGGGACCACTGGGTATTGATCGTGGATGGACACCCCGGCCCGCCGTGCGACGAGCTGGGCGAGGACAGCCCGGTCTTCAGCTCAAACGGGAAGGGTGTGGGCTACGCTGCCCGCATTGGCGAGCAATGGACGGTCGTTCGGGATGAAGCCCTCGGCCCGATGTTTGACCTGGTCGGTGATCCGAGACTTAGTTCCGATGGGAAGAGGCTCGCCTATACCGCATCGCGAGCCGGCAAGCAGCTCGTGGTCGTCGATGGATCCCTGGGTCCACTGTACGATCTCGCAGGGGATCCCGTATTCAGCGCGGACGGAAGCCATATCGCCTACACGGCCACCCTTCATGGGAAACAGTCAGTGGTCATGGATGGAGTGCCTGGACCGTGGTGCGATCGCGTCGGCCCCCCCGTATTCAGCCCCGATCACGGTCAACTTGCCTACGCCTCCAGCAGCGGACGCGTGCATACCGTGGTGGGGGGAAATGGACCCGACCAAAGCTTTGACGACCTCTCTCCTGGAAGCGTCACCTGGAGCCCACGCGGCGGACATCTGGCCTACGTGTCCACAAGCGGAGCGAAGCAGGTCTTCGTTCTGGACGGCAAACGGGTTCGCGAGCACGATTTGATCGCTGAACGAACCATTACTTTCTCCCCGAGCGGCGACCATTATGCGTATGTGGCGCGCGATGGGTCGAAGTGGAGCGCTGTTCTCAATGGCAGGTCGGACCGGGCGTTCGACGTCATATGGGATCTTCGGCTCAGCGCCGACGGCGAAAGGATGGCCTATGCGGCCCTCACCGGCGATGTCTGGGCCCTCGTTCTAGACGGACGTGCAGGACCCTCATGGGACGCGATTGGCGAGTTTGCTTTCAGCGCGAACAATACCTGTATCGCTTACACGGCGCGCGAGGGCTCGAAGTGGCGAATCGTCGTGGATGGCACGCCCAGGCCCGAGTCCTACGCTGGCATCGAAAAAGGATCACTGCGGATCAGTCCGGACGGGAAGCATCTGGCCTTTCAGGCCGTCGACGGCGACGTGCGGCGGGTGATCCTTGATGGCCGACCGGGTCCGATCTTCGATGGGATCGTGCGGCATGGCCCGACATTTCAGAAGGGAGGAGGGGTCATGTACCTCGGCATCCGTCGGGGAATTCTCTATCGGGTCAGCCAGGAGCCCTGAGCGGCGGCGGCGTGCTCACGGAGGCGCAGATCCGGCCCCAGCTCCCGCGCCATGCCAAATATTGATTGACGCGGCCGTACGGACTTGGCAGGTTGCGCGTCACGGACGATAGTCAGTTGCCCAATCCACGATCTCCGGCAGAAAGCGCATCTGACCCGGGAGGAGTTGGATTATGGGGATCCGAACCGTAATTGCCCGCCGCCGCTCGTTGTTCTCCCCCCACTACCCTATGAAGGCCCGGACCGCCCGCAAAACCGTTATTCCCGGGCTCAAATCCCGGTACAGCGCCGCGGTTCCCGAACGGCGCTCGTATTGGTCGCGATGACGTAGGGCATCTTCGCACGCCCCATGGCACTAACCGTCGGCACCCGGCTCGGCCCGCACGAAATTGTCGGACCTCTCGGCGCCGGAGGCATGGGCGAGGTCTACCGCGCGCGGGACACGCGGCTCGGGCGGGATGTCGCGATCAAGGCGCTACCCCCCGCGTTCGCCGCCGACCCGGCGCGGCTGTCCCGCTTCCGACGCGAGGCTCAGACCCTCGCCTCCCTGAACCATCCGAACATCGCGGCGATCTACGGCCTCGAGGAGGCAGAGGGCGCTCCCCACCTCGTTCTCGAGCTTGTGGAAGGGGAGACGCTCGCTGCGCGCCTGGCGCGCGGGGCATTGCCGCAGGGCGAGGCGCTGTCGCTCGGCATCCAGATCGCGGGCGCGATCGAGGCCGCCCACGAGCGCGGCATCGTCCACCGCGATCTCAAGCCCGGCAACGTGATGATCAACCAGTCCGGAATGGCGAAGGTGCTCGACTTCGGGCTCGCGAAGAGCGATCCGGGACCGGATAGCGGCGCCATGACCTCCGATTCGCCGACGTTCTCCAAGAACCCCAGCGCGACGGCCGCCGGCGTGATCCTCGGCACCGCGGCCTACATGAGCCCCGAGCAGGCGCGCGGCAAGCCGGTGGACCGGCGGAGCGACGTGTGGTCGTTCGGCTGCGTGCTCTTCGAGTGCTTCACGGGACGTCCGGCCTTTGCCGGCGAGACCACGTCGGATCTGATCGCGCGAATCCTCGAGCGGGAGCCCGACTGGGCGGCGCTGCCGGCGGGCACCCCGCCGAGGATCCGCGAGATTCTGCGACGCTGCCTGCGCAAGGACGCCGACGAGCGGCCGCGCGACATTCGTGACGTGCGGCTCGAGCTGTCCGACGTCGCCTCGGGCGGTGGAAGGGCAGCCGCGGGCCGCGAGAAATCGGTCGCGGTGATGCCGTTCGAGAACCTGAGCGGTGCCGACGACGAATACTTCGCCGACGGCGTCACCGACGAAATCCTGAACGCGCTCTCACAGGTCGAGGGCCTGCGGGTGGCGGCGCGCGCGTCATGCTTCGCGTTCAAGGGACGGAGGGAGGACCTGCGCGCGATCGGCGAGAAGCTGGATGTGACCACCGTGCTGGAAGGGACGGTTCGCCGGGCCGGCCCGCGGCTGCGCATCACCGTTCAGCTCGCCAATGCCGCAGACGGCTACCAGTTCTGGTCGGAGCGCTACGATCGCGAGATGACGGACGTCTTCGCGGTGCAGGACGAGATCGCGAGCGCCATCGCCACCCGGCTGCGCGGGGCCCTGCATGCCGAAGCGATCCGGAGCCGCGCGCGCGGCGGCACCAAGAACCTCGAAGCGTACGAGCTTCTGCTGCGGGGCCGTGGGCTGCAGATGAAGCGTGGCCGGTTCATGCCGCAGGCGGCCGCCTGCTTCGAGAGGGCGATCGCGATCGATCCCGGGTATGCGGAGCCCCTGGCGTCCCTGTCCGATTCCTACCGGCTGTTGGGCGTTTTCGGCGCCGCCCCGTCCGCGGAGGTCATGCCGAGGTCGAAGGCCCTGGCCGAGCGGGCCCTGGCGATCGATCCGAGACTTGCCGAAGCCTGGGCGACGCTGGCGGCGGTGGAGGAGCAATACGAGCGCAACTTCGAGCGCTCCGACTCGCTATACGCGCGGGCGCTGGAATTCGAGCCGCGCAACGCGACCACCCGCGCTCAGTGGGCGCTGTGGAGAGTCATCCGCGGTGCAATGCTCGACGAAGTAGCCCTCGTCGAGCTTCGCCGCGCCGTTCAAGACGATCCACTCAACGCCTGGGTCGGCGGGATGTACTCGTACCTTCTCGGGATCCTGGGAAGGCACGAGGAATCGATCGTCGAGGCGGAGCGGTCCATGGGCCTCGACGCGGAATCATTCTTTGCCCACTGGAACCTGGTGCGCGGCCATGCGTGGGCCGGCCACTACGACCGCGCGATCGCGGAGGCGCCGGCCCTGCTGGTGGATTCGGGTCGCCACCCCTGGGCGCTCGGTCTCTTGGCGTGGACGTACGGTCGGGCCGGCCGTACGGACCGCGCGCGTGCGTGCTACGACGAGCTGGAGGGGCGCTCGCGCCACGAGTTCGTGTCGCCCTCCTGGCTCTCGGTGGCGGCGGGCAGCGCGGGACTCGAGGAGCCGGCGATTCGCTGGTCCGAGCGCGCCGTGGCCGAGCGCGATCCGATGGTGGTCTGGTCCCGCAGGCTTCCATTCTGGGAATACCATCGCGCGCAACCCCGATTCAACGAGGTCATGCGCGAGGTGTGGGGATGACGGGGGTTGGAGGCGTGGTGTGGCTTGATTCGGCGGCAGCGTGCCCGACGGCACTTATTGCGCCGTTGCCGCCTCCTCAGCGACCACCTGGAGCAGGGCTTCATTCTTCGTGACCAAGCGGCCGTTCACGAAGAACGTGGGTGTCCCATTGACGCCTGCTGCAATCCCTTCGCGGATGTCATCGTCCACGCGGCGGTCCAGGTCGCCCGAAGCGACGCAAGCCTCGAACTTCGCACGGTTGAGTCCCGAGGCCGCGGCCCATGCCGCATAGTCCGCATGGGCGAGATCCTGCTGATGGGCGAACAACAGGTCGTGGTAGGCAAGGTACCGGCCCTGAGACGCCGCGCACAGGGCCGCGATGGCCGCCGGGCGCGCCGAGGCGTGGGTGGGTAGCGGGAAGTTGAGGTAGAAGAGAGCGACGCGGTCCCCGTATTTCTCGCGAATGCGCGCGAGCGTTCGCTCGGATTCAAGACAGTAGGGACACTCGAAGTCCGTGAAGACGACGATCCGAACCGGAGCCGACGGCGCTCCGACGACGGATGCGCCGGTCGTCGTGACCGCCACGCGCGGCGGGGGCAGTCGTTCTCCAATCACGTCCAGGGCTCGCACGGAATCAATCAGCGCCATGCGCACCTGCTCGACGCGCGCCGCCCGAATCGCTGCCTCGAGTCGCGGTTCACCCGGCGCCACCGTGACACTGACCTGCTGCTTGCTCTCCTCGTAGGCCTTGATGAACTCGAGGTCGCCCGCGGTCACCGGCGCGACCTGTTGCGAGAGGGTGGCCGTCAGCCTCTCGGGGGACATGCCTCTCGCCCGCGCAACCTCTTCGAACAGGCGCTTCTCGACCGCCGCGTCGAGCGCGGACTTCTCGATGTCGTAGACCTTCTCGCGCTGCCGCTGGATGTGGTTGCGCAGGTTCGGGTCGAAGTGGGCGTAGTCGGTTGCCAGCGTGCGCGCGTAAATCGAGTCCTCCGGCTGGCTCTGCTGAGTCGCGTCGCGCTTCACCGCCTGACGACCGAGGTAGTCGCGCACGGCCGCGTGCTGGAAATCGCGAAGGTTCGCAAGCGCATCCACGTACTCCTGACGGTCACGCTCCTGCAGAGCCGCCTGAAGATCGGCACGAGTGACAGGACGGCCGTGGACGAGAGCGAGCACCTCGGAGGCAAGCATTCCAGCCGCGACAACGCTCGCGATCATCGGGTTCTCCTTAATGAAAACCGAGGGCGGTAGTGAACCACCGCCCTCGGCACAGGTTGAAGGACTCTAGAAAGGAACGTTACGGGGTGATGCAGCCGCGCGGCCAACCGCTCAAGGCGTTGGAGTATTCCGGCTGCACCCATGCGCCGCCGGTCTGCTGGTACAGGTTGTGCCAGGCGCACTTGTCATCGGCTTCGTAGCCGGAAGTAGACTCCCACCACGCGTTCACTGGATCGGTGGCTGCCTCACGGATCTCGTGCGAGGTCACGATCGTCTCCATATCGACGACGGTCTTTCCGGATAACGTACAGCCGTTGCAATCGAGATAGGGGAACACGGCATAGAGAATGGTCCGGCCGTTGTACGTGTAGCTGCTGTGATAACCACAGTAGCTCGAGCAGGACCGGGACGATCCGAGCGTCGAGGTCGTTCCCTGCGGCAGATAGACGCCGTAGACCGTGTTCGTCGTGGCGGTGACGCGCCCCGCGTTGAACAGCCCCGACAGATAGGACTGCACACCGGAGTCGGAGATCCTCCTCGGAGCGGCAAGATTGTCGACGAAATCGGCAGCATGCGTCAGCGAGGCCGAGATGGCGTTGCCGGTCTTGCTGTACTGGGTGATCACTTTCATTCCCGGATCCGAGCTGCTGAAGTTGGTCAGGAAGTTGTCAACGCCGCTCTGCAGAGCCGCCGCCGTGGCGCCGTTGTAGAAGATCGGCTGGAACGCAGCGCCGGAAACCACCGCGCCGCCGTGGTCGTCGAGCTGGCCCGGAACCGAACCATAGCTGGCATTGTAAACACTGTAGCCGTTCATCCGAACCGGAGGCTGCTCCATACCGAACCGATGTTCCGATGCTTCGGCCGCCGCCTGGGGCGGGAGTACGTGGACGATCTCGCCATTGTCTCCGCGGACTCGCCAGACGCCATCCTCATTCGGCTGCGCGAGTACGTGGGAAGCAACTAGTAGACCCGCCACTGCGAGGAGTAAAACTACCTTCCGCATGTGCGCCACCTTTCTCCAACGGCTTCGGACGAGAACACCTCTGAACGCCCCGTCCTCAAAGCACTTACACGTGCGATGAGAACGCGGTATCATACGTCCGAGCCCTCATAAATACAAGTAGTTTCACGGAGTGACAGCCAACCGATGCGTAACAAGTAGAGGAACGTTCATGAGGCCACACAGGATCGCGACATTTCTGCTCGTTGTTGGCGCCGCGGTTCTGGCGCGCGTCTCGCCTCTCCCTGGCGCCATCGCGGCGGCTTCCCCTCAGTCAGGAGCGGACCCCGGGATCGCCGCATTCATCGGGAAGATCCGCGCGGTGGACAATCACAGCCACGCGAACAGTGTGGCTCCCGCAGATTCGGACTACGACGCGCTGCCGCTCGACGGCATCCCGATCGAGATGCCCGCGCGGCTCAGGCCGGACAACCCGGACTGGCTCGCCGCATACAAGGCGCTCTACCGGTATCCCTACGCCGACCTGAGCGACGCGCACATGAAGGAGCTGCGCGGGACGATGCAGCGGGTCGCCAAAGAGCAGGGAGAGAGGTTCCCGGCGTGGGTGCTGGACCAGGTCGGCACGGAAGTGCTCTTCGCGAACCGCCTCGCCATGGGGCCGGGCCTCACACCGCCGCGGTTTCGCTGGGTCTCCTACGTGGACGCGCTATTGCTGCCGCTCTCCACGAAGGCCGAGGCTGCCGTCTCGCCCGACCGCGAGGTGCTCTATCCGCTCGAAGCGAAGCACTTGCGGCGCTACATGTCCGATCTCAAGATCGCCAGGCGCCCCGCGACGCTCGACGCCTATCTCAAGACGGTGGTGACTCCCACGCTCGAGGCGCAGCGGAAGGGAGGCTGCATCGCGGTGAAATTCGAGGCCGCCTACATCCGTTCACTCGACTTCGCGGAGGTTCCCGCCGCGACCGCGAGCAGGATCTACGGGAGGTACGCCGCAGGCGGCGAACCGTCCCACGACGACTACAAGGCGCTCCAGGATTTTCTCTTTCGCTACATCGCGCGTGAAGCCGGTCGTCTCGGGATGGCGGTCCACGTCCATTCGTTTCACGCATTCGGGCCGTTCTACAGCGTGGCCGGGGCCGACCCGATGCTGCTGGAGGCGGCGTTCGACGATCCGAGCCTGCGTCAGACGAACTTCGTCATCCTCCACGGCGGCGGCGTCTATTCGGCTCGCGCCGGCGCGATGCTGTGGAAGCCGAACGTCTACGTCGACATGTCGCTGATGACGCTGGTCTACCCGCCGGCCAAGCTGGCCGAGGTGCTGAAGGACTGGCTCAGCCAGTACCCCGAGAAGGTGCTCTTCGGCTCCGACGCGTTCGCGCTCGGGCCGGACATGGGCTGGGAGCTGACCGCCTGGGTCGCCGCCAGGAACGCGAGAGCGGCGCTCGCGCTGGCCCTCACCGAGATGATCCGGACCGGCGAGGTCAGTCGCGCCCGCGCCGAGGAGATCGCAACGATGGTGCTGCGCACGAACGCCGGGAGGCTCTACAAGCTGGAGCTGAAGTAACGACGGCATGATCGCGAACACTCAGCCCCCCATCCTATCGCGGTCCGTGGCGCTGCGCTGCTTCGTGCCGGAGGATGCACCCAAGGCCTTCGCAATGAGCCAGGAGTCCGGAGTGCGCGCGTGGCTTCCGGATCAGGTGTATGAGAGTGAGGCACGCGCGCTCGAGGTGTTGCGGCACCTGATCGAGAAATGTCGCGACCCCGGCACACCATCCCTTGCGCCCTATGTCCTCGGGGTCTGTATCCATGGTTCGCGGGAACTCATCGGACACGTTGGACTCAGTCCGCTCGATGGGCAGGTTGAGATAGGTTACGCAATCGAGGAGGGACGCCAGCGCAAAGGGTTTGCATCCGAAGCGGTCAAGGCGATGTCGGAATGGGCGCTGCCGCGCTTCTCCCTGCCGCGAATCATTGCGATCGTCGCAGCCGATAACGCTGCCTCATGCAAAGTTCTGCAGAACGCGGGCTTCCAGCTCGCAGGGGAGTCGATACGTAGCCTGCACGGTCGGTCCGGGCTCGTCCAAACGTACCAGAGAGTGGGATGCCCGTCTCGTAACGTCCGAGCTGATCATGGTTCTTGATCGCGACCAAGCGAAATCCGAGCGGCGATGAGCGCGAGGGTGAAGACCGCCATCCCGACCACGCCAAGCAACCACTCGAGGTTCATCGAGCCCGCCTAACGAGTGCGCCTAGAGACAGGATCGAAGGCACCCAAAGGCCGACGAAGACGCCATAGTCCTTGTTTACGAAGAACCACAGAATGACCGAGAAGAAGAACGAGATGGAGGCTGCAGCTAGGAAAAGCGTAATGGACCAATCTGTCGTGCGCATTAGGGTTCACCCTCCACGTTCGAAAGGAAACGGGTGGCGGGTTTGGAAATTCGCGCCCGCCACCCCTGGAGACATCAGGCCTTCGCCCAGCGGCGCTGTATCGCCCCACGCTGCAGCGCCTGGTAGAGGGCAGAGAGCCCAACAAGCCCGTAGGTCACCGTGCCCAGGGCGTTCTTGGCTCCGAACCCGCCGGCTCCGGTGAGGAATGCCACCAGGTCGAAATTCGCCAAGGCCACGAGGCCCCAGTTCAGTCCTCCCACAACTACCAAAACAGCCACGATCACGTCGAGATTCTTCATGCCCGTCCTCCTTTTCCATAGGTGGTGAAGTACCGGTGCCGCCCGTCTCCGTGTGGGGCCACCCAACAGGCTGGCGGTCCACGAGTAATTGGACGCCCATCCTCGACGATGGATTCAAAGTTTGAATATATAATGAACAGTATATCCGTTGTGGGATTGCCCTACTATGAATCCCGTTCAAAAAATGTTCATCAAAAGCTACGAGCAGCACCAAAGAAGGACTGGAGCAGAGACCTGGGCGGGTGGCCCACAATGGGGAATGAGTTGGGTGAAGCGATGGACAAGAGGCGCAAGCGCGGAATGGCAGACCCTAGGAAGTTCTCCATAGGGGCGTTGTCCCGGGCCACGCGCATCCCGGTCGAGACGCTGCGCACGTGGGAGCGTCGCTATGGTTCCCCCATGCCCGTGCGGAAGCCCTCGGGTCACCGTCTCTACACCGCCGAATCGGTGGAGCGTCTCCGGCGCGTCGCTCGGCTCCTGGCCCTGGGGCACCGCCCCAACGAGATCGTTCCTCTGTCGGAGCGGGCACTGGACGCTTTGCTTGCTCTGGCGGAGCCGCGCGGGGATCGGCTGGCTGCGGTCTCCCTTCCGGATGTCCATGCCGCCGAGGGGTTCGAGCGGTCGATCGCCGCGATGCTCCAGGCTACAATGGAGCTGGACCGCGGGCCCTTGATGCGCGAGCTCAGTGCGAACTGGGTTCGGTTCGGTCCCCTCCACTTCCTCCAGGATCTCGGCGGCCCCTTCATGATCGAGATCGGCCGGGCGTGGCACGAGGGAAGGCTCCAGGTCCGGCACGAACATTTTGCCTCGGCCTGTCTCTCGGACTTCCTTCGAGAGGTGCGTGAGCCCTACGATCGGGAGGCGCGCGGCCCTCGCGTCGCCGCGGCGACGCTGCCAGGGGACGCGCATGAGGGGGGGCTTCTCATGGCGTGCACGATCATGGCCCTCCACGGCTATCGCGTCGTCTATCTGGGTGCGAACGCGCCCATCGATCAGATTGCCGAGGCCGCGACGACCGTCAACGCCGAGGCGGTGACGGTCAGTATTTCCGCAGCCAAGCGCCACGCGCGGTCCGTGAGAGCCGTCGTCGAACTTCGCGCTCTCCTCCCGAAACGTGTTCCGCTGTGGGTGGGGGGGGCCGGGGCGCCCGAAGCTTCGACGGGAGCCGAGTGCTTTCCAAATCTCGCGGCGTTCGAAGCCAGACTCGCCGGCGGTTCCTAGAGTCGAGGGAAGGGCTGCCATGCGCGAAACGATGAGGCACGGTGTCCGGCGGCTCGGGCGGATGCTGCTATTCATGATGCCGGCTTTGCTCGTCGCCAACCTCGTGGAGGGCTCGATGATTCCGCTCGGAGACAATCTTCCTCCGCTTCGAGGCAAGCTTCTCAGCGGAAAGAGGATTGTGCTGCCCGACGCGGTCCGGGGACGCGAGGTCCTGCTCATGCTGGGCTTCACGTACCACTCGAGGCACGACGTGGAGACCTGGGGGAACCGGTTCCGCCGCGACTTCGGCTCGGATACTGTTCTCGCCTATTTCGAAATACCCGTGATCGGAGGCGCCGGCCGCCTGGCCCAGCCGTTCATCAATAGAGGGATGCGGCGCGGCACCCCGCGCGAACTCCACGATCATGTGATCACGGTGTATGGCGGCGCCGGCGACTGGAAGCGGCGGGTGGGATATTCAGAACACGACGTTGCCTATCTGCTGCTGCTGGACCGCGCGGGGCGGGTGGCCTGGCGCGCCCACGGACCGTTTGAGGAGGCCGCGTACCAGGAACTCGTACAGCGAGTGCGACGTCCAACGGAATGACCGCTCTCAAGTGACGAGTGCCATCGGTTCGACATGGTCCACGACGTGATTGTCGTCGGCGCCGGGATCGCAGGACTCGCGCTTGCCCGGGGACTTCGCGCGTGCGGCCGTGCCCCGATGGTCCTCGAGCGCGCGCGCGGCGTGGGCGGTCGCTGTGCGACACGCAGGGTGGATGCCCAGCCCGTGGATCATGGGCTGTCCTATCTCCATGGACGATCGGAGAAGTTCCTCGCCGAGTTGGATGCGGTCTCCGACGCCACCCTCATTCCGGACTGGCCGCTCGTCGTGGAAGGCGAGGGCTTGCCTTGCAGGCCGGAAGCCTTTGCCGGGACCGACCGTCGACTCGCCTTCGCGGAAGGCGTGAGCAGGCTGGCGAAGCATCTCGCGCGTGGACTCGATGTGCGCCTCGAGACCGAGGTCGCGGCGTTGCGATTGGCAGGAGGTGGCACCGCGCGCGGCGGGCGTCGCTGGGAACTCGAACTGACGACCGGTGAGACCGTGCGAGCGAAGGCCGTGGCGCTCACGATGCCTGTTCCTTCCGCGATAAGACTGCTGCATGCCATGGATCCGCTTCCCGATGCCATCGCAGCGCAGATACCGATCCTTGAATTGGTGCACATGCTCCCCTGTCTCGCTGTGATCGCCCGCTACCCCTCCTCGACCCGTGCGCCCGAATGGCAGGCGAGCTTTCCCCGATCGAGTTCCGGGATTCACTCCATTCTGCAAGACTCGAGCAAACGTGCAGGGACTCTCCGGCTCATGCTGGTCCTTCAGGCACGGCCGGCGTTCTCGGCCAAGCACCTCAACGACCCCGCGGGTTCCTGGACGCGCGCTCTACTCCAGGAGGCGGCCACACTGCACGGAGACTGGATCGCGGAACCCGACTTGGTGCAATCTCATATATGGCGACGAGCGCGGGTGGCGGCGGGCTCGGAGTTGGCGTGTCCGCTCGTCGTGGAACTTGAGGATGGTGCGTTGCTGGGTGTCGCCGGCGACGGCCTCCACGACGCCGGCGGCGCCGAAGGCGCCTACGGATCCGGAATCGTCCTGGCCGAACGCTTCGCGCAGATGCTGCCGGAGTGCATGTGAACCTCCAAAGGAGTTCTTCATGCGACTGACCGTCGGGGAGATCGATGCGATTCTCAGGGAAGAGGCCGATCACGAATGCGCCGGTGTTGGGGAAAAGAAGATTTGCGTTCGAATTGTCGCCATCGCGGACCTGCCCAGCCGTTTCGGGCTATTTCAGGTGGTCGCGTTCTGGAACAACCGTGACGGCAAGGAACACGTCGCGATCATGCACGGTAACCCGATCGGACGCGAGGGCGTGCCGACGCGGGTGCACTCAGAGTGCCTGACCGGAGACGCGCTCGGATCGCTTCGCTGTGACTGTCGCGACCAGCTCGAGGCTGCGCTGCGCGTGATTGCCGGCGAACCCTGCGGCCTGGTGCTCTATCTAAGGCAGGAAGGGCGCGGCATCGGTTTGCTCAACAAACTGCGCGCCTACGGACTCCAAGATCGGGGTCTGGACACAGTCGAGGCCAATCTCGCTCTCGGATTTCGCGATGATGAGCGCGAGTACTCGATCGCGGCTCACATGCTTCACAGCCTTCGGGTCGGCTCGGTCCGCTTGTTGACCAACAACCCGAAGAAGGTCGAGGAGTTAATCCGGTTTGGTGTTCGGATCTCCAGTCGCGTGCCTCACGTGATCCCTGCGAACGAGTACAACCGGTTCTATCTCGAGACCAAGCGCGACAAGTCCGGGCATATCCTGGACTCGCTCGGCAAGCCGCATATGGCCGAGCAGGGCGAGCCCGTGCAGGTCGGCGGTGGAGCGTAATTCCCGAAGCCCTCGCACTATTTCCTCGATTGCGCCCACCGCCAACCACGCTACTTGCGGGGGCGGCATAGCCAAGTGGCTAACGCGACGGTCTGCAACGTATTTTGATCTGATTTTCGCCGATTTTGGGGCCGGTCCTCGCCAGGAATGGCCAACCTAGCCACGACCGTAGCCAATGGGGCGAGAGTTTGCGATCCGTCTGCTGCGGGTTCGAGCGAAGGCGAGCCCACGTCCGTGTCCAGAAGCTGCCCCGCTCCTGGTAGGCAGAGGTGCCGTCGTCGCCCTCCGGAATTTCACACGAGCGGAGGGGGCTTGGGATAGGCTGGTCTCCGTATCCTGATACATGGTTCAGTCTAATTCTTGTTCGGCGGACTGCCGCACGTCATCTTTAAGGGAAAGACATTCGATTCATGGGTCAGTGGGAGCATCTTTTCATTGACGAGTTCATGTCCCGGGCTCGCCTGCTCTCCGGTCTGACGGTCGAGCAGGTGAGCGTGCGGCCACCTGGGCTCCCGCATACGATCTACGAGGAGCTCTGGCACACAACCAAGTGGCAGTCGATCGTCGTTCAATGCGACGAACCAGCCGCAGCTGCATATATTGACGGGGGACAGCAGTTTCCCTCAGAGGCGCCTGGCAACGAGCGCATGTGGGAAGATCTCGTCAGTGAGTTTCTCGCCGGGTCGGAGACGGCAGTAGAGTTAGGGCGCTCACATGAGGCGCTGATGAAGGAAGTGAGTCCGGGAGTCACGCTTGCCGAGATGCTCGAGAGCTTGGCCGTTCATAATGCTTACCACCTCGGGAAGATCGTTGCCCTGCGTCAGGTCATCGATGCGTGGCCTCCACCGGGGTCTCAAACATGACAAAGCCAGTGATTGCTCCAGCCTTCTGCCAGGTTGCCTGGGTCGTCCGAGACCCGGCGTCCGCCGAGAAGTTCTTCGTTGAAACGATGGGAATCAACCGCTTCATGCACATGGACAACCTCGCCGCAAAGGACACCGAGGGCACTTATCTCGGGAAGCCAACCCTTCACCGAGAGGGCGATGGGGATTGCCCCGATAAATGCCTGGGGGCGATCTCGATCCAGGCGGTGCGCGTCGCTGCCCGGGATGGAATGCCCCCCGATTCGGTAAATGTCTAGGAGAGCGACGGTCCATAAGACCGTCGCTCTTTCATGATTTCCCCGATTGCGCCCTTCGCCAACCACGCTATACTCAACCACTTGCGGGGGCGGCATAGCCAAGTGGCTAAGGCGACGGTCTGCAAAGCCGAATCCACGAGCCTCGGCCCACGTCCGTAAGTGATTGAGAGCCTTGGGAGCGTTCAGCTTCCGGGGCTTTTTCATTTGGCCACGAGGGGCCGCTGAAGGCCGGGAAGGGAAGCTCAGCAGGTCCCAGATCGGTCACAGTTGCTGATGCGTAATGGCCCTCTTGGGGCTTCGTCTTTCGGGTGGCCAACGATGGCCAACCTGACCGTAGCCAGCGCCGTAGCCATTCAGTCATACTGTTTGGCGCTTCAACCTCTGGGGGGTGACCGCTCACATTGAGAGGGACCCCAGCGCAAGCGAGACCCGAAAGGCTCTCCCTCGACAATGGACCGAGCTCGCACTCAAAAGCAGCGCACGGCAAATCTCAACACCCGACTCCGGCGCGTTGAGAGCATGCAAACCCCGCCAGCACATTCGCAGCGGGCCGATGACGAGTTCGCCCGCTTCTTCGCCCAGTCGCTCGACCTGCTGTGCATTGCCGGGCAGGGTGGATACTTCAAATACCTGAACCCGGCGTGGACGGCCTGTCTGGGGTGGACCCTGGAGGAGCTGAAGGCGAAGCCGTTCCTCGACTTCGTGCACCCCGACGATTGCGTGGCCACGCAGGCGGAAGTCGGCAAGCTTGCCGAAGGCTCAGAGACGATCCTCTTCGAGAATCGGTACCGCCACCAGGACGGTTCATTCCGTTGGCTGCAATGGAACGCGCAGCCTGTGCCGGGGCGCCAGGAGATCTACGCCACAGCTCGGGACGTCACGCGGCAGAAGTGGCTCGAGAGGGAGATCCTCGAGGTACTGGATCGAGAAAGGGAGCGATTGGGCCGGGAGCTGCACGACGGACTGTGCCAATCCCTGGCAGGTATCGCGGCCCTGGGCTCCACACTTTCCAAGAGGCTGGCGGCGAACGCCGGATCCGCGGCGTCGGCTATGGCCGCCGAGATCGCCACACTTCTGAACGAGAGCATCATCCAGGCCCGCGGCCTGGCCCACGATCTAGGTCCGGTTGGCCTCAACGAGGCCGGTCTTGACGGCGCGCTCGAGACCCTGACCCTCGGTGTCCGGCACCTGTTTCGTGTCACCTGCACACTCGAGTGTGATCGCCCCTGTCTCCGGCCACGTCCCGAGGCCGCGTCGCACATCGTTCGCATCGCGCAGGAAGCGGTGAACAACGCCATCGCGCACGGGAAAGCCGATCGGATCGAGATCAGCCTGGGCTCGAAGGACGGGCGGGGTCTCCTGAGCATCAAGGACAATGGGGTGGGCATGCCCGAGGAGGCGTCCACTCCAGGGGGGGTCGGGCTGCACACGATGGCCTATCGGGCGCGCCTAATCGGTGGCTCGCTCGAGGTGCGACGTCGGGCCCCGCACGGTACGGCCGTCACCTGCGCCTTTCCGCTGTCCGGCACACCCGACACCCGCGAGAAGCCTGATCATGCCAGCGAGAAAAGCTGAACGAGTCGGCCCGGTCCGGAAGACGATCCTGATCGTCGACGACCACCCCACGCTTCGCCGCGGCCTGGCCGCCCTGATCGACTCCGAGCCCGACCTGGCCGTGTGCGGGGAAGCCGCGACTTGCCCGGCGGCGCTCGCGGCCATTCCGGAGCGCCGACCCGACCTGGTGATCGTCGATCTCGCGCTGGGGAAAGGTGACGGCCTGGACTTGGTCAAGGAGATGCGAAAGCGCCATCCCGCGATTCCGGCGCTGGTGCTCTCGATGTACGACGAAGCGGTTTATGCCGAGCGTTCCCTGAAAGCCGGCGCCCGGGGCTATGTCACCAAGCAGCAGCTCGACAGCACCGTGCTGGTTGCCATCCGTCGTCTGCTCGACGGCGAGACGTACATGAGCGACACGCTCGAGGCGCGGCTCGCCGCGAAATTCGTCGATGGGCGAACGCTGGAAACGGACTCGCCCCTGGACGCGCTCAGCGACCGCGAGCTGCAGGTGTTCCGGCTGATCGGTCAAGGCCGGAGCACGCGCCAGATCGCCGACACCCTGAACCTGAGCATCAAGACCATCGAAACCCACCGCGAGCACATCAAGAACAAGCTGAGCCTCGAGACAACTGCCGAGCTGGCCCAGCGCGCGACGCAATGGGTTGAAACCGGCCGCAGCCGCTGACCCCCGCGCTTCCCCCCCATGGGGGAATCCCCCATCCCGGAATCAGCCCGTCGCCCCGATGCTAGTGCTGCGCTCATGCGGCACCGTGTCGGCATGCACAACGAGAGCATCGCACTAGAAGCGCCCGCCAGGCGTCGGATCCTGATCGTCGACAACCATGCTCTGGTGCGGCGCGGCCTGACCGCGCTGATCGACAACGAGTCCGATCTCACCGTCTGCGCCGCGGTCGCCACGCCACAGGCAGGGCTCGAGGCGATCGCCTCATCCCGACCCGACTTGGTCATCACCGATCTCGCGCTCGACGAAGGGGATGGGCTGGCACTGGTGAGGGAGATCCGTGCGGGTCATGAGGGTCTGCCGGTTCTGGTGCTCACCATGCACGATGCGCCCGTCTACGCCCGACGTGCCTTCCGGGCGGGCGCCCGCGGTTACATCAACAAGGCGGAGCTGGGCGAGACGCTGCTGATCGCCATCCGATACGTGCTCGGCGGGGAGAAGTCCGGGAGCCCGAAGCTCCGGGAAGGGCTCGGTCCTGAATAGCATCCCGGCCATGGGGGAATCCCCCATGCCCAAGATCAGGGCCGCGCCCCGATGCACGAGGTGATCCAGGGGCGTGTAGCTCTTACCAAGGTTGGAAAAAGCTGCAGACATCTAGTGAGCACAACCTGGCTCACACACTCCCCCTTCCAGGGGAAGGAGATCGAATGGTAATCCGGTCCCGCGCCCGATTTCGCCTCGCAGTGCACTTCTTAACGCTTGCAATCCTCACGGCAGGGAGTGCCTCAGCCGTCGCCGCGGGAGAGAAGGAAATGCAACTTCCTGCCTGCGACAGGACGTTCGGCACCCTGTCCGTGGTCGAGCCCGAGCAGAAGTGGTGGGTGCAGTACAACCTCGAATCTCCTGAAGCACTCATCAAGGTGTTCGTCTCCGAATGCAAGTGCTTCACGCTGGTCGACCGCGGCAGGGGGCTGGAGGCGGCGGAGAAAGAGCGTGAGCTCGCCGCCGGCGGCGAGCTGGGCGGCAAATCGAACATCGGCAAGGGCCAGATAAAGGCTGCGGACTACGTGCTGATCCCGGACATCGTGAGTCAGAACTCGAACGCCGGCGGAAAGAGCATCGGTGGAGCCTTTGGTGGATTGCTGGGCAGGCGCGCGGGTGGATTGGGCGTCGTGCTGGGCGGCGTCAGCCTGAAGAAGAAGACAGCGGATGTGGTGCTCACGCTGACCGATGTGCGCTCGACCGAGGAGGTCGCCGTCGTCAAGGGCCACGCGAAGAAGACCAACGTGGGCTGGGGGGCGGGGGGTGGCGTGTTCTCGGGCGGCTTCGCGGCCGCCGGGGCGGGCAGCTACGCCAACACCGAGATCGGTCAGGTCGTCGCCATGGCGTACCTCGACGCCTTCACGAAGCTCGTCGCCGAGGTCAAGGAGGTCAAGAAGGACAGCCCCGACTCTAAGGCCGACAACGTCAGGCAGTCCGTCACCATGGCCAAGCCTGGGCGCATGTACGAGAAGGCTGATCCGGCATCCTCTGCGGTGCGCAACCTCGACGTCGGGATGATGCTGTATCCGACAGGGGATAAGGACGGGATCTGGTGGAAGGTCTCCGACGAAATCGGCAACAAGGGCTGGGTGTCCTCGCTCTTGCTTGATCTGGCGAAGTAGCGGATCTGGCGAAGTAGCGCGGGATGCCCTCGGGATTCTGCCGCTCCTTTCGCGCGATTGCGCACAGTATTGCGTACAGATGGTTCTCAGGCACTCTTCGCGACAGCAACGTCTCCAGCTAAGAGGTCAAAGTGGATAGACGCGCATGCATTTCGCTGTGGGGTACCATCCATCCAATCGCCATCGCCCTCGTTACGTTGCTGGCGGCGCCGTTGTGGCCGACGAGCGCAGCGGCCCAGGGCGCACTGGTCAACGGCGCGCGCGTAGCTGGCGCGATCTTGTTCACGGGCCAGGCGGACACCTTTACGGTCAGCGCCAATGCGGGCGATGCGGTCATCGTGCGCGTCGGCGAGACGGTGGCCGGCTCGCCGCTCACGCCGCGCGTTCGCCTCTTCGGCCCAGACCTTACGTTGCTCGCTACCAGCTCGGGCCCGTCCGCCGCCGAGGTTCAGAGCACCGCGTCCTCGACGGGCACCTACACGGTCGTCGTCGACGACAACTCGAGCACGCCGCAGGTCGGCGGCTACGAGATCACGATGGCGAAGTCCGGATCGCCGGTGACGGTCTCCTCGGGCGACGAGGGCGGCCCGCTCGTGAACGGGGCGAAGAACGCGGGGACGCTCGAGCTAGGCGACCTCGACGCGTGGACGGTCGACGCCACCGCGGGCGACCGGATCGTGGTGCGCATGGGCGAGACGGCCACCGGCAGCACGCTCACGCCGGAGCTGCGGATCATCAGCCCGACGGGCGTGCAGCTCGGCCCCAACAGCTCCCCCTCGGCCTCCGAGGTCGAGTTGAACGCGACCGTGACGGGACAGTACGTGGTGATCGCGAGCGACAACTCCTTCAACTTCGCCGGCTCCGGCGCCTACGAGATCACGATGGCGAAGACGGGATCGCCGGTGACGGTCTCCTCGGGCGACGAGGGCGGCCCGCTGCCCTCGGGGCTCAGCTTCGGCTCCCTGGAACTTGGCGATCTCGATCTCTGGACGATCGACGCTACCGCCGGCGACAACCTGATCGTGACCATGGAGGAGATCGTCCAGGGCAGCACACTCACGCCCGAACTCCGGCTCTACAGCCCCACCGGGACCGAACTCAGGAACAACTCCGGGCCCTCCGGCACGCAGGTCTCGGCGACCGCGCCCGTCACGGGCACCTACCTGGTCGTCGCGAGCGACAACTCCTTCAACTTCGCCGGCACCGGCACCTATCGCCTCACGCCTGCGGCGACGACAGCCATCTCCCTCGTCATGCTGAGCGTTCAAACGGAAGCCGGGCACGTTCGCATCAGCTGGTACGCCCCGGGCGACGAGATCGCACAGGCGAGCGTCTACCGACGGACCGCCGACAGCGACTGGACGCTTGCCGGGCATCCGGTGCCCGACCTGAACCGGAACATCATCTTTGTGGACGATACCGTCACGCCCGGCCTTACGTACGGCTACCGACTCGTAGTGCGCGACGTAACCGCGCAGGAGAATGTGATCGAGACGTGGGTGACTGTGCCCGAGGGGACGGCAGCGCCGAAGGTCGTGCGCTTGGAGCCGGGCTATCCCAATCCGTTCGGGTTCAGGACGCAGTTCACGTACGGTCTCCCCAAGGCGGGGCCGGTGCGCCTCGTCGTATACGACCTCCAGGGCAGGCAGGTCGCTACCGTGGTGAACGAGCTTCAGGCGGCGGGTTGGCGATCGGTGTTTTGGGACGGTCGGGAGGTAGCAAGCGGGATCTACTTTGCGCGTCTCGAGTCCGGACACGAGGTAAGTACACGGAAGATCGTGGTCGCCAGGTAGTTCAGGGGCTCTACTCCGCGAGCCTCGGCCCGCAAGATGGACCCAGAAGGAGTTGCCATGAAGCGTCTGTTGCTCGCAATGCTCGCAGTGCTCACCGTGCTCACAGTGCCTGCTGGCTCCCTGCTTGGCGCGCAGTATCATTCCAAGGTCGACTCGATACAGTGGTCTCCGACGCGACGCGGGCGACCGTATCTTCCCGTTCGCCCCAGCCACTCCACCACGACCGAGATTGCCGTCGCGCCTCCCGGGACGAAGTGGACCGCGGTGACGCCCTCCGAGTGGAGGACGCGGGCGCCGCAATTCGTCGGAAAGTACGTCGAGGTCTTCGGCGGCATGCGGACGCAACTACTCGTCAGGCGGACAAGCAGTTTTTCCAATAGTGGTTCGTTGATCGACTCGGCAGGCAAGGAGGTCGGCCAGGTGCTGTTCGACCAAGTGCCGGACGAGATCATCCCATGGATGCGCAAGGCCAAGTGCGAGCTCGGCTGCAAAGACGTATTCGTCCGGGGGATTGTCGCTAACGTCTCCACCACCGGAGGCAAGGATATTGAGCTCCGCGTGATCGAGGTCTCGAACGAGTCGAAGACCGGGACGGCGGCTGCCGGGAGCGCGGCGCTCGCGATGCTGTCCGCGAAGGATCCCGATGCCAAGAAGCCGCTGCTCCCCATGGCGGGCGCAACGGTGAGCGTGTTCCATTTTGGAGACCCACCGGTCACGGAAACCACCTATCGAAACATCCGCGACACCGAGCTGAACAAGATCTTCGCGAATGCACCGTGGAACCAGGAGTACACGATGTGGCCGCGGGTCGCGATTATCGTCGAGAATCAGGGCGCGAGTGACCTAAACCGCACCAAGTACGGCGATGAGGTGAGGAACGTCTGTTATCGTCTGCGGGCCAAGATCTGGACCGGGCCCGCGGCGAGCCGGGACGTCGCGCCGTTCGACTGGTGCCTCACCGAAATGCACTACGACACCCCGGTCATCAATTCGTCGGGCGCAACCGGCATCAGGGTCGTGTTCACGGATCTGCCACTCTGGGGAATGTCACCCAAGTCGATGATGTCCAACCAGAATACCGGGCCTGAGGTTACCACCGGCCCCAATCCGCCGTACATCCCGGTGCCCAGGTTCCACTATGACGACGGCGGCCACTCCGATGTGATCATGCTCGGGAATCTGATGCGTGACATGAGCTTCTCGCACGGCGTGCCGGACGGGCGGGTGTGGATCGTGCAAACGACCCAGTAGTCGCTGCCATCGAGAGTGATGTGCAGTGCATGCGAACCATCAAGAATCGGCTCGAAAACGCGAGGGCTCTCGCTGAAAAGCGTAGTGGCTGTCCTGTTCCATCTGGAGTCTACCAGCGATTTTGAGGCCGATCCTCGGAGTAGCGTCGCGACAAGGTATTACGCGAAGCCCCAGATGGATGACCCCCTTGGGCTTCGTGCTTCGGGTGGCCAACGGTGGCCAACGATTGCCAGGAATGGCCAACCTGACCGGAGCCAGCTGGTGCCACGTAGTCCGTCCTTGATTGGAGACCAAGAGGCGATCTTCCGGTTACATTAGCTCCCCCATGGCCCTAGCATCAGGAACCCACCTCGGCACCTACGAGATCACTGGCCTCCTCGGAACCGGCGGGATGGGCGAGGTTTACCGCGCACGCGATCTGCGCCTCGGACGTGATGTGGCGGTGAAGGTATTGCCCAAGGCGGTAGCCTCCTCCCCCGACCGCTTGGCCCGATTCGAGCGCGAGGCCCGGACCGTCGCGAGCCTCAATCACCCCAACATCGTAGTGCTCCATTCCATCGAGAAAGAGAAGGGGTTCCGCTTCATCACGATGGAGCTTGTCGAGGGCCAAAGCCTCGATCGGCTCGTCACCCCCGGCGGCCTACAGCTTTCCCGCCTCCTCGATATAGTAATCCCCGTTTCCGACGCCCTTGTCGCAGCGCACGAGCGGGGTGTCGTCCACCGAGATCTGAAGCCGGGGAACGTAATGGTGACGAACGAGGGGCGGGTGAAGGTACTCGATTTCGGCCTAGCGAAGATCTTTCGGCCGAAAGAGCCTGTTTCCGGTGACACGTCCCGGGGCATTGCCACCACCGCCATCACAAAGGAAGGAATGGTGGTAGGGACGGTGCCCTACATGGCGCCGGAGCAGATTCACGGCGAGGCGGTGGATGCGCGGACGGATCTGTTCGCGCTTGGCATCATGCTCTACGAGCTGTCCACGGGAACGCGACCGTTCACCGGTAGGAGCTTCACGGAGATCATGGCGGCGGTCCTGATGCAAGAGCCGCAGCCGGTGACCGAGCGGCGGGCGGATCTTCCCGAGGAGTTCGGGCGGATCGTGAGGCGGTGCCTGGCTAAGGAGCCGGCTCGCCGCTACCGGACGGCGCGCGACGTGCGGAACGATCTCGAGGATTTGCAGCGGGAGTTGGAGTGGGGGCGGCGGTCGGGTAGCGCAGGACACGCTTCGGCGACCTCTGCGACGTCCGAGACGCGAGTCACCACAGCGTCCACCGCGCATGGCCCAGCGGTCCGGAGAAGCGATGCGCACGCCATTGCCGCGCTCGCCGCCTATCGCGAGAGCCGCATCCGGGAGTGGAGCCAGCCGCGTTACAAGCTGGACCGGGAGTTCGTCGCGCTGACGTTGCTGGTGGATCAGGGCGAGGAGACGCCGTCCGGGCGGTGGAGCGCGCAGCCGGTGACGTACCGGGACCTCGGGGAGTTGCTGCGCCAGGTGGAGGACCCGGCGGTGGTGGTGCTCGGATCGCCGGGCTGCGGGAAGAGCACGCTCCTGCGGCGCCTGGAGTTGGAAGCGGCCCAGAGGGGTCTCACCGATCCAGAGCAGCCGGTGACGTTTTTCATCCAGCTCAACCAGTACAAGGGACGCGGTCAGGAGCCGCTTCCCGATCCGGAAGCCTGGCTCGCCGAACGCTGGTCGGCGCGCCACCCGGAGATGCCGCCGCTGCGCGACCTCCTCAAGACCGGCCGGATGATCGTGCTTCTGGACGCCTTGAACGAGATGCCGATGGCCAATACCTCGGCTCTGCATCAGGCCGTGCTCGCCTGGAAGGGCTTCCTCGATCGGGTTGTGAGCGACCATCCGGGGACGCGGGTGGTGTTCAGCTGCCGGACGCTGGACTACTCGGCCCCGCTCTCGACGCCGGGGCTGCGGGTTCCGCAGGTGGTGGTTGAGCCGCTCACCGACGAGCAGGTGGCGCAGTTCCTCGAGAAGCAGAGCCCCGACCAAGGCGGGAAGATCTGGAGCCAGCTAAGGGGAACCCCGCAGCTGGAGCTCGTGCGCTCGCCTTACTTCCTGTCGCTCTTGACCGACCAGGTGGAGGCGACGAGGGAGGTGCCGGAGGGCTGGGCAGGGCTGTTCACGGGATTCGTGCGCCAGGCGCTGCGGCGGGAGGTGGAACGCGGGAATCCGCAGTTCGCTCCGAACGGTCTTCTGACCGAGCGGGACATTCGCCGGATCACGCAGTGGGCGTGGAAGACGAGATGGGAGCTGCCCGAGCGCGGCGTGTTGGTGCCGAAGCTGTCGGAGCTGGCGTTCGCCATGCAGTCGGGCGGGGGAGGCAGGGGTCAGGTTCGGGTGGGGTACGACGAGGCCCTAAAGCTGCTGAATCATGAGCACGAGGCGGAGATCGTGAAGGCAGGTCTGGCGCTATCGGTGCTGGACGAGGACCAGGGGACGGAGGAGGTGCTCTACGTGCACCAGCTGGTGCAGGAGTACTTCGCAGGAAGGCAGCTGGCGAAGACACCGGATCCGAAGCGGGTCGAGGCGGCGTGGAGAGCCCGGGCAATCACCCCCCCGCTGAGCGAGATCATCGAGACGCTGCCGCCCGGAGAGCAGCTCCCGCCGCTCGAGACGACGGGCTGGGAGGAGACCGCGATCCTGGGAGCGGCGATGACGGAGGATCCGGACGCCTACATCCGGGATCTCATGGGGACGAACCTGGTGGTGGCCGGCCGGGCGGCGGGTCACGTGGAAGTGCGGGAGCGACTGGACTGGGGCACGCTCGACGATCTTCGTCAGGCGTTGGTCCGGCGGAGCACTGACCGTGAGGCCGACCTGAGGTCGCGCATCGAGGCGGGGCTGGCGCTCGGCGTGCTCGGGGACCCGCGATTCGAGGAGTGCGAGGGGCCGCACGGGCGGTACCTGGTGCCGCCGATGGTGGCGATCCCCGGGGGACTCTACCCCATGGGCGAGGACGAGGTGTTCGAGTTCCTCGGCCACCGGATCGAGGCGCACATACCCCGGCACCAGGTGGAGGTCGAGTCGTTCCGGATCGGCCGGTATCCGGTGACGAACGGGGAGTGGCGCCGCTTCATGGATGCCGGAGGCTACGAGGAGCCGCGGTGGTGGGACACGGCGGGCGCCAGGCGATGGTGGAGCGGGGAGGGGGCGGCGGATGGGGCGCACGCGAACGTGAAGTACTGGTACGGGCAGTTCCGGCAGGACCCCGAGAAGCTGGAGGAGTCCTGGAGGAAGGGCGAGGTGCCGCAGGAGAGCTACGAACGCTGGAAGAAGCGGCTGGAGATGGATGAGGGCGAGCTCGAGGCCCATCTGCGGGAACTCCATCCGGGGGGAAAGCTGCGGTCGCCGGCCCTCTGGCACAATGGGCGGTTCAACAACCCATCGCAGCCGGTGGTGGGGGTGGGCTGGTACGAGGCGCGGGCGTATTGCAACTGGCTGTCGGCGCAAACGGGGGAGGAATACGGGCTGCCGACGGAGGCTGAGTGGGAGGCGGCGGCTCGGGGGAAGGAAGGGCGGCAGTACGCGTGGGGCAACCCGTTCAGGGCGCTGTGGGGGAATACGGCCGCGACGAAGGTGGGCCGTACGACGCCGGTGGGGGTGTTCGTGGAGGGGGAGACGCCCGAGCGCGTGAGCGACCTGGCAGGGAACGTGGGCGAGTGGACGGGAAGCCTGTTCGGTGCGGGGCTGGAGTTCGAGAAGGCCCCGTTCGCGTATCCGTACGACCCGGCCGATGGACGGGAGGACCCGGAGGCAGGACCGGATGTCCGCCGGGTGTTGCGGGGCGGCGCATGGAGCGACGGTCAGGTCTTCGCGCGCGCGGCCGCCCGCAACGTGCCTCCTCCCGGCGCCCGGTCCGACGAAAACGGTTTCCGGGTGGTGGCGCGTTCGTCCTCCATCTCAACCTGAGCCGCTGAACCCTGTCCGCCGCGGCAGCGGCGAGGAGGCGGCGCGTAGCGCCGGCCACCCGGTTCGGCCGCGCGTAGCGTGGGCAGCCCTTGCAGCGAAGTGAAGGCCGTGGACTGCTCTCCTATTCGCTAAACATGCTGAGGAGCAACGGTCCTCCGGACCGTCGCTCTTTCACGATTTCCCCGATTGCACCCTTCGCCAACCACGCTATACTCAACCACTTGCGGGGGCGGCATAGCCAAGTGGCTAAGGCGACGGTCTGCAAAACCGTTATTCCCCGGTTCAAATCCGGGTGCCGCCTCCAATTAACGCCTTAGGAGTTCTTCGAAGCCTCGCCGTCGCCCCTCCATCCCGCCTCGCGAACCTATGCTAAATTCCCCTCCGTGCCCGCCGATACGCTCACCCGCCTGAAAACCGCGCTCTCCGGGCGCTACGACGTCAAGGGCGAGCTGGCTCGGGGCGGCATGGGGCAGGTGTTTGACGCGCGGGACGAGAAGCACGGGCGTTCCGTCGCGATCAAGGTGCTCGATCCGGAGTTGGCGGCCGCCATCGGGCCCGCCCGGTTCCGCGCCGAGATCGAGACCGCGGCGCGGCTCTCGCATCCGCACATCGTGCCGCTCTTCGATTCGGGAGAAGCGGACGGCCTCCTCTACTACGTCATGCCGCTCCTCGGTGGCGAATCGCTCCGCAGGCGTCTCCAGCGCGAGCGGCAGCTCCCGATCGAGGACGCCATCCGCATCGCGCGCGAGGTCGCGGACGCGCTCCGCTACGCCCACGACCAGGGCCTGGTGCACCGGGACGTGAAGCCGGAGAACATCGTGCTCTCGGGAGGGCACGCGCTCGTGCTCGATTTCGGGATCGCGCGGGGCTCCGACGCGGTGGCGACTTCCGAGACCCACACCGTGTCGGCCGCTGGAACGCCCGCGTACATGAGCCCCGAGCAGATCTCGGGGGGCTCGCTGGACGGACGTGCGGATCAGTATGCGCTCGCCTGCGTCGTGTACGAGATGGTGACGGGCCAGCCCCCGTTCACCGGCCCCACCGGCGACAGTGTTCTGCTGCAGCACCGCTCGGTGGATCCCCGTCCGGCCACGGCGCTCCGGCCCACAACGCCCGCGTACATGACACAGACCCTTACCCGCGCGCTCGCGAAGGCGCCGGCGGACCGCTTCCCGACCATGAACGCCTTCAGCGACGCGATCTCCTCCACGCTCACGCCCCCGGCTCGGGGCACTCCGGGGGCGCCCATGGGAGGGCGGCTCATGCTCGCGGTCCTGCCGCTCGAGAACCGGAGTGCCGACGCCGAGCAGGAATTCTTCGCGGACGGCATGACCGAGGAGCTGATCACGCATCTGGGCCGTCTTCAGCCCAAGCGTCTCGGCGTCATCGCGAGGACATCGGCCATGCGCTACAAGAAGACGGCGAAGAGCATCGAGGAGATCGGGAAGGAGCTGGGGGTCGAGTACGTGGTGGAGGGAAGCATCCGTCGCGCGGGGGACCGGATCCGCATCACGACGCAGCTGATCCAGGTCGCGGACCAGAGCCATCTCTGGGCCGAGACCTACGACCGGCGCGTCGCCGACGTCTTCGATGTTCAGGATGAGGTCGCGTCGGCCGTCGCGAAAGCGCTCGAGGTGGAGTTGGTCTCCGGCGGACCGAGCCAGGCCGCGCCAGCGCCGGAGCCCTCCGACAGCGAGGCCTACGACGCCTACCTCAAGGGCCGCTTTCACTGGAACAAGCGCACCCCCGAATCGCTCCGCCTTGCGATCAAGTGGTTTACGCGCGCGATCGAGATCGATCCTGCGTTCGCCCGCGCCTACGCCGGGCTCGCCGACGTGTACAACGTCCAGGTCACGTACATGCAGGTGCCGGCGGAGGAGGCGTTCGCGAAGGGGGAGCGCGCGTCGCGGCGGGCAGTCGAGCTGGCGCCCGATCTGGCGGAGGTCCACGCGTCCCACGCGAGCATCCTCACCCACATGATGCGCCCGGACGAAGCCAGGCCGGAGTACGCGCGCGCGCTCGAGATCGACCCGAACTACGTTCCCGCGCTGTACTGGGGCGCGATCCAGGAGGCGGCGCTCGGGCGCTTCGACGAGGCGAACGCGATGGTCCGCCGGGCGCGGGCGATCGATCCGCTCTCCGTCACGATCGAGATCGTGCAGGCGAACATCTACTGGTTCTCGCGGCGCGGCCCCGAGGCGATCCTTCACTACCGGAGGGCCATCGAGCTGGAGCCCAAGATGCCGTGGATCCACCTGAGGCTCGCCCTCAGCCTCGCGGCGCTCGGCAGGCTCGAGGAGGCGCTCGCGGGAGTGGAGGGGGAGTCAAGCCTGTCGGGGACGCTGGAGAAGGCGTCGGCGCTCGCCAGCATCCTGGGGCGCATCGGCAGGAAGGATGAGGCCCGCGTGGCGCTCGAGGAACTGGTGCGCAGATCCGCCCGGGAGTTCGTCGCGTGGGAGCTCTTCGCGTACGCCTACCTGGGCGTGGACGATCGCGAGGCCCTCTTGCGCGTCCTCACCGCGGCTCCGAAGAAGGGGATCATCGGGCGCCTGCTGCTCGGATACGACGCCTCATTCGACGCGCTCCGCGATGACCCACGCTTCCAGGCACTCCTTCATGCGCGGGGGTGGTCGCCTAGTCCCAAGCGATAGGGGCGCAAAGCGATAGCGGGCATCCTCTCCCCCAGCCAGGTCTCTCCAAGCACGGGCGAAGTGCTTGAACCCCTACCTTCCTGTAAGGGAACCCCTGCTTGACCCGAAACACCCGGCCTCGTCACAATTGTAGGCATCGTTATGGGAGGAGATGGGCCGGGAGCCTCCCATGCCTGGATTTCCTGAAGATGTATCGCATCGAAATAGAGGAAGGTGCGCATGTCGCGTAGAACCGAAACAGCGCCAAGAGATCACATCGTCCGTTTCTACGACGACGATCTGTTCCTGTGTTCCGCGGTTGGCAAGTTCCTTCTCGAGGGCCTCGGACGGGGCGGCTCTTCGCTCGTGATCGCCACGGGCGAGCACCGGCTCTGCATCGAGCAGGCGCTCGAGGCGGGCGGCATCGATATCGCCGAGGCCAAGCGCGAGCTACGACTCATCGCGGTCGATGCCGAGGAGATGCTCCTGACCTTCACCATCGGGGGCCTGGAGCGGGGTGTTCTCGATCCCCATGCGTTCCAGAAGGTGATCGGCGAGCTTATCGAGCGCGCCGGATCCGCGGCGCCCGGCAGACCGATCCGGGCGTATGGCGAGATGGTGGATCTGCTCCTGCGACGCGGGAACGAATCCGCCATGGCTCATCTCGAGGAGCTGTGGGATGGACTTCAGAAGACGCACGCCTTCGACCTCTACTGTAGCTACCGGCTCAGCCACCTGGACCGGGTCGAGGATCATCAGCCCTTCGAGAGAATCTGCAAGCTCCACTCCCATGTGCTGCCCGCCGAGTCCTACGACGAGGAGATGGGCGTCGAGGAGCGCCGCCGCCAGGTGGCCGAACTGCAGCAGCGTGCTCGCGCGCTCGAGACCGAGATCCTGGAGCGGAAGAAGCTGGATCGCGCGCTGCGCGAGGAACAGGTGCATCTCCGAGAGGCCAACCGGCGGAAGGAAGAGTTCCTGGCCGTGCTGAGCCATGAGCTGCGCAATCCCTTGAATCCCATTCTCACCGCGCTCGACCTGATGGACATGCGCGGCGACGATTATTCGCGACGGGAGCGCGAGATCATTCGCCGGCAGGCGATGCACCTTGCGGCCCTCGTGGAAGACCTGCTGGACGTGTCCCGCATCACGGGCGGAAAGGTGACGCTCCGGAAGGAGCCACTGGAGCTCGCCGCGGTGGTCGCGAAGGCCATCGAGATGGCGAGCCCGCTTCTCGAACAGCGCGCGCATCTTCTCAAGATCGCCATCCCGCAGCCCGGCCTTCTCGTGGACGCGGATTCCATCCGGCTTCCGCAGGTGTTTGCGAATCTCCTGATGAACGCCGCCAAGTACACGGAGCGCGGCGGGCAGATCGAGCTCTCGGCCCGACGGGAAGGCCGGGAGATCGTGGTGACGTGCAAGGACAACGGGATCGGGATCACTCACGAGCTGCTCTCCACCATGTTCGAGCCGTTCGTCCAGGGGACGCGAAGCCTCGATCGCGCCGAAGGAGGCATGGGCCTCGGCCTGGCGCTCGTGCGCAGCCTGACGGAGCTGCACGGCGGCACGGTGTCGGCCACGAGCGGGGGTCTGGGTAGAGGGAGCGTCTTCAGCGTGCGGCTGCCCGCCCTGACCGACGTGCCCAGACAGACGGACAAGGTCCTCTCGTCGAAGCCACAGGATGCCCCCGCGGGTCCTGTCGAGCGCGTTCTGATCGTGGACGACAACGCCGACTGCGCTCTGGGATTCGCCGAGGTGATCCGGCTCCTGGGTCACGAAGTGGAGGTGGCCTTCGACGGGCCCCGCGCCCTGACCGTTGCGGGAGAATTCAAGCCCACGGTCGCCCTGATCGACATCGGCCTGCCCGTCATGGACGGCTATGAGGTGGCGAGGCGGCTGCGCGGTACGGCCTCGTCCGAAGTCCTGAAGCTGGTGGCGGTGACGGGCTACGGCGAAGCCGAAAACCGCGCCATGAGCCTCGCAGCGGGATTTGATCTCCACACCGTGAAGCCCGTCGAGCTGGAGAGTCTGCGAGCCCTTCTCGCCAATAGCCATGGGCAGGCCGTACGATGGCGACATGCATGACGACCCGTCCCGCCCGGCGCTCAGCGGGCTCGCCCTGGCACTGATCGTCCTCGCCTTTTCATTCGCATTTGCCGGCTGGTTCGTCGGCAACGGCATCTACAACGTGCGGACCGCCGACCGCTTCGTCACCGTGAAGGGTGTCGCGGAGCGGGAGGTCAAGGCCGATCTGGCGCTCTGGCCGATCCAGCTGGCGGTCACCGACGACAATCTCTCGCTCGCCCAGACCCGCATCAACCAGAACATCTCGAAGGTATCGGCGTTCCTGACCGCGAACGGTATCGACTCGAGCCAGGTCGAGCTCTCTGGCTTCAAGGTGACCGATATTCTGGCGAATCCGTTCCAGCGGGTCGAGCGCGCGGGCAGCCGGTTCATCATCCAGCAGACGGTGCTCGTCCGATCGCTGGATCCGGAACGGGTTCGCATCACGAGCCAGAAGGTTGGCGAATTGGTGAATTCGGGTGTGGTCCTCTCGTCGGGACCCGAGTGGGGCCCAGGGGGACCGACCTATGTGTTCCGAAGGCTCAATGACCTCAAGCCTGCCATGATCGCCGAGGCCACCAGCGAAGCCCGCAGGGCGGCCCAGGAGTTCGCGAAGAACTCGAAGAGCCGGCTCGGTGGCATCCACAGGGCGAATCAGGGTCAGTTCGTGATTCTCCCTCGCGACGCCGCGGCGAGCGAGCAAGGGGCGGGAATGGCCGAGCAGAGCCAGATCTACAAGGTCGTGCGCGTCGTGAGCACCGTCGAGTATCTGCTTCGAGATTAGCGGCCCTGTCCGCGCCCATGAGCAAGAACCCGAGAACGGTTACGCCCGTTCATGGTATTCTTCAGTTCTCACTCGCTGGCGCGGTTAGGCACGAGGACCGACCCCCACATCCCGCGCTGACCAGAGTGCCGTTTTCTCTTTACCGCCTCGTTTGTCTCTTGCATCGTTTACACGATTTGTTGAAATCGGCACCCTGAATCCCAAGGCGCCGAGCGAGATGTAAAATTTTGAGACACGGTATTAGCACTGAATGTAGCTCCATAAGTTCATAAGTTCCAGGCTCGGCCACGATATGAGGGGTGGTGGCACGTTGTCTGCAAAGCGCGTGGCGTGGAATATCACGTACGACCACGCAGTCGTTCCACCTTGCCAAGAGAGGGCAAATGATGAAATCGCTGCGGATGTGTGCCGTGCTGGCAGTTTTCGCGATCGCGACGATGTCCGCGACCCGACCTGCCATGAGCGAGCCGGGGGGGCTGCACCTGAACATCACCCCGTTCGGCGGCTACGCAAATTGGGCCAAGGATGTGAACCTCGATAACAAGCCCATGTTCGGTGGGCGCGTCGGTCTCGGGTTCGGCCGGCACCTCGGAGTCGAGGGCTACTACAGCTGGATGAAGACACACACCAATTACGGAAGCGGGGACTCGCTTTTCGTCGTCACCCCGGCGAGTTTGTCGGCGCCTTCCGATCAGAGCATCAAGGGCTATGGAGCCGACCTTACCTTGAATCTGTTCCCGTCGATTGCCTTCAATCCGTACGTGCTCGGCGGATGGCACGAAGAGAAGATCGAGTCGGACGTCTCGAGTAAGCAGACGTTCAAGAACGGCCTCGAGTTCGGTGGCGGAGTCAAGCTCGGCTTCGGCCGCAAGACTGCGATCCGGCTCGAAATCCGTGACAAGCTCTGGAAGTTCGATTCGCCGCCCGCTCCCGATCCTCCCGGCAATAAGAATGTGTCGAACCTCTTCTATAGCGGCGGGATCCAGATCACGCTGGGCGGCTCGGCTCACAATGGCGACGAGGACAAGGACGGCGTCAAGGACAAGGACGACAAGTGTCCCGATACGCCGCGCGGCGCCCAGGTGGATGCGTCGGGCTGCCCGCTGGATTCCGACGGCGACCACGTCCCGGACGGCATCGACCAGTGTCCCAACACGCCCACGGGCGCGACGGTGGACGCGCGCGGTTGTCCGACGGATGCCGACGCTGACGGAGTTCCGGACGGCATCGATCAGTGCCCTGGCACTCCCGCGGGCACGGTCGTGGATGCGCGCGGTTGCCCGCAAGACTCGGACAAGGACGGCGTTCAGGACGGCGCCGACAAGTGCCCGAACACACCGGCGGGCGCGAAGGTCGACGAGACGGGATGCCCGGTTGATTCGGACCATGACGGCGTTCCGGACGGAATCGATCAGTGCCCCGGTACGCCTCCCAATACCCAGGTCGACGCGCGCGGTTGCGCCACCGACTCGGATAATGATGGCGTGACGGACGACAAGGACCACTGCCCCAACACGCTTCCCAATGTGAAGGTTGATTCCGACGGATGCCCGATCGAGCTGAACGAGAAGGAAACAGAGTTGCTCGACAAGGGGCGGATCACCACGCGCGAGATCCATTTCGAGACCGCAAAGTGGGACATCCTTCCGGAATCCGCGCCGGTCATCGACGACATCGGCAAGATTCTCATTCAGTGGCCGCAGCTCAGAATCGAGATCGGCGGGCACACGGACGCGCGCGGATCGATCGCATACAACCATGATCTTTCCCACAAGCGCGCCCAGGCGGTGCTCGACTATCTGTTCGAGCACTTCCCGCAGATCAACAAGGAGCAGTACACGGCCGTCGGATACGGCGAGTTGAAGCCGGTCGCGTCCAACAAGACCGTCGAGGGCATGGCGAAGAACCGCCGTGTGGAATTCAAGGTGCTGAACACCGAGGAGCTGACGAAGGAACGCGAGCGTCGGCGCCTCTTGCATAAAGGGGAGTAGCGGAGTTAGACCGCGGCTTCCTCAGGGCGGGAGAGAGGCCTGAACAGCCTCTCTCCCAACCCTAAACTCGAAAGGAGACTCGGCTATGAATCGCATAGGTCTGGCGGTGCGTTGGCTGTCGCAGCATGGCTTGGCGCTTGGATTCTTCCTGGCAGTCTCGCTTCCGGCCCTCGCATGGGCTCAGATCGATTCGGCCAGCACGAGCGCGAGCCACTCGGCCACGACTACCACCACCACGACGGAAACCACGAGCTTCGTCTCCGACTGGCGTTTCTGGGCATTGCTTGGAGCGGTGCTCCTCGTGATCCTCATCATCGCCATGAGTCGCGGGCGCGGAGATCGCAACAGCACGACGGTCGTGAAGTAAGCACCAAGGCGAGCCCTCCCGCTCCCTTGCCGATAGGCCCGCACTACCGTTCGGGGGTGCGGGCCTTCTCGTTATCGGGTATATCGCTCGCTCTCCATGAGCACGGCGGCGGTCTCGGTCTGGAAGGTGAACGCCGCCTTGAACACGCCTTTCACCCCGACCTTCGCGCCCTCTCGCGGCGCTCCGCCCGCTTTCGAGATCACGAGCAGCCGGCCCGTGCCGTCGTCCACCTGATAGGCGCCCTTTCCGAGCAGGCCGATGGATTGCGTCACCTCTCCGGCGATCTGGATGGTCAGGCCGTCGTAATGGCTGGGGTCGTCGAGGAGCTTCCGGATCGGCGTGGCCCCCTTGCATCCGGTGAGGAGAAGAAGCAGGGAAGCGGCGAGAATCCAGGGGGCGAAGGCGCGAGCGGCATTGCGTGATGGGTTCATGGAACCTCCGGTGGGTCGTGCGATGGGCGGCCGCCCAAGCGATCCAAATGGACGGAACCGCCCTGGACGAGAGGGCACAGCGTACAGCTTCTCCTCGTTCGTGCAAATAGCTATGTCACATGTATTTAACCTCTAAAGCACACCGCGGGTCGTGCCGATACATGCCCAGAAGGGAAGCTCTGGGAGGTGTGGCCCATGGATCGACGCTATTTCATCTCGCTGCTCTATCGCCTCTCGCTGATCGTGCTCGCCATGATGCTCTCGGTCCGGGCGATCTACACGTTCGAGGGAGACGTCAGAACTTGGTGCCTGGCCGGCCTGTTCGGCCTGAGCGCCGCGGCGCTCCAGATCCGGCCCATGCTCGTGCCCACCCCGGGACGGGGCAGCGCCGTGCTCAGCCCCGCGCCCGCTTTCTTCCTTGCGGCCCTCTTCCTGATTCCCGCCGGGCCCCTCGTCGCCGCGATCGCGTTCGCCGTGGCGCTCTCGGGCCTTCTCAACGGAACGCGTCCGCACAAGATGCTCCTCCAGCTCTCGGTCACCATTCTCGCGTTCGGCGCCTGCTCCTATTTCCTGAAGCTCGGGCCCAAGAACGGCGACCCGATGGCGCCTCCGCCCGAGCTGGTAGGCATGGAAGTGCTGGTGGGCGTGGTCGTCCTCATCGCACAGCTCGCGCTTCGCAGCATCGCGATCCGGCTCGAGCGAGGCGATGAATCCCCGCACTGGGGCGCCTTTCAACCGCACGCGATCGTCGAGGCGCTCTATTGCCTGGCGCTCGCGGTTCCGATCTCGGTGCTGGCGCGGATCCATCTGGCGCTCTTGGCGGTGGTGTATGTCTACGTTGGATTCACCTGGTGGTTCATCGAGCGGTATCGAAAGCATGTGAGGGAAGTTAGCCACGAGATGGTGGCCGACGAGGAAGAGGATGCGTGGTCTCATCCACGACGGCGGAAGACCGATCTGCCCACGAATCAGCGGCGCAAGGTCGCCTGATCCGCGGCCGGAATCCCGGCGCCGTAGTGCGAAACAACGTACTCGTCGACCAGCTTCAGGAACTCCGCGGTGATGGCCGCACCCTTGAGCGTCGTGACCTGGCGTCCATCGATGAAGACCGGGGCCTTGGGCTCCTCGGCCGTGCCCGGAAGCGAGATCCCGATATTCGCGTGCCGCGATTCACCCGGCCCGTTCACGACGCATCCCATCACCGCGACCCGCATTTCCGCAACACCCGGATAGAGCGCCTTCCAGTGCGGCATCCGCTCCCGAAGGTGCAGGTTCACCGATTCGGCCAGCTCCTGGAAGTAGGTGCTGGTCGTACGCCCGCATCCGGGGCAGGACGTGACCTGGGGCTGAAAGTGCCGGATGTCGAGGGATTGCAGGATTTGCTGGCAGATCCAGACTTCCTCGCGCCGGTCCCCGCCCGGGGTCGGCGTCAGGCTGACGCGGATCGTGTCGCCGATTCCGTCCAGGAGCAGCGTGGAGAGCCCTGCCGTGGAGGCGACGATCCCCTTCATGCCCATGCCCGCTTCGGTCAGCCCCAGGTGCAGGGCATAGTCGGTCTCGGCGGCAAGCCGCCTGTAGATCGCAATGAGATCGCGCACGCCCGAGACCTTCGCCGAGAGGACGATCCGGTCGTGCGACTGCCCGAACTCCTCGGCGAGCTCTGCCGAGCGCGCGGCGCTCTGGAACATGGCTTCGAGCGTGATCTCGCGATCCTCGAGCGGCTCGGGCCGTCGCGCGTTCTGGTCCATCAGCTCGGTCAGGAGCTCGCGGTCCAGCGATCCCCAGTTGACCCCGATGCGGACCGGCTTCCCGTGCTCCACCGCGACCTCGATGATGCGCCGGAAGTGCGCGTCGTGCCGCGCGCCGGCGCCCACGTTTCCTGGATTGATCCGGTACTTGTCGAGCGCGCGCGCGCACTCGGGATGGTCGGTGAGGAGGATATGGCCGCTGAAGTGGAAGTCGCCGATGATCGGCGCGACCACGCCCTGGTCCCGGACCCGGCGCACCATCTCGGGAACCGCCTTCGCCGCTTCGGGGGTGTTGACGGTGACCCGCACCAGCTCCGATCCCGCCTGGGCGAGAGCGATCGTCTGCTCGGCGGTCGCCCTCGCGTCGGCGGTGTCGGTGTTGGTCATGGACTGGACGGCCACGGGGCGGCCTCCGCCGATCGTGACCGCCCCGACGCGGACCTCTGCGGAGCGGCGCCGCTGCCCGAGTGGCGCCTCTTCGGTTGAACGGGAGTGTGTCGTCATGATGGGCTCAGTCTACGCGTCGAGCGGGCGGGGGTCAAACGGACGTCCCGCCCTTGTCCGGCCTCCCCCGGCGGGCGTGGTATGCTCGCCCTCATGAGCTCCCAGGTGCGCGACATGTTCGCCTCGATCGCGAGGCGGTACGACAAGGGAAACCAGGTGCTTTCCCTGGGCCTCCACCACGCATGGCGCCGGGCGACGGTGAGGGCCTCGGGCGCCAAGCCCGGGGACAGAGTCCTCGACTGCGCCACCGGAACCGGCGACCTCGCCTTCGAGTTCCAGCGTGCCGTCGGCCGCCAGGGCCGCGTGCTCGGAATCGATTTCTGCGCCGAGATGCTCGACGTCGCGCGCACGAAAGGGGAGCACGAGGGGCTCCCCACTCAGTTCGAGGAAGCGGACACGCTCCATCTGCCGCATGCGGATGGCTCCTTCGACGTCGCCTCGATCGCGTTCGGCATCCGGAACGTGGACGATCCCGCCAAGGGCATGGCCGAATTGGCCCGCGTGGTGCGCCCCGGGGGCAGCGTGGCCGTGCTCGAGTTCGGCCAGCCGGGAGGTGCCTTGTTCGGGCCGATTTACCGCTTCTACAGCGCGCACGTGATTCCGCGCATCGGCGGCTGGCTCACCGGCAGGCGGTATGCGTACGAATATTTTCATCGCACCTCTTCGGAATTCCCCTGCGGACCCGCATTCGTCGCGCTCATGGAGAACACCGAGCGGTTCTCCGCGGTGCGGGCGCAGCGCCTCATGGGCGGTATTGCGTACGTGTACGTCGGGACGGTGGGTGAGCCCGCATGAGCTTCTCGGCCGCGTTTCCGGTGCGCTTCCAGGACGTGGACGCAGGGGGCGTGCTCTTCTTCGGCCGGATCTACGACTACTGCCATCAGGCCTACGAGGAATTCTGGGGAGCGGAGGGAATCGACCGCGCGCACTTCTTCGCGGGCGCAGAGTACCTGGTTCCCATCGCGCATTCCGAAGCCGATTACCGGCGGCCGATCTGTCACGGCGAGCGGATCGACGTTCGGATCGACGTGACCCGCGTCGGACGGGCCTCCTTCACGCTGCGTTTCCACATCACCGGGCCCGATGGGGACGTTCGCGTCGAGGCCTCCACGGTTCACGCCTTCGTGGACCGCGCCGCCATGCGGCCGATTCCGATACCAGATCCGTTACGCGCGATCCTCACCCGCCATCTCCTCCGCGAGCCGGCTCCGAATCTCGCGACGTAGGAGCTTTCCCGCGCCGTTTCGGGGGAGCGCCTCCATGAGGCGGAGCCGTCTGGGAAGCTTGAAGGAGGCGAGGCTCGCTCCGGCGTAGAGGCGGAGATCTTCGAGCGTGATCTCCACGCCGGGCCGGCATACCACGGCCGCGGCCACCTCGTGCCCCCAGGCGCCTCCGGGCAGCGCGACCACGCACACCTCACGGATCGCCGGATGGCCCGCCAGCGCCTCCTCCACCTCAAGCGGCGAGACGTTCTCGCCGCCGACTACCATCCGGTCCTGACGCCGGTCCAGCACGCGGAGCCGGCCCGCTTCGTCCCACGCCCCGAAATCGCCGGTGCGGAACCAGCGGCGCTTGAATGCGGCCTCGTTCCCTTCGGGATCGGCAAGGTAGGCCTCCGCCACCATGGGGCCCCGCGCGAAGATCTCACCCTCCTGACCCGGGCCCAGCGCGCGGCCGTCCGGATCGCGCACCTCGATGCGCGCGAAGGGGAGCGGCCACCCGGCCGTCTTGAGCCCATGGGGCCAGTCGCGCGGCGATAGGGTGGTCACCTGCGAGGCGGTCTCGGTCATGCCGTAGGTGGGCAGCGCCTTGAGCCCGAGGTTCCCGGCGCGCTCGAGGAGCGGCGCGGGCGCGGGACCGCCGCCCACCAGAGCCGCGCGGAGGGTCACGGGGAAGCGCCGCCCGCCACGCGCTCGAAGAAGAGCCTCGAGCATCGGGGGGACGAGCGAGACCAGCGTCACGCCCTCGTCGTCGATGGCGCGATTCACGGCGTCCGGATCGAATCGCTCGTGGATCAGAACTGCCGTGCCGTAATAGGCGCTCCTCGTGAGGATCGAGAGTCCGCCGATGTGGTGGAACGGGATGCACGAGAGCCACAGATCGTTTCGCTCCACGCCCAGGTTCCGCGCCGAGGCGAGCGCGTTCCAGAGAAAATTCTTGTGCGTGAGGATGACCGCCCGCGGCATGCCCTCGGTCCCGGAGGTGAAGAGAATCGCGGCCGGCGCATCCAGCCGGCGATCGAAGAGGGCAGGCTTTGTAGCCGGAGGCCGCCGCCCGGCGGCTGCCGAAGGCTCGGGTCTCGCGGTGAGCGCGACGTCGACCTGCGCGCGCAGGCGGATGGCCACGCGCTCGGGCTCGGTCAACCGCTGCGCGATGGGCACGGGGAGCAGGTCCGCGCGGTGGAGGGCGTGGATGGTGGCAGCGAAGTGGAGTCCCTGCTCGGCGCCGAACTCGACCGCGACGTGCTCGCCCGAGACGAGCCCCTGCTCCAAGAGGGAGACGGCGGTTTCGGAGACGGCTTCCTCCAGCCGCCCGTAGGTCCAGCGCTCCTCACCCATGCGAAGCGCGGCCGCATCCGGACGCGCGCGCGCCCAGAATGCGACCGGATCCCAGGTGCTCATTCCTCCTCCACCGTATGGGCGTCGCGCCAGAATTCGGCGGGGAGCGCGACCCCCAAGCCCGGCCCGTCGGGCACCGCGACCGTACCGCCCGAGAGCGAAGGCGCGGGCGCCAGGTCGGAAACGAGCGCGTCGCCGGTCGCGATCCCGTGCGCGTAGGGCGTCTCGCCCAGGGAGGCCGCGAAGTGGAGCGCGGCCATTCGCCCGACCACGCTCTCCATGAGCGAGGTGACGACGACCGGCATCTTGCCGTCGGCCGCGACGTTCTGGACCGAGCGCGCCTCGCGCAGTCCACCCAGCGCCATGGGCTTCAGGATCAGAATGTCCGCGGCGGATCGGTACATGACCATTTCCGCGCTCTTCGTGTCCCGCACCGACTCGTCCGCCGCGATTCGGACGCCCGAAGCCTGGCGGACGCGGGCGAGCCCCTCGAGATCGTCGGCGGAAACCGGCTGCTCGGCATACTCGAGGTCGAAGCTCGCGAGCGCGCGAAGCGCCGCGATCGCCTGATCGGGGCTCCAGGCCTGATTGGCGTCCACCCGGATCCTGATGCCGGGACCCACCGCCTCTCGGAGGGCGCGAAGGCGAGCCTCATCTTCCCTGGAGTCGGCGCCGCCCACCTTGACCTTCAAGGTTCCGACGCCCGCGGTGACCGCCCGGCGCCCCATCTCCGCCGCCCGCTCCGGCGTCACGCGGGGGATGGTCGCGTTGGCGGGCACTTCGCGCAGCGTGCCGGAGCCTCCCAGGTAGCGAGCGATCGAGAGCCCCGCGCCCTGGGCGATCAGGTCGTGGAGCGCGCAATCGATGGCCGACCTCGCGGTCGACGTGGCGGCCACCGGGGCGAGCACCGTGAGGTCGGCGATCGCTCCCGCGTACCCCTCCCGCGTCAGACCCACGAGGCGATTCATCGCGAGCTTCAGTCCCGCCCCAGCCGACGCGTGGGTCTCGAGTCCGAAGCCGGGGAAGGGCGCCGCGTCGCCCAGCCCCACGCGCCCCAAGTCGTCCTCGAGGGCGAGGATCCATCCACGCCGTTCCGTCACGTCGCCGTCGGCGCTGGGCCACGGATCGCGCAGAGGCAGCGAATAGGCCTTGAGCCGGGCTCGGACGATGCTCACGCGACCGCCATCCCCGCCGCGAACAGGAGTCCGAAGAGGACGTGGAGGCGCGCGGTACCGAAGAGCGCCGCGTTGAGCGAGGGGCCGTCCTCCCGTCTCAGAACGCGGCGTCCCTCGGCGAGCGCGAGCGGGATCGTGAGCAGCGGCAGGAGCGCCCAGGCTCCCGCGCGACGCGAGGCGAAGAGGAAGGCGGGCGTGAGGAACGCTGCGCCCAGGAGCGCCAGGTATTCCGCGCGCGCGCCGCTCCGCCCGACCCGGACCGCCAGCGTGCGCTTTCCCGCGGCGCGATCCCCATCCAGGTCCCGAACGTTGTTCACGACGAGGATCGCCGTCGCGAGGGCGCCCACCGGAATGGCGGCGAGCACTGCGTCGGCGGAGAGCGTCCGCGTCTCGACGAAATAGGTTCCGCACACGGCGACGGCTCCGAAGAAGAAGAACACGAAGATGTCTCCGAGCCCATGATACGCGAGCGGCCAGGGTCCGGCGGTGTAGGCGACGCCCGCGGCGATGGACGCGATCCCGATCGGGACCACCGGCCATCCGGCGACGGCCGCGAGGTAGATCCCGGCGAGCGCAGCGAGCAGGAAGGAGACGAGGATTCCCGCGCGAACCTGGGCGAGCGTGAGCCATCCCATCGCGAGCGCCCGGGGAGGGCCGATCCGCTCGCCGCTATCGGCGCCGCGGCGGAAGTCTCCCAGATCGTTGACGAGATTGGTGCCGATCTGGATGAAGACCGCTCCCCAGAGCGCTGCCAGCGCCGGACCGGGCCGAAACAAGTGGTCCCGCGCGGCGAGCGCCGAGCCCACCGCGACCGGAACGAGGGCCGCCGCGAGAGTCGGGACGCGCGCCGCGTGGAGCCACGCGCGTGCGCGGCTCACGGTCCGGGGCGGGGTGGTGCGCGCCGGCGCTGTTCCCACCGCTCAGGGAAGACGGCGGAATTTGGAAAAGTCAGGCTTCCGGCGCTCGAGGTAGGCGTTTCGGCCTTCCTGCGCTTCCTCGGTCATGTAGTAGACGAGCGTGGCGTTTCCGGCCAGCTCTTGCAATCCCGCCTCGCCGTCGCAATCGGCATTCAGGGAAGCCTTGATGAAGCGCAGCGCGAGGGGACTCATCGCCAGCATCTCCCGGCACCAGGCGACGGTCTCCTCCTCGAGGCGTTCGACCGGCACCACGGTGTTGACCAGCCCCATGTCGCGCGCCTGAACGGCGTCATACTGCCGGCAGAGGTACCAAATCTCCCGCGCCTTCTTCTGTCCCACGATCCGGGCCAGGTACGACGTCCCGAACCCCCCGTCGAAAGAGCCCACCCGGGGGCCGGTCTGGCCGAACCGCGCGTTCTCCGCGGCGATCGTGAGGTCGCAGACGACGTGGAGCACGTGCCCGCCGCCGATGGCGAAGCCCGCGACCATCGCCACGACAGGCTTGGGGAGCGAGCGGATCTGCTTCTGGAGATCGAGCACGTTCAAGCGCGGGACCTTGTCCTCGCCCACGTACCCCTTGTCGCCCCGCACCCGCTGATCGCCGCCGGAGCAGAACGCTTCCGTGCCCTCGCCGGTGAGGATGGCCACGCCGATCTCAGGATCCTCGCGGACATCCTCGAACGCCTGGATCATCTCCCGCACCGTGAGGGGACGGAACGCGTTCCGCACCTCGGGACGATTGATGGTGATCTTGGCGATCCCTTCCGCCTTCTCGTAACGGATATCGGTGAACGCGCGCGCGGTCTTCCACGCGATGCCTAAGGCCTGAGTCATGAGCGTCGGGCTCCTCGTCGGATCTGGGTTCCTGTCTCGTTTCCTAGGTAGAGGCGGCTTCCACTCGCTGCGGGACCACGCGCCAGTGCGCCGCGAGCGCGTCGGCGAAGGCCTCGGGCGATTCCAGATGGACCGTGTGGCCCGCGCCCGGGACGATGACGCAGCGCGAACGGGGCGCGGCGCCGGCGGCGCGGCGCGCGACCTCGGCATACTTGAGATCGCGTTCCCCCGCGAGGAACAGCACGTCGCCCGGAAGGTCGGCGAGCCGGCCGCCGAGGTACTCGTGGGCGCCCTGGCCCATGCCCCGGAGCGAGCTCGCGAGTCCGGCCGGCGAATTGGCGAGCCGTTTCAGCCGAAGCGCCGAGAGCGTTGCGGGGGGAAGCTCCCACTGCGTTTCGAACAGAGGCAGCGTGCTCCAGTAATCGGCGAACCACTCGATACCGCGCTCCTCGATCCGCTCCGCCAGCGCGTCGTCCGCGCGGCGGCGGCCCTCGCGGGCTTCGGGATTCTCGATCCCCTCGGAGGCGCTTTCGAGAACGATCGAGCGCACCCGGCCGGGGTAGGCAAGCGCCATGTGGAGCGCAACGCGGCCGCCCATCGAATATCCGATCCAGTCCGCCTGCGACACACCGACTTTCGACGCGATCGCGTCCAGGTCCCGGACCGTCTCGGACATCGTGTAGCGCGCGGGATCCGCGGGAGGGTGGGTCTTGCCGTGACCGGCGAGATCGATCGCGATCGGGGCGCGTCCCATGTCTCGGATCCGAGGCGAAATCTCCCTCCAGTCCGCGCTCGACCCGCTGAATCCGTGAAGCAGGAACACCGCCGGCTCGGAAGCGGGATCGCCGTCGACTTCCAGATGGTAGGCAACGCCTCGAATATCGAAGTTCATGCGTGAATCCTCCCGATCGTCTGAATGACATCTTCCCACACGGTCTGATGCCAGGCGCGATTTTGCTCGCGGTTGGTCCGGATCTCGATCACCTCGGTGGAGCGGGATTGGAGCGAGTCGCCGACCCTGAGACGGAGCTCTTCCAAGGTCCCCGGAACCGCGTGCGGGATTCCGTACATCGAGGCAATCGGAGCGAAACTCAGCCCATGCGGTGTCCCGAAATACCGCTCGAACGCGGCATGGCGCGCCGCAGGCAGGAACGAGAAGATACCGCCTCCGTCGTTGTTCACGACCACGATCGTCGCATGGATGCCCTTGCCGCGGGCCATGTGGAGGGCGTTCAGGTCGTGGTGGAAGGAGAGATCGCCGGTGACCAGGAGGAGCGGCGCGCTGGACGCAGCACTCGCGCCCAGGGCGCTGGAGACGACTCCGTCGATTCCGCTCGCGCCCCGGTTCGCAAGGACTCTGACGCGCCTGGGGAAGGAGGTGACGAAGGCGTCGAGGTCGCGGATCGGCATGCTGTTTCCGACGTAGAGAACGGAATCGTCGGGGAGCGCGTCGAGGAGCGCCGGGAGAATCGCGCCCTCCTGGAAGGGGCCGGCGTCGTCGAGATGGCGCGCGATCACCGCGCGGGCTTCACGCTCGGCCGCGGCGAAGGCCTCGCGCCAGCTCGGCAGAGGGTCAGCGGATCCCTCGAGCGCGTCGGCCAGCGCCGTGGCGGCCTCTCCGGAGTCAGCCGCGAGGACCTCGCGCGCGCGCCGCGCCGGGCTCCGCCAGGCGCCCGCGGAATCCACGATGACGTGCGTCGCCTCCGGATAACGGGCCGCGTACGCATGGTAAGTCTTGGACGTGAGCGCGGCTCCGAACTGGATCACGAATTCGGGCGCGCATCGGTCCGCGAAGGCCGTGGAGCGGAGGAACGCGTCGTACGCGCCGAGGATCGGCGCGCGTGATGCGGAGCCGAATCGGATCTGGGAGGCGGGGTCGGCGAGCACCGGATAGCCCGTGACCGAGGCAAGTCTGGTGATGGCGCCGAGGAACTCCGGCCCGTTGTCGTCGGGCCCGCAGAGGATGAGCCCGCGCCGGAACCCGCGCGCCATCTTCGCGATGCGCTCGATGGCGCGGCGCGGAGGGCGGAGAGGCTCGGGTGCGACGTGGCTCTCCACGGAACGCACCGGCGCCGGAAGCCTGTCCGGCTCCGGAAGGAGCGGCTCGCGGAACGCAAAATTCAGATGCACCGGGCCCGCCGGAGACCGCCACGCCTCCGCGGCGGCCCTCGTTCCGAGCGACGCCGCATAGTCCAGCATCCCGCCGGAATCCTCGGGCGTCCCGACCTCCACGAACCATCGCGCGAGATCGCCGAAGAGCTTGATCTGGTCGATCGTCTGAGGCGCGCCCGTGTCGCGAAGCTCGGGCGGGCGGTCGGCGGTGGCGAGAATCAAGGGGACGCGCGCGGAGGCCGCTTCGACGACCGCGGGGAAGAAGTTCGCCGCGGCGCTGCCCGACGTGCAGACGAGAGCCGCGGGACGTCTCGAGGCCTTGGCCAGACCGAGCGCGAAGAACCCTGCCGCGCGCTCGTCCAGGCAGACATGGGTCGCGACCGGAGAGCGGTCGAACGCGATCGCGAGCGGGGCCGAGCGCGATCCGGAGCAGATCAAGGCGTCGCGCACTCCCGCGGCGTGTAGCGCTGCCACGAACCGGTCGCACCAGGCCACATTGAGGGCGCCGGGAGCGGTCGCAGGCGGCGCCGCCCCGGGCGCGGGGGATTTCGGCACGGACGCCGCGCGCTCCGCGGTCGCCGGATCAGTCGCGCGCGATCGCATCCAGGATCCCTTTCATCTTCAGTTCGGTCTCGTTCCATTCCATCTCGGGGTCGGAGCCTTCCACGATCCCGGCGCCTGCGAAGATCCGGGCGTTCAGCCCTCGGATCGCGACGGACCGGATCCCGACCGCGAAGTCTCCGTCCCCATGGGCGTTCACCCACCCGACGGGCCCCGCGTACCATCCGCGCCCGCCGGTTTCCATGTGGCGGATCCACTCCAGCGCCTCCCGCCGCGGCCATCCTGCCACCGCGGGGGTCGGGTGAAGACGCGAGACCAGATCGAGCACGTGCGCTCCCTCGCGCGCGCGGCCCCTCACGGGCGTCCGGAGGTGCAGCAGGTGCGGGAGGCCCATCACTTCCGGGATCTCGGGCGCCACGACCGATTCGCAGAGCGGCGACAGAGTCTCGAGCAGATGGCGGAGCACCACCTCGTGCTCGCTGCGATCCTTGGTCCGTCCCAGGAGGTCCCGCGCGAGCGAAGGGGCGTCCTCGCCGGGCTCGCACCGCTGGGTTCCTGCGACCGCCTCGGTCAGGACCTCGCCTCCGGCGAGGCGGACCAGTCGCTCCGGGCTCGCGCCCAGGAAGGCGTTGCCGCGGCCGTCCGCGATGAGAAACCGATAGCAGGTGGGATAGGCCTCGCGCAGGGAAGCCAGGATCGAGATCGGATCGGCGGAGGGGTCGAGCACGAGGCCGAACGAGCGCGCGAGAACGGCCTTGGACAAGGTTCCGCCGCGGATCCGTTCCAGTGTGCGTCGCACGGCCTCGATCCATGCCGCGCGATCGGAGGTTCTCGCGGGCTCGACCTCGGTCTCGCCGGCGCCCTCGCTCGCGCCTGAGCCGGGGCCCTCGCCCTCGCCTGCGCCGATGTCGGCGGCCCGCCAACGGGTTTCCACGGTCTCGGCGCCCGGAGTTTTCCAGAACGTCCGCTCGGGCAGATGGAAGGAGCCGTCGGCGAATCCCGGCCACCCCCGCGGGGATCCTTGCTCGGCGAACGAAAAGCCGCCGAACGCGATCGCGCCGGGGAAGCCCTCAGGCGGAACGCCGCGATGCTCCGCGCAGGCGAGAAGCCGCTCCAGGCGGGCGCGCATTTCCGCAAAACGGCCCGGCCCCGCAGTCTCCAGGCGGCAGACGGCGCCGATGCCGGCGAACGATTCGCCGGAGGGGGACTCCCACGCGAAGACCGGTCGGCCGGCCGTCTCCGCGCGCGACCGCGCGAGGAAATCCCAGGGAAGCCGCCCCGGGGCGGGAGCGCTCTCGCCGCAAAGGGCGTCCGGCTCGGACCGAGCCGCCATGGATGTGGATGTTTGGGGGGTTCCCACGATCGGGCCAGTATAGAGAGCCGTGCGGGGCGGCGTGAATCCGAAATGTCGAACGCTGGCGAAGTACGCCTTTGTGTCGTATCTTCCGCGCGTTGCTTTCGGCGCTTGATCTCGCGAGCCGTCTCGCTCGCCAGCATCGTCGTCGGCGCGCTCTACGGCGCGATCGCGCTCGCGGCCGCGATTTGGTGGCATCGGATCTCGTAAGAGGTGATCCCGCTTGACGGACCAGGAACTTGGTGACAATATTCACAATGTTTTCGGGCGGATGAATTTCCGCGCGCGACCGATAACCCCGAAGCGGTTTCCGGAGACTTGAGCACACTCAATCCAAAGAAGATCGTCCCGATCGTGCTGGCCCTGCTCATTCTGGGGGGGTGGGCGTTTTTCGATTCATTCAGCAACGTGGGCTACGGACCAACCCAGCCCATACCCTTCAGCCATAAACTCCACGCCGGCACGAACAAGATCCCCTGTCTCTACTGCCACTCCAATGCCGAGCGCTCGCGACACGCCACGGTGCCCGCGATGGCGGTCTGCATGAACTGCCACAGCGTGGTGAAGACCGACAGCCCCTACATCCAGAAGGTGACCCAGTACTACCTGGCTTCGAAGCCGATGCCATGGATCCGCGTCCATCGTGAGCCGGACTACGTGTATTTCAGCCATCAGTGGCATATCGCCCGCGGTTTTCCCTGCCAGAAGTGCCACGGTGAAGTGCAGAACATGAACGTCATCCAGCAGGCCAAGGATCTCAAGATGGGGTTCTGCATCAGCTGTCACCGTCAGAACAAGGCGCCCACCGACTGCAACACCTGCCACACATGAAGGAGCCCACGCGCGTGACCGAGATCGCGGAGAAAGCCAAAGAGGCGCCGCGCACCCACTGGCAGACGCTCTCGGAGCTGAACGACAGTCCGGAAGTACGCGCGCTCCGCGAGCGCGAATTCCTCACGCCCTCGGAGGATGCTACCGAGATTCCGTCCCGGCGCGACTTCCTCAAGCTAATCGGCGCCGGCGCGGCGTTCGCGGCTGCCGGGTGCGCGCGGAAGCCGGTGGAGAAGATTCTGCCCTACATCAAGGTGCCCGAGGAGGCGACCCCGGGGAAGTCGCTCTGGTACGCCTCCACGTGCGGGGAGTGCCCGGCCTCCTGCGGCATCCTCGTGAAGACGCGCGACGGGCGGCCGATCAAGCTCGAAGGGATGAAGGAGCATCCGCTGAACCGCGGGGGACTGTGCGCGCGCGGACAGGCGTCGCTCCTCAATCTCTACGATCCGGACCGGCTCAAGGGTCCGGTCGCCATCAACCGCGCGACCGGCGCCGCCGGAGCGACGACATGGGGCGCTCTCGACGCGCGCGCCGTGCGTGCGCTGGGCGACACGCGCTCGGGAGGCGGCAAGGTCGTTCTCCTGACCGGAACGCTCACGAGCCCCACCACGCGGGCGCTCGTCTCGGATTTCCTCTCGGCCTTCCCGTCGGGCGCTCACGTTGTCTACGACGCGGTTTCGAGCGACGCGATCGCGAAAGCGCAGGAGCTTTCCTATGGAGAGCGCCTGGTCCCGCGCTACCGGCTGGACCGCGCCGACCTGATCGTGACCCTCGGGGCCGATCCGCTCGGCACGTTCCTCTCGCCCGTGGAGTTCGCCCGGGATTTCGCGAGTCGGCGCCGCCCCGAGTCGGGGACGATGTCGAAGCTGGTGGCCATCGAGCCGATCCTGACCTTGACGGGCACGAACGCCGACGTGCGCCACCGCGTGCGGCCCGAGCATCTTCTCGGAGTCGCGCTCGCGCTCGCGCACGAGCTGCACATCCGCGCGCCGCGCGCGCCACTCGCGGGGAACGCCGCGGTGAGCGGCTCGCTCCGCGACTATTCCGCGGAAACCGCGGAGCGGGATGCGGGGCTGCCGCCAGGCACGCTCGCGGCGCTCGCGGACGACCTCTGGGCGAGCCGTGGCAAGAGCCTCGTGCTCGCGGGACCGCAGGCCGCGCCCGCGGGTCACGCCGTGGCGCTCCAGGTCGCGGCGAATCTCCTGAACTCGGCCCTCGGGAACGACGGCGTGACGGTGGACACCTCCACGCCCTCGCTGCAATCGCAGGGCTCCGAAGAAGCCGTGCTCTCGCTCGCGGAGCGCATGCGGGCGGGGGAAGTGCAGGCGCTCCTGATCCACGGCGTGAATCCGGTTTATTCCCTCCCGGCGGCGCTGGGATTCGCGGAGTTGATGAAGCGCGTGCCCTTCGTCCTGAGCTTCTCCGATCGCGTGGACGAGACCGCGCGACATGCTGACTTCGTGGCGCCGGATAACCACTATCTGGAATCCTGGAACGATCACGAGCCTCGGCGGGGCGTGCGCTCGCTGGCCCAGCCGACCATCGCGCCGCTCTACGAGACGCGCGCGTTCCAGGACACGCTGCTCGCCTGGGGCCGCGCGCTCGGAACGGGTCCGGTCGCCGGCACGAGCGGCACGTGGCACGATTACCTCCGCGAGGCCTGGCGCAAGGACGTCTATCCGAGGAGCAACGCCGCGGCGGATTTCGACATCTTCTGGGAGGGCGCGCTCCGCGAAGGCGTCTGGCAATCCGATCGCGGAACGAACGGGGCAGGGACCGGCAATGGCGCCGCGGGTTCCGGTGCTGGCGGGGCGTTCCGGCCCGCCGCCATGGGGACCATTCCCGCCGCGGGCGCGCCGGGCGCGCCGGGCGGGTCGCTCTCGCTCGTTCTCTACGCGCCCGTCGCCCTGTATGACGGCAGGAGCGCGAACAACGCCTGGCTCCAGGAGCTTCCCGATCCGGTCTCGAAGATCGATTGGGACAACTATGTTTCCATCTCCCCGTCGCGCGCGAAGGCGCTCGGGGTTTCCGACTACGAGATGAAGGCCGACGTCGTGACCGTGGACGTGGGCCACGCCAAGTTCGATCTCCCGGTCCACGTCCAGCCGGGACTCCATCCGGACGTGGTCGCGATCGCGCTGGGATACGGCCGCACCGCGGCGGGGCGCGTCGGCAACAAGGTGGGGCAGAACGCCTACGCCCTGGCGCAGGCAACCGCGGGGCGCATCGGCATGAGCGGGATCCCCGTGCGGCTCACGAAGACAGGCCGCATGACGCAGCTCGCGTGCGTGCAAGGGCATCAGTACACGGAGGACCGGCCCATCGTCTACGAGACGACATTCGCGTCCTTCCTCAAGGACCCCGCCTCGGGCAACGACGAATCCCCCAATCAGCCCTCCATGTGGACGCGCCACAAGTATCTCGGCCACCGGTGGGGCATGGCGATCGACCTGAACGCGTGCATCGGTTGCGCCGCGTGCATGGTCGCCTGCCAGGTGGAGAACAACGTGCCGGTGGTGGGCAAGTCGATCGTGCTCCGGGGACGCGAGATGCATTGGCTCCGCATCGACCGCTACTACTCCGGAAGCGCTGAGGATCCGGAGACGGTGCACCAGCCGATGCTGTGCCAGCACTGCGAAAACGCTCCCTGCGAAACGGTGTGCCCCGTGCTCGCCACGGTCCACAACAGCGAGGGGCTCAACGTCCAGATCTACAACCGGTGCGTCGGGACTCGGTACTGCTCGAACAATTGTCCCTACAAGGTCCGGCGATTCAACTGGTTCGATTACTCGAGCGTGCGGGAGAAGTCCCTGCGGCTGGCGCTCAATCCCGACGTGACGGTGCGAACGAAGGGCGTCATGGAGAAGTGCACGTTCTGTATCCAGCGGATCCGCGACGGGAAGGAGGGGGCCAAGGCCCTCGGCGTTCCCGTGAAGGACGGCGATATCGAGACCGCGTGCATGCAGTCCTGCCCGACCCAGGCGATCGTATTCGGCGACACCAACGATGCCACAAGTCGGGTCAGCGAGATGACGAAGAGGCCGCGCGGGTACCACGTGCTCTGGGACCTCAACACGCGGCCGGTCGTGACCTACGAAACCAAGGTGAGAAATCGCGAGGAAGCCGGCGCATGAGCGAGGCACTCCAGGCGCCGGCGATTCCGGCCGAGCCCCTCATCGACCCGCGGAAAACCTTCGCGGACGTGAACGAGAACGTCTCCGCGCCGCTCGAGCGGAAACCCGGGACGCTCTGGAAGGTGTTCTTCGGCATCAGCCTCCTGCTCACGCTCCAGTTCGCGGCGGAAATCTCCTATCAGATCTACAAGGGGATCGGGATCTGGGGACTCAACCATCCGGTCGGATGGGCGGTCGACATCACGAGCTTCGTGTTCTGGATCGGCATCGGGCATGCGGGAACCCTGATCTCGGCGATCCTCCACCTCTTCCGCCAGCGGTGGCGCACCGCCATCAACCGCTCCGCCGAGGCCATGACGATCTTCGCGGTCATGACGGCCGGACTGTTCCCCCTGATCCATCTCGGCCGGACCTGGTTCGCCTACTGGCTGGTGCCGCTTCCCAACTGGCGCTTTCTCTGGGTGAACTTCCGGTCCCCGCTGATCTGGGACGTCTTCGCGGTCACGACGTACCTCACGATCTCGCTCTGCTTCTGGTACACCGGGCTGATTCCCGATTTCGCCTCCCTCCGGGATCGCTCGGCGGGCTGGCGACGCGCCATCTATGGGACGCTCTCCCTGGGGTGGCGCGGCTCGGAGCGCCACTGGCAGCACTACGAGCGCGCGTACATGATGCTGGCCGGGCTCTCGACGCCCCTCGTGCTCTCCGTGCACAGCATCGTCTCGTTCGACTTCGCGACCTCGCTTCTGCCCGGCTGGCACACGACCATCTTCCCGCCGTACTTCGTGGCGGGCGCCATCTTCTCGGGCTTCGCGATGGTGGTGACCCTGCTGGTGATTCTCCGCAAGGTGTTCCATATGGAGGAGTACATCACCCTCCAGCATCTGGAGAACATGAACAAGATCATCCTCGCGACCGGGATGATGGTCGGGTATGCCTACGCGACGGAATTCTTCGTGGCGATGTACAGCGGAAATCCCTACGAGCGGTTCACGTTCCTCAACCGGGCCACGGGGCCCTTCGCCTGGGCGTACTGGATCATGGTGAGCTGCAACGTGATCTCGCCCCAGGTCTTCTGGTTCAAGAAGCTTCGCCGGAGCATTCCCGTGATGTTCGTGATCTCCCTCCTCGTCAACGTGGGGATGTGGTTCGAGCGATTCACGATCATCGTCACGTCGCTCCATCGGGACTTCCTGCCGCCCAACTGGTCCTATTACAAGCCGACGATCTTCGACTTCTCGGTGATCGTGGGGTCGTTCGGATTCTTCTTCATGTGCTTCCTCCTCTTCTGCCGTTTCTTCCCGGCGATCTCGATGGCCGAGGTCAAGGGCGTGCTCTGGACGGCCAAGAAGAACGAGGCGGCGGCGCGGGAACGCCCGCGCGCGCAGGAGACGGCCCGTGTTCCTTGACCGATTCCGAAAACGCGCGCCGGCGCGCGCCATCCTTGCGCTCTACGACGATCCGGATCGCCTCCTGACCGCCGCCGCGCTCGCGAAGGAGCACGGCTTTCAGGGGATCGACGCCTACACGCCGTACGCCATACACGGGCTCAGCGAGGCGCTCGGCATCCGGAAGTCCTGGATTCCCCTTGTGACGCTCGTCATGGGCCTGAGCGGGGCAGCGCTGGGGCTCACCTTCGAGATCTGGACCTCGGCGTTCGACTGGCCGATCCTGGTCGGTGGCAAGCCCATGATCTCGCTCCCCGCGTTCATTCCGGTCACCTTCGAGTGCGGCGTGCTGCTGGGAGGCACCATGACCCTCGCCGCCCTGCTCCTGGCCTGCGGACTCCCGAACTTCAAAGGGCCGGTTCTGGACCGGAGGCTCACCAATGACCGGTTCGGGCTCTTCGTGCCGGACTCAGGCCCCGGCTGGAACGAGGAGCGCGTGCTGGGAGTCCTGCGCCGGACCGGCCCCGTGGAAGTGAAGGTGATCCGTGTCTAGGGCGCGGGTCTCTCGAGCGAAGACGGGCGGGAGGCTTCTTCTCGCCCTCGCCATTCCGGTGCTCCTGGCCGGATGCTCGCACCGCAAGGAGCAGCCCGCGCTGGAGTACATGCCTAACATGGCCTACTCGGCGTCGATCAAGGCCCAGAATGAAGACCCGATGCATCCCGGCATGTCGGCGATGCGGCCTCCGGTGCCCGGCACGGTGCCGCGCGGATTCACCCCCTATCGGTACGCCGTGGGGGACAGCCTGATCGCGCAGCGCGAGCTGGTGAACCCGCTCCCCCGCACGGCCGAGGTTCTTGGCAGGGGACAGCGTGTTTTCATGACGTACTGCGTCGTGTGTCATGGCCCGAAGGGCGACGGCCAGGGATACATCGTGCCCAAGTTCCCGATGCCTCCCTCGCTGCTTTCCGAAAAGGTGGCCGGGTGGCCCGATGGGCGGATCTTCCATACGGTCACGCGAGGCCAAAATCTAATGCCGAACTATGCCTCGCAGATCCTTCCGGAGGATCGCTGGGCGGTGATCCACTATGTGCGCGCGCTCGAGCGCGCGGCGCATCCGCTTCCTCAAGATCTGAAGGCCGCCGGGATCCAGCCTGATTCGGCGGTCGAAGGAGGAACGCCATGAGCGCCGACGCTCTGGCGCACACGACGCGTCACGGGGACAAGCTCCGGGTCGGTCCGCTCTCCGTCGCCTCCGGAGTGCGCGCGATTTTCGGCCTCCTCATCATCATCGGCGCCGTGACCTTCAG
>JAYWED010000007.1:0-2268 GCA_043779525.1 Candidatus Eiseniibacteriota bacterium | reverse complement strand
GGGGATCTTCACCTCCCATGTCGATGACGGCCGCGGCCCGGCGGACACGGTCGACCGGGTGAACCGCGTGTTGCACGGGCGCATCGTCGAGGGGCGGTTCGCGACCGTCTTCTACGCCGTGCTCTCGCCGGACGGGAAGCTTCTTTCCCGTAACGCCGGCAACAACCCGCCGCTCCTCCTGGGCCGCGACGGTTCCGTGCGCCGGCTCGAGAAGGGAGGGCTGCCGATCGGCCCTTTCGAGGGGGCGAAGTACGAGGAAGAGGAGACGCCGCTCCGGGAAGGGGACACGCTCATCCTCTACAGCGACGGCGTGAGCGACGCCGCCGACTTGAACGACGAAGCCTTCGGCGAGGAGCGTCTGCTGGGGTGCCTGAACGGCGCCTGCGCGATGGAGCCCGAGAAACTGATCGAGCACGTGCTGGGGGAGGTGCGCGCGTTCGCCGCGGACCGCCCTCAGTTCGACGACATCACGCTGCTTGTCGTGCGCTACGCGGGGGAGTAGGGGTCGCGAGGGCAGGCTGCGGCGCTACCCCAGCCTCTTGTGGAATCGCTTCACGCTGAAGCCGAAGAAGAGGACCGCGAGCAGGAGCAGCATCAAGGTCTGCGGCAGCACGTCGAAGAAATTCGCGCCCTTCAGCACCACGCCGCGCAGGATTTGCAGATAGTACGTGAGGGGGAAGAGGAGGCCGATCTCCCGCGCGATGTGCGGCATCCCCTCGCGCGGGAACATGAAGCCGGACAGGAGCACGTTCGGTAGGAAGAAGAAGTAGGAGCCTTGCATCGACTGCGCCTGGGTCTTGGCGAGGGTGGAGATGAAGAGCCCGAGACCTAAGTTCGCTGTGATGAAGAGGAACGTGACCGCGTAGACCACGAGCAGACTCCCACGTATGGGCATGTGGAAGATGAGGCGGCCCAGCGTGAGCACGGCAGTGAGCTGCACGTAGCCCACGAGCACGTAGGGGGCGATCTTGCCGACCATGATCTCTCCGCGCGTGATGGGCGTCACGATGAGCTGCTCCAGCGTGCCCTGCTCGCGCTCCCGGACCACCGACATCGAGGTGATCATCATCATCGTGATGGAGAGAATCATTCCGATGATCCCGGGCACGATGAAGATAGAGCTTTTGAGCGCCGGGTTGTAGAGCGGCCCGACGCGGATGTCCACCGGCGGGCTTTCCACGCGGATCGGCGTGCTGGACCTCGCGGTCAGGATCTCGATGTTCTTCCGCTGCCCGACGAGCTGTGCTGCGGCGATGGCGTTCTGCGACGTGTTCGGGTCGGAGGCGTCGACCAGGAGCTGCGCTGTGGTGGGGCGCCCGCGCTTCAGGCGCCGCGCGAAGTCGACCGGGATCACGATCGCGGCCCGAACGGTTCCCCTGTCGATGAGCCGCTTCGCCTCCTCGTAGGACTCCACGTAGCGGGTCACCGTGAAATTGTCGGTGGCCCGAAGCTTCTGGACCAGCTCGCGGCTCTCCTGCGTGCGGCTCTGGTCGTAGACCGCCATTGGGAGATGCCGCACGTCCATCCGGATCGCGAAGCCGAATACGAGAAGCTGGATGACCGGGATGCCGAGCATCATCGCGAGCGTCGCGCGGTCGCGACGCATCTGGATGAAATCCTTCCAGATCATCGAGCGCAGGCGGTGCCCCGTCACGGTCTGTCGCGCTCCTTCCAGCGGCCCGTCATGCTCCCTCGCGCTCCTGGATCGAGACGAAGATGTCCTCGAGGCTCTGTCCCACCCCGAAGCTCGTCTTCACCTCGGTCGGCGTGCCTACCGCCTTCAGCTTGCCGCGGGAGAGAAACGCGAGCCGGTCGAACTTCTCCGCCTCGTCCATGTAGTGCGTGGTCACGATCATCGTGGTTCCCTCGTCCGCGAGACCGCGGATGATGCGCCAGAAGAGGCGACGCGCCGCCGGATCCACGCCGGCGGTGGGCTCGTCGAGGAACACGACGGGAGGCCGGTGGAGCAGCGCGCATGCCAGGGCGAGCCTCTGCTTGATTCCGCCCGAGAGCGTCCCGGCCAGCTGGTCGCGCGCGCCGGTGACGTGCATGGCGTCGATCGCCCACTGGACGCGCTCGCGCCAGTTGCGCTCGAGGTCGTAGACGCCCGCGTAGAAGCGGAGGTTCTCCTCGATCGTGAGATCGCGGTAGAGCCCGAACGCCTGGGACATGTAGCCGATGTGGGACTTCACTTGGTCAGGCTCCTCTCCCCCACTTCCGGCACCGCGCGCGTGGCGGGAATCGACGTGGTGAAGGAGCCTGACCAAG
>JAYWED010000006.1:0-112800 GCA_043779525.1 Candidatus Eiseniibacteriota bacterium | reverse complement strand
AACCAGGGAGAACGTGAGCGGATTGCCGTCCGGATCCGTGGCGTTCAGCGTCTGATCCGCCGTGGCTCCCTCGTTCACCGTCATGTTCGCGGGCTGCGTGAGGACCGGCGCCTGATTCAACGCGGCGTTCACGGTGATGGTGATCGACTTGTCGCTGTTTGCCGTTCCGTCGCTCGCCCGAACCGTCGCGGCCGCCGTCCCTATATTCGAGGCGCCCGGCGCCAGGTGGATGTTGCCGGTCGCCGTTCCCGTGCCCGCCGTCGTCGTGGTGACCGAGGCGTAGGTGGGTCCGGAGACCAGGGAGAACGCGAGCGGATCGCCATCCGGATCCGTGGCATTCAGAGTCTGGTCCGCCGTCGCGCCGGCAGTCACCGTCATGTTCGCGGGTTGGGCCAGGACCGGAGCGCGGTTCACATTGGAGACGATGATCTGGAATCCCTTGTCGTTGAACAGGGCGCCCGTGTCCGTCGCGCGAGCCGTCGCCGTATACGTCCCGCTATCCGAGAATCCGGGAGCGAGGTGGATGTTGCCGTCCGTGGCGTCGACCGTCGTGACCGTCATGAACGCCGGTCCCGAGACCTTCGAGAACGTCAGAGCGTCCCCGTCCGGGTCCGTCCCGGTAATGGGCTGATTCGCCGTGGCGTTCTCCGCCACCGCCATATTGTTCGGTTGCGTCAGCGTGGGCGCGCGATTGGTGTTCGCGATGGTGAGAACGGTCGTCGCGGTGTTCGTCGCGGTGCCACCGCCGGTGCCGTCGTTCACGGTCCAGATGATGTTGTAGACGCCGGCGTCGGTGAAGCCGGGGGTCCCCGTGATCGTGGCGGTGCGCGGCGAGGCTCCCGGCGTAGCGGTGAACGTCAGGTCCGCAGGCATGCCGGTTTGCGTGATCGTGAGCGTGTTGGTCCCGTCCGCATCCGTCGCGTTCGCGGTGATGGTCGCCATCGCGGAACCCTCGGTGGCCGATGCCGTCGCGGGGGCCGTGATGACCGGCTGCGTGTTGGCCGGGCCCGGGGCGGAAGCGCCGTCCGCGTCCACGAAGTCGCCCGTGGCGCAGAAGTTGGATGGGGCAGCAAGCACGTACGTATTCGGGAAATTGAACGCGTCGCACTCCGTCCCGAAACCGGTGCCGAATCCGAAGGGATTTACCGGCTGAGAGCCGCGCGCGAAGTTGACGCCCGGGTTGCCGGACGTCGGCGTGACTGAAATCGTCCCGAGCGTGTAGAGGCCTGGCGTATCGAATCCGGAGGCGCGACCGTAGTCCACTTCGATCTGGGTGCTGCTCTTGAGCGGGACCCCGCCGTTGAGATCCGCGTACGCGGTGTTGGCCGGGGAGAAGGCCCCCCAGGTCACCGTTCCACCCACGGCGCTCAGCGTGAGCGTGAAGCCGCCGATGTCGAGCGGATTCGCGGTTGTGGTGCTCCCGCAGCTCGCGGCGGTGTGCGAGTTACACGTCTGAACGGATCCGTCCTTGTCGTGGTTGGTGTTGAGGGAGATCGTCAGAACCGTCGTCCCTGAGGCTCTCATCTGCGTGTTGTCCGTGGGATTGTCGGTCGTGATCTTCAAGTACTGAGCCGATGCTGATCCGGCGAAGAACAAGGAGACCAGGAGGCCGAGAACGAAGTGGCGTACCGCGAACTTCATGAACCCCTCCTTAAAAAGATGGACTGACGTCGGTAAGTAAATAGAACTCACGGGGGAATTCGAGATGGACCGATGCGGAGGCTACCCTCCGGCAGGGGTAGATGCCCAGCCGGCCGGGCGTTACGTACGGATCAGTGAGTGGCGGGGAAAAATTTCACTCATGCCCGTCGGCTGTGCGCGTTGTCGAACCCAAGTTGTAAGAACGGGCCCTAATTTATCATGGCCTGAGCCGTTTTTCAAGCATCCAATGCAGGATACCGGGACTCTGGGCAGCCCGCAAGGGCCCGGTTAGCCTGTCTTCGCGGCGCTCGAGGCCCGCCGCCGGATGGATTGCCGGAGCCAGTCGCCCTGCTCGCGGGTGCCCACCCCGCTGTCCGTGCCGGCGGACCGGAGCTTCCCGGTCGCGAAGAGCTCGGCCACCGACTCCTCGATGAGCTCGGCGCCCTCGGCCTCTCCCAGATACGCCAGGAGCATCTGGGCGGCGAGGATGGCGCCGATCGGCGAGGCCACGTTCTTACCCGCGTGCTTGGGCGCCGAGCCGTGGATCGGCTCGAACATGGAGACCTTGCCCGGGTGGATGTTTCCGGAAGCGGCGATTCCCATGCCTCCCTGGACCGCGGCTCCCAGGTCCGTGAGGATGTCCCCGAACATGTTCGAGACAACGATGGTGTCGAAGCTCTCCGGATTCTTGACCATCCACATGCAGGCCGCGTCGATATAGGCGTGATCGCGCGCGATGTCGGCGTATTCGCGTCCAACCTCCTCAAAGGCGCGTGTCCATAGATCCATCGCTCCGATCGCGTTCGCCTTGTCCACCAGCGTCAGCTTGCGCGCCTTCGCGCGGGCGCGCGCCAGGTCGAAGGCGTAGCGGATGACCCGCTCCACTCCCTTCCGCGTGAAGATCATCTCCTGGACCGCGACCTCGTCCGGAGTTCCCTTCTTGAGGAAGCCTCCGATCCCCGCGTACACGTCCTCGGTGTTCTCGCGCACCACGATCATGTCGATCTGCCCGGGCGTCTTTCCCTTGAGCGGGCAGAGGTCGGCGGCGTAGAGCTTGATGGGGCGTAGATTCACGTAGAGGTCCAGCCCGAAGCGGATGCCCGAAATGATCGCGCGTTCCAGCATCCCGACCGGCAGCCTCGGATCCCCGATGGCGCCCAATAAAATCGCATCCTGTCCGCGCAACTCTTCGAGCGCTGCAGACGGGAAGGTCTCCTTCGATTTGAGATAGTGCTCGGCGCCGAAGGGATACGAGGTCAGCTCGAGCGAGAAGCCCCGGATCTCTCCGACGAGCCGGAGCGTCTCCACCGCTTCGCGCGTGACCTCGGGTCCGATTCCGTCGCCGGGGAGGATCGCTAGACGATAGGCCTTAGCCAACGCGGGCCGCCTTTCCCTGTGCCTTCTTGAATTCTCCGACGAGCGTCACCAGCTCCGGATCCTCGAACACGGTTTCGCGCTGCTTCGCCAGCTTGAAGAGATGCTCGACCAGCTTGGGCTCCGGCTCCTCGCCGTGCTCGACCAGCCAGTGGATGACGTTCGATTCCCCGCACATCGGGCCGATATCGATCCTCTGCTTGAGACCGAGCCAGTCGGCGGGGACGCTGGAGTACACGCGGTCCGCCAGCCAGTCGTCGCCCTTCTTGCGCGCCTTGACAACTGCCGCGGCGTGGACGCCGGTGGCGGTTCGAAAGGCGTCCTTCCCGAGCGCGGGGTAGTTGTAAGGAATGGGCACGCGGCAGGAGCGCGAGACAAGCTCGCAATATTCCGGAAGCGCCGAGAGGTCGCTGTCCAGCCAGCCCAGGAGCTTCAGGTTGATGAGAATCAGATCCAGCGGCGCGTTCCCGACGCGCTCCCCGATGCCCAGGATCGTGCCGTGCACGCGGTCGGCGCCCGCCATGAGGGCCGCGAGCGCATTCGCGACGCCGAGATCGCGGTCGCGGTGCCCGTGCCAATCCACGCCCACCTTCTCCCCAGTCGCGTCCACGACCTCGCGCATGAACCGCACGACGCGGGTGGTACCCTCGGGCGTGGCGTGCCCCACCGTGTCGGAGACGCAGACGCGGCGGGCGCCGCACTGGACGGCGGTGGTGTAGAGCTTCTTCAATATTTCAGGGCGGGCGCGCGTGGTGTCCTCGGTCACGTACATCACCGGCACGCCGTGCTGGACCGAATAGGTGACCGCTTCCTCGGTGTGGCGCAGCATGCGGTCCAGGTCCCAGTCCTCGGCGTACTGCCGTATCGGGCTCGAGCCGATGAAGGTTGCGGCCTCGATCCGAAGTCCCGCCTTCTGCGAGATGTCGATGATGGGATCGATGTCGGCCTTGAGCGTGCGCGCCGCGCAGTAGGGCTCGATCGCGAGCTTGGCGCTCACCATCTCGCGGGCGAGCGCGAGCGTGGCCTCCTTGGCGCGCGGACCGGCCCCGGGAAGTCCGATGTCGTTCCCATGGACGCCGATCCTCGCCTGCAGATGGAGAGCGCGGATCTTCTCGGCGATCGGAGGATCCGCCACGGACGGCGACTGGAGCCCGTCGCGCAGCGTCTCGTCCACCACCTGCACGCGGCGCGGCGGCTTGGCCGGAGCGTCCTCACCCACGTTCCAGTCGTAGATGAGGTCCCGCTCGCTCGGATGGGTCACGGGATCGACTCGACGACGGCGGCGATTCCCTGGCCTCCGCCGATACAGGCGGCGGCCACGCCCCAGCGCTTCTTCCGGCGCCTGAGCTCGTAGAGCAGCGTGAGAATGAGGCGGGTTCCCGTCGCCGCAAGCGGATGGCCGAGTGCGATGGCGCCCCCGTTCACGTTGGTCCTCTCCCGCGGATTCCCCAGCTCCTTCTCGACCGCGAGGTACTGCCCGGCGAAGGCCTCGTTGATCTCGAAGAGATCCACGTCCTCTACGGACAGGCCGGCCTGCTTCAGCGCCGCGCGGGCCGCCGGAACCGGGCCGATGCCCATCTGGTCGGGATCGACGCCCACCGTCGCCCAGGCGGCCAGCCGTCCGATCGGGCTCAGGTCGCGCTTCTCGGCATGGCGTGCGCTCGTGATCACGAGCGCCGCGGCGCCGTCCACGATCCCGCTCGCGTTCCCGGCCGTGACGAAGCTGTCCTTGCCGAAGGCCGGCGGCAGCTTGGCCAGCCCCTCCAAGGTGGCGCCCTCGAAGCAGTGGTCGTCCTTCTCCACAGGCTTCGGATCGCGTCCCGGGGGTGTCACGGCGACGATCTCCTCGCTCAGGAGGCAGGAATCGATGGCGCGCCTTCCCTCGGTGATGCTCCGGATCGCGAACTGGTCCTGCTCCTCGCGCGAGATCTTGTAGCGCTTCGCCAGATTGTCGGAGGTCTGCGCCATGTAGCATCCGCAATAGGAATCGTGTAATGCGACCATGAGCGAATCCTCGAGCGCTCCCTGCCCCAACCGGATTCCGCTCCGCGCTCCGCGGATCACGAAGGGCGCCTGGCTCAGGTTCTCGATCCCGCCGGCCAGGACGAAATTGGCCTCGCCGAGGAGGATCATCTGCGCGCCGCTGATGACCGACTGGATCCCGCTGCCGCAGAGGCGGTTCACGGTGAGGGCCGGAACGGGGATCGGCACCCCCGCCTTGAGCGCGACGTGGCGCGCGCCGTAGAGCGCGTCGCCGCTCGTCTGGAGCGCGTTCCCCATCACGACGTGGTCGATGATATCCGGCGGCACCTTGGAGCGCTCGAGCGCCGCTTTCGAGGCAACCGCCCCGAGATCGATCGCCGAGACGTCCTTGAGCGCGCCGCCTGGCTTGCCGTTTCCGGCGCGACCACCCACCCATTCGGTCATCGGGGTCCGCGCCCCGTTCAGGATCACCACTTCTTCGCGCGCCATCGTGGACTCTCTTTCCTTGGGTCAGCTCTTTCCGTATTCGTAGAAGCCCCGGCCCGATTTCCGCCCCATGTATCCCGCGAGCACCATGCGCTTCAAGAGCGGCGGCGGGGCGAATTGCGGCTGGCGGAACTCCTCGAACATGATGTTCGCGATGTAATACGTCGTGTCGAGACCGACGAAGTCGAGCAGCGTCAAAGGCCCCATGGGGTACCCGCAGCCCAGCTTCATGCCGTTATCGATATCTTCCCGCGAGGCGATCCCGGATTCAAGCAGCCGTACGGCGTCCAGGAGGTAGGGCACCAGGAGCCGGTTCACCACGAATCCGGGCGTGTCCTTGCAGACCACCGCGGTCTTCCCGATCTGCTCGACGAAGCCGCGGGCCCGATCGAACGCCTCGTCCGCGGTCGGCAGCGCGCGGATGATCTCGACCAGCTTCATGAGCGGCACCGGGTTGAAGAAGTGAAGCCCCAGCACGCGCTCGGGACGCGTCGTGGTCGCCGCGATCTCGGTGATCGAGAGGGAGGAGGTGTTGCTCGCCAGCACGGCGTCGGGCTTCAAGGCCTTGTCCAGAGTCGAGAACACCTCGCGCTTGGCGGCGATATTCTCCACAACGGCCTCCACCACCAGCTCGCAGCCCGCGAGGTCCTCGAGCTTGGTCGTCCCCTTGATGTTCCCGAGAATCCGGTCTTTGTCCTCCGCCGTCGCCTTTCCCTTCGCGACGCCGTCCTCGAGGAATTTTCTGATCCGGCCCAGCCCCTTGTCCAGGGTCGCCTGGTCCACCTCGCGCACGATCGTCTCGATTCCCGCCTGGGCCGAGACCTGCACGATGCCGGATCCCATGAGCCCGCAGCCCACCACACCCACTCGCTTCAACGCGGTCATGTGCCGCTTCCTCCCTGGTTCAATTCGAGCGCGATCCCCAGGCCGCCGCTCACGCACAGTGTCGCGAGCCCACGCGCGGCCTTGCGTCGCTTCATCTCGTTCACGAGCGTGGTCACGATGCGGGCCCCGGTGCATCCGATCGGGTGCCCCAGCGCGATCGCGCCTCCGTTCACGTTGAGCTTGCTTCGGTCGAAATGGAGCTCGCGATCGCAGGCCAGGACCTGCGCCGCGAAGGCCTCGTTCAGCTCGATTAGGTCGTAATTCCCGAGCTGGAGCTTGGTCCGCTCCGTGAGGCGCCGGATGGCGGGCACGGGACCGATCCCCATGATCGAGGGATCCACGCCCACGACCTCGCTCTCGCCGACCCACGCCAGCGCGTCAAGCCCCCGCTCCCGCGCGGCAGATTCCGCCGCGAGCACGAGCGAGGAGGCGCCGTCGGTGATTCCCGAGGAGTTCCCCGCGTGCACGGTTCCACCTTCGCGGAACACCGGCTGAAGCTTGGCGAGATCCGCGAGCGTCGTGTCGGGCCGAGGGTGCTCGTCGGCCGTGACCGCCCGCTCCTGCCCCTTCCGATCCTTGACCGTTACGGGGGCGATCTCGTCGTTGAAGCGCCGCTCCTCGATCGCGGCGCCGGCGCGGCGCTGGCTCTCGAGCGCGAACTGATCCTGCTCCTCCCGGCCGATCGTGTATTGATCCGCGAGCTTCTCCGCGGTCTCCCCCATGAGCATGCCGCATATCGGATCCAGGAACCCGTCCCGGTACATGCCGTCCACGACCGCGGCGTTCCCCAGCCGGTAACCGGTGCGCGCGCGATCGAGGAGGTAGGGCACCCGGCTCATGCTCTCGGTTCCGCCCGCGACCACGAAGCGGGATTTGCCCGCGCGAATGCGCTCGGCGGCGAGGATGATCGCCTGGAGTCCCGAGCCGCAAGCCTGGTTCACGGTGAACGCGGGGCGCTCTTTCGGGATTCCCGAGCGGATCAGCACCTGGCGCGCCACGTTGGGCCCGCCGCCCGCCTGCCGGGCGCAGCCGTAGATCAGCTCGTCGATATCGTCCGCGGGCACGCTCGACCGCTCGAGCGACGCGCGGGTCGCGGCAACGCCTAAGTCCGCGGCGGTCAGCTCGGCGAAGGCTCCGAGGAACCGGCCGATGGGGGTGCGGACGGCGGAGACGATGGCGACGCGTTCCATGGGGCGGGCGGGTAAGGTCGCGGCTCAGGCGCCGGTGAAGGTGGCCTTCCGCTTCTCGAGGAAGGCCTTCAGCCCTTCGTGCATGTCGACGGTCGCCGCGAGGAGTCCGAAATGCCCCGCCTCGCGCTCCAGACCCTGCGCGAGGTCCGTTTCCATGCCTCGGATCGCGGCGTCCATGGCGTAACGGACGGCGAGGGCGCCCCGCCCCAGGATCTCCCCGGCCACCTTCTCGCAATGCGGAATCAGCTCGGCTGCGGACAGGACCCGGTTCACGAGTCCGATCCGGAGCGCCTCCGTAGCGTCGATGATGCGCGCGGTCGTGATCAGCTCGAGCGCCAGCCCCAGGCCAACGATCCGCGGGAGTCTTTGCGTCCCCCCGTACCCGGGAATGATGCCCAGCCCGACCTCGGGGAGGCCGAGCCTCGCGTTCTCGGAGGCGAAGCGCATGTGGCAGGCCAGAGCCAGCTCGCATCCGCCGCCGAGCGCGAAGCCGTTGATCGCGGCGATGACCGGTTTTCCCAGAAGCTCGATCTCGCGGAGCGCCGCCTGTCCCAGCTTCGATGAGGCCTCCCCTTGGAGCGGGGTCATCACCGCCAGCTCGTTGATGTCGGCGCCGGCAACGAACGCCTTTTCCCCCGCGCCGGTCAGGATCACGACCCCCACGTCGGGGTTCTCGCGGAGCGACGCGAACGCGGCATGGATCTCGCGCACGGTCTTCTCGTTCAAGGCGTTCAGCACCTTGGGACGGTTGATCGTGACGCGCGCGATCCGGTTCTGGATCTCGACGATCAGGTTCTCAAAGGTCGTGGACGTGGCCGTGCTCATAGGGCGCGAATTGTACTACGGATTCACCGTGAGCCCCACCCTGAACGCCCGGCCCAGGGCCGGGAACCCTTTCACGTCCGCATAGCGTCGATCCAGCGCGTTTTCCACCCGCAGCCGCAGCTCCGCGGGGATCCACCGCGCGAGCGAGGCGTTGACGCCGAGATCCAGGGAGGAGCGCTCGGGGGTATCGCCCGAGAGCACACGTCCGTCCGCGTCCACGAACACGAACGGATCGAGCATGGAGGCGCTCCACCACCAGTCCGCGACCGCCGCCAGCCCATGGACCGGCCCCACCTCGACGGATGCGCCCGCGCGCCACTCGGGCCGCTTGGCGAGGCGTCCCCCCGTCACCAGATTCTTGCCCAGGAGGTGCGCCGCGCGTCCCTCGATCCAGAGCCTGGGGCTCGCGGTGTAGCGCGCCGCGTATTCCTCTCCCTCGATCCGGGCGCTCCCCACGTTGTCCGCGACGAAGAAGGAATTCGACTGGATCAGGTCCCGGAAGCGCGTCGCGTACCAGGTAGCCTTGGCGGTGATCCGTCCCTGAAGCCATGAGCCGTCCGCGCCGGCCTCCCACGTGCGCGATCGCTCGGGCTTCAGGGTCGGCGAGCCGTAGCCCGGATAGAAGAGGTCGGTGAGCGTGGGCGCGGTGAACGCGCGTCCGTATCCGCCGCGGAGCTTGATGCCGGCCTCGCGAAGATGGAGCCCGAGCGAGACGCGCGGCACGCCGTAGGCGCCGTATCGCGAATGGTCCTCGAGACGGAGCCCGCCTTCGAGCATCAGGCGTTCGCGCCACTCGATGTGGGATTGCGCGTACAAGGAGCGGCTCTGGATCTCTTCGGCCACGTCGGTCACCCCGCCGAACCCGCCCGAGTTCGAATCGTCGAGCCGGTCCACGCTCTCGGCGCGATACTCGGCTCCCAGCACGGCCTCTGCCCCGAGCCCCGTCCAGGTGCCCGTCCCGAGGTCGAATTTCCCGCGCATGGACGCGATGCCGCGCGAATTGTCGAGGTGCGTCCTCTGATAATCGGTCGTCGAGGGCGGGTTCGATGGATTCTGGTTCTCGATCTGCCCCGAGAATCCCGAGACCTCGCCTTCGATCGAGGCGCGCGGACCAAGGACGCGCTCGTAGGCGGCGCTTCCCGCAAGGATCCGGTCCTTCTCGCGATTGTTGGGGTCGCGCACCTGCCGGAGCGAGCCGAACGGAGAGAGCGTGGTGTCGGAGGGATCGAAGAGGAAGTCGAACGGGAGATCCTTGTCGCCCTGCGTGGCGAGCGCGCTCACCCGCACCCGCTCCGAGCCGATCGGCACCGACAGGTGGAGCTGGCCGTTCAGGCCCGAGTAGGCGTCGCGCGGGCCCTGGCCTTCCGAAGTGAGCCTGCTGAGCGAGACGCCCGCGAATGTAGCGCCCAGCGGGGTCTGCCACGTGAGCCCTTGCCGCAGCGTGGCGTGCTCTCCATATTCCGCGAAGACGCTCCGCTTTGGAACGTCGGCGCCGGGCGCGCTCAGTATCTGGATCACGCCGCCCACCGCGCCCGAGCCGTAGAGCGAGGAGGCCGGGCCGCCGAAGATCTCGACCTGGTTTCCGCCCGCGCCCGCGAAATCCGAGAAGTCGAAGCTCCCCAGCCAGGGCCCATTGAGCGGAATCCCGTCGTAGAGGACGAGCGTATGGCGCGGATCCGCGCCGCGCAGCCTCACGTCGGTGAGCTTCCCGACCGTTCCGGAGCGCTGGACGTCGATGCCCGGGGCGTCGCGGAGCGCGTCGGCGAGGAGGAGCGGACGTCGCTTCTCCAGCCGGTCGGGCGCGATCACGGTCACGTCGGCCGGAACCCGGTCGAGCCGGATTGGAAACCGGTCGGGCGTCACGACGACGGGATCGAGGCGATAGCGCGGATGCTCGGATAAAGGATCATCTTCGGCGCGCGCGGGCGTGGCGACACCGGCGAGCACCCCCTGCAGCAAGACCAGAATCCAGAGCGTGCTGACGGGGAAACGGCGAAGAAACGAGACGAGCGGTCCCATGGTCCTCCCTCTCGAAGGACTGAGTGACATGAGAGAGCGGGCCGGTCTCCTGACTCGCGGTTCGTCCTTGAGCGACGCCTTCCCGGGTTTCCCCAGTGGCCTGATGCCGCTCTCGTCACCGCTCACAGTGGCGGGGCCGTGTCGGATTCGCACCGACTTCCCGGGCCTCCAGAGGGAGGCCCTTCCCACTCTCGCCGCGGACTCTGTTCCAGACCGCGGCCCGCGGAGCATAGCGCAGGCGCGCGGGATTGGAAACCGCTAGAACTTCACGTTCGGGACAGCCTTGGCGCTCGCCGGCGCCTCGAACAGCGGGCGAAGCTCGAAGTTGAACGCCGAGGCCACGAGATTCGAGGGAAACTGCCTCACGTGCGTGTTGTACGCGAGCACGATCTCGTTGTAGCGCATGCGCTCCACGGATAGCCGGTTCTCGGTCCCCGCCAGCTCGTCCTGTAACCGCAGGAAGTTCTCGCTCGACTTGAGAACCGGATAGTTCTCCACGACCACGAGGAGCCGGGCCAGCGCGCCGGAAAGGTCGTTGTTCGCCGCGATCTTCTGCGGCACCGTCTGCGCGCTCCCGATCCGAGCGCGCGCGTCGGCGATCGCGGTGAAGATGGTGGTCTCCTGCTTCGCGTACCCCTTCACGGTCTCGACCAGGTTCGGGATGAGGTCGTTCCGGCGCTGGAGCTGATTTTCCACCTGGGACCATGCCGTCCGGGTCTGCTCCTGCTGCGAGACCAGCTCGTTGAAGGTGGTGCGGACGTAGCCTGCGAGGAAGAGGACGATGAGGAGCAGTCCTCCGAGCACGAGCCCCGCGATGATCCACGGATTGCGTGAGGCCATGGGTTCCCTCCTTTAGGGTTTCGGGGCCGGAGGCGTCATGCGCTCGGCCGAATCGAGAAGCTGGTTCAGGATCTTCAGCGCGGAATCGAGGAGCGTGACCGCATCGACGCGCTCCCGCTTCCGATCACGGATCGTCAAGAGCTGGGTGAAGGCCTGCCCGTCCACTCCGAACAGCGCCGCGGACCGCTCCGCAGTCTGCCGGCGCGTGCGCGGCACCGGATCCCCGGCGAGAAACAGGAGTCCCGAAGCCGAAGCGGCAATGGCGTTGCTTGCCTGGACCGCCCAGAGCCTGGCGCCGCCGCGCGTTCCGGCGAGCGCCACATAGCTCAGCCCCAGGCCCAGCTCCTGAGCCCGCAGCACGCGCTCCACCTCGAGCCGGAGCGCCGCCTGGTCCAGCGTGAGCGGGCCGAAGTAGTCCTGGCCCTCGAGCGCCTCCCGGCCTTCCCGGATGAGGAGGTATTCCAGAGGATACGCGTCGAGCGAGTCTCGGAGCATCTCCTCGGAGAGGAGGAGGGGCCGGACGACGCGGCATCGGCGCCAGGTCCGGTAGGCCCGGTGAAGGGCTTGGAGCTCGGCCGTCCCGAGCGCCGAGAACACAAACGCGATGTTCACGTCGGAATGCGAGGGATGGAATTCGCCATCGGGACCGGCGGCGCTTCCATACAGCGTGGCGCCGCGAAGCTTCTCGCCCACTTCACGCCGGGCCGCCTCCACCGCGCGCCGCGCCTCCCGGCGCGGATCGAACCGGTCAGGCCACATGCCGGCCTCCTGGGCCACGAACATCGTGCCGTTCAGAATCCACCGCTCGCGCCTCCACCGCCGCTGCGTCCGCCGCCGAACCCGCCGAAACCTCCGCCGCCGCCACCACCGCCGAAGCCCCCTCCCATGCCCCCGAAGCCGCCGAACATGCCGCCGTATCCACCGCCGCCTCCCCAGGGTCCGCGGCCCGCGCCCCAGCCGCTCCGCCTGGCCCCGGCTCGAAGCAGATTGCTCAATACGATCACGACGAAGAGCCCGATCAGGAAGACCGATCTGTTGCCTTGGCCCCCGCCGTCCTCTTCGTCCGGAACCGGGAGCGCGCCCGTGATCGCGACCCCTCGGTCCTTCGCGATGATGCCCGCGATCACCGAAGCGCCCCGGTGGAGCCCTCCGCCGATCTGCCCCTGCGCCATCTCGGGGGCCATGACCCGCCGGATGATCGAGCCGCTAAGCCCGTCGGGAAGGATTCCCTCCAGCCCGTAACCCACCTCGATGCGGAGGCGACGTTCCTTGGACGCGAGGAGGATCAGGACTCCCTCGTCCTTTCCTCTCTTCCCGATGCCCCAGGACGCGAAGAGATCGACCGCGACGGGTTCGATCTCATCGCCGCCCAGGTCCGGAAGCGTGACGACCGCCAGCTCGGCGCCCGTCTTCTCCCGCAGCTCGCTCGCGATCGCCGCGATCGAATCGCGCGAGGCCGGGTCGACGACTCCCGCAAAATCGCTGACGTAGCCCTGGGGCCTGGGCCAGGAGCGGGCGGAAACGCCCCCCGCCCAGGCCAGCGATCCAAGAAGGAGGATCGCCGGGAGGGCCGGCCTAACTCGAGCGGTAATTCGTGAACTGGAGATCAAGGCCGAAGTCCTGCCCTTTCAGCGAGCCGATCACAGCCTGAAGGTCGTCCCGGTTCTTCCCGCTCACGCGAACCTGATTCTCCTGGATCGAAGCCTGCACCCGGATCCCGCTCCCCTTGATGAATTTCACGATCTCCTTCGCCTTCTCGGTGGGGATGCCCCGCTGGATCGTCACGACCTGGCGGACCGTTCCCTTGGCGGCGGGCTCGATCTTCCCATAATCGAGCGACTTCAAGGAGACGCCCCGCTTGACCAGTTTGGTCGTCAGGACGTCGATCACGGCCTTGAGCCGGGACTCGTCGTCCGAATGAAGCGTCAGCGTCTCCCCCTCCAGCGCGATGTCGCTCACGCTGCCCTTGAAATCGAAGCGCTGCCGGATCTCCTTCATCGCCTGCTGTACGGCGTTTGACGCCTCCATCATGTCCACCTCGGAGACCACGTCGAACGAGTTGGATGCCGCCATCCCGGGACCTCCCGAACGCGCGGCGCGCGCCGCACATGAAGACGGGGAAGCATCGCCTGCAAGCGAGCTTCCCCGAATTGGAACAACGCTACTCTATGCGAATTGCCTGAGTTCCGATCGAGCCCAAGTAGCGCCGGCCCCGAAGGGCCGTGCCGCACGGGACAAGAACTACTTGCCCATCGTGTGAGTCGTGTCGGACATCATCATGGTCGTGTCCGTCGCAGCCGGCGGTGTGGTGGACTGCTCCATACCCTCCGTTCCCGATGTCTCCGTCTTCTTGCTGCATCCGAGCGCGAAGAGAAGCGCGCACGTGAACACGAGAACCAGAGTGACCGCTAACATCTTCTTCATTTCCCAATCACCTCCTTCCACAAATTCGATGGTTTTCCGTCTAGAAGTCGAACGTCGTCGAAACAACTGAGGAGAATAAAGCAAAACACCACTGCTGCCAGCGGTGCTTCGGGGAACGCCTTGTTTCTTTGTCCATCACGTCCAAGCCCCTCCACCGCGCCAAGATCCGGGGCGGCAAAAGACGGGCGGACAGTACGCGGCGCGCCCGGGAAGTGTCAAGGCACAATTGACAGCGGCAAGGATTATAGAACAGATAGGGCCGAGGACAGGTCTTCAAGGAGATCTTCGAGATCCTCGATGCCCACCGAAATCCTTACCAGGCCGTCGGTTAAACCGACCTTTTCCCGCTCTTCCCGGGGCACCGAAGCGTGCGTCATGGTGGCCGGATGCGAGATCAGGCTCTCGACGCCGCCCAGGCTCTCTGCGAGCGCGAAGAGCCGGGTCCCCTTGAGCACCTGGGCGCCTTTCTCGATCGAGCCCGTGTCGAAGGCGATCATCCCCCCGAATCCGGACGCCTGGCGCCCGTGCAGATCGTGGCCGGGATGGCTTTTCAGACCCGGGTAGAAGACCCGCTTCAATTTGGATTGTCCGGCGAGCCATTCGGCGATTGCCCTCGCATTTTCCTCGTGCCGTTCCATGCGCAGCGCGAGTGTCTTGATTCCGCGCAGGCAGAGCCAGCAGTCGAACGGTCCGGGCACGGCTCCCGCCGCGTTCTGGACGAACTGGAGCCGTTCGGAAGCCCCCTCGTCGTTGCTCACCACCATCCCGCCGACCATGTCGCTGTGGCCGTTCAGGTACTTGGTGGTGCTGTGCACGACAAGATGCGCTCCCAGCTCGATCGGCCTCTGGAAATAGGGGGTCATGAAGGTGTTGTCCACGACCAGGAAGGCCCCCTTCGACCGCGCGAGCTCGGCGAGGGCCCTGAGGTCGGAGATGATCATCGAGGGATTCGTGGGCGTCTCCACGAAAAGCATCTTCGTGGCCGGCCGGAACGCCTTCGCGGTCGCGTCCTGGTCGCCCGTGTTCACGTAGTCGAACGCGAGTCCGTACGTGGCGAGGATCTTGGAGAAGAGGCGGTAGGTCCCTCCGTACATGTTGTTCGAGGCGACGACGTGGTCTCCCGCCTTGAGGAGGTACGTGACCGCGTTGATCGCGGCCATCCCCGACGCGAACGCGAAACCACGCTTTCCCCGCTCGAGGATGGCCACGTTCTTCTCGAGCGCGAATCGCGTGGGATTCTGCGTGCGCGCGTACTCGAAGCCCTTGTGCTTCCCCAGCTCCTCCTGGACATAGGTGGAGGTCTGGTAAATGGGAATGGTGACCGAGCCGGTGACCGGATCGGGCTCTTGCCCCGCGTGCACGGCATCGGTCGAGAAGCCCATGGGCCTAGATATTGATGTACTCGAGGAGATCGAAGCGGGTCAGGATGCCCGCGGGCTTACCCTGCTCGTCCACCGCCACGGCGGCGTTGCTCGCGGCCAGCACCTTCATCGCCCTCGGAAGATGCGCTCCGACCGGCACGACGGGGAGCGGCTTCTCCAGCAAATACTCGACGCGGGTGTCTCCGCGGGCGGAGCCGTCCAGGACCTTTTGGAGCAGGACTCCCTCGCTCACCGATCCCACCACGTTTCCTTCCTTGAGGACCGGGAGCTGCGAGATGTTGAACTCGCGGATCAGGGACAGCGCGCGATCGACCGTGTCGTCGTAGCTGATCGAGACGAGCGTCGGGATGTGGTTCCGCTTTCCCATCATCACGTCCGCGACCGTGACGGTGCTCGAATCCAGCAGGCGATTGTCCCGCATCCACTCGTCCGAGTGCACCTTGGAGAGATAACGCTCCCCCGTGTCCGGGATGATCACCACGACCACCTGTCCCTGCTTGGCCGACCGGGATACTTGTAATGCTGCATACAGGGCGGTGCCGGCCGATCCGCCCGCGAGGATTCCCTCCTCGCGCGCGAGCCGGCGCGCGAGGTTCAAGGACTGCGCGTCGTTGACCGAGATGACCTCGTCGATCATCGAGAAATCCATGGTGCCCGGCAGGAAATCCTCGCCGATGCCTTCCACCTTGTAGGTCTTCGCCGGAACCATTTTCTTCGTGTAGAAATAGTCCTTGAGGATCGAGCCGACCGGGTCCGCGCCGACGACCTTGATCTTGGGATTCTGCGACTTGAGATAGCGCGCGGTGCCGCTGATGGTCCCGCCCGTTCCGAGCGCCGCCACGAAGTAGTCGATCTTCCCGCCGGTCTGCGTCCAGATTTCCGGACCCGTGGTGCGGAAGTGCGCCTCGGGATTGGTCGGGTTGTAGTACTGGTTGGCCAGATACGCGCCCGGGATGTCGCGGCCGAGCCTCTTCGCGACTTCGTAGTAGGAGTCGGGAGAATCGGGCGGAAGGGCCGTGGGGGTGATCACGACTTCGGCGCCCAAGGACTTAAGAAGATTGATCTTCTCCTTGCTCACCTTGTCCGGCATCACGAAAATCGAGCGGTAGCCCTTCACCGAAGCGACCAGGGCGAGACCCATGCCGGTGTTCCCGGAGGTGGCCTCGACGATCGTGCCTCCCGGCTTGAGAAGGCCCTTCGCCTCGGCTTCCTGAACGATCGCGATCGCGATCCGGTCCTTCACCGACCCGCCGGGATTGAACGCCTCGATCTTCGCGAGCACGGCGCCCGGGAAGCCGGACGCGACATGGCGAAGCCTCACCATCGGCGTGTTCCCGACGGTTTCGAGGATCGTATCGACGATCGGGGGCGGCCCCGGCGCGCTCGTGGTCTGGCGGGCGGCTTCGGCTGGGGATTCGGTAGTGTTTTTCGGAGTCATCTCTGGGCTGGGAATGGGCGTACGAGACAAGTCCCATGACGCTACGTTCCCGGCCCCCCGCGGTCAAGCGGGATTTGAATCGGTTCAGGAGCTGGTAGGCACGGACTTGAGGAGGGTTTCGATGTGGCTCAGCACTTCGGAGAAATCGTAGGGCTTGGTGATGAAGCGGTTCGCGCCCATCTCCATAGCCAGGAGCTGATCCCCTTCCTGCGTCCTCGCGGAGAGAATGATGATCGGGATATTCTTGTACCGCTCGTCGAATTTCAGGAGGCGGCAGACCTTGTAGCCGTCCAGCTTCGGCAGCATGAGGTCCAACAGAATGATGTCGGGCTTCGCCTCGCGCGCCTTCTTCAGCGCTTCCTGGCCATCCGAAGCGGTCTCCACCTGGTACCCGATGGCCTGGAGGCCGAACTGGAGAATTCGGACCAGATCCGCCTCGTCGTCGACGACCAGAACCCGCGCGCGCGGCTGCGTTGCATCCATGCCGTTCCTCCTACGACTCGAGCAAGTGCGGCGTGATGAAGATCATGAGATCCACCTTCTGCTTCGTGGTGGCCTTGTGGCGGAACAGGTACTTCAAAATCGGGATATCTCCAAGGATCGGCACCTTGCGCTCGATCTTCGTATCGATCGAGCGGATGAGGCCGCCGATCATCACCGTCTCGCCGCTCCTCACCTCTACCTGCGTTGTGGCGGATCGGGTGGACGTGACGGGCCGCTCGTTGAACTGGCCGCGGTACTCCACGATCTCGCTGATTTCCGGATTCACCGTGAGGATCATGCTGCTGTCGGGCCCGACGTGGGGAGTCACGAGGAGCCGGACCCCGATCTTCTTCTCGTCGTAGCCTGAGATCTGGAGCGCACCGGTCTGCACCGAGTTCTCGTAGCGGGCGATCGGGACGACCGTGCCCACGATGATCTCCGCCTCCTGGTTGTCGAGCGTGGTGATCTTCGGCGCGGACACAAGATTGGTCGTGGAGGATTCCTTCAGGATATCGAGGGCGACATTGAACTCCTCGAACGAGAGTTTGCCGAAGGTGTAGTCCCCCGGGTGGGTGTACGGGAAGGTCTGGCCCGGAGGAAACGCCGGGCCGACCCCGCCCACCTGGTTGTTGGGGTTCGGCGTGCCGGTGAAGTCGCCCGAACCGTGGGATTTCGGGAACGGGAACGTGGTCGGCAGGGTCGCCCCGGTAGCGCTCGCCCGGATCTGCCAGTCGACCCCCAGCTTCTCGTCTTTCCCGAGCGTCGTCTCGACCAGCTTCGCCTCGATCGCGATCAGCTTCGGCTTCAGGTCCATCTCCGAGATCACGCGCGCCACCTGAGCCAGCCGCGCGCTCGTGTCGGTCACGATGAGGGCGTTTAAGAGCGCGTTCGAGCGCGACATGCTGAGCTTGGTGCGTCCCGAGAAAGGCTGCACCGATCCCTGGGGACTCAGCATTTTCGCCACCGCTTCCGCCGCCGCCGCGGGATCCAGGTAGCGGAGCGGAAAGACCTGCGCCGCGATCCCGGCGGGATTCACGACGATCACGTTGTCTTCCAGGGTGTACTCGCACCCGGTGGCCGCCGACACGGTCGCCATCGCCTGCTCCACCGTCACGTTGCTGAGACTCGCGGTGAGCGTCCCGCCCGCGGCCTTGCCGATGACCACGTTCAGTCCGAATTGGCCCGCGATGAGTCGGATCGCGTCCTGGACGCGCGCATCCTTGAAATTGAACGACGCGCGGGGAGAGGTCCCCGGAGCGGCCGGCTGCGCCGTACCGAGGCACGCGATCATTCCCAGCACGAAGGCCATCCGTTTCATCATCCGTCTCCTTTGAGCACGAGGGTTGTGACGTTCCCCTTGTCGAGAAGCATCACGGCCTTCCGCCCGATCTGAAGCACTTCGCGTGTCCCGACCCGTTGTCCCTCGTGATAGATCTCGCCGTTGATCAGGGCCGTTCGCCCCATCGGGCCTTCCATGATCCCCTGCAGATAGAGCCCCGTCGGCAGCGCCACGTCAGCCGTGCGCGCGATCGGTCTCGCCGAAGCCGCCGATTCCGTGCCCTCGAACACCCTTCGCTCGAATGGATCGCTGCCCCATCCCTCCGGTGTCGCCGCCGCCCGGGCCTCACCGTGCTCCGCGGGCCTCGCGAGAAGAGGAACCGCCGGCGCCGGCGCGATGGTGACCTCGGGCATGCGCGCCCGGATCTCTTTTCGCTTCTGGTCGAGCGAATGGATCCAGACGAGCACCACGACCAGGAACCCCACCAAGACGTAAGTCCTGGGGTTCATCCCCCTCTTCATCTGCTCGCGAAACCAGTCCATCGGCTCCTCAGGGCGTCCCGTAAAGCCAGATCGTGACGTCGGCGCCCAGGTCCGGATATTCGGCAGCGCTGGAGAGCGAGACCGCCCGCACCACGACCAGCTGATCCAGAGCCTCGACGTCGCTCAGGTATTCCCCCAGGTCCTGGTACTTGGCCTCGAGGTGAAACCGCAGCTCCGCGCGCATGTACGTCATGGGATTGCCCGCCGCGTCCGCGACCGTTTCCTGCATCAAGGCCCCCGCCGGCTGGATCATCTGTGTTTTCACCTTGTGCCTGTCGGCGAGCGGCACGAGGGAGCGCAGGAACCCGGCCACCATGTCCTGGGTCGGAAGCGCCTTCCTTGCGTGAAACGTCCAGAGATCCTGGCCCGGATGGGCCGTGCTCCATCCTTCCATCTCCCTGATCCCGGACTGGAGATCTCCGAGCTCCGCGTTCAATCGCTCCTCCGTGGAATGCATCGCCTTGACCTCGCGCGCGCGGGGCTGGACATAGACGGTGTTCACCACCCCGACCGAAAGGACGAAACCGGCGACGATCACCGCGTGGCCGATCACAGGATGTCGGAGCGAGAGGGTCATGGATCCCCGCTACTCGGCGATGCCCACGGTTACGACGAAGCTGCTCACCGACTTGGTCACCGCCTGGCAGCCCTCCAGCCGCACCTGTCCGAACACCGGCGACCGCTCCAGCGATTGCATGAGCTCCCCGACCACGTCTTCAGGCCTCCGATTCTGCGTGCGCATGAGTCCCGTCAGGCGGATCAGCCTCGTGGGCCGTTCCGCCGTGGCGCCCGGTGTGGGCGCCGCCTGCGGCTCGAGAACGTCGAGCTGGGTGAGTCTCACGTCCGACCCGATCCGGTGGCTCAGATCCCGGAGCGCGTACGACCAGAGCACCTGACCCCCGGTCAAGTGCGCGAGCAGATCGTGGAGCCGCGTTTCCTCTTCCCGCGCGGCGCGAAACCGCCTCACCGCCTCGGCCTTCGGCGTCAGCGTCACCAGGCTGGCTTTCAGGCCCTCGATCCGCCGCCGCTCGGTCACGACGTTCATGTGCGAAGGAAGCGCCACCGAGATCAGAAGCAGCGCGGCCGCCGCGGCCGCGACACGCTGCGGGACCGCCTCGGCCAGCCGGTAGGGAACCCCTGCTCCCGCCGGCGTGGCGAAGTTGATCGCGCCCCTCTCGGCCAGCGCGAGCCCCAGCCCCAGCTCCGACGTCCGGTCGGCCTTCGACGGCGCCCCTCTCGGCGAGCGTCGCGAGACCTCCGCCATGCTTTCTGCAAGATCGGCCCGTGCGACCGGTAACTTGAGAACGCCGGTGAGATACTCGGGAAGGTTCCTCACCCGGGATCCCTCGCCCAGGAGGATGAGGCGGCTCACGGCCTCCCCCTGGAACTGCTCGTTGCAGTAGTCGAAGGAGTTCCACAGCTCGCGCGCCAGACGCTCGAGGATGGGCCGGAGCATGATCGAGACGGCGGAGAGCGGGATCCGCCCGGCCACGCCGGCCTCCTCCACCCCGAACGGGATTCCGTGCGCCCGCTTCAGGGTCTCCGCCTCCTCGTAGGAAAGCTCGACCATGCCCTGCCCCGGCACCACGATGGCGCGGAGCGCTTCGGTGAGCGTGTCGCCTCCCACTCCAAACTCGCGGGAGAAGCGCACGTCGTTTCCCTTGAGCACCGTGATGTGCGTGTTGGTCCCCCCGATGTCCAGATAGGCGACGGCCTCGTCCTCCGCTCCGGCGGAGGATGCCCGCACCAGGGCGCGCAAGGCGACCGGCCGCGTCGTGAGCAGGGAGGCGCGAAGCCCCGCCTCTTCCAGAGCCTCGCGGGTCTCGTCCAGCCGGCGGCGATGCGCCACGCAAACGCTGAGCAGAAGCTCGGTGTTTCTGGCGCGCTCGGAGCGCCCCACGATCTCGTAGCGGATCTCGGAATCCTCGATCGGAAAGTTCACGTGCTTCCGGCATTCGAGGGCCAGAGCGGCCAGGAGGTCGGCGCGGCCCATCTCCGGCAGCGCCATCCGGCGGATCACCACCTCGTTCCCCGAAACGGCCGCGGCCGCGTGTTTGCCGCGCAGGCCCATCTCGCGCACGAGATCGCGAAGCGCGCTCTTCATGGCCACCCGCCGGTCTCCGGGTTTCTGCTCGACGGCGGGAAATGGACGCTCCCCGCTCTCGATCCGCGCGATACGGGAACCGCGCCGGATGACGTGGACCACGCGGACCGCGCGGTCGCTAAGATCCACGCCGACCAGGTCGGGCCAGGGAGAGGCGAGGAGCGCGCGCATGCCCCCGGCGGGTTCGGCGCCGCGCCCGCTCGTGCGAATCCCCACAGGGAGGGCGGCCAGGCCGCGCCACCATGGTTTCTTCTCGATGTCGCTCACGTGTTCCTCCTACGTCCGCGTCTCGACCCAGGCCACGACGGCGAGGTTGCCGCTGACCTTCCGGATCTTGTTGTTGCCCGAATCCGAGATGTAATAGGCCCCGGTCGAGGTGAGCGCGAGCCCCCTGGGCGCGTTGAGCTGCGCCGCGGTCGGTGAGCCCCCATCCCCTGCCGAGCCGGCCGTTCCCGTGCCGGCGGTCGTGGTGATGATCCCGGCCGCCGTCACGAGCCGGATCCGATTGTTCACGGTATCCGCGATATAGAGGTCCCCGGCCGAGTTCAGGCGTACGGCCTTGGGGCCGCTGAGGCGGGCCGACGTGGCCGCGCCGCCGTCGCCGGTGAAGCCCGCCGTGCCCGTCCCGGCATACGTGGTGATGAGGCCCGTCAACGCCGCCACCTTGCGTACGACGTTGTTGCCCGCGTCCGCGATGTACAGGTCGCCGTTTACGGCGAGTTCGATTCCCTCGGGCGCGTTCAGCTTCGCCAGCGTCGCGAGCAGGCCGTCTCCCGAGTATCCGGCGGTCCCGGTGCCCGCGAAGGGCGTGATGATTCCCGTCAGGGCCGTCACCTTCCGAACCCGGTTGTTGCCCCGGTCGTCGATGTAGAAATCGCCGTTGGAGGCGACGGCGACCGCGTTCGGCGTGGTCAGCTTGGCCGACGTGGCGAGCCCGCCGTCCCCGCTCGAGCCCGGGCTTCCGATCCCCGCCACGGTCGAGATGATCCCGGTCGCGGCTACCACCTTCCGGATCCGGTTGTGTCCCGTGTCCGCGATGTAGAGATCGCCGTTGGCCACCACGAAGACGTCCTCGGGCGTCTTGATTCCGGCCGCCGTCGCGAGCCCTCCGTCGCCGGAAAATCCCGCGCTTCCGTTCCCCGCGACGGTGGAGATGATGCCCGTCGCGGCCGAGACCTTTCGGATGGAGTTGTTGTTGGTGTCGGCGAAATAGATGTCTCCGTTCGAGGCGATGGACATGCCTCCCGGTGCGCTCAGGGTGGCCGATGTCGCGGCGCCGCCGTCTCCCGAGCTGCCCGAAGCGCCCGTGCCCGCATAGGTCGAGATCCCGCCGGGGGAGAGCTGCACCTGGATCTGCCGCAGCGTGTTCCCCACGACCCCGTTCGAGACGATGCGCTTTCGTCCGGCCGGGAGCGCTGCTCCGTTCTCGTCCACGGCGTCGGGAGGCGCGATCCAGAAGTACCCCGCCCCCACGTTCTTGCCGGGCGAGGCGAGCCCTCCCCACGACCAGTTGTTGGAGAGCTTCACGATCGCGTACTCGACCCCGGCGTGCGCGGCGTAGAAGGCCTGGTTCTCGCGCACGTGCACCACCGAGAGGTCGGAGTCCTCGACGACCATGGAAACCATCGCGATCCCGAGCGTGAGGAGGATCAGGATCGAGAACACGGCGAGCACGACCGAGAAACCCGCGTCGGGCGCGGCCGGCGAGGGAAGCCGCCCGCGGGAGGCCATGGCCCGGCCGGGGCGGATCACAAGGACCTCACGAACACGGACCCGAAGGACGCCACGGTCTGGGAGCCCTTGATGAGCCGCATGTAGACCGTGACCCGCCAGATGTCCGTGGCGGAGGGCGAGAGGACGGGTGTCGCGGCCGCTCCGTTCTGCTTCCAGTACTGGAACGCGAGCGAGTCCACGCCCCGCGCCAGGGTCTGGGAGGACCCGCTCTTGGTATAGAGGAGATCGGCGCCGGACACCCCGCTCCAGGAGAAGCTCACCGTGGCGTTCGACCGGTCGACGAAGGTGAGCGTGGTCGCGCTCGCGGCCGAGATGCTCGTATTGTCGCGCACGCGCTTCAACTCGCGCGCGACCCGCTCCTCGGCATAGCGCGAGTCCTCCAGCATCCCCTTCTCGGCGTCCATGAACTGGTAGGTCTTGACCGCCTCGATGAACATCGCCGAGAACGCCATCGCCACGATGGACGCGACCACGATCACGATCAGAAGCTCGGGCAGCGTGAAACCCGGAGCCCTTGGGCGGGGGGTCAATAGCTCGTGAACCATGTCGTCACCGTCACGGCCGGGATGTTGGCGCAGGTCACGGTCACGTTGACCGTGCGGAACGTGACCCCGTCATAGGTCGAATCGGCGCTGAAGGACACGGAGCGGCTGTACCCCGGAAAGGCCGTCACGGGGCTCTCGGCCGGGTAGTTGCCCGTCACGAGATACGAGAATCCCCGGGCGGGCGAGTTCTTGTCCGCCGTCAGCTCCTCCATCTTGGCCTGTGCGAGCTGGGCCGCGAGGGTCGCGTTCCGAGCGTCGCTGGAGTGGATCGATGCATTCGCGAAGAGCATGCTGAGCGGGAGGATGGCGATCCCGGCGATCACGATGATCAGCACGATCTCTACAAGGGTGAATCCGGCGTGCGCGTGCGCGGGCACGGCGCGCGTGCGCGGGGCGTTCATCGGACCGTCACCATGCCGGTCTGCGGCGCCACGAAAACCGTGTCGTTTTGGCCCTGGTAGCTCAGCACGACGCTGCCGGCCGAGGTGAGGTCCACGCCCGCGGTATCGCGCGGAACCCCGAAGTAATCGAAGGTCACGCCGGGAGTGGTTCCGAACGTCGCGGTCTGGACGAGCACTCCGCGGAACTCGGTGCGCGAGGTGTAGTCCACGGACAGGGTTCTCGCGCGATCGGCGGGATCGGTGATCGGAGACGCCGCGTTGGGCGCGAAGACCGTGTACTTCTCGAGCGCCGGGTCGAACAGCACACCGTGGATCACGCGCCGGCTCATCGCGAGGCTCTGCGCGTAGCGAAGATCCCCCGCCAGCCGCCGCGCCGCGGCGTCCAGCTTGATCTCGTCCATGGCGGCCATCTTGGGATAGGCGACCCAGCTCAGGATGCCCAGGATCGAGATGATCACGATCAGCTCGGTCAGGCTGAATCCTCGCTCGGTCATCCCCGCGCCTCCCAGTAGAGCGCCCGCTTCTTCTCGCCCGCCAGCGTCCAGGCTCGCGCCGCGTTCCCGGCCAGCTCCGCGGACGGCTGGATGCGATACGCGCGCTCGAAGTAGAAGGCGGCGTCCTTGTAGCGCCCGGCGATGGCGAAGAGCACGGCGAGGCGCGCCGAAGGCTCGGGGTCGTAGGGCGCCAGCTTCAGCGCCGCGAGAAGCTCCGAAAGGGTCCTGTCCGAGTCCCCCGTGGCCGCGGCGGCAACCGCGAGATTCATCCTCGCGGCCGGAAAGTCGAAGCCCACGCGCGCCGCGTCCTCAAACCACGGCAGCGCCTCCGGCACGCGTCCCGCTTCCCAGAGCATCTGCGCCCGCGCGGCCGAGTAGCTGATGGCGAGCTTGCGGGTCACGTAGTCGTAGCGCTCGGGACCGCCCGGAAGCAGGTCCGAGCTTCGGGGCCACGCGCGCGTCTCCGCGACGCGGGCCGGGCCCGGCTTCGAACCGGCCACCGTCGCCAAGTACACGAGGCCCTGGTTCTCGAACTGCACCCCCGCCCGCGCCATGTCGGCCGGCGGCGTGGCGTAGTAGACCGGCACGCGGGACGTCGCGAGCCGCTCCAGGTCCACGCGGTGCTGGATCTCCGCCCATCTCGAGCGCGGAACGCCGCGCAGTCCGTACGGATCGCCGAACACGTAGCCTCGCCGGTTCACGAGCGTCACGTCGGTCCGGAAGCCCTCGACCCGCGAGAGATACGCGGTGAGGAAGGTCTCGTTGTCGCCGTCCAGGACCAGCGTCGCTCCGTTCGGAACGCTCGAGAGGAGGTCTCGCCCGTATCGCTCGGGAAGTCGGAATCCTTCTCGATCGCAGAGACGGAAGTGGAACCCGCACGTGACGGCAAGCGCCAAGGCGCAGACGGCGGCTACCGCCGCGCGCGCCCTCCTCGGCAGACGGCGCAGGCCGTTCCCAACTCCCGCGCCGGCCCACAGAGCGGCCGCGGCGATCACCGGAATCAGGAACGGCCCGATCTGGGCCAGGTGCTCCGCGTCCGGTGTGAAGGCGAGGAACACCACGAGCGCGGCCGGGATGGTGAGCGCGGCGAGCGTCAGCGGAAGAAGCGTCACCCGCGCGCGGCCCGAGACCATCGTGCCGATGGCGGCGAGGGCCGCTCCCGCGAAGCCGCACGAGGCGAGGAGCAGGCTGCCCATGGCCGCCCATTCGTCCACGGCGAGGCCCAGGCGCAGCGGGTTCTGGCGAAGGCCTCCGTAGTTCCGGCGGAGAAGGTTGTCCCACAGGGCGGCGAGGCTCTGGTCGTGCCCCCAGTCCAGCCACGGATGAGCGCCGCTCCGGACGGGGAGCAGGAACACGACCGAGAATCCGGCGATCGCCCAGAGAAGGGCGCACAGGCACCGTGCCGGCGTGGCGCGCCGGAGGAGCACCCAGACGGCGAGCGCCAGCGCCGGGAAGAGGAGGGTCTGATGCGCCAGCGGTGCTAAGCCCGCGACGAAGAAGAAGATCGCGTCGGACCGGACTCCCGCGGTCTTCGTCGAGCGCGCACGGATCGCGGCGAAGGCGAGCGCGAGAAAAACGACCGTGGCGAGGGAGTAGACCTCGGTCTGAACCGCCGAGTCCCATACGAGGGTCGAGGCGCCGAACACCATCGTCGCGGCGATGCGCCCCGCGCGATTCAACACGCAGCGCGCGGCAAGGCGATAGAAGAGACCGACCGCCGCGGCGGAGAGGATGGCCGAGAGCGCATTCACCCGAAAAGCGACGGTCCCCCACGGAAGGAGGTCGGCGCACCGCGCCAGGAGCAGCCACAGAGGGTAGCCCGGCGGGTGGGGAATTCCCAGCGAGTGGGCGGCGAGAATCAGCTCGCCGCTGTCGCCCGCTCCCACGGAGGGCGAGAGCGTGAGGCCGTAGACAAAGGCCGCGATCGCCGCTGCGGCGAGGCTCCCTGCCCCGGCGCGGGTCCATCTCATCGAGTCCCCCGATCCACGGGAGCTACCCCCCGAATGGCGTACGAGGTGGGAGCGCTTTGCTCCCACCTCGGCCGCGTGTCTTGACGCCGTTGATGCGCTGCGTGGTCTAGTAGGACGAGTACGCGTTCAGGTTGACCTTCACGATGCCGGTCGCGGCGATGTACTGCCAGCCGCCGGCGTTGTCCACGCCGGCCGTCGTCTTGACGGCGCTGGAGTTGTTCACCGGCTCCTTCGGGACGTTGCCGTCCGCGAAGATCGCGCCGTTCAGCGTCGGGAACGTGGCAGCGCCGTTCAGGGCGTTGCGCGCGTACTGGATTGCGATCGCGGAGCGGATCGCGCCGAGCTGTCCCTTCAGCGTGGCCGTGCGGGCCTGCTCACGCATGTCCTCGTACTTCGGAATCGCGACCGCGGCGAGAATACCGAGGATCACGATCACGATGACGAGCTCGATCAGGGTGAAACCGCTCTCAGAACCTCTCCGGTACATGTGCACAACCTCCGTATATGGGTGCTTCGTGAACCCCGTCCCCCGGGGCCGGGCCCTCCTGCGTCCATGCAGTGCAATCGGCAACTTCGCGGCGATCTTTAGGGGCGCTCGCGCGTCAGTGACGGAACACGTTCATGAGGTTCCAGAGGGGCAGGAAGACGGCCAGCGCCGTGAACAGAACGGCGCATCCCAGGATGATGAGGAGCACCGGCTCGATCGCGGTCGAGAGGTTCTTGACCGCGTAATCTACGTCCTGGTCGTAATATCGGGAGACTCGGAGGAGCATCTTGTCCACCGCGCCGGTCTCCTCGCCCACGGACAGCATCTTGACCACGAGAGGCGGGATGACCCGGCTCCCCTTGAGCGGGTCGGAGAGGCCCATACCCGCCACGACCCCGTCCCGCATCTTGTCGATCTCGGTTTCCACGATGCGGTTCCCCACGACGCCGCGAACGATGTCCAGGGCCTGGACGATGGGAATACCGCTGGCCAGAAGCGCCGCGAGAACACGCGAGAACCGGGACATGATCGTCATGAGGAAGATGGGGCCGAAGATGGGCACCGTGATCACGAACCGGTCGATCGTCACGCGCCCGCGATCGGTCCGGCTCCAGAGGACCGCTCCCACCGCCGCGCAGCCGGCGAAGAAGAGGAACGGGAGCCACTGCTTGTCGAAGAAATCGCTGAGCCCGATCAGCACCCGGGTCGGGAGCGGAAGCTGGGTGTCGAACTTGCGGAAGAGCGAGGCGAACCGGGGCAGCACGAACTTGATCAGGACCAGGAACGCGAGCCCCAGCTCGGTCACGATCAGGGTCGGATAGAACGTGGCGGAGCGGATCCTCTGCTCCGTCTCGGCCTCGTACTCGAGCAGCGTCCCGACGCGGTCCAGCATCTGGGCCAGGAGACCGCCCTCTTCTCCGGCGTGAACCAGATTGACGTAGATCCTCGGGAAACAGGCCGGCTGGCGGCGCAGCGCCTCCGTCAGCGTGGACCCCTGCTCCACGTCCTTGCGCACGTTGTCGATGGCGGGCTTCAGCTTCGGATGGGTCGCCTGGGTATGAAGGATTTCCAGGGAGGAGAGAATGGGCAGTCCCGAGTCCAGCATCGTCTCGAGCTGACGCGTGAAGAGAATGAGGTCGCGGGGCGCCACCTTCTTCTGGAGAAACGGGATCCCATCCGTCTTCAGGGACGTCGAGCCCTGCACCTCCAGACGGACCGGAACGAGCCCCATGTTGTGGAGACGGTCCACGGCCTGATCCAGGTCGGGCGCGTCGAGGAGCCCCTGCTGCGCCTCGCCCGCGGGGCTCAGGGCGCGGTAACGGAACGCGGTCATCGTTTACTTCCGGACCGGCAGGACGTCTTGGTCCAGATCCTGGATCGTGACGTTCTTTCGCGTGACGCGGATGACCTCGGAAAGCGTCGTGATCCCCTGGGCCGCCTTCCGGATCGCGTCGTCGCGCAGCGTGGCCATGTTGCCGCGGCGCGCCGCCCGCGCGATGTCCTCGGTCGATGCGCGCGAGACGATCAGGTCGCGGATCTCGTCGGTCACCACGAGAACCTCGAAGATCCCGAGCCGCCCGCGGTAGCCGGTCTGGCCGCAGGCCATGCAACCCGCGCCGACTACGAAGTCGCCACGGAGTGCCGCGGCGCCGAGCTCGACGAGCGCCTCGGCGGGAGGCTCGCTCGGACGGCGACACTTCTCACAGACGCGGCGGACGAGACGCTGCGCCACGATGCCCAGCATGGCCGAGGAGAGGAGAAATGGCTCGATCTTCATGTCGAGAAGGCGCGGCAGGGCTCCGGCCGCGTCGTTCGTGTGGAGCGTCGAGAGGACTAAGTGCCCGGTGAGCGCGGAGCGCACCGCGATCTCGGCGGTCTCCGCGTCGCGGATCTCGCCCACCATGATCACGTCGGGGTCCTGGCGGAGAAGCGCGCGCAGACCGCGGGCGAACGTGAGCCCCACGTCGGGATCCACCTGCGTTTGCCGGATCGACGGGAGGTGATACTCCACCGGGTCCTCCAGCGTCACGATGTTCCGCTCGACGGTGTTGATCTTTCCGATGCAGGAATAGAGGGTTGTGGTCTTCCCGCTTCCGGTCGGGCCGGTGACGAGCACGATGCCGTTCGGCCTCTCGATCATCCGTGCCAGATCCTCGAACGGCTCCGGGGCAAGCCCCAGCTCGGACGTGCCGAGAAGCGCGCTCGATTTGTCCAGGACGCGGAGCACCACGTTCTCGCCATGGATGGTCGGGAACGTGGAGACGCGCAGGTCGTACTCCTTGCCCGAGATCTCGATCCGGGCGCGCCCATCTTGTGGCAAGCGCCGCTCGGCGATGTCCAGCTGCGCCATGATCTTCACGCGCGAGACGACCGACGCGTGAATGGACTTCGACTGGATCGAGGCCTCGCGAAGAATTCCGTCAACACGATATCGGATCCTGAGATTCGACTCGTCCGGCTCGAAGTGAAGGTCGGAGGCGCCTTCGCGCACGGCCTGGTGGACGACCGCGTTCACGAAACGGATGACCGGCCCGTCCTCCTCGGCGCGGACCACGGCCTCGTCCCCGCCGATACCCAGTCTCTGCCCCTGCTCGCGAACGAGCATCTCCAGGCCGCCGCCCAGCGGATGGTAGCGATCCACCGCGTCGCGGATGTGCGGCTCGGGCGAGACCACGACCTCCACCTCGAGGCCCGTCGCGAGCTTCACCTCATCCAGAGCCACGATGTCGAGGGGATCCACCATCGCGATGGTGAGCGTGTTGCCGATCTTGAACAGCGGAACGAGCTTGTACTGGCGCTCGATCCGCTCCGGCACGAGGCGAACGATCTCGGGCTCCAGCACGTACGTGGTGAGATCCATGCGAGGAATGCCGAGCTGCTCCTCGTAGTAGTCGAGGATCGCCTCCTCGGAAACCAGCTCGAGCCGGAGCAGGACCTCCCGCAACGCCTGCCCGGTGCGCCGCTGTTCTTCCAGCGCGCGGGCGAGGCCTTCGCGGGAGAGATGGCCCTGTTCCAGAAGGCTCTGACCGAGCGGCTTTCGTCCACCGGTTGCCATGGATGCTCCATTTCGGATTGAAGGAAGGCTTTATGCCGAGTCCGGCTTTCCAGCGCAGGTATCGGCCCTGGGACGGCTGATCTGGAGCATTTTGCGGCGGCTGCCCATGGGGCGGCCATGACGCGGTCGGAGAAGCGGATGGGCCCGGAGAGAGGGTCGGCGGAGGGCGAGTCTTACTTGATGATGGTCTTGGGCCGGGGCGCGACCTCTTGTGGTGCGAGCTCCGGAGCCTGGGTGATCTCGGGCACGGCGTCGTTGCCGAGGTCCGTCAGGGCGACCTCGGCGCGGTAGAAACTGGCGATCTCGGGGGAGGGTGTTGGAGGCGAAAAAGCGGCTGCCGAGTCGGGCGGCGCGGCGGCGCGGATCAGTACCCGCTCGGGCGCGACTTCGATGACCGATCGGGCGTAGCCCGTCACGGGTATCCACGGATTCGTCCAGATCGTCCGGGCCATCACCGCGCGGTTCACGTACGTGGTGTCGTCACCTTCCCAGTTCTGGTCGCCGTATCTACGGATTCGCCGGACCTGGCACGGAACGACCTTTCGGCCGATCCGGAGGGTGTCGGGGGGGAGCGTGTCGCTCTCGGTCCTTCCGCCGAACTCGAAGAGGTCCATGGCCGAGACGTCCTCGTCGGCCAGCGGCGCCCCCTCGTCGTTGAGGGAATACTCATAGAGCTTGCCGTCCGCCGTGAGCCTTTGGTATCGAGCGAGCCTGAGCCTCGGCGCGCCCGGCGTACCGGCCTTCGTCGCGCCGGCCTCGCCGCCCGCCGCGCCGGCTTTCGGCGCGGCCGGGTTCGGGGCGTCGGAGCCGAAGCCCGGGTCCGCGAATTCCTTACCCCCCTCCGGCGGCATGAAAAACCCGCGCTCGATTCGGGTCTTACCGGCCTCCGTGGTCTTGAGCTCCACCCATGCGCCCGCCTCGGCTCCGCTTCCCTCGCGCGAAACGATCGCGAGCCGCTGCGCGAAGCGCCGAGGCGTGCGGTTCCGGGACACGACGCTCACCTGGTAGGCAACCCAGCTTCCGGCCGCGACGTCCGGGGGAAGCGAGAGCGAGACGAGCTTGATGCTTTGCGCCTGAGAGGAGCCGCTTGCGAGGAGGGCAAGGACGGCGATCAGCGCGACCGTACGACTAGGGATGCCAGTGCACAATTTTGGTAAGGGCCTGGTCGTAGTCAAAGTTGGGATCCTGATCGTGGGTATGGCACGTGAGGCACACGTCCGGGCCCACGACGGCGGCGGCCTCGCCTTTGGTGGGGTGCTTGGTCCCCATGCCGTGGCAGTTCTCGCATTGAACGTTCACGAGATCGGGTGTGGTCTGCTTGGAGACGAAGCCTCCGGCCTTGCCGTACCCGACGACATGGCAGGGCAAGCAGTCCGGCGAGGCATCGCGCTGGTTCTTGGTCAGCGTCGCGAAGGCCCGCGCGTGCTGCTGCGTGGAATACATCTGGTATTCGGCCTCGTGGCAACGGCGGCAGTTCTTCTCGCCCAGGTAGTGGTCTCCGGCGAGCGGAGTGCTGGCCGCCTGCGCGGCCGCGGCGGGCGTGGCGTTGGAGAAGCGCCGGTTCATCTCGTCGTTGAAGGCATCCACCGAGCGGTTCATCTCGTCGTCGGCAGGGACCTTGTCGTCGAGCGTGACCACCTCTCCGTCATACGAGGTGATTTTTTCGTCTTCCACCACAAGGTGGATCCCCGGAATGTACTGCCCGCGCTCGCCGGACCGCGTGTTGATCACGTTGTTCGTCTTCGCGATCTCCCGGAAAAGGCCCGGCTGATGCCCGAAAATCATCACGTCCACTCCCGGCACCTCCAGCGTCAGACGCTGTCCTTCCGTGAGGCCGATGTGCGAGAGGAGGACGACGATGTCGGCTTTCTTGCGCAGCTCGGGAACCAGCGCCTTCGCGGTCGCGATGGGGTCCCTGACCTCGAGCGCCCGCTCGCTCAGGAGGGTGCGGATCTTGACGTCGGTTCCGATCAGACCGAAGAACGCGACGCGCGCTCCGCACATCTTCCGGATGACGTAGGGCTTCACGAAGGGTTTCTTGGTGTCCGCGTAGACCAGGTTGGCCGAGACCAGGTCTATCTTCGTCTTCTTGAAGGCGCCGAGCAGGAACGCCTGGCCGAAGTTGAACTCGCGCTCACCCAGGGTCACGACGTCGTATCCGAGCTTGTCCATGGCGTTGACCATGAACTCGGTCGTCAGGGAGTCCTGAGCTCCCGCCGCCCCGAAGAAGTCGCCCGAATCCACGCGGAAGTGGTTGGGGAACTTGAGCGCGCCTACCTTGAACTGACTCGCCCTCCGGGCGAGTCCGCCGAGCGGGTGAGCGTGTCAGCCACAAGGAGCGAGCTCGCCGTAAACATCCGTGGTGCTCTGTATCAGGATGTCGCAGGGCGAACCCTTTCCCTGAAGCTGCGCGCTGAATATCGCAAGCCCCGCTGCCACAAGGAGAAAGAGTAGAGACCGAAATCGCGTCAGTGAAATTCACCTCCATCCGGGTTTGGGTGAGAGCGATCCGCGAACGCCCGGAATATACCCCGCAAAGGCCGTCGGGTTCAATATTTCGGCACGATCCGCCTTCTTGCTCGCCGGGCGCGATGGGGGCCGCCGCTGCTCCCGGAAATAGAGAAGGAGCGGGTAGGCGATCCTGCCCGCTCCTCCGCAAAACCGATGGGTGGGTGGTTACTTCTTGATGCGTTCCTTCAAGGCCTTTCCCGCGTGGAATGCCGGGAACCGGGATGCCGCGATCTTGATTCGCTCTCCGGTCTGGGGATTGCGGCCATCGCGGGCTTTGCGCTTGCGGGTCTCGAACGTCCCGAAGCCGGTGATCTGCACCTTCTTCCCGGATATGAGAGCGGCGGCGATCAGGCCCTCTTTGCCGGGGGAGAAAAGCGTCTCGACGGCGGCGCGCGCTTCGCGTGCCGAAAGACCGGTCTTCTTTGCTACGGTGGCGATGAGTTCGGTCTTGTTCATGTTTGTCTCACCTCCTTTTGTCTGAACGACTGGGGCGTCAACGTACGACGCACCCCAGGGGGTGTCAAATGGATTCCTGATGCCGGCGCTGCTTTCCCGTATCAGAACGCATTCTGGATTCTGCCGAACCCGCGCAAGCCTCTTGATCCCTGCTCGTAGTAGACCTCCGGAAGATTCTTCACGTTGATCTTGAAGTAGTACTCCGTGATGCCGCCGGAAATGCTCCTGGTGAATTGGGCCTCCCAGCAATGGAGGTCGCGTTTCACCGAATAATTCTGCGAGATCATCTTCCGGCTCTCCACGTCGAACTGGGTCGAGTAGTCCACGCGCCAATGATTCGTCGGGTTGATCCCGAAGGAGCTGTTCGCGGTCGTTCTCGCGTTCCAGCGCGAATACCCACCCGTGGTGAGCCGGCTGGCCGATCCGTTGTGGCTCAGCGAAAACCCGAACGACCACGGCAGGTCCGAGGACACAAGGCCGGGCGGAGTCCAGCCGGTCGGCGCCTGGACTGCCTGCGCCGTGGGATCGAGCTCTACTCTCTCCTCCTGCGCCTGCGCGCGCTTCACGCCCTGGAAGAAGAGGCCGCTCGAGACCCCGAAGCTGAGGAGCTTCCCGTCGTAGGGGTTGTGCGTGAAGCTCATGTCGACGGCTCCGCGATTGAACGGCTGGAGATGCAGGCTGCTGGACAGGTCGGAAAGCGCCCTCTGCCCCGTCCGGTAGGCGAGGAGGTTGTAGGTGCCGGAAGTCGAGAGCTGGATCAGGTTGTTGAGCACCTTGGGCGAGGTCTCGCTTCCCCACTTGGCGTGCACGTCGTTGCGGAGCTGAAACGTCAGGAATCGGGCCTCCGATGCCGAGAGCCCGATGCCGGAGAGTCCAGTGAAGCGGGGGCGCAGGGCCCCGTTCGCGTCCACGAAGTTCAGCTTTGGGTAGGCGGGCTGGTAGAGGAGCCCGACCGAGGGCGTGATGACGTGCCGGACGGCCCGCAGCGGTCCCAGCGAGGGCCTGAAGGTTCCCGTCACCGTGGTGTTCGCGCTCAAACCCCCGCTCCAGACCCCCGCACGCTGATTGCGGTTTCCGGCCGCGTCCTCGCTGTAGAATATCTCCGCGTAATTCATCCTGGGAGCGACGCTCAGAAAGCCGAACAGCCTGCGCACATCGGTCAGGCTCATCTGGTGGAGGGCGGCGACCCTCGAGGTCCTGACGTCGGAGAAGGAATAGATCGTATCCACCGGGATTCCGAGAGTGTCCCGCACGATGGTCGTCTCCGGGCGCGCCTGGAAGAAGTCGTCGCGCTCGTTCAACACGGTGGACCGCAGGCTGAAGTACGTCGAGGCGAGCCACGGCAAGCGCGCCGGCTCCTTCCCCCGCGGGAGGTGGCCCAGCGCGCGCGCGGGCAGGGAGAAGCTCAGGGACGGAAGCTGCTGCTGCAGGCGAAGACCGCCCCGGTCCGGATCCAGGTCCTGATTGCGCAGGAGCCCGAGGGCCAGGGACGCGCCGCTCCAGCTCTTGCTGATCGCCAGGCTCGAGCGGAGGTTGCGCTGCACCCGGAGCAGGACCGAGCGGCCGATGAACTGGTCGCGCAGATAATCGCTGGAGTTGGTCAGATTTCCCTGCGCGGTGAGCGTGAAATTCGTGCCGAGGACCTGATAGTGCCGGCCGAACAGATCCCACCGATCGGAACCTGTGCTCAGGGTGTGCTCGAAGCTGGAATTGATCTCGCCCGACCACTTGTAGCGCTTCTGATAGCGCGTCTGCGAGTGCCCGATCCATCGGTAGTCCTGGTAGTAGTCTCCCCACAGGGTCGCATCCAGGTAGTCGTTCACCGCCCAGTAGTAGCCCACGTTCCGGATGAACTTCCCACCCGCGCTCGAAGAGCCGAACTCCACCTGGGGAAGCTGGAAGCCGGAGTGCCGGCCCGGCCGTATGGGGAAGACGTAGAACGGGAGCGCCAAGACCGGGATGTGCTTGATGTAGAACACGACCGGGCTCACGATCACCTTGTCGCGCAGGATGACCTTCATCTTGCTGCTGCCGAAGTGATAGTGGGGCTCGTCCAGCTCGCAGGTCGTGTAGCTTCCGTTCTTCACGTCGAGGACGTTGTCCGACACCTTGCGGATCTGCTCGCCGTAGTAGTAGCCCTTCTCGTACGTCGTCTTGCCGCCGTAGATCGTGCCCCGCCGGATGGAGAGGTCGTACGTCATGGTGTTGCCCACGATCCGGTCCTTGGCGTCGTTCAGGACCGGGTGCCCTTCCGCGCGCATGCGCTCGGTCTTGGTGTTGAAGGCCACCTTCTCCGCGTTCAGGCGCAGCTCCTTGTAGGTCACGTCGGCGGCGCCGACCACGTTCACCTGGTTCTGGTCCACGTCGTAGACGATCCGCGATCCCTTGTAGACGACGCGCTCCGCCTGGTTCACGCGGCTGGTGTCCCCCTCGGCCGCCATGTAGTAGGTGCCCTCGCTCCTGCCCACGACCGTGGCCTTGTGAGCCCGCCCGCCCGCGAACTCCACGATGATGCTGTCGCCGCTTGAGACGTTGCGGCCTCCCTGGGAGCTGTCCGCGCTGCTCGGCCAGTAGGAGCTTCGGGCGTGTCCCACGATCACCGCGCGCCGCGTCTCCTCGTCGGGATTGAAGAGGGTGATCGTGTCGCCCAAGGCTTCGTTCCGCTCCCCGCGACCGTGATCGGCCTTCGCCTGGTACCGGACCGTCGCGTGCGGGCGCACCTGGACCGATCCGACCCGGTGCTGCACGAAGTGGATCTCGAGCGTGTCTCCCTGCACTTCGCCCTCGTCATCCCAGGCCCGCGGATGCCCCACCAGGAGCGCCCGATTCTGGTCTCCGTAGAATTCGCCCCGGTCCCCCTTCGCGCGGAGGTTCTCCCGGTCCACCTGGACGTCGCCCAGGGCCACGACGGCCCGCTTCGCGTTGTCGAATTCCATCGTGAGCCCGCGGATGCGGGTGGACTTTCCTCCGGACTCCTCGATCGTGAGCAGCGGGCTCTGGCTCGCCCAGGCAGAGTTCAGCTTCCGGTCGTAGCGGACGTGCCCCGCGTGGACCGTCGTGCTCTCCGCGCGGTCGACCGCGACCACGTTCCCATCCGCGAGGACCTGGTCTTTGCCCCGGTCGTACTCGATCTGATTCGCGGTCAGAGTCCGCGTGGAGTCCTGCATCTCGGGCCGGCCCGTGATGACCGAGCGGTTCTCGCTCCGGTAGAAGCGCGCCTCCTGGCCCGTGATGCGCGCCGTCCCCTCAAGAATTCGCACGTTTCCGCGCAGGATCGCCAGGTGCGACTTGCGGTCGTAGGTCGCCTCGTCACCCCACATCCGGGTCGTTCCATCCACGATCTTCACGTTCCCCATGAGCTCGACCTGCTCGCGCTGCCGGTAGACGTGGGCGGAATCGCCGATCACCGTGGTCGACCCGTGCTCGACCGTCACGTGGATCGCCGTGTAGACGTCGTCGTTCGAGCTGGCGGATCCCTCGAGCCGGTCGGCCTTCATGTGGTACGTCTCGTCCCCGGGGGTTGTCGCGGCCGCGGGAGCCTGAGCCTGGAGCTGGGCCGACGCCTGGCGGGCGCCGGCGAAGACGGCGAGCGCGAGAACGGCGGAGAGCGCGGCGGCCTGGCTCAGGATCGGGCCGACGCGCCGTCCGTCAAATGGCATGGGGTACGGGAACCTCGAGGTGCGGCAGCGCCCGGGCGAGGAGGAAGAACGAGCCGGCCACGACCACCACGCCACCCGATTCCCTGGCCCATGCGAGCGCGCGATCCAGCGCTTCGGGGATCGAGGGGACGGCCTCGCAGGTCAGGTGCCCGCAGGGAGCGGATTCCAGGAGCGAGGCGGCAGGGGTGGCGCGCTCCCCCGGAAACTCGGTCAGGTAGAAACGGGATGCCACGGAACCCAGACGCCTCAGGAACTCCCCGTGCGCTTTGTCCCGGGACAGCGCGACGACGAAGGCGACGTTTCGCCCTGGGAAGAGCGCGCGCACCGTCTCGGCGAGGGCGCCCGCGCCCTCGACGTTGTGGGCGACGTCGACCAGGACCGGTGGATCTTCGCGCACCAGCTCCGCCCGCCCGGGCCACCGCGCCTCGGCGATGCCCCGTTCCACGGCCGACGCGATCTCCCCCCGCGGCCTTCCCGCAAGCCACGTCTCCGCCGCCAGCGCCGCCAGCGCCGCGTTCCGGGCCTGATGCCTTCCCAAGAGTTTCGTCCGCAGCCTCCCTGAGAACGAGGATGTTTCGAGCTTGAACTCGGTTCCATCCAGGCTCAGATGAGTCGTGTGGTAGCGCGCGGACGAGCCCAGCCAGCTCACGGACGCGCCCCGCTCCTTGGCCGCGGCCAGGATGACGGAGCGGGCTTCCCTGCCGCGAACGCCGCAGACCAGAGAGCCTCCCTCCTTCACGATGCCCGCCTTCTCCGCGGCGATGCGGGCGAGCGTGGCGCCGAGGATTTCCCGATGGTCGCTGCTGATGGTGGTGATCACCGAAACGCGCGGGGTGAGAATGTTCGTGGCGTCCAGGCGCCCGCCGATACCCACCTCGACGACCGCGACGTCGAGCCGGGACTCCGCGAAATGATCGAATGCGAGCGCGGTCGCCGCCTCGAAGAACGAGGGGGCCTGAGTGGCGAATCGCGGCCACCAGCGCTCGAGCAGGGACGTGAGCGCCTGGTCCTCGATCTCGAGTCCATCGACCCGGATCCGCTCGTGAAAGCGAAGGAGATGGGGCGACGTGTACAGGCCGCTCTTCAACCCCGCCGCGCGGAGGATGGAATCGAGATGGGCCGCCGTCGAGCCCTTGCCGTTCGTGCCCGCGACGAGGATGGCGGGGAACGCGCGGTCGGGACGCCCCGCGGACTCGAGCAGCCGCTCGATTCCGGCAAGCCCGGGACGCATGCCGCTTCGCTCGAAGCGGTACATCTCATCGAGGCGCCGGGTGAGGGTGGCGCTCGCGGGCGCCTTCATTCGCGGATGGGTATCTCCTGATCGGCAGGGAAGGCCGCGGAGCCGCCGGGCCTGGGCGCCGGAGCCTCGTCCTTGGACTCCGCGTCAGGCGTTCCCGTTCCATCCTCCGCCATGTCGCCCGGCCCCGGGACCGGCGCGCCGTTCGGCCCTTCCAGGACGGCCGGCTCGTAGGGTCTCCGCGGCGCGTCCACGGCCGGCGGCGCCTCCGCGGGAGGCCTGGGCGGCGCCGGTGGCGGAGCGGGAGTCGAAGCGATGGGGCCCCCGACCGCACGGAAACGCGCCAGCGTTTCGCCCGCGCGACGGCGCGGCTTCTGGGGCAGCTTGGCGGCGGCGGCGAAGAATTCAAGGAGCCAGGAGAGCGTTTTCCGGAGCTCGTTCCGATGGACAATGCGGTCGATCATCCCCTTGGCGAGGAGGAACTCGGAGCGCTGAAACCCTTCCGGAAGCTCCTGATTGATTGTCTGCTTGATGACGCGGGGCCCGGCGAACCCGATCAGGGCGCGCGGCTCGGCCAGGATCACGTCACCCACGGAGGCGAAGCTGGCCGTGACGCCGCCGGTGGTCGGGTGGGTCATGACCGACACGTAGGGAACGCCGGCATCGCTCAGCCTCGCCAGGAGTGCGTTCGCCTTCGCCATCTGCATCAGGGACAAAATGCCCTCGAACATGCGCGCTCCCCCCGAGGAGGAAATGAGCACCAGGGGGTACCGCTTCTCGAGCGCGAGCAGGATGCCTCGCGCGATCCGCTCTCCCGCCGCGGACGCCATGCTTCCACCGAGGAAGGAGAAGTCCATGACACCGATCACGAGCGGCCGGCCTTCGATGACGCCCTCGCCGACCAGGATGGCTTCGCTCAGCCCCGTTTCCTCCCGCGCCCTTCGGAGGCGATCGGAATAACGCTTGGTGTCGCGGAACTTGAGCGGATCGGTCGAGACGACCTCGGAGAAGCGCTCCACGAAGGAGCCCTCATCGAGCAGGATCTTGAGATACGTCCGGGCGGAGATACGGAAATGATAGGAGCACTTGGTGCAGGTCCAGAGATTGCGCTCGAGCTCCTTGTGATACAGGATCTCGCCGCATTCCTCGCACTTCGTCCAGAGTCCGTCCGGCAGCTCCCGTTTCCGCTGCGGCGTCTTGAGCCCTTCTCTTGACTTCTTCAGCCAGCTCATGCGCTCGGATCCTCCGGGAGGACACGATACATGACGATAGCATCCTCCACCGGGCTCCGGTAGTAGTTCTTTCGAATTGCGATGTCGATGAAATTGTTCTCGTAATAGAACTTACGCGCCGTGTGATTGGAGGCGCGGACCTCCAGGGTCACCCTCCTCACCCCGGCCGGAACGGCATCCCGGACCAGTTGATCCAGGAGCTCCTGGGCAATCCCATGCCGCCGCTCCTCCGGGGAGACCGCGAGATTGCCCACGTGCGCCTCGTCCGGGATGATCACGGCGAAAAGATAACCGATCAGGCGCTCCCCGCGCACGGCCCCACGCGCATAGCCCCGGGCTTGGACGTCCAGCTCCGATTCGAACATCCCGCGCGTCCAGGGATCGGAGAAAGACGCGCGCTCGATGGAAACGATCTGATCCAGATGCCCGTGATCCAACGGCACGATGTGGATGGTGTCGCGGTCCGTCATGGAGCCGGTTTCCGCGCGTTCGGCTCGCGACCGTAGACGGGAGCGGAACGGGCGAGGTCCTCTTCGCCTCCGGCCAGGAGTCTCTGGTCCCCAAGCTCCGCCACGGCGGCCGCGGCCGGGGAAGCCGCGTCCGCGCCGAGAAGACGGAGCCCCGCTTCCCGGAGGAGGGCGACAAGCTCCGGCTTGAGATCGGGAGCCACGACGGCCGCCGCGGCCATCCCGCGGAGGGACCGGGGCAGATCGCTCTCCGCCACGGATTCCGGGCCCCGGAGGAGCGTGGTCCTCTTCCCACCGGACCAGAGGGCGCACTTAGCCTCGCCGCGCTCGCCCGGCAGCACGGTGGCGATCGGGCCCGAGGCTTCGCGATGACGGTGAGCGTGCGCCTCGTGCGCCGGAACGAGGATGAGCTTCGCGCGCGATCCGAAGCAGACGCCCTTGGCCCAGGCGAGTCCGATCCTGAGCCCCGTGAAGGAGCCGGGACCCTCGGACACCGCCACGCCCGCGAGGTCCTTCCACCCGATCCCGCACGCGTGGAGAAGCGATTCGCCCGCCCGCGAAAGCCCGCTGGAATGCCCGCCGGGAGGAAGCGGCAACGACGAGATCGCCGCCCCGTCGACGGCCAGGGCGATCGAGCCCTCGCGGCTGGCCGTGTCGATGCCGAGAACGAAGCGCGAGCGGCTCACGCGGGATCGAGCGCCCCCTCCTCGCTGAGGGCCCTCCACCTCGCGCCCCGCGGCTCGATGCGGACCTCGCGCGCGTCGGCGCCGGCGTAGCGAAGCGTGACGTCGAGCCGGTCCTCCGGAAGCCGGTCCTCCGCCCGGTCCGCCCACTCCACGAGCGTGATCGCGCCCTGCGCCAGGTCCTCGATGCCCAGGGTGTCCCACTCCTCCGCCCGTTCCAGCCGGTAGAGGTCGGCATGGACGATCGCGGGGGACTCGCCGTAGATCTCCACGCGCACGTAGGTGGGGCTCCGGCTCCTCATCCCTGGATGGATCCCCTCGACGATCCCGGACACGAGCGTCGTCTTGCCGGCGCCCAGGTCTCCGCGCAGAGCGACCCAGTCCCCCGGAATCAGGAGGCGCCCCAGGCGCCGGCCGAGGGATTGAGTCTCTCCCGCTCCATTCAGGAGTGAGTGCCGCGCGGCGACCATGCGGCTACCCTCGCGGCGTGAGCGTGGCGGTGGGAAGGATCATCTCCTCCATGGAGATGCCCCCGTGCTGGAAGCTCCCGCGGTACTTGTTCTCGTATTCGTGGAAATTCGTCGGGTACACGAAATAAAAGTCTTCCTTGGCGATGATGTAGTTCTTGTTGCTGACGTCCGCGGGCAGATGAAACCGCGCGGGATCCTTTACCTGGGCCGCGTGCTTCGGATCGCAGCTCAGATTGATCCCGAACTTGAACCGGAGGTTGGTCGAGGTCTCGCGGTTTCCGTACACGAGGGCGGAGCGGCGGCTCAGGATCGCGCCATGGTCGGTGGTGATGATGACCGTACAGTCCTGCTTCGACATCCACTTCAGCGCGTCGAACAACGAGGAATGGAGGAACCAGGAGCGCATGACCGACCGGAACGCCGACTCGTCGGGCGCCAGCTCGCGAAGAAGATCCGACTCGGAGCGCCCGTGCGTGAGCATGTCGAGGAAATTGAACACGAGCGCGACCAGCGGGATGCTCTGGAACGTGACGACGTTCCTCCTCACGTTGTTCGCCTCTTCGGCGTTGTAGATCTTGATGTACTTGGTGGGCGAGGCGAGCTCGATCCCGAGCTTCTTCAGATTGAGGTCGAGGAGCTGCTTCTCGAACCGGTTCTTGCTTCGCTCGTCTCCGGCTCCCTCGTGCCAGTACTCGGGATGCTCCCGCTGGATCGCGTCCGGATAGAGCCCCGCGAAGATCGCGTTTCGCGAGTACGGGGTCGCCGTGGGCAGGATCGAGACGTGGTGGTCCACCTTGACGTCGAACCATTCGCGGATGATGGGCTCGACCGTCAGCCACTGGTCCAGACGCATGCAGTCCACGATGATGAAGTAGACGCGGCGCTTCGCGCGAAGGAGCGGCGCCACCCAGCGCTCCACGACGTCCACGGATAAGGGCGGTGACGCCCCGGCAGGACCGCCCGAGACCCACGAGGCGTAGGTGGCATCCACATACTGCCCGAATTCGACGTTCAGCTCGCGCCGCTGGTCCTGGTGCGCCTGCCGGAGCCCCTCGTCCTCCACGCGGTCCAGCTCGACGTCCCACTGCGCGCTTCGCGCGTACAGCTCGACCCAGCCGCGCCAGTCGAGATCCCCCGTGGATTCGGCTCGCAGCCGGTTGAGCTCGGCCACGTAGTCGCGGGTGCGCTGGCCTCCCTGCAGGCGGTCCGATTCGAGGAGACGCTTCAGGGCCAGGAAGATCTGCGTCGGGCGCACGGGCTTGATCAAGTAATCGTCGATCCGCTTCCCGATCGCCTCGTCCATCAAAGACTCCGCCTCGTTCTTCGTCACCAGCACCACCGGGATGAGCGGATCGTGCTCCTTGATCGCCTCGAGCGTCGCCAGCCCGCCGAGCCCCGGCATCGATTCGTCGAGCAGGATCACGTCGAACTTCTCCCGCGCGGCGCACGCGACCGCGTCGGCGCCGTTGGATACGGAGGTGACCCGGTAGCCCTTGGATTCCAGGAGCAGGATGTGAGGCTTGAGAAGGTCGATCTCGTCGTCGGCCCAGAGGATTTTTCGATCGTGGGAGGCCATGGCGCTCGGCTGTTGGAGCTACGCGGAACTTAAGATCGGGGACGGCGTGACGGGCAGCGCCACGAGGACGGTGGTTCCCTGGCCGGGCGCGGATTCCGCGATGGAGATTCTGCCGCGATGATACTCGCGCACCACCCGCCTCGCAAGCGCGAGCCCCAGTCCCCAGCCGCGGCGCTTCGTGGTGTACCCCGGCGTGAAGGCGCGGCGGCGCTCGGCGGCGCTCATGCCCCGTCCGTTGTCCTTCACGAGGAGTTCCACCTCGCGGCGTTCGTGGCGCCAGCTCACGGCCACCTCGATCCTCCCATGGGGCTTGTCGCCCGCGTCGATCGCGTTCCGGATCAGGTTCTCGACCACCCATTCCATCAGCTCCCGATGGAACGCCACGCGGGGGACGGGCTCGTAGCGCTCCACGATCTCCGTCTCGCTTCCGAGATGCGGTAGCCGGGCGCGGAAGTAGCTCACCACGCCCGCCACCGTCTCCACCAGGTCCCCTTCCTTGAGCGCGGGGATGGAGCCGACCTGGCTGAACCGCGAGGCGATCTTGCTGAGCCGATCCAGATCGAGATCGATCTCGGAGGCGATGGCCTCGATCCGATCGGGCTCCGCGCCGCCGCTCGCCGCCGCTTCGTGCAGGTGCGCCGACCAGCCGAGGAGCGACGAGAGCGGCGTTCCAAGCTGGTGCGCCGTCTCCTTGGCGAGCGCGGCCCAGATCGAGCGCTGCTCTCCGGTCATGATCGCGCGGAATCCTACGAAGCCGAACAGGAGCAGGGCCAGGATGACCCCGAGCTCGATGTAGGGCACCCATCGAAGCCGGCCGACGAGCGGTGGCTCTCCATAGTGCACGTATCCGAGGACACCGGAGTTTCCGAGCCGCTCCACCGGAACGGGCCGGTGCCGCTCGTCCAGCTTCGCCGCGCGCTCCTGGATACGTCTCACGATGGGAGACGTGATCCCGGTCTCCGCCGCGCGCTGGAGGACGCTGTCCGGCACCGAGGAGGGCGGGATTCCGATGAGCTTCCAGGCGCGCGGAATCCCGCGCGTGTCGGTGAGGATGATCGGGAAATTGATGTTGTTCACCACCTCGCGGAAGATGGGGCTCAGCGACGGGTCCTCCGCGGCCTGGAACGTGGAGACGGCGAAGAAGCGCGCCAGCACGTAGCAGAGGTTCTGCGTCTCGTTATTGAGGCGGCCGATCAGGTAATTGGAGTGGAGGACCAACGCCCCCATGAGCACCACGATGGCGAGGAACAGGTACATCTTGTAGGAGAGTTGCCGGACCGCCCGAGACCGAACGGCGCGGGTTTGGGGCATGGGCAGGCCTCAGAGGGGCCGGATTTCCCGGTCGCCGTCCCAGTACGGGAGAAGCGCGTCGGGGAGGCGTACCCCTCCGCCCTCGGTCTGGTGGTACTCGAGGAGGGTGGCGTAGGTCCGAGGGAGCGCTAGCCCCGACGCGTTCAGCGTGTGCACGAATTCCACCTTGGCCTTGGGCTCCGGCCGGAACCGGATTCCCGCGCGGCGCGCCTGGAAGTCCTCGAAATTGGTGCAGGAAGAGACCTCGAGCCAGCGCCCCTCGCCGGGAGCCCACGTCTCGAGGTCGTAGCACTTGGCTCCCGCGAAGCTCAGATCTCCGGCCGCGAGCAGCGCGACCCGGTGCGGGAGCTCGAGCTGCTCCAGGACCGCCACGGCGTCCGCGAGCAAAGACTCGTGCTCGTCGTAGGAGGTCTCGGGGCGCGTCAGCTTCACCAGCTCGACCTTGTCGAACTGATGGACCCGGATCATGCCGCGCGTGTCGCGACCATAGGAGCCCGCTTCCTTCCGATAGCTCGCGCAGTAGCCGACGTTCCGGATGGGGAGGCTCCGCCCGTCCAGGATCTCCTCGCGGTAGATGTTCGTTATCGGCACCTCAGCGGTCGGATTCAGGAACAGATCCTCTCCCTGAATGCGGTACATGTCCTCCTCGAGCTTGGGGAGCTGCCCCGTGCCGAAGAGGCACTCGCGGCGCACGACGTGCGGGGTGGAGACCTCGGTGTAGCCGCGACGAACGGCGGAGTCGAGCATGAACTGGATGAGCGCGCGCTCGAGCCGAGCGCCGCGGCCGGTGAAGAGCAGGAATCCGGCGCCCGCGATCTTTCCCGCCCGCTCGAAATCGAGGAGGCCCAGCGACTCGGCCAGCTCCCAGTGCGGCTTGGGCTTGAAGTCGAATTTCCGGATCGCGCCCGCCTCGCGCACGATGACGTTCCCCGCCGCGTCGTCGGCCTTGGGAACGGACGGGTGGGGCACGTTGGGGATCCAGGCGAGGATCTTCTCCAGATCGGATTCGAGCTCGGCGACGCGCGCGTCGAGCGATTTGATCTTCTCGCCGACAACCTTCATGGCCTGGACCTTGTCGGCGGCGTCCGTGCCCGCCTTCTTCAGGCGGCCGATCTCCTCGGAGACGTCGTTCCGCTCGTGCTTCAGGCGCTCGGATTCCACCAGGAGCTCTCGCCGTTCCTCGTCGAGGAGAAGGTAGCGGTCCAGGTCCGCAGCCGTCTTCTTGAACGCGATCGCTTCCCGCACGCGATCGGTCTCGGTGCGGATTCGCTTGAGGTCGAGCATGTTCCTCTAGTGGGAGCTTTCCGCCGGGGACAGGAGGGCGCGGGCCCCGTCGAGGAGAAGACGACGCGCGAGCCGCGCTCCGATCTGCTCCTCGTCCCCCGCCTTTCCATCCTCCTGGTCGCGATAGACCTTGAGCCCCTCGCGATCGGCGATCACGCCTTCGAGGCAGAGGTGCGTGCCGTCGAGCTTGGCGAGCGCGCCGACGGGAACCGTGGGATCGGATGTGACCTCCCGCTGGAACGCCCGCTCCGCGTCGATCTCCACCCGCGCGACCGGATCGTCCAGGTGCTTGATCGCCTTGAGCAGGTCTTTCGAGGCTTTCGCGACCTGGATGCCGAGCGCGCCTTGTCCCGGCGCGGGAATGACCACCTCCGTCGTGAACACCTCGGTGACCCGGTCCTGGTATCCCAGGTGCTCGACCGCCGAAGCCGAGACCACGATGCCGTCCACCTCGCCCAACTCCAGCTTCCGCATGCGCTGCTCGAGACTTCCGGAAAAGTCCATGATGGATAGGTCGTCGCGGTAATGGAGGAGCTGGGCACGCCGGATCGGTGTGTGGGCGCTGATCGACGATCCCTCCGAGAGCTCGTCGACGATGGTCCCGTCTCGGGCGATGAGCACGTCGAACGGCGTGAGCCGCTCGGTCACCGCCGCGAGCACGATGCCGGCCGGAAGGTCGGGCGCCAAGTCTTTCATGTTCTGCACGGCCAGGTCGACCTCGCCCTCCGCGAGCACCTGTTCCAGGGCGTGTCCCGGCCACTGGATGAGATGCCCGCGACCCGAGGGATCCTTGACGGGCACGATCGTCAGGGTCGCCCCTCCCAGGTGCGGGCGCAACAACTCGACGACCTGGTCTCCGATGATGCGTCCGAGACGGTTGTCGCGGACTCCGATTCTGATCCTGGGCTTGCTCATGGCACACCGACGCTATCACACGCCCTGGGAAGGGTCAACGCGGGGCGGCGAAGCGGCCGGATCAGACCTGGCGAAGCGCCTCGACGATCACGCGGCGCGCGGCGTTCCGCGACGGGAAGAATCCCCCGAGCGCGCCCATCCCGACGGCGAAAAGCATTCCGTAGAGGAGCATCGGAGGCGTGACCTGGAACCGGAACGCGATCTCGCTGAAGGAGGCGAAATTCATCGTGCTCGTCGTCATCCCGTTCACCGGCAGCGCGAGAAGGCATCCAAGCAGCCCGCCGAGCGCGGCGAGCAGCACCGATTCGATCAGGAACGAGGTGAGGATCGCGCCGCGCGAGAAGCCCAGCGCGAGAAGCGTTCCGATCTCCTTGGTGCGCGAGCCCACGGCCGCGTACATCGTGTTGAGCGCTCCGAAGACGGCCCCGAGCGCCATGATCGAGGTCACGAAGAGGCCGAGCCCGCGCAGCAGGGTGGCGAGCATGGCGGATTGCGCCGCGTAGAACTCGTCCTCGTGCTTCACCTGAATGCCCATGCGAGGGTCCGCCTCCAGGCGTTTCTGGATCGCTCCGAAGTGGGAGGGCTCGTCCAGCCGGAACGTCACGCTCTGGTAGACCGGGCGGTCGAACACCGGCATGAAGAGCTCCACATCCCCCCAGATCTCCGAGTCGAACGAGGTGCCGCCGGCGTCGAAGACGCCCACGATCGACCACTGGCGGCCGGCGAGCTTGATCCGGTCCCCCACCGAGCAATGCGCGATCCGGGCGTTCGCGAGCTTTCCGACCACGACCTCCGTGAGGCCCGGCCGGAACATGCGTCCCTCGACGAGGTGAACCTTGGGGCGCAGGGCGGGCGACTTCGCGGTGACGCCGCGGACCACGACGTTCGCCTGCGTTCCGTTCTTCCGCTCCAGATTCCAGAGCACGACCAGCTCGTGCGTCGCGAGCGGAGTGCCGTCGGGGGCCCGGGCGATCTCGGGCTGGCTCTCGATCGTCGCGGCCGCGTCTCGCGTGACGATGCTCGTCAGCTCCGCCGTCGATCCGTTCCGGACCACGACCGCATTCGACGGCGAGCCGGTGTCCTCAAGCGCAGATTGGAATCCGCCGGCGAGGGCCAGCGTGAAGATGAAGACCCACGAGACGAGTCCGATACCGAGCGCGGTCAAAGACGTGCTGACCTTGCGCGCGGCGAGATTCCGGAGGTTGTAGGCGATGGGGATGCGCATGGATTCCTCAGGCCACCTTGCGGAGCGCCGACGCGATCTTGAGGCGCGCCGCCGCGATCGCGGGGCCGATCCCGCTCAGGATTCCCATGACCGCCGCCAGCAGGAGTCCCATGAGTACCGTCGCGGGGAGCACCCGGAAGTTCGGGAAGAATCCGCCGCCGGTGAAGTCCACCTGGTGGAAGACGAGCGCCGCAAGCCCAGAGCCCAGAATCCCGCCCAGGAGCGAGACCAGGAGCGCCTCGCCCGCCACCAGACGCAGAATCAGGCCGTCCGAGAACCCGAGCGTCTTCAGCACGGCGATCTCGGTCGTGCGCTCGCGCGCCGCCATCATCATCGTGTTGATGGTGACCAGCATGATCGCGAAGACGATCGCCGATCCGATGATGGTGAGCAGGAGCTGGACGTTCCCGATCATGGAGATGAACCCGGCCTGAAATGCCTTCTCCGTCTCGGTCTTGGTCGGCTGGGGGCTGTTCTCGAAGATCGCGTCCACCCGCCGGCTCACGGTCGCGGCTAAGTCGGGAGAGCCGATCCTGAGCCAGTAGATGCCGACCTGGCTCCGCCGTCCCTCCGGGAGCGACTCGTTCAGGAAATCCCAGTGAAAGAAGAGTGTGTTCTCGTCCACGTCCTTGGTCTTCCCCTCGTAGATCCCCCGCACGTTGAAGCGCCATTCGCCCGGATAGATCGTTCCCACGATCGGAATCTGGTCCCCGATCTTCCAGCCGTATTTCTTCGCGAGCGCGCGGCCGATGATGCACGCGGTGCGCTCCGAGCGGAACGCCTGCACCTGATCGGGCGGGAGGACCGTCTCCGGAAAGAGGTCCAGCATCGTGGGCACGTCCATGGCGAACTGCGCGAACTGGTTCTTGGGATCCTGGTAGAACCCGCCGAACCAGTTGCCGTAGGTGATCCCGGTCACGCCCGGCACCTGGGCCAACCGCTCCCGGTACGCGAGCGGCAGAGGAAACACGAGCGAGGCGGCGTGCCGAACCACGAGCCGCGTGGCCTGGGACGCGCGAAGGGACGCCTCGAACGACGTGATCACGGTGCGCAGCGTGCAGAAGAGAAAGAGCGCGACCGCGATGGAGAACACGGTGAGGAACGTCCGCCGCTTCGCCCGCATCAAGTTCGCGACGATCAGCCGGAAGTACTTCACGGCTGGAGGACCCCCTTGTCCAGATGGAGCGTCTTCTGCGCGCGCTCGGCGGCGTGGGGGTCGTGCGTCACCATGAGAATCGTCTTCGAGAGCTCCTGGTTCAGCCGCTGGAGGAGGCTCAGGATTTCGGCGGCGTTTTTCGCGTCGAGGTCGCCGGTGGGCTCGTCCGCCACCAGAAGGGTCGGATCAGCCACGATGGCGCGCGCGATGGCCACGCGCTGCTCCTCGCCTCCCGAGAGCTGGCGCGGGAAGTGCTTCGCCCGCCCCTCGAGCCCCACCAAGCCGAGCGCGAAGTGGACGCGCTTCATCCGCTCCTTGGCTGAGAGCCTTGTCAGGAGGAGCGGAAGCTCCACGTTCTGGTACGCGGTCAGCACGGGAATCAGGTTGTAGAGCTGGAAGATGAAGCCGATATGCCGCGCGCGCCACGCCGCGAGCTTCGAGGGGTTCAGCGTTCCCAGCGATTCGCCCGCGACGCGCACCTCTCCCTTCGTGGGCGAATCGATGCCGCCGATCAGGTTCAGGAGCGTGGACTTCCCGGAACCGCTCGGACCCATGAGGGCCACGAACTCCCCCTCACGGATGCTCAGGTTGATCCCCTGGAGCACCGGGACCTCGTTGCGGTCCCGGTGATAGACCTTGTGAACGTCTCGAAGCTCGATGAGATTGCCGTTCCTCGGCTCCTGCACGAAATCCTCCGGTCTCTATTTCACGCGCACGCGGCTCTTGTCGGCCAGCGTCGACGGAGCCTCCACGATCACCATTTCTCCCGGCGCCAAGCCGCCACTCACCGACACACGATCTTCCCCGAGCGGCCGAGGCGACACGCCGCGCATGATCGCGCGCCCCCGCTCCACCACGTAAACGACCGCGCGTCCCTCCGCCTCCCGGACGGCCTTCTTGGGGATGGCGACGGACGCCGGGATGGCGCCCGCTCCCGCGGCTCCGGCGACCCCCGCCGCTCCCGCGGCTCCGGCGGCCCCCGCCGGAGCGGCCGGATCCGAGAGGAACGACACCTTGACTCCCATCTCGGGGAGCACGCGCGGATCGAGGCGATCGAAGGAGACCTTTACCAGCACGGTCGCCTTCTGGCGGTCCGCCGTGGGCACGATCTGCCTCACATGCGCGGGAAAATGTTCGTCGGGATAGGCGTCCAGGGTGATCTCGGCGCGCATCCCCTCGCGGACGCGCGAGACATAGCCCTCGTTCACGTCCGCTTCGGCCTCGAGGGATTCCAGATTCGCCATGGTCACGATGGCGCCACGGGTGAGCCCGCCGGAAGAGGGCACCGGGCTCACGATCTCCCCCACGTCGGCCTCCTTGCGCAGCACGGCCCCCGCGAACGGCGCGCGGACGAAGGTCCGGTCGTACTCGACCTGGGCCGACGCGACACGCGCCCGCGCGTTCGCCACTCCGGCGGCCGCGCTCTTCACGCGCGCGGCCGCGACGTCGTCCGTGGCGGTCGCCTGGTCGAGCTCGGCCTGGCTCACGAGCCCCTTCGCGTGGAGCTGCTCGGCGCGGCCCCTTGCGAGGGCCGCCTGACGCGCGGTCGCGGCGGCCTCCGATGCTCCGGCCTCGGCGGAGGCGAGCGCGGCGCGAGCGCTGGCCAGGGCCGAGCGCTGGTCGTCGTTCTGGAGAATCCCGAGGACCTGCCCCTTGCGCACGCGGGTTCCCTCCTCCACGAGGAGCCGGTTCAGCCGGCCCGAGACCTCGGTGGAGACGGAGGCGCGCTGGCGCGCGACCACGTAGCCGTTGGCGGTGAGGATCTCCGATGCGCCCGCGCCGGGGACGCCTCCGAGGGACTCCGCGCGGGCCACCCCGACCTGAAGCTCCGGCGGATGCGTCAGGCGAAACGCCGCGATCCCCGTCGCGAGAAGCGCCAGAAGGGCCGCGGTAAGAACGAGAATTCGCCGGCCGGGTCCGGGTTCGGCGGGAGGCGCGTCGCGATCGATCCGGAGCCCGGAAAGGTCCTGCGGCCCTGACTCGCTCACGCCGTGATGCCCCGCTCCTCCCGCACCTCGCGGACCGCCGCGACCATCACGGCGAGCTTCTCCTTCGCCTCCTCGACGGTGCGGGTCTTCAGACCGCAGTCCGGATCGATGTACATCTGCTCGGGCTTGAGGATCTCCAGCCCGCGGAGGATGCCCTGCTTGATCTCCTCCTTGGTCTCGATCCGGTGCGAGTGCACGTCCAGCACGCCGTACCCGATCTCCTTGGTGAACCGATGCTGACGGAACCGGTCGAGGAGGTCGTAGCGGCTGTTCGCCATCTCGAGGTCGATCATGTCCACGGGCAGATCGAGGAGCGCCGGATAGATCACGTCGAAATCCCCGTAGCAGATGTGCGTGATCGTCTTCGCCTTGACGCCTTCCACGGCCCGGCCCAGCGCGCGCACCGCGAGCTTCAGCTCCTCGGGGCGCACCGAGATCGCCGGCTCGTCCACCTGGATGAACGCGGCGCCCGCTTCCGCCAGCTCCATGGCCTCCTCGCGGATCGCCTCGGCCAGATCCATGGCGAGCGCTTCGCGGGACGCGTAGTGCTCGTTGAAAGACCAGTCCATCATCGTGTACGGCCCGGTCAGCATTCCCTTCACCGGCTTCTTCGTCTGGCTCTGCGCGAACTTCCACCAGTCCACGGTCCAGGACTTCGTGCGCCGCACGGGCCCCGTCGCGACCGGCTTCCGGTAGTAACGGTTTCCGTAGGAGCGGACCGGATTGCTGATCGTGAATCCGTCCATCAGCTCGGCGAAATAGGTTGTCATGTCGCCGCGGTAGAGCTCGCCGTCCACCAGGATGTCGAGTCCGATCTCGTCCTGCCACCGGATCACCTCGATCGTGGCGTCACGCTCCAGCTTCCGCAGCTCGTCCGCCGAGATCTCGCCGCGCGCGAGTTGATTCCGCGCCCGCTCGAGGTGCGGCGGCTTGGGAAAGCTCCCGACGGTCGTGGTCCAGAGCCCACGCGGCATGATCATCCTCCGTTCGCGGATGCGAGGCGCGCGGCCTCGGTGAGACGCGCGACCTTCATGGCCGCGCGGTCGACCGGCAAGTACTCGAGGCTCGCGGTCGTGCAGAGCTGCCAGTTGAGATCGGGCCTCTCGGATCGCGCCCGGCGAACCTCCTGGGCCACCCGCGCGGGATCCTCGAGACGCGTGTTCCGCGCGTCCACGAGCCCCAGCCCCACCGTGCGGCCGGCGGGCACGCGCGCGAGGAGGCTCCATGATTCCGGAGCCTCGACCAGGTCGAGCCCGAGCACCGTCCAGGAGAGATCCCTGATCGCGTCGAACACGGCGGCCGGCGAGCGGAACGGAACGTGAAGCGTGGTCTTGGCCTTGCGGCCGCGGAACACCGGCGCGAGCGCCGCCGAGACGAGCGCCGCGTCCGAGGCGGCGGCGCGACCGAGCCACGGCTCCTCGAAGTGGATCCACGCGGCGCCGGCGTCCTCGAGCGCTTTCGCCTCGTGAGCGACGGCTTCGCCGATCGCGGCGACCGCTTCCTCGCGATCCTTGTAATGGAGATCCCTCGAGAAGCGATAGAGCGAGTAGGGCCCGGGGAGGATCGCCTTGAGCGGGCGGTGCGCCATCCCCTGCGCGGCCCGGAAGTCCTCGGCCGTCACCGGACGGGTCCAGGAAACGGGCCCCGTGATCTCCGGCTGCCGGTAGTAGGTGTTGGTGTCGAGATAGCGGATCAGGCCCGCGATCGTGAATCCGGATACGCCGCGGGCGAAATAGGTCTGCGCGTCGTCCCAGGGCACCTGCCCGTCGACCGGGATATCCACCCCCGCCGATTCTTGTAACGCCACGATGCGGCGCGTCGTCTCGCGGATGGCATCCGCAAGCTCCTTCGCCGTGGCCTTCCCCTGGTCCATCCGGTTCCGGGTCACCCTGACGTTCGGCGCGCCGGGCTCGATCGGGAGCTTGGGAAAGCTCCCGGACAGCGTCGTTTCGATTCTCATGCACAGTCCTCGCAAGGGCAGATGCGTCTCAGGTATTCGAAGCTGTAGATGCCTGTGGTGTGGCCGTCACTGAACGTGAAATGAAGCGCGTAGTTTCCCACGGTGCGCGCGGCTTCGATCGAGACGCCGGGCGCGATATGCTCTTCCGTCACGAGTCTCTGGCCCGTGGTCTCGCTGACGCACTGCGCGCAGGGACAGCGTCCCCTCAGATACCGCGCGCCGAGGGTGCTGGCGTGGCCGTCCTGCCAGCGGATGACCATTCCCTCGCCGCTCTTCTTGCGAATCTCGGCGGGGATGGCCCGCTCGTCGGGAGCCGTGAGCACGCTATTCCTCGATGATGGTGAGAGGGATGGTCCGGAACGCCTGGATGCTGATCTGCTGCGCGAGCTTCCCCACCATTTCCGTCAGGGCGAGCGCCGAGGCCGATTCGGGCTCCGCGAGGACGACAGGCCGGCCCGTATCGCTGTGCTTGCGGATGGCGGGATCGAGCGGAATCTCGCCGAGGAACGGAATTCCCAGGGTCTCTGCCGCCTTCTTCGCGCCGCCGTGTCCGAAGATGTCGTCGCGCCCGCCGCAATGCGGGCAAACGTAGTAGCTCATGTTCTCGACGATGCCCAGGATCGGGACCTTGGTCTGCTGGAACATGCGGAGCGTCTTCATCGAGATCTGGAGCCCGACGTCCTGAGGGGTCGACACGATCACCGAGCCGGTCACCGGCACCGTCTGCACGAGCGTCAGGTGCACGTCGCCGGTTCCGGGGGGCAGATCCACGACCAGGTAATCGAGCTCGCCCCAGTTCACGCCGAGGAGACTCTGCTGGAGCGCCTTGTGGGCCATCGGCCCGCGCCAGATGAGGGGCATCTCTCCGCTCAGGTACCCCATGGACATGAGCTTCACGCCGTGCGAGACGACCGGCTGGATGACCTGGTCTCTCACCTCCGGCTCTCCCGAGGAAGCCATCATGATGGGGATGCTGGGACCGTAGATGTCCGCGTCCAGGAGCCCCACTTTGGCCCCGCTCCGCGCGAGTGATACGGCGATGTTCGAGGCCACGGTCGATTTCCCGACGCCTCCCTTGCCGCTCCCCACGGCGATGATGTTCTTCACGCCCTTGATCCGGCTCGTCTCCGGGGCCGGGGGACGCCTGACCTCGGCCGTCATGTTCACCTGGACGTCGCTCACGCCCGGAACGGAGGAAAGCACCGCCTGGCGCGACTGCTCGCGGAGACGCTCCTTGACCGGGCAGGCGGGCGTGGTGAGGTTGACGTCGAAGGATACGGTCCCGCCCTCGATCTTCATGTTGCGGATGAAGTTGAGCGATACGATATCGCGCCCGAGGTCGGGATCCATTACCGAGCGCAAGGCGTCCAATACTCTGGTCTCCGTTATGGACGTTTCGGTCATCCAAGTCTCCAGTGGGGGGAACACCCGTGCCGTTCTCGGGCGCAGGAGCATACCAGCGCGAATCCCGAATCGGAATGAAAATAGGCCCCTTACCACTCCTTACGATGCTCGAAGCGGCGCGTTGGATGCCCATTGGAAGGGGAGCGGCCGTGTGGTACCTTAACTCGCTGCCGTTCGGCGCTTACGCGATCTTCGAAGCGCGGCGCGCCCAGAATCGTTCAAGGAGGAAGCATGCCGGTGACCAACGATGAGCTGAAGGGCCTCTACTACTACCTAAACCTCGTTCGCACAACCGACGAGCGATGCCGGAAGCTCTTCAAACAGGGCCGCTTCCATGGCACCTATTTCAGCGCCGTCGGACAGGAAGCCACCGTCGTAGGCGCCTGCTATGGCCTCCGGCCCGAAGACACGATCGGAATCCAGCATCGTGAGCTGGGCGCCGCCATCACGAAAGGGATGCCGCTCAAGTACATCCTCGCGGAACTGTTCGCGCGCAAGGACAGTCCGGACCGCGGCAAGTCCCATCCCTGCCACTATGGGTGGAAGCCGCTCGGGATCATCACTCCCGCCTCCACCATCGCGGCGCAGACCGTGATCGCGACCGGGTGCGCGCTCGCCTACAAGATCCAGAAGAAAGACCACGTGGCGGTCTGCTTCGTGGGCGAGGGCGCCACTTCCAACGGCGTGTGGCACGAGGCGCTCAATTTCGCCGCCATTCACAAGCTGAACTGCGTCTTCGTCGTCCAGAACAACCTCTGGGCCGAGTCGGTGCCGGCGGTCCTCGGCGTTCCGGTCGAGGACGTTTCCGAGCGCGCGAAGGCCTACGGCTTCCCGGGCGTCACCATCGACGGCAACGATCTCCTCGTGACCTACGAAACCTGCCAGGAAGCGGTCCGCCGCGCGCGGCGCGGCGAGGGCCCTACCCTGATCGAGATGAAGACCTACCGGTGGTACGGACATTCCGAGATCGATCCAGCGAACTACCGGACCCAGGAAGAGCTGGAGTACTGGAAGAAGCGGGATCCGGTCCCGCGCTACGAGAAGATTCTCATGGAGCGGGGCGTCATCGACGACTCGTACAAACAGGCAACGCTCCAGCGCATCGAGCGGGAGCTCGAGGAGGCCATCGATTTTGCGGAGAAGAGCCCGCATCCCGAGCCCCACGAGATCCTGGAGGACGTCTACGCCCCGCTCTGAGGAACGGCGGGGCAAGAGCCCGCGCGAGACGCGGGTCGAAATGATCGAGCTCGTGCTGCCGAACGACGCGAACACGATGGGCAACGTCCTCGGCGGCCGGGTGCTTCACTGGATCGACCTGGCCGCGGCCATCGTGGCGCACCGCCATTGCCGCACCGAGGCGGTCACGGCATCCATGGACGAGGTCTCGTTTCTGGGCCCGATCCGGGTCGGTCAGATCGCCGTGATCGCGGCGCGCATGACCTACGTCGGCCGGACCTCCATGGAGATCCGAGTCGACGTCCAGAGCGAGGATTTGATGTCGGGGGAGCGCCGTCAGACGAGCACGGCGTATTTGACGTTCGTGGCGGTCGACAAGAGCGGCCGTCCGGCCACCGTGCCTCCGCTTCTCCTCGAGACCGAGGATGAGAAGCGGGAGGCGAAGGCGGCGGAAGCGAGGCGGGAGGCGCGGCTCAAGGGCCGGCCCGCCGGCGCGACACCAAGGGAGATCGAGCAGCGATGAAGATGGACGTGGCGCAAACGGCTCCGGGGGCCATCGCCTCCGATGTGAAGACAGTGACGTATATCGAGGCCATTACCGACGGCCTTCGCGAGGAGATGGAGCGCGACGAGCGCATTTTCCTCATCGGCGAGGACATCGCCGGCTACGGGGGCGTGTTCAAGGCGACGAGGGGGCTCTTCGAGAAATTCGGGCCGATGCGCGTCATCGACAGCCCGATCTCGGAGAACTTCCTGGTGCAGGGTTCGGTGGGCGCCGCGATCGCGGGCCTGATCCCATCTCCCGAGATCCAGTTCGATGATTTCATCTCGCTCGCAGTGGACGGCATCGTGGAGCACGCGGCCAAGATGCGGTACCGCTCGGGCGGAATGTTCACATGCCCCATGGTCATCCGCTGCTGCTACGGCGGCGCGGTCGGCGGAGGGCTCTTCCATTCGCAGGCGAATCAATCCTGGTTCATGCACTGCCCCGGCCTCGTCGTCGTGACGCCCGCGACTCCGTACGACGCGAAGGGGCTCCTGAAGTCCGCGTTCCGGGGACAGAACCCGGTTCTCTTCTACGAGCACAAGCGCCTCTATCGCACCATCAAGGGGCCCGTTCCCACGCACGACTACACCGTGCCGCTCGGCAAGGCGGCCGTGGTTCGCGAGGGGAAGCACGTGACCGTGATCTCGTACGCGCTCATGCTCCACCGCTCGCTCGAGGCTGCCGAGAAGCTCGCGGCGGAGGGGATCGACGTCGAGGTCGTCGACCTCCGCACGCTCCTCCCCTACGACAAGGAGACAATCTTGCGCTCCGTGGAGAAGACGGCGCGCGCCGTGGTGGTCTACGAGAGCAGCAAGACGATGGGCGTGGGCGCGGAGATCGGCGCCATGATCGCCGAGGACGGTTTTTCCTTCCTGGACGCGCCGGTGAGGCGGGTCTCGCCGCCCGACGCGCCTCAGGAACCGTTTGCTCCCACGCTTGCGGAAGCCTATCTGCCCGACGCGAACCGGATCGCCCAGGCGATCCGCGAGACCGTCGCTTACTAGCCCGGTCCCCCGGGACCTGAGTCGGAGGAAGGGATGCCCGTCACGATCGTAGTGCCGCAGCTGGGCGAGAGCGTCGTCGAGGGTACGGTCGGCAAGTGGCTCAAGAAAGAAGGCGACGCGATCGCCAAGGACGAGCCGATCGTCGAGATCATCACCGACAAGATCAATATCGAGCTTCCCGCGCCGTCGGCCGGAACGCTCGGCAAGATCACGATCGCCGAAGGCGTCGTGGCGCAGGTTGGCCAGCAGCTCGGCGTGATTCTGGCGAAGGGCGAGTCGATGCCGGCGGCGGGAACGCCGGCGGGCGCCGGGGCGCCGGCGCAGGCGCAGCAGCCGCCACGGCCCTCCCCTGTCGGGGGCGGCGCGTCCGCGGGCGGATCCCCATCGCGCGAGCCGGCGCCGTCGCGCGCGGGCGCGGCCATCGCGGAGCCGAGCCAGGGCGAGGATCAGCGCGTCTCTCCCGCGGTGCGGAAACTCCTCAAGGAGCACAGCCTCGACGTCTCGCGCATCCGCGGCAGCGGCATGGGCGGCCGCGTCACGCGCGAGGACGTGCTGAATCATATCGAGGGGAGCAGGGTCGCCGCGTCAGCCGGACCGGCCGCGCAGGCTCCTCAGGCGGGACGGGCGCCCGCGCCCCAGACCCAGCCCACGCGTCCCATTCCCGCGCCATCGTTCACGGCGCCCGGCTCGCGCGAGGAGGACGTCCAGCAGGCCACCAACGTCAGGAAGAAGATCGCCGAGAACATGCTCCGCTCCCGCCACTCGGCGGCGCACTGCGCCACGTGGGACGAGGTGGACATGACCAATCTCGTGACGCTCCGGGCGCGGCTCAAGGAGCGCGTGAAGGCGACCTACGGGGTGGGACTCACCTATATGCCCTTCATCGTGAAGGCCGTCGTGCGGGCGCTTCGCGAGTCGCCGGTCCTGAACGCCTCCATGACCGAGGGCGGCGAGATCCACTACAAGAAGTACTACAACATCGGCGTGGCGGTGCACCGCGACTCAGGTCTCATCGTCCCGGTGCTCCACGACGCGGATCGAAAGACGCTCCTCCAGCTTGCGCAGGAGATCGAGGACCTGGGAAGCCGGGCGCGGGCCGACAAGCTCCAGCTTTCCGACATCCAGGGCGGAACCTTCACCATCACGAACGCCGGGATGTTCGGCGCCACCGCCTCGACCCCGATCATCAACTACCCTGAAGTCGGCGTCCTCGGGGTCCATCTGATCCAGGAGCGGCCCGTCGTGCGCGATCACCGGATCGTGATCCGCCACATGATGACGCTGGTCCTGAGCTTCGATCACCGCCTGGTGGACGGGACCCCCGCGGTCCAGTTCCTCCACCGTGTGAAGGAGCTGCTCGAGGATCCCGAGAGCTGGCTGCTCGATTCCATCTGAGGCCCCAATGCTGGAGGCCCGCATGAACCCGCCGATCGCGGCGTACGACCTGGGCCGGATTCCCTACCGGGAAGCGCTCGAGCTTCAGAGGCGGGCGGTCCTGGCCCGGGCCATGGATGAAACGCCGGACGCGATCTACTTCGCCGAGCACGAGCCGGTCTTGACCGTCGGCCGGGCCGGCGGATCCGAGAGCCTCCGGGTCCCCGACGCACTTCTTCGCGCCCGCGGTGTCGAGGTCGTTCCGGTCGAGCGCGGGGGCGACGTCACCTACCACGGCCCCGGCCAGATCGTCGCGTATCCGATCCTGGCCCTGTCCGGCCTCCCTTCCGGCCGAGACCTCCATCGCTATCTCCGCGACCTCGAGGAAGTCCTGATCCAGGCACTCGGCTCCTACGGAATCGCCGCCGGGCGCCGGCCGCCCTACACCGGCGTCTGGGCAGGCGACCGCAAGGTCGCGGCCATCGGCGTGGCGGTGAGGCGCTGGATCACGTTTCACGGATTCGCGCTGAACGTAGATCCGGATCTCGGCCACTTCGACTGGATCCACCCCTGCGGCATCCGCCACCTCGGAGTCACCTCCATGCGCGCCCTGCTGGGCGACGCGCCGCCGCGACCCGAGATCCTGGGACGGCTTCGCGAGGCCTTCGCGCGGATCTGGGACCGGCCGGTGCTGGAGCAGCCATGGCACGAAGGGCGCGAGACCGCGCCATCCCGGGAGAAGCTCCATGCCTGACGTCTCGCCCAAGCCCGCCACTCGGACCGAACGCGACTCCCTCGGCGCCCTCGAGGTGCCGGCCGACGCCTACTACGGCGTCCAGACGGCGCGAGCGGTGGCGAACTTCCCCATCAGCGGCGAGCGCCTCCACGTGGAACTGGTGCGCGCCGTCGCGCGCGTCAAGATCGCGGCCGCGCGAGCCAACATGGAAGTCGGCGGGCTCGACCGGAAGAAGGGAGAGGCGATCGTCCAGGCGGCCGAGGAGGTCCTGGCCGGGAAGCTCGACAAAGACTTCGTGGTGGACGCCTACCAGGCCGGCGCGGGGACCTCGTTTCACATGAATGTGAACGAGGTGGTCGCGAATCGCGCCTGCGAGATCCTGGGCGGGAAACGCGGCGATTCCGCGCTGGTGAGCCCGAACGATCACGTCAACATGGCTCAATCCACGAACGACGTGATCCCGACCGCGATGCGTCTCGCGGTGTACGCGCTGAGCGGCCCGGTGCTGGCGGAGATGGCCACGCTTGCCTCCTCGTTCGAGGCGCGCGCGAAGGCCTTCGCGCAGATCTTGAAATCCGGACGTACCCATTTACAGGATGCGGTGCCGGTCACCCTGGGCCAGGAATTCTCGGCGTACGGTGCCTGTGTCCGCGGGTGGGAGCAGTCGCTCGCGAGAAGCCGCGACGGTCTCCTGGCGCTGGGGCTGGGCGGAAACGCCGCGGGGACCGGCATCAACGCGCATCCGGAATATCGCATGCGCGCCGTGAAGCATCTCGCGGGCCTGACCGGCGCGGCGTTTCACGGCGCGGAAAACCTGTTCGAGGCCATGCAGAGCATGGCCCCCTTCGTCCGCGTGTCCTCCGACCTGCGCGGGTTCGCGCTGGATCTGACCCGGATCGCGAACGACCTGAGGCTTCTCGCCAGCGGCCCGACAACGGGTCTCTACGAGATCCTTCTCCCCGCCGTGCAGCCCGGCTCCTCGATCATGCCCGGCAAGGTGAACCCGGTCATGCTCGAGATGACGAACATGATCTGCTACCAGGTGATCGGGTACGACGCGACGGTGGCCTTCGCGTCCTCGGCGGGGCAGCTCGAGCTGAACGTCATGATGCCGGTCATCGCCCACGATCTGACCCGCACGCTCGCGATCCTGGCGCCGACGCTCCGCGCGCTTCGTGAGAAGTGCATCGATGGGATCACCGCGAACGAGGAGGTCTGCCGGCGTTATTTCGAGCGCTCCACGGCGCTCGCGACCGCGCTCAACCCCTACATCGGATACCTCGCGGCGGCCGAGATCGCCAAGGAGTCGGTGAAGACGGGGAAGACGGTGGTCGCTCTGGTGCGCGAGAAGAAGCTCCTCACCGAGGAGCAGATCGCGAAGGTGTTCTCACCGGAGGGGATGACCAACCCGGGCGGAGCCTGAATCCACGGCGGAGGCGTCGCGCCGCGTGGCGCGTGGCGCGTGCGGGAAACGAATCGGGGGGCGCCTTTCGACGCCCCCCGTCCTGTTGCCGGATTGAGTCCGAGTGCTACAGGCCGAGCGCGAGACCCGCGCGGAAGCCCATGTAATTCGTGCTCGTACCCGACGTGGAAACCGAGTGGTACAAGCCCGTGAAATTCAGCTTCGTCTTCGGACCGACCGGGAATCCGACGCCGGCGCCGAGATTGAATCCGAACTTGCCGTCGTTGGCCGTCACGTTCGTGCCCGCCGTGGTGTTCTCATCCTTGACCGAAACGCTGTAGTAGCCCGCGCCGGCCTGACCGTAGAAGCTCGGACCGACCATCGTGCCGAAGTTCATCCTGAATTCCGGCGAAACGCGGACCATGTGAATAGACTCCGTATGGTTGTTCACGGCATTCGTGTAATTAATGGAACCGAGGTTCTCGTACGCGACTTCCATACCCCACGAGGTCTTGGGGGCGAGGCTGCGGAAATAGCCGGCGCCGAAGGACATTCCGCCGCCCGGCGAATCCGTCGAGAACGGGGCGGCCGCTTCCAGCGAGGACTTCGAGTACCCACCATTGATCTCCAACGTACCGACACTCGGCATCGCCGAAGCCGCCGCGGCAAACGCCGTGACCAACGCGAACGTGAACAACACCATGGCAAACCGAGTCCGATTCATTGGTGTTCCCCCTTACAAGAACGAAGTGACTCTATCCGCCCATCCCGCGACCGCGTGACGACGAGATGCCACGCAATCTCCCCTTGGTCTTGATGCAGGAAGATATCGGCACTTCCAAGGGGAACCTTGAGCGCCCCCGAGGCGGCTCAGGCGTCGGGAATTTCGACCTCGGAACGAGGCAGGCGAACCTCGGGAACTCCATGGAAGAACACGCCATAGAGGACCGATGCGAGGACGTAAAGCACCGCGGCGAGAAGGAGCGGCTCGGTGTATCCGCGACGCTGGATCAGGGCGCCTCCGATGTCGGCGCTGATGCTCCAGGCCACGAACCAGGAGAGGGAGAGAAGGCTGTTCGTGATCGCGTGCTCGCGCTCGGGCACCACCTCCATCGCGAAGTGGGTCGTGAGCGGCTGATTCATGTTCATGAGTCCCCCGCGAAGCAGGAACGAGCCGACCACGACCGGGAAGGAGTTGGAGAGCGCGAGCGCCACCATGAACGGGACCGACGCGAGCTGGGTGGCCATGACGCCCCGCACCAGGCCGAGACGGCGCGACACCGCAGGGCCAAAGAGATTCCCCAGGACCATGAAGCCCTGCATGAACGCGAAGAGGACGCCGATCGCGGCGGGTGTCAGTCCGAAGCGGTCGCGGAAGTAGAGGTTCAGGAACGGAATGATGAGCCCCGCGCCCAGGCCGATGAGCATGGCGGGTAGCGCGAGCTTGAGCTGGAGACCCCAGTCGACCTCAGCCAGCTCGCGGATCTGGTCCCATGGGGATGGGGCGCCCGGGGATCCCGGGGCGCTCGGGGACCCCGGGGCGCCCGGGCTGTCCTTCTCCGCCGGAGAACCGGTCCTCATCCGGAAAAACGGTATCGAGGACAGGAGCGTGAGCCCGCACGCCGTCCAGAGCGACCATCGGAGCGCCAGCCGCTCGCTCCCGGCCGCCGCGTGAAAGAAGTGCGGCATGATCCCGCCCACGAGCGAGCCCACGATCGCCGCGAGGAAGAGCACGGTGAAGGCCGCGCTGAAAAGATACGGCCGGAGCGCCGCGGGCACCTCGCGCATGACGACCGGCGCGATGGAGAGACGGAAGGTGGTCACGACCATCCCGGACAGGAACGCCGCGAGGAGCAGGAGCTCGGGAGCGACCAGCGTCCCCTGCAGGAGGTACGTCGCGGCGGTGAGGGCTCCCGCGGCAACGAGAACCGTCCGGGCGGAGAGACGCCGGAAGAGAAACGCGATCGGTAGGGCCGCGACCGCGGCGCCGAGCGAGACCTTGGAGAGGATCTGCCCGATGCCCGCGTCGTTCAGTCCCAGCTCGCGGAGGTAGAGATTGAGGAGGAGCGAGAAGATCGACTGGCCGAGCCCGCAGAGGAAAAGACCGTAGAGATAAAAGCGCGCGTTCCGGCCCGAGCCCAGGACCGCGCGGACATACTCCCCGATCACCCGGATCAGAATTTCCCCCTCGCCCGCTCCTTGGCCGGCAGGATCTCGAGGCAGGTCGTCCACCAGCCGGTCCGGATCGTCTCCACGAATTCCGGTGGCAGCGCCTCCTCCTCCATCTCCCGGGCGAGCGATTCCGCGTCGTACGCGACCGGGATGAACTCCGCCTCGTCCTTGCCGGCCGAGAAGAGCGCGTACCAGACTTCCCGACGGCCGTCGTTCGCGGGCCGGCCCACCGCGCCCGCGTTGACCAGGAGGCCGCCGCCCGGGAGGCGGCGCTGCCAGTGGATGCCCGTGTGCGCGCAGAGGACCGTCTCGGCCTCCGCCTCGCGCAGCAGGCGCGTGAGAAAAGCGTCCGAGCACGCGGATTCCCAGAGGAACTCGTTCGTCTTCCTGGGCGAGCCGTGGCAGAGGAGGAAGCGCCGCGTGCCCCTCGTGAAGCGGATCGCCGGCGGGAGCGCGGCAAGGAGCGCCCGCTCCGCGTCGCTGGTGCGGCCGTCCGTGTATTCGTAGGAGAGCTGCGCGAAGAAATTGTCGGAGGGATGGGTGTAGCCGCAGCCGCAGTCCGGCTGCTTCGTGGCCAGCGCGACGTCGTAATTCCCCGCGACGGTCACGATGCCGAATTCGTCCAGGATCGGGAAGACTCTCCCCGGATTCGGGCCGAACCCGCCCAGGTCCCCGAGGCAGAAGAGACGCTCGGCGCCGCGCCAGCGGGCGTCCTCCGCGACGGCCCGGAGCGCCACGTGATTGCTGTAGACGCCGCCGAGAAAAGCGACCGCGCCTTCTGGGTCCGGGCCGAGAATCCGGAGGGTCTCCGCGTTAACGGACGCGACTCCGCGAGGCAGGGTGTGCATGGAGGGCCATCGGTCCCGAGCCTAGCACGCGTCCCCTCCTGCGTCCAACGGCCCCCTGTGGTATGCTCCCGTGCCCCTCGTGGTTAGCGTGGAATCGGAGCGAGCGAAACGATCGTGATCTGGGACATCCTCATCATCGGAGCCGGGCCAGCGGGACTTTCGGCGGCGCTCTTCACGCGCATGCGCCGGATGTCCACGCTTCTCCTCGACACGGCCGTCGCGGGGGGCCAGCTCGCCTGCCTCTACCCCAAGAAGCCGGTCCACGACTATCCCTCGTACACGTACGTGATGGGCGAGGACCTGGGCAAGAACTTCGTCGATCAGGCCAACCACATGGGAGCCGAGATCCGCGAGCGCGAGCACGTCACGATGATCGCGCGGGACGAAGAGCAGAACCTGATCCGTGTGACCTCGACCAAGGAAACGTACGAGGCCCGGAGCGTGATCGTCGCGACCGGGGGTGGCGCCTTCGAACCGCGGAAGATCAACAAGCCGGGCGAGGTGGAGCTCAAGGGCAAGGGTCTCTTCTACGGGATGCCCGACGTGGAGGCGAGCAAAGGGAAGCGCGTCCTGATCATCGGGGGCGGCGACTCGGCTCTGGAATCCGCGCTCTCGGTCAAGGATGTGGCCGACGTGACCATGATCCACATGCTCGACAAGTGGCAGGGGATGGACACCTACGTCGAGGAGATCAAGGAATCGAAGGTCCGCGCCATGCTCGAGACCGAGACCGTGGAGATCCGGGGCGACGGCAAGGTGGAGTCCGTGCTGGTGAAAAGCAAGAAGACCGAGGAGACCCAGGAGCTTCCGATCGACCTGGTCTCGATCAACATCGGATTCCTGATGGATACGAAGGTGATCCGCTCGTGGGGGCTGACCCTCGAGGGGAACCAGATCCTGGTGGATAACGTCATGAACACGAATATCAAGGGCGTGTTCAGCTGCGGGGACATCGCGACCTATCCGGGGAAGTACAAGCTCCTGATCACGGCGTGCAGCGAGGGGGCCGCGGCGGCGAACACCGCCTACATCTACGTGAAGCAGCCGAAGAAGTTCACGGTCGGAGAGTTGTACGCGGCGCCGAAGGAAGAGGGCGACACGCAGCCCAAGACGTCCGAAACACCCGCCTAGACTCCTCCTCCAACCGTCAGCTCCTTGAACCGGATCGCGGGCGACGCCACGTTGTCGCGGAACTCGAGATCCCTCCCCACGGCGTCGATCCCGAGCAGCATTTCGTCCAGCCTTCCCGCAACCGTCACGCCCTCGACCGGCTTCGTGAGGACGCCCTTCTCGATCCACTGCCCGTCCACCTGCTGGGAGTACTCGCCCGACACGGTGTCCATGCCGAATCCGGCGAGCCCAGTCACGTACAGTCCGTTGCTCGTCTCCTCCACCAGCTCGTGGGTCTTGGAGCCGGCATCGATGTAGAAGTTCGTGGGACCGATCGTGGGCAGCGAGTCGTAGGAGCGGATGCCGTTCCCGGTCGGCGTGGTGTTCATGCGCCGGGCTGTCGCGCCGGAGTGGAGATACTGCCGCAGCACGCCCCGATCCACGACCACGGTCCGGTGCGACTGCACGCCCTCCCCGTCGAAGTAGCCCGAGCCGAGCCCACGCCGCATCGTTCCGTCGTCGATGATCGTCAGAAGGGGGCTCGCGATCTGCTGGCCCAGCTTTCCGGCCAGGAACGAGCGCTGCTCGATCACGTTGAGCGCGCTGAACGCCTGGAAGAGCCCGCGCAGGAACGTGGCCGCGGCCTCCGCGGCGAACACGACCGGAACCCGGGTCGAGGCCACCGGGGCCGCCCCCAGCCTCGCGAGCGCCCGGCTCACCGCGAGCTGTCCCACCTGCTCGGGCCTCGCGAGATCGCTCAGGTAGCGCTTGCGGTCGCTGTACGTGCCCTCCCGCTTCTGCGTTCCCGCGGTGGCGATCGGGGTGGCCGAGAGCCAGGCGACGCCCGCCGTATACTTTTGCCTGGCGATGTAGGTGTTGGAGAAGGAGATTTCCGCGATCGTGACGCCGCATCGGACGTCGCGTGTCGTCTGGATGCGCTTGTCCTGAGCGAAGGCGCTCTGCTCCGCGGCCCGGGCCATCGCCACCAAGTCCGCGGCGCGGAGCTGGGCCAGCGCGGGATCGTTGATCTCGAGATCGGTCTGGGAAACGGACAGGTTTTCCGCGATCCGGTTCTCGTCGCGCGCCGTCGCCTGGTTGGTGAGGGCGAGCGTTCGATTCACGAGCTCGGTGAGGACGGAGTCACGGAGGTCGGTGGTATACAGAAAACCCATGTGGCGATCGCGGAACACGCGGAGCCCGAGTCCCTGCACCCCGGACTGCTGCAGGAGCTCGATCTGCCCCTGGCGGAGACGTACCTCGGTCGTGGTGCTCGATTCGAGATAGGTCTCCGCCTCCTGCGCGCCGGAGCGCTCGGCCTGGATCCGGATCTTCTCGGCGAGATCGATGGCGAGCTGGCGGGGCATGTTAGATCGAGGGCCCTCCGACGGTCATCGAGGAGAACCGCACCGTGGGCTGCCCCACGCCGACGGGCACCATCTGGCCGTCCTTCCCGCACGTACCGCGCGTCTGCTCCACCCTGAGGTCGGTCCCGATACCCTCGATGCGCTGCATCGTCAGAAGCGAGTTTCCGATGAGGACCGCTCCGCGAACCGGCCGCGTGAGCTTCCCGTTCTCGATCCAGTACCCTTCCCGGACCGCGAAGTTGAAATTGCCGCTGGTCGTCTCCACGGAGCCGCCGCCGAGCTCCGCGGCGTAGAAGCCCTTCGTGATGCCGTTCAGGAGCGAAGCGGGGTCGCTTCCACCGGCGTCGATGTAGGTGTTGCTCATGCGAGGGATCGGCCAGTTCCGGTACGACATCCGGCGGCCGTTTCCGGTGGACGGGAGCGTCAGGAGCCACCCGTTCTGGTTGTCGATGATGTAGGAACGGAGGACGCCTCCGTCGACCAGGACGGTCCTCTGTCCCGGCGTCCCCTCATCGTCCACGGCGTAGGATCCGCGCCCGTTCGGCCAGCGGGCGTCGTCCACGACGCGCACGAGCGGCGAGGCCACGCGCGTCCCCGCCAGCCCGGAGAGAAGCGAGGTTCCCCGCCGGATTCCGTCCGCCTCCAGCGCGTGCCCCAGCGATTCGTGAATGAGAACGCCGCCCCAGCCTGGAGCGACCACGACGGGCATGGGGCCGGCGGGCGCGGATCCGGCCTCGAGAAGACGCACCGCCTGGAGCGCCGCTTCCCGCGCCGCGTCCTCCGGGCTCACCCGCCCGAAGTAGCCGGCGTCGACCCGGCCTCCCAGGGTCGCCAATCCGCTCCCCCGCTTTCCGCCGGCCTGGGCTGTGGGAGCGCAGGAGATGCTGGTCAGATACTGGCGGTCGAGCACGTAGATGCCCTCGGAGGTTCCGATCAGGACGTCGCGCGCTTCGTCCGTGTACTCGATCCGAACCGAAGCGATGCGGGGATCGGCGGCGCGCGCGGCCGCATCCATCCTTTGCAAGATCTGGAGTTTCGTCGCCTCGACCATGAGCGGCTCGGGACTCACGAGCGTGAAGGGCGGCTCCATGGTTCGGCGCGTCACGTCGATCGGGCTGGTGTGGCTCGGGGTCTCCACGATGCCGGAAGCGACCCGCGCGGCGTCCAGGAGCGAGGAGTAGGACAACTCGTCGGAGAAGGCGTAGCCCGTCTGGTTGCGCAGGACAACGCGGACGCCAGCGCCGCGCGGATATCCATACGTCACCGAATCGATCTTGCCGGCGTCCATGATGACCGAGGTGCGGAACCGCTGCTCGGCGAAGAGGTCCGCCGCGTCGCCCCCGCGGGCGAGCGCCTCCTGGAGGATGCGGTTTACCGTCTCCTCGTTCAGGACGTCGCCAAGCTCCTGGCCGATGCCCATGATCGCCGCCTGGGCGACGCGCGGATGGAGCAGCGATACGGCTTCGGGGAGACCCGCGGCCAGAGCGCCTCCGATGAGGGCACTCTTCCTCAGGAAGTCGCGGCGGGACATCGATCGATCGGGGACCATCGCCGGAAGCCTTACAGATTCCCGCGCCGGTTGCAAGGGTTCGGCGACCTCTGATACGGTGTGGGCGCGGTTCCGCGATGCGGCCAGAGCGCGATCCCCTGAGGGCCGAATGGAACGACTCCGGAACAAGATCTTCTCCGTAGAGGAAGCAAACCGGCTCATCCCCTATCTGGAGCAGGCGCTGGGTGCGCTCGCCTCCGGCGCCCGGGACATCGCGGCGCTCCAGAGCGAGACCTCCGTTCTCACCGCCATCGAATCCTCGGGAGCCACGAGCAAGAATCTCGACGTCCGGGATCTCCGCGAGAAGGAGGCGCGCTGCGCCCGCATGCTGGAGGAGTTCCGCGCCGCGCTCTACGACGTGGCCTCGCGCGGGTGCATCCTCCGCGATCTGGATCTGGGCCTGGTCGACTTCTACACGATGGCGCGCGACCGCGTCGTCTGCCTCTGCTGGCGCACCGGCGAGGCAGCCGTCTCCCACTGGCACACGACGGACGAAGGCTTTTCGGGCCGGAGACCTTTGTCCGAGCTTTTCTAGCCCGACCGGGGAGCGCCCCTGAGCCAGTCCACCGCAGACGTCCGCGTCGTTGCCCGCGTCCTGGAGGAGATCGCCGGCCTTCTCGAGCTCAAGGGTGAGAACCCGTTCAAGGTCCGGGCCTACGAGAACGCCGCCCGGGCGCTGGACGGGCTCACCGAGGACCTGGGCGGGATCATCGAAGCCGGCACGCTGACCGATGTGCCCGGAATCGGCGAGGGCATCGCGCTCCGCATCATCGAGCTGTGGAAAACCGGACGCATGGTGTTCCACGAAGAGCTGGTGGCGGCGATCCCTCCCGGCTACGTCGAGATGGTCCGCGTTCCGGGCCTTGGGGCCAAGCGGGTGAGGCTTCTCGGCGAGAAACTCGAGATCACCACGCTGGCGGGTCTCAAGGCCGCCGCCGAGCAGGGACGCATCCGCTCGCTCAAGGGATTCGGCGAGCAGTCCGAGAAGAAGATCCTCGCTGGAATCGCGCTCCTCGAAAAAGGGGCGGGCCGCTACCGCGCGGGCGATGTGCGTCCGATGGCCGAGGAGCTTCTGGGAAGCCTGGTCGAGGCGGGCTCGGTGAAGGAGGCCCAGGTCGGCGGAAGCCTCAGGCGCTGGCTCGAGACCGTGAAGGACGTGGACCTTCTCGTGGCCACCCGCAAACCCGACAAGGTGACCAAGGCCTTTCTGGGGTTGCTCCCCACCGCGGAGATCATCGCAAGCGGCGACACGAAGACCTCGGTCCGCCTGCGCACCGGCCTCGCCGTGGATCTCAGGCTGGTCACTCCCGAACAGTTCCCGTTCGCGCTCCACTACTTCACGGGCAGCGTCGCGCACAACGTCCGCGTGCGCGCGCGTGCGCTGGAGCGCGGCATGAGCCTGAACGAATACGAGCTGTCCGGGAAGAAACACGCCCCCATCCGGAGCGAAGCGGATCTCTTCCAGGCTCTGGACCTGGACTATATCGAGCCGGAGCTGCGGGAGGACCGGGGAGAGATCGAGGCGGCCGAGACCAAGGCTCTGCCGAAGCTCGTCACGATGAAGGACATGCTGGGGATCCTGCACTGCCACACCACGTACAGCGACGGACGGTCAACCCTGACCGAGATGGCCGAGGCCGCGGCGGCCTGGGGCGCTTCCTACCTGGGCCTGGCCGACCACAGCGCCACCGCGCGCTACGCGGGAGGCTTGAGCGAGGAGGATCTCGAGCGCCAGTGGGCTGAAATCGACGCCTGGAACGCGAAATCGAAAAAGCTCCGCATCCTGAAAGGCTCCGAAGTGGACATCCTTCCGGACGGCTCGCTGGATTATCCCGATCGGATTCTCGAGAAGCTCGATTACGTGGTGGTCTCGGTGCACACGAACTTCACCATGAGCGAGAAGGACATGACGAAGCGGGTGACGCGCGCGCTCCGGAACAAGCACGTCTCGATCCTGGCGCATCCCACGGGACGGCTGCTGCTGGAGCGCGATGGGTACGCCATCGGGCTGGAGGAGGTTTTTCACGTCGCCGCCGAGGAGGGCGTGATCGTGGAGATCAACTCGAACCCGCACCGCCTGGATCTCGACTGGCGCCAGGTGATCCAGGCCAAGGCGCGCGGCGTCCGCTTCGCGATCAATCCCGACGCCCATCACGCGGACGGATACGCCGATCTCAGGTACGGCATCGGCGCGGCGCGGAAGGCCTGGCTTGCCAGGGAGGACGTGGTGAACACGCTGCCCGTGGATCGTGCGCTGGCTCTTTTCCGGAGCCGCAGGGCGTGAAGCGCGGGAAGCGGGCGCGCAAGCCAGGCGAGACGGTGCGCTTCTATCCCAACGACCCGGATGCGGCCGTTGGGCTGGAATCCGTCACACCGCCCGTCCCCGATTCGACCGAGCCCACGTTCACCATCGACGGTCCGCGTTACGCTCCGGCTCCCTACGCTCCCGGAACCGTCGCCTTCCAGTACTGGCAGGGCGAGATCGCGCTGGAGCGGACCATCAAGGTCTGGGAGAACCTCTTCGAGCGCGATTTCACGAGCTGGCACGAGAACCGCCCGCTTCTGGTGAAGCTGCGCGCCGGGAAGGACCTGAACGCCTTCTACGACCGGAAGAGCCTCCAGTTCTTCTACGACGTCGACCGGCAGACGCGCCGCACCGTGTACGCCGCGGAGAGTCTCGACGTGGTGGCGCACGAGGCGGGACACGCGGTGCTCGACTGCTATCAGCCGGGCTTCTGGTCCACGCCCGATCTGGAGACCGCATCCTTTCACGAGGCCTTCGGCGATTGCTCGGCGCTTCTCGTCACCCTCAACGATCCCGCCGTGTGCAAGGCGCTTCTCGCGGAGGCGGACGGATCGTGGGAGAGGAGCAACCAGGTCTCGCGCCTGGCCGAAGCGCTGGGACGCACCCTCTACGACAACTACGGCCCGCGCGCGGTGAGCGATCCGACGCGCCTCCGCGACGCGCGAAACGACTTCCGCTACGCGGATCCTTCGTCGCTTCCGCCGGGCGCGGACGACTTAGCACTCGCTCCCGAGCCGCACTCCTTCTCGCGCGTGTTCACGGGCGCATTCTACGACGCGCTGGTCTGGGTGCTGGCGCGCGCGCTGAAGGAGACTCCGGGGCCGGAAGCGATCGAGCGAGCGCGGCGGCTCATGGGCCAGGCGCTCGCCCGCGCGGTCGAGAAGCTCCCTCCCGGCCACGCGCGCTACGCCGACATCGCGTCGCTCATGCGATCGGCGGACCAGAGCGAGGAAGGCGGCGTGGCCACGCCCGGCATCGAGGCCGCGTTCGCGAAGCATGGGATGCAGCTCGACGCTCTGCCGGCGGCCAGGGGGCGGTCGCGCGCGCGGAGCGCCGGCGGAGTGGATGCCGCCGCGCGGCTCTCTCCCCTGCGCGCGCTCGATCCCGGGCGTCCGGGCGGGATGGCCGCAATGCGCGCGGCGCTTCACCTGCCCGCGGGTGCCAAGCTCACCCTGCGCTCAGGGCCCCTCGGGAAACGGGACGGCCGGCGCGAGCAGTACTCGCACGTGGATGAATACATGATCCGGAGCAGAGCGCTCGGGGCCTTCGACGGGATCACCGTTCGTGTCCCGTGCGGCTGCACCATCGTGCGCGGGACCTCGGGCGAGATCGAGCATCTCACGCTGGCGACCCACCCTCATCCGGGGCCCGCCGACCTGCTCCGATCGCTCCGCCCCTGGATCCGCATGGGCGCCATCCACCCGACCCGCGGCGTCAGGGCACAGCCGCGCGAGCTGTTCCGCGAACGAAAGCCCTTCCGCCTCACGGCCGAAGGGCTTCTCACGCGCGTCTACTTCGACTGACCCGCTAGACCGGGCCCATTTTCATGCTTTCCCTTCCAGCCGTCACCCGGCGGTCGCGCGCGACATTCAGCCGGGACGAAGCAGCGGCAGGTCCTCGGGCCTATGGAGCACCGGAGGAGCGTTGCCCAGGGCCAGCGCCTGCTCGATGGCGGCGCCGAGCGCCAGGTACTCCGATTTGATGAATCCCTCGACCCGCTCCGCGATCGCGCCGGTTCCATCCACGACGAAGAGCGCCGGCACCGTCGCGATCTCGTATGCCTTCGAGGCCGGGTAGGGCGGCGCCTGCCATGCGATCGGAAACGTGAGCCCGTGCTTGTCGCGGAACGCCCGGGCGGTCTCCTCCGGATCCTCCGCGATCGCGAGGAACAACCGGTCCTCGCGGGCGAGCGCCGCCGCGAGCGGACCGATATTCGGAACGACCAGCTCGCTTGCGGGACAGTCCTCCTTGAAGAACACCAGGACGCCGCCGCCCGGGTCCAGCAGGTCGTGAAGGCCGCGATATCCCCCGCCGATGAGGGGCAGGTTGAAGTCGGGCGCGCGCGAGCCCGGCACCACGCGGGCGCTCATCGGCGTCTGGCCTTCGCCTTTGGCGCGGCCCGCTTCTTCGGCGCGGCATTCTTCTTCGCCTTTTTCCTGGGCGCGGCCTTACCCCGCTCGGCCAGCGGTAGCTTTCCGCTCAGGAAGAAGGGCGCGCTGGGACAGAGGTCCTGTACCGGGCAGAGGGTGCACCGCGGCTTCCGAGCGATGCAGATTCGCCGGCCGTGGAAGATGATCAGGTGCGAATAGAGGATCCATTCTTCACGCGGCACGAGCTTCATCAGCCCCTGCTCCACCTGCACCGGATTCCCCCCGCGCGTCAGCCCGAGGCGGCGGGAAACGCGATCCACGTGCGTGTCCACGACGATTCCCGCGCCGATGCCGTAGCCAACCCCCAGAACGACGTTCGCGGTCTTTCGCGCGACTCCGGGGAGCGTGAGCAGATCCTCCATGGTCGACGGCACCGTGCCCTGATAGACATCTGCAATGCGCCGGGAGGCTCCGAGCAGCGACTTGGTCTTGTTGTGATAGAAACCGGTCGTGCGGATCAGATCCTCGACCTCGAGGACGCCGGCATCCTTCATCGATCCGGGGTCGGGAAAGCGCTCGAAGAGCGCGGGCGTCACCTTGTTGACCCGCTCGTCGGTGCACTGCGCAGAGAGAATGGTCGCGACCAGGAGCTGAAAGGGATCCTCGTGCCGGAGCGCGCAGGCCGCGTCCGGATAGGCGGCCTTGAGCCGGCCGATCAGCGCGAGAACGCGCGTCTCAGTTGATTCGCTTGTCGCGGGGATAGAGATGGCGGACACGCTCGATCCGTTCCTGGGTCTTCGTCGCGTTGCGGAGAATCTGGAGCAGCGTCTGGTAGCGCCGATCGAGGCTATCCATCTCGAGAAGCTGCTCTTTCAGCTCCGGCTCTGCGTTCAGATGCAGCGCCACGGTGTTGAGAACGGACTCCGGCGCCATGTTCTTGGCGAACATTTCCTCGAGCGGGATGGCTGGCCCCTGCCCCTCGTGCACCTCCCGGAACAGGCGGACCAGCTCCGCCGCTTCCTCGGCCGCTCGCGCGCCGCGTGCCCACGTGGCATCGTCCTCGACCGGCGTGACACGAACCAGCCGATAGGGCGTGAGGCGCACGGCGGATTCGATCATCACCTTGGTGAGGCCGTCCAGCGTGATGTTGTAGCGGCCGTCCGGAAGCTTCTGATGCTGCACGATTCTCCCGGCGCAGCCGACGGGGTACACTTCGGGAGAGCCGTAGTAGTCGGATTCCCAACCGGGCTTGAGGAGCGCCGTGCAGATGATCCGATCCTGTTCCAGCGCCTCCGAAGCCAGCGCACGGTAGCGCGGCTCGTACACGTGGAGCGGCAGAAGGGTCTTCGGGAAGAAGACCACGTCCGGCAGCGGGAAAAGGGGCGCCACGTTCGATGAGATCGTCACAGACGAATGCTAGCACAGGGACGGCCGGGCGTGCAGTCGCGCCCGGCGCGGGGGTCCCCGGCATGGCGAGCCGCGCCTTGGCGGAGCGGAAAGAGCGTATCCGCGAGGAGGCGAGCACGCTCGGATTCGGCGCGGTCGGTTTCGCGAGCGCCTCGGAGGCGCCCTACGCCGAGGAGCTGCGGGCCTGGCTCGCGGCCGGACGCCACGGCACCATGCGCTGGATGGCGCGCGACCCCGCGCGACGCTCCGATCCCCGAACGGTGCTCGCGGGTGCGCGCACCGTCATCTCGGTCACGGTCCCCTACTACCGCGGCGACTGGCCGGAGGGCGGCGCGACCCCGCGTGGCCGCATCGCGCGCTACGCATGGGGCCGCGACTACCACAAGCGGATCCGCCGCAAGCTGAAGTTCCTCGCGCGCGCCATCGCGACCTCGAATCCCGAGGCGCGATGGCTGGCGTACGTGGACACCGGACCCATGCTCGACCGCGCGTGGGCGGAGCGCTCCGGAATAGGCTGGATCGGAAAGAACACGAACGTGATCGTCCAGGGTCGGGGCTCCTGGACCTTTCTGGGCGAGATCCTGACGGACCTGGAGGTCGAGCCGGATCAGCCCGCGCGGAATCACTGCGGCACGTGCGCGCGGTGCATTGCGGCCTGCCCCACCGGCGCGATCGTCGGGCCCTACCAGCTGGACGCGCGGCGCTGTATCAGCTACCTCACGATCGAGCATCGCGGAGCGATCCCGCTCGAGCTCCGGCCCGCGATCGGAACCAGGATCTTCGGCTGCGACGACTGCCAGGAGGTGTGTCCCTGGAACCGCTTCGCCGTGAAGACCCTGGATCCCGACTTCGCCGAGCGTCCGGAACAGCAGACACCTGAGCTGATTCCCTTGCTGTCCCTGGACGAGGAGGGCTTCCGCGCCCGCTATCAGGGCACCGCGATCGTACGTACGAAACGCGCCGGCTTCGCGCGCAATGTCGCCGTCGCGCTCGGCAATCTCGGCGACCACCGGTCGGTGGGGCCGCTCACTCGCGCGATGGCTCAAGATCCCGAGCCGGTCGTCCGGGGACACGCGGCCTGGGCCCTGGGCCGGATCGGCGGTCCCGCGGCGCTCGCCGCGCTCGGCGAGGCGGCCGCGCGCGAGGTTTCGCAGGAAGTCCTCGCTGAAATCCACACGGCGCTGGGCTCGTGTTCGAGCGCCGCTTCCACCTCCAGCATGGAAGGAGACCCACGACCATGAACCGCACTCCCCGGGCGCTCGGAACGGCGCTCGCACTCTCACTCCTTTTCGCATGGGCGGCCCCGTTCACGCAAGCCGCCGGCCCCAAAGCCCACCACCGCGCGTATTCCGGCAAGGGGCACATGCTCCAGACCACGCAGGACGGCGCGAAGCTCGCGGGCTATCTCTCCCTTCCGAAAGGCGCGGGAACGCACGCCGGAGTGGTCGTGATCCAGGAGTGGTGGGGACTCAACGACTGGGTGAAGCAGCAAGCGGACAGCCTCGCGGCGCACGGATACATCGCCTTCGCGCCGGATCTCTATCACGGCAAGGTGGCGTATGACGAGGCCACGGCGCACCAGCTCATGAGCGGGCTCGTCGAGGAGGACGCCATCGCCACCGTCCGCGCGGCGGCCGATTTTCTCAGGACCCGCCAGGACGTGCGCGCGAACGCGATCGGCGTGATCGGGTGGTGCATGGGAGGGAAATACGCGATCCGGCTGGCCGCGGCGGACCCCGGTGTCCGCGCGTGCGTGGCGTACTACGGAGCCCCGATCACCGATCCCAAGGCGATCCAGGGAATCCAGGCCGCGATGCTGGGGAATTTCGGCGCGGAGGACCAGGGCCCGTCACCGGAGCAGGTGGCGACGTTCGAGGCTGCGCTCCGGCAGGCCGGCAAGAAGGTGGACTTCAAGATCTACTCCGGCGCCGGGCACGCCTTCGCCAACGTGAACAACCCCTGGGGAGGCTACCGCCCCGCCGCGGCGAAGGACGCATGGCGGAGGACGCTCGGTTTCTTGGAGCGCGAGCTGAAGCGCGCCTCACTTCCCAGGAAATCGAGTTGACCGTGGGGGTGCGTCTCTACGAAGTTGCCGCGGGAATCCTCTGGGATGGCTCGCGCGTCCTGATCGCTCGGCGGCAGGCCGGCGATCATCAGGGCGGGCGCTGGGAATTCCCGGGAGGGAAGCGCCACAAAGGCGAGAGCATCGAGGAGTGCTTGAAGCGCGAGATGCTGGAGGAGATCGGGATCGAGATCCTGGTGGGACCGTTGTGGCGGGCGCTGACCCATGTCTACCCCGACCGCCGGGTCAGCCTCTATTTCCACTTCTGCGACCTTCTCCTCGGTGTGCCCACGCCCATACAATGCGACGAGCTGCGCTGGATCGCTCCCGCGCAGCTCGCCGATCATCCATTCGTGGAGGGAGATCTCCCGGTTCTTCCCGACCTCGCCCGGGATCTCCTGGCCAAGGCAGGCTGAGCCCGGCCGAGGCGATTACTTTCCGGTTTTCGCCGTCTCCTTCTTCTCCGCCTTGTCGGCCTTCTTCGTCTCGGCCTTCTGGCCCTTCGCGTCAGGTGTCGGCGCGACCGCCTCGACCTCGAGGGTGATCTGAACGTCGTCGCCCAGGAGCGTTCCGCCCTGGTCCAGTGCCTTGTTCCAGACGATGCCGTATTCCTTGCGGTCCACCTTGGTGGTCGCCTCGAAGCCCGCCCGCGCCACACCGTCCAGCCCCGGGCCGGCTCCGAGGAACGCGCCGTCCAGGACGACCGGCTTCGCCACGCCGTGCATGGTCAGCGTGCCTTCGACCTTGAGCTTGCCGTCCGCTCCCGGAGTGACCTTGGAGCTGACGAAGGTGAGGGTGGGATATTTCGCGACATCGAAGAAGTCCGCGCTTCTGAGATCTTTGTCCCGATAATCGTTGTTTGTGTCGATGGTGCTCGCGTCGATCTCCGCGTTCACGGATGAATTCGCCGGAGCCGCCGCGTCGTACTGCACCGTGCCTTTGAACTTGGCGAACGAGCCCGTCACCTTGCTGAACATGTGCCGGATCGTGAACTCCACACGGGAGTGCACGGGATCGATATCGTAGCTCTGGGGAGCCGCAAGAACCGGAGAGGCGAGCAGGAGCGCGGCCAGGAAGAGCGAGGACGCGGCGAGCGAGCGGAACTGTTTCATATCTTCTTCATCCTCCGGATACCGGTTGCGCCGGGAGCGAGTGACCCGCCCCGAGATCAAGAGACTCTACCACGCGAAGCTTTTCGGCCGCGTCCGCGTCCAAGTAGTACGTTGAACGGGCCGCGCCCATTACCTATAGTTTGTGAACTCGTACTTGGATGCGCCCCTCGGTAGCCGCGATTCCGGCACAGGCCGGACGCGACTATCAGTCCTAACCCGGAAGGGGAACATGGGTTCCACGGATGCCACGCACCAGATCATCATCGTGGGTTCCGGCGCCGCCGGCCTGACCGCGGCCATCTACGCCGCTCGAGCCAACACAGCCCCCCTTCTCTTCGAGGGGCGCCAGCCGGGCGGCCAGCTCACCATCACGACCGAGGTCGAGAACTATCCGGGATTCGAGAACGCGATCATGGGCCCGGATCTCATGGTTCAAATGCGCGCCCAGGCGGCGCGATTCAAGACCGAGATCGTCACCGCCGAAGTCGAGTCGGTGAACCTCAGGGTGAAGCCGTTCGAGCTGATCGCGGACGGGAAACGCTACACGTCGCATTCCCTCATCATCGCCACGGGCGCCGAGGCGAAGCTCCTGGGCATCCCGAGCGAGGCGAGGCTCATGGGGCACGGCGTATCCGCGTGCGCCACCTGCGACGGCTACTTCTTCAAGAACCAGCGCGTGGCCGTGGTGGGAGGCGGCGACACCGCCATGGAGGAGGCGAATTTTCTGACAAAGTTCGCGAGCCACGTGCAGGTGATCCACCGGCGCGAGGAGCTGCGCGCATCGAAGATCATGCAGGACCGCGCATTCGCGAACCGAAAGATCTCCTTCATCTGGGACTCGGAGGTGGAGGAGGTGCTGGGCGTCGACGAGGGCAAGGTGACCGGCGTCCGGCTCATGAATTTGAAAACCGGGAAGACCAGCGTCCTGGAGGTGGATGGGCTCTTCATCGGCATCGGCCATCAACCCAATACGAAACTGTTCCAGGGACAGCTCGAGCTGACCGCCACGGGCTATATCCGCACGTTCACGGGCACGCGCACGAGCGTGCCGGGCGTCTTCGCCGCCGGCGATGTCCAGGATTCGGTGTACCGCCAGGCGATCACCGCCGCTGGCTCGGGCTGCATGGCGGCACTGGACGCCGAGCGCGACCTCGAAGAAATGAAACACCCCGCGCACTCGCTTCCGCCCGCCGTCGCGCTGGGCAGCGAGGCCTCGCGCTCGAAATGAGCGACACGCGCGACGTCCTGGAAGTCGACGTGCTGTTCGTCGGCGGCGGCCCGGCCGGCCTGGCCGGCGCGCTCCGCCTCACCCAGCTCCTCGAGCGGAACAAGCAGGACGCCGCGGCAGGCGGCGCTCCTCCCCTGGGCGACGTGTCGATCGCGGTCCTCGAGAAGGCCTCCGAGATCGGCGCGCACGGCATCTCGGGCTGCGTGCTGGATCCGCGCGCGCTGGCCGAGCTGCTCCCCGACTTCCTCGAGAAAGGCGCGCCCGTCGAGAGCCCCGTCACGACCGACGACCTCTATTACTTCACGAAGAAGGGCCAGGTCCGCTTCCCCATCATGCCGCCGCCGCTTCAGAACCACGGAAACTGCGTGGTCTCTCTGGGGAATCTCGAGAAGTGGCTCGGCGGGCTGCTGGAGCCCACGGGCGCCTACGTGCTGCCCGGGATGGCCGCTGTCGAGGCGCTCTTCGAGGGCGACCAGATGGTGGGTGTGCGAACCGGCGACAAGGGGATCGACCGCCACGGAGCGAGGAAGTCCAATTTCGAGCCGGGCTCCGACATCCGCGCCAAGGTGACCGTGCTCTGCGAGGGCGCGCGCGGCTCTTTGGCGAAGCGGCTCGCGGAGCCCTTGCGTTTGCAGGAAGGGCGGGCGCCACAGATCTACGCGACCGGGATCAAGGAAGTCTGGAAGATGCCGGAAGGACGCGTGCCCAAGGGGCGCGTGATCCACACCATGGGCGCGCCGCTGGATTCGAAGACGTTCGGCGGAGGGTTCATCTACGGCATGGGGCGCGACCTCTGGTCGGTCGGATTCGTGGTGGGGCTGGATTACTGGAATCCCACGACCGACCCCCACGGGCTGATGCAGGAGTACAAGCGCCACCCCTTTGTCGCTGCGCTGCTGGAGGGGGGCACGATTCACTCCTATGGCGCGAAGGCGATTTCCGAGGGCGGCTACTACTCGGTGCCTCGGCTTTCGTGGCCGGGCGGCCTTCATTGCGGCGAGAGTGCCGCGCTCCTGAACTCGGAGCGGCTGAAGGGCGTTCACCTCGCGATGAAGTCAGGAATGCTCGCGGCCGAGACCGCGTTCGAGGGGCTGCTGAAGGGCGATTTCGGCGCCGCGTCGATGGGAGTCTACGACGAGCGCGTGCGGTCGAGCTGGATCTGGTCGGAGTTGCGCGGCGTCCGGAATTTCCACCAGGGTTTCGAGCGCGGGCTTTTCATGGGCATGGCCGACGCGGGACTGCAGCTCGTGACGGGAGGGCTGGGGTTCGGAAACCGGCCGACCTGGAAGGCGGGCCAGACGCACATGAAGAGGGTCGCCGACGCGGGTGTGAAGCGTGTCTCATTGGAGGAGACCCAGCGGAGCTACGACAACGCCCACACGTTCACGAAGGTGAACGACGTCTTCCACTCCGGCACGAAGCACGACGAGGACCAGCCGAGCCATCTCCTGGTCGCGGACACGAACATCTGCGCGACACGCTGCAAGGAGGAGTTCGGCAATCCCTGCCAGCACTTCTGCCCCGCCAACGTCTACGAGATGGTGCCGGACAGCGCTGGGGCTCCCGGCGCCGTGAAGCTCAAGCTCAACCCTTCGAACTGCGTCCACTGCAAGACCTGCGACATCGCCGACCCCTACGAGATCATCACGTGGGTCCCGCCCGAAGGCGGCGGCGGCCCGAACTACCTGGATTTGTAGGGGGTCCCCAGCAACACCCGTCTCGCCGGAATTAGGAGCGGCTCGGATGCACAGGCGATCCCGCATTCTCGCACTCCTCACAGTCACTCTACTTTCGTCTACACAGCCCGATGCCGCCCATGCAAGCTTCCGGTCGGACAGCCTTGCCTTCCTTGGTACGTGGCGATGGGTGAGCTCGACTGGTGGGCTGCTAGGAGCCAATGATACGCCTCCGCCCTCGGGGTGGTGGCGCGATCTGGTCATCGGCCGGAATCGAAAATACGTCTTCTGGGAATATGACTCCGTTGGAGCTTACGTACTGTGTCAGGGGAGATATGTCGTCCATCCTTTCAAGGACAGGCGCTACAGGGGCACTGCCGCATTTTGGGTCGACTTGGAGGGATGGTGGTGGCAGTACGAAGAGAAACAGCTCGTCACACTTTTGGGGAGGGACACAATTCAGACATATCCAGGCGGCGAGAATTTATTTGTCTCCGATGCATTGCTATACACGTATGTTCGAGGCAGATCCTCTCCTCTCAATTCGTCGCAGGCGAAGCCTCGTCCTCCAAGGCTGGAAAGTGCTATACCCGGTTCTTACTATGTGAACCTCTCTCGGCAAATGGACGGTCTCTTGCGGACTCACGGGGCATTCCACGAGTGGCAGGACTGGCAATACCCTGGCCTTGTTCGCGCGGCGTATTCCTATACAAACAATCAGATCCCCTCAGCTGTCATTGGCGACTTCGACGGAGATAGCCTGGCCGATGTAGCAATTCATGGGAGCACGGGCTATGAGGATAGCAAGGTAGAGTGCCTGCTATCGAACCACGGGACGCCACGGGCGGTCCTACTTCTCACGGAGCCCACGACGTTCGACCCATCATCCAGTCCAGTTACGAAGAACCGAAATCCTAGACCAACGCTCTACCTGAGGCTCCATCCGGCGGGAGAAGTATTCGAGGATTCTGACAAGCAGCGGACCACGCTTTCGACTGACGCGGTCCTGGTCGTCCGCCCGACAGGAGAAGGGATAGTCAACTACTACAGAGCAGGAGGGTTTCAGCAAGGCCGGTCAACAGCGCGTCTTCCCGCCTGGCTCCCCACTCCACGGTCCCGCTGACCCGGACTCAGTACTTCGGGACCTCGGGGTCGATGACCTCGGACCAGAGCTCGATCCCGCCGGTGAGGCTCCGCACTTTCCGGAATCCCAAATCCCACAGCTTGAGGCACCCATCCACGCTCCGGTCGCCGATGTGGCAATAGACGACCGTCCATTGCTCACGGTCCAGCTCCTCGACACGCGTGGTCAGCTCCGAGAGCGGGATGTGGATCGCGCTCTCGATATGGGCCTTCTCCCACTCCCAGTCCTCGCGGATGTCCAGGAGCACGACCTCCTCCCCGTTCTCCATCATCTCGTTCACGATCTCGGGAGAGATCTCGAATTCCTGGAAGTGGTCTCTCATCGTGACACCCCGGCGCTCCGCTGGACGGTGCGCTCCACCGGGCCCCGCTGCTTAAGCCGCGCCGCGCGGGCGCGAAGCGAAAGGAGATATCCGATCCAGATCAAGGCCGCCAGCACGTACGCCGCCACCATGTAGGTCATCGCGGTCCTCCGCCGTCGGCCATCTCGGCGTCGTGGCGGAGCGACTCGAGCCTCAGCCGCTCCTGAAACGCGGCGACGAAGAAGACGAGCCAGGCGGCCATCGACAGGAGCAACGCCTGCCGCATCTCTCCCGTCATCGTGACCGCTCGCGGATGAAGCGAGCCGCGCCACCATTCGACCGATTTCCAGACAATCGGCAGATTCACGAAGAGGATGACCCCGAGCACCGCCGAGATCGTCCGCTTCGAGGCCGCGCCCACCGAGGACCGCACCACGTGGTAGCCGCCGTACAGGATCCACAAGATCAGGAACGTCGTGAGCCGTGGCTCCCAGGTCCACCAGGTATTCCAGGCCGAGCGCGCCCACAAGGGCCCGCTCACCAGCACGATCGTGGCGAACACCATGCCCACCTCGCAGGCGGAAGCGGCGATCGCGTCCCAGATCCAGGCGCGCGTCGCGAGATAGGCGATGCTCGCGGCGAAGGTGAGGCCGAACGCGACGAGCGTCGCGATGGCGCTCGGCACGTGGATGTAGACGATCTTCTGCACAATGCCCATCTGGGCCTCGATGGGCGCGCGCAGGAACGCCGCCCACAGGGAGCCCGCGACCATCAAGGCCGCCAGCGCCCACATGAAGGGCCGGGCCTTCGACCACCAGCCGGACATCATTCCTCAGCCTCCTGGATTACTTCGTAGAGCCACGCCGCGAGCGCCACGGCCAGCACGTCCACGACGACCATGATCTTCACCCAGTCTGAAACCGCGTCAATCGATCCGTCCGCCCAGAGCGCGCGGGTCAGCTTGACGGCGCCGATCCAGAGGGGAATCAATGTGGGGAAGAGCAGGATCGAGAGCAGAAGCTCGCGCGCCTTGAGCCCCCGGGCAAGCGCGGCGAAGAGCGTTCCCCATGCAGCATAACCGATGAGGGCCAGGGCGGCAACGCCGGCCACCCCGGGCAGCGCCTCGAGGCTCCCCACGTCGAAGAAGACAGCGGCGCAGGGCAGCAGGAGGACGAAGAGCGCCGCCATGAGGAGGAAGTTGGCCGAGGCCTTCCCCGCGTAGACCGAGAAGGGGTCCGCGCCCGTGAGTCTCAGCGCCTCCCCCCCTCCGGACTCCGACTCGAGGTCGAGCCCGCGCGTCAATCCCAGCACTCCGGCGAAGAAGAGGGCCGCCCAGAGGGTGGCACTCGCCTCGCGCGCGGGATCGCGAAAGATGGGACCGAACGCCACGCTCAGGATGAGCACCAGCGAGAGGCTGAAGAGCGCGAGCGTGGCGAGGAAGCGCGCGTCGCGGGCGTGGAGCCTCAGGTCCTTGGCGAGAACCCGGAGCGCGGTCATGTGGAGGCCCCGGCCGCGCCGGCCGCTTCGATCACCCCGCCCGAGAGCGCGAGCGTCCGCGTGACCCCGGAAACCATGTGCTCGCGGTCGTGCGAGACGAGAAGCGATGCCGTCCCCCGCTCCCGGGCCTCGAGGAGGAGCGCGTTCAGGGTCCTGGCGCCCTCCTCGTCAAGGCCCGCGTAGGGCTCATCGAGGATGAGCACGCGCGGCTCAGGCAGGAGCGCCCGGCTGAGCGCGACCCGCTGCAGCATGCCGCGCGAGAATCGCTCGGTGGCGACGCCCGAGAATTCCTCCAGCCCGAAGCGCGCGAGAAGCCGCGCCGCGCGGGCCCGCGCGTCCGGAACGTCCGCGAGCCGCCCGAAGAACTCCAGGTTCTCGAATGGCGTGAGTCCCAGGTAGAGGAGCGGGCGGTGGCTCAGGAATCCGATCGCCAGGCGCGCGTCACGGAGCGAGCTGCGGACGGGGCGGCCATCGAGCGTCACCTCGCCCTTGTCGGCGGCGAGGGCGGTGGCGAGGATGCGCGCGAGCGTGGTCTTGCCGGAGCCGTTCGCGCCGCGGAGCACCACGATCTCGCCGGATCGCAGCATGAGCGAGGCGCCGCGGAGAACGGCGCGGTGCTCGAAGCGCTTCTCGATGTCGCGCGCCGCGAGCGTCACCGCGGGGGCGGGCGTCAATGCGGGGGCGTCAGCGAGCTCCGCTCGCCGGTTCCTCGGCGAGCAGTGCCTGGAGCCGCCGCTTGAGATTTTGACGGATCAAGCCGTGCGTCTCGCGAGTGAACTCCCCGCGCTCCAACCCCTCGTCCAGCGCAGCGATCAGCATGAGGTAGGCCTTGCGGAAATCGGCGTCGGTGGAAGGCGCCCCGGGCGCGCGGGTCATGGGAAGCGTCGCCACCTGCGCGGACCTGTGCAAGGGCGCGGATCCGGACGCCTCGGTGGACCGGCGCGACGGCCCCGCCATGCGCGCGCGCCCCGCGCTCCCGGCCGCTCGCGCCTCTGCGCGAGCCCGCTTGCCCCGCGTCGCGCCGAACCAGAGCACGGCCGCGATCAGGAACGGTGCCGCGACCCACGGATAGATCTTGGGGTTCGACCAGAAGCCGGCGCCCCCGATGCGGACCGAAATCTCCTGTCCGACCCCGAACGTGGCTCCACTATAGACCGCGTACTGCTTGCCTCCCTGGTCCCGCACGCCGCCGTACGTCAGCGACTTCGATTCCAGCTTGAGCTTCGGATCGTCGAGGAGCACCACGAAGGAGGCGGTCGGAAAATAGAGACGGTGGCTCAAGTCGATCCGCCCGGTGAGCGGAATGCGGTACGTGAAGCTGAACGGGCGAACGCCGGGCGGGATGGGACGTTCGCTCGAAAGCTCGCGGCCCCTCACGTGGGTGGTCTGGGGATCGCCCCCCATGCCCTGCTGGAAGCCGTCGACGGAGGCGGGAAGCCCGACCCGGGCGCCCGCGTTCTCCGCGTGGTCGGTTCCGGTGCCCAGATACGCCGCCTTCCCCTTGTTCTCGAAAATCAGGATCTCGGTGACATGGAAGGCATCGGGTTTCCGCTCGACGATGATGTGGTGGTTCTTCACCTGGACGGCGGAGATGTCGCGACCGACGTCGTAGACCGTGAAGTCCTGGCTCGCGGTTTCGCCCTTCCCCGCCTCGACCGGCCCATCGGTGTAGAAGGCGTTCTGGTACTCGGTGGAGACGAAGTAGGAGAGCGCGGGATCTTGCTTCAAGCCCGTGAAGCGGTATCCGCCTTGGCCATCGGTCTGCGTGGTCCCGCCCTTCAGCTCTTCCTCGCCGCGGACCACGTGGAGCTGCACGGTCTGCGCCGGGACCGGCGTCCGTTGGTCGCCCTTCACGACCGAGCCCTGGATCGTGAGCGCGAGAGCAGAGGCCGGAAGGGTGAGCACGGCCAGGATCGCAGCCGCGATCGCGACCGCGAACACCATGTCGGCGGCGCGAAGCGCGAGCACGACCCGCCTCATGGCTGGCGCGTCCTCGCGCGCGTCGAGCGCTTGTACTCCTCGATCATCCGCTCCACCGAATCTCCGCCCTCGATCACGGACGGGCGCGGGCGCGGACTCAGTTCCAGCGCCTCCTCCTCGCGCAGCACCGCCAGCACCTCGTTCATGGCCTCGGCGCGCATGCGCGCGTGATCCTCGGGCGAAAGCTTTCCTGAGTCGCGGTCGAAATCCAGCTCCACGATGCTGGAATACAGCCGCGCCTTCCTCTCGCCGACGGAACGGAGCAGAGCCTCCTCGCGGGTCTCTTCCCAGGCGCGCTCTCCGCGCCGCCGGATGATGGGCGAGATCACGAACCAGGCGACGATTCCGACGAGAAGAATCTGGGCGCCGAATACGATCCAGTGGCCGCTCATCGCTTGCGCTTCGCTTCCAGTAATTCCGCCTCGGCGCGCCTGCGGAGCACGGCGAGATCCCCTTCCAGACCTCGGCCCGTCGGGAACGAATGCGGACCGTCGGGTGGCCCGGGCTCGGACCCCTCGCCGCCCGCGGGGCCGGCTGCGTACAGCGTTCCCCGGCGACTCACCCACTTGCGCAGGATGAAAAAGGCGATGGCGAAGCCGGCGAGCGTGGCCGCGAAGGGCGCGACCCACACGATGAGGTTGAACCCCTCGGCTTTCGGCGCGCCCCGGATCACCTCTCCGTACTGGGACACGAGCGCGCCCACGATCTGATCCTTGCTCTTCCCCGTCTTGATTCCGTTCTCGACGGTCGCCTGCATCGACTTCCCGGTCTCGCACGTGCATCCGCTGAGCACCTCCCCGCAGCTGCAGGGGCAGATGAGGTTGCTCGTGATCTCGTGCGCGGGATCCCGGGGCTTCGCCGAGGACGGCACGGCCGAGGCGGCGAGGAGGAAGAAGAGCAGGACGGCGGGTGCGAAGCGTGTCACGGCGCGAACTTCTCCTCGCGCCGGAGCCTCATCTTGTCGCTGGCCGCGATGAAGATTCCGAACACCATGATGAGCCCGCCCACCCACACGTAGCTGACCAGCGGATTGATGTAGGCCTGGATCGAAGCCGAGCCGTCCTCGTTGATGCCCCCGAGGATCATGTAGAGGTCCTCCGCGGGAGTGGAGTGCAGCGCGACCTCGGTCATGGGCTGCTGTGCCTTGGAGTAAAGCGCCTTCGACGCGTGCTCGGTGCCGACGAACTTGCCGCCGCGCGAGACGTCCAGGATGGCGGTGGTGAGCGAGGCGTTCTGTCTCTGCTGCTCGGTGACCCCGCGGAGCGTCAGCGAGTAGGGCCCGATGGCGAGCGCCTGGCCGTTCTTCAGCGGAGCGTGCGCCTCCTTCTGGAACACCGAGGAGCCCAGCACGCCGACGAAGAGCACCACCATCCCGCCATGGATGATGTAGCCGCCGTAGCGGCGCCTGTTCTTCTGGACCAGGTGCGCGACCTGGGAGGGAAAGGCCCCGGTCTCGAGGTCCTTCCGCGCCTGGATGCCGCGGGCGAACTCCATGACGATGGTGGTGGTGACGAACGCGGCGCCGAAGATGCAGATCAGGGGATAGACGCCGCTCGCGCCGAACGGGATCGCAATGGCGGTGGCGAGCGCGCCCATGAACGTCGGGAGAATGAAGTTCCGCTTGAGCACCGAGGCGGTCGCGCGCTTCCAGGAGAGCACCGGCCCGGCGCCCGTCAGGAGCAGGAGCGTGAGCGCGATCGGCACGTTGACCCGGTTGAAGAAGGGCGCCGAGACAGAGATCTTGGTCCCGGTCACCGCCTCGCTGATCACCGGGAACGTGGTCCCGAGGAAGGTCGCGAACGTGAGCGCCACGAAGAGCACGTTGTTGAAGAGAAAGGACCCCTCGCGCGAGACGATCGCCTCCATCCGGTTTTCACTTTCGAGCAGCGCCTTCCGGTAGAGGATCAGGGCCGTGGAGATCGTGCCGCTGAGGAGGATGAATCCCAGGAACCAGGGGCCGATGTTCGATTCCGCGAAGGAGTGCACCGACGTCAGCACGCCCGAGCGCGTGAGGAAGGTCCCGAAGATGGAAAGCTCGAAGGTGAGCACGATGAGCGCGATGTTCCAGGTCTTCAGCATCCCACGCCGCTGCTCGATCATGACCGAGTGGAGGAAGGCGGTGCCCACGAGCCAGGGCATGAGCGAGGCGTTCTCGACCGGGTCCCATCCCCAATACCCGCCCCAGCCCAGCTCGATGTAGGCCCAGCGCGCGCCGAGCAGAATTCCCACGCCGAGGAATCCCCAGCAGAAGAGCGTCCAGCGGCGCACCTCTTCGATCCAGCGCGTCCCCGAGCGGTTCAGGAGCAGCACCGCGATCGCGAAGCCGAACGGGATGATGAAGCCTACGTAGCCGGTGTAGAGGATGGGCGGGTGGATCATCATGCCCGGGTCTTGCAGGAGCGGATTCAACCCCATGCCGTCCGGCGGCGGGGTCGCGAGGATGCGGAACGGCGAGCAGACGAAGCTCAGGAGCCCGGTGAAGAAGATCATCACCGAGGCGACCACCATCGCGACCGCGTCGTAGAAGGGATCGAGCCGCTTCCGGTAGGCGAAGAGAAACGCCGAGCCGTAGGCGCTCAGGATCAGGAGCCAGAGGAGAAGGGAGCCTTCCTGCCCCGCCCAGAGCGAGCTGAAGGCGTAGTGGAGCGGGAGGTCCTTGCTCGTGTGCTCCGCGACGTACCGGTAGCTCATGTCGCGCGCCAGGAGCGCGCGCTCGAGAAGGATCACCGAGAAGAGCGCAAGCCCGCAGACGGCCCACACCGCGCGCCGGCCGCTGCGCAGCGGTCCGGAAAGTCCCGTGCGGAGCCCCCAGGCGATACTACCGACGGCGAAGACCGAGCAGCCGAAACCGAGGAGAAGAGCGAGGCGCCCGAGCTCGCTCAAGGACGGTCCCCGAGGCTCACGACTTGTCCTTCCCCAGCCCCTTCGCTTCGTACTTGGACGGGCACTTCGTCACCAGCTTGGAGGCGTGGATGGCGCGATCCTGGTGCTTGTAGGCGCCCTCGACCACGACCTCCCGGCCGTCGGCGAACGCGTCGGGCATGAGACCGTCGTAGACGACGGCGATCTTCTCCTTGCCGTCGGTCATCTTGAACTGGAGCCGCGGCGCCTTCTGGTTGTAGACGACGCTGCCCGGAGAGACGGTCCCGTCCAGCCGAAATCCCTCCGACTTGGGCGCGCGATCCAGGTGCGCCAGCTCGGTAACGGTCATATATTGCATGCCGGTCTGTTTTACCCCGGTGAGAATGAGGTATCCCACCGCGGCCACGACGACCAGCGACAGCACGGTCAGCCGAATCGACTTACCCATCCTTGTACCTTCTACTTAGGGGGTTTCTCGAGGGGAGCGCCACCGATCTCATTGTGGCAGAGCCCCCCGTGGAGTCAAGGCGGAAGCCCCGGTCCGAAGGGGCTAGATGGACACCCTCTTTGGTCTCAGGAGGAGAATGAGAACCGCCCCCGCCAGAAACCCGCCGACATGCGCTCCCCAGGCCACGCCGCCCTTCGCGGGGTTCATGGCCTCGACCGACCCGGTCAGGATCTGGAGCACGAACCAGTACCCTAGGATCAACACCGCCGGCAGATCGAGGATCTGGATAAAAACGAAAATCGGCACAAGGGTGACGATGCGGGCGCCCGGGAAGAGCACCGCGTAGGCCCCGAGCACGCCCGCGATCGCGCCGCTGGCCCCCAGGACCGGCAGAGTCGATCCGGGCTGGATCGCGAACTGGGTGAGGGCCGCGGCGAGCCCGCAGAGGAAGTAGAAGAGGAGGTACCGAACCGGACCTAAGGTGTCCTCCACGTTGTCGCCGAAGATCCAGAGGAACCACATGTTCATGATCACGTGAAGCCAGCCGCCGTGCAGGAACATGGAGGTGAAGAACGGCTTGACGGTGTCGGAGAAGCTCACGGACCCATAGCCCACGCTCCCCGCCACTTCGGCCGGGATCAAGGCGTAATGCTTGATGAAGGGGATCACCGCCGGCCCGAGACTCAGCTCGTACAGGAACACGAACACGTTGATGAGGATCAACGTGAGGGTGACACCCGGGAAGGTCCCGGAGGGATTTCGATCCTTGAGCGGAATCATGGGAGGGAAAGCCTAGAGAGTAAGGCCAGCCCTTGCGAGCGAAATCCGTTAAGCTGCCGAACCATGCAACGCGCAAGCGCTTCTCCGGCTCGCGAGCGTTCGCGCTCCTTCGAGCCGCTCCGCTCGTATCTAAAGACGCAGATCGACCAGGGCCTGGTGCCCGGTGCCGTGTTCGCGGTCGGACGCACGGGCGGCTTAGTCCTCAGAGAGGCGATCGGCCTGCGCGCGCTCGCGCCGCGGCCTTTGCCGATGACCGCGCGCACGATCTTCGATCTCGCGTCCCTGACCAAGCCCATGGTGACGGCGCCGCTTCTGGTGGAGCTGGCGGTCGCCGGCGCGGTTCGCCTCGAGGATCCGGTGGAGCGCCATCTCGAGGAGACCCGGGGAACCAAAGTCGGATCGCTCACCTTGCGCTCGCTCCTCACGCACACGAGCGGCCTCCCCGCGATGAACCCGCTCGAGGACTACCGCGGAGGCAAGCCGCGCCTCTACGCCGCGATCGCGCGCGAGCCGCTGGCCGCAGCGCCGGATGAGCGCGTGATCTACAGCGACGTCGGCTACATGCTTGCACAGGGCGTCATCGAGCGGGTCCTTGGAAAGGGGCTGGACCGCCTGGCCAGGGAGCGGATCTTCGCGCCGCTCCGCTTCCGGGACACCATGTTCGGCACGCGCGCCAAGGACCGGCCGCGCGTGGCCCCCACGACGCGGCTCCACGAGGACCGGGGGCCCTGGCTCCGCGGGCGCGTCCACGATCCGCGCGCGCGATCGCGCGCGATGGCGGGCGTCGCGGGGAACGCGGGCGTGTTCGGAACGGCGGAGGAGACGGAGCGGTTCTGCGCGATGCTCCTGCGCGGGGGGATGGACGGGCGCCGGCGGATCCTGAGCGCGGAAGCGGTGCGCCTCATGACCACGAATCAATGCCCGCCGGCGATCGGCGCGCGGCGCGGGCTGGGCTTCGACATCGAGAGCCCCTACTCAGCGCCCCGGGGATCGCTCTTCTCGAAGGACTCCTACGGGCACACCGGATTCACGGGAGTCTCGATGTGGATCGACCCCGCGAACGACGCTTATTTCGTGCTCCTCACGAATTCGATCCACGCGGGAGGCCACAAGGATCTCAAGGCGTTCCGCTCGGAGGCCTCCACCCTGGCCGCGCGCGGGCTGGGGATTTAGTACGTGTACTTCGGGTGCCAGTCTCCCGGCCCGTTCTTCAGCAGGGCGAGGAGGTGCCAGACGCCGCAGAAGGGATCGCCAGGACCGAACGGCGCCTTGGCGACACGCAGGATCTTCCCCTTCTCGCGGTAGAAGGTCGAAACGCCGGGCATCCAGCCCTTCTCGCTCCGGAATCCCATGTCCTCGATGAAGGTCGAGCCCTGCCCGGTGGCCATGCGGAACTTCCAGCCGCGGCTCTCGGCGAACTCGCGCTGCACGTCGAGCGGATCAGGCGAGACAACCACGAAGCCAGCGCGGTTCTCGAGGTGCTGGCACACGCCGTTGAATCCGTCGGCCCAGAGCGTGCAATAGGTGCAGCCCCGGCCCATGTTGTGGATGACGAGAAGGTCCGGCTTACCGTCGAACAGCTCCGAGAGCTTGACGGGGCCTTTCTGGGATTGCAGGGTGTAGTCTGAAACCTCCTGGTGTGGAAGAAGCGCGCGCTTCATCTCCGCGAGCTTCTCATGCCTCTCGACCAGGTCCTGCTCGAGCTGCTCGATCTCGCGAATCCGGTCTTCGGTCGCGGGTGCCATCGATGCCTCCTTCGTTGCTGGGGCCAGGCTGCCGACGCCCGGCCGCGAATCGGCCGAGCGCCGAGTCTAGACCCGGCGTCCCGAAGGGGCAATCGAATCAGAACTGGGCTTTTTCGGTCGATCCCTGGAGCGCCACGGTGGACGACGCTCCGCCGGTGATCGTCTGGATCACCTGGTCGAAATATCCCGTGCCCACCTCGCGCTGGTGGCGGGTCGCGGAGTAGCCGTCGGCTTCCGACGCGAATTCGCGTTCCTGCAGCTCGGAGTACGCAGCCATGCCCCGCTCGCGGTAGGCGCGGGCCAGCTCGAACATGCTGTGGTTCAGGGCGTGGAACCCGGCGAGCGTCACGAACTGGAACTTGTATCCCATGGCCGCAAGGTCCTTCTGGAACGTTGCGATGGTGGCCTGGTCGAGCTTGGCCTTCCAGTTGAACGACGGGGAGCAGTTGTAGGCGAGCATCTTTCCCGGAAAGCGGGCATGGACGCCCGCGGCGAACTGGCGCGCCTCTTCCAGATCGGGCGTCGATGTTTCGCACCAGAGGAGATCGGCATAGGGCGCGTAGGCCACCGCGCGCGCGATGGCGCATTCGATGCCGCCCCGTATGCGGAAGAATCCCTCGGGGGTGCGCTCGCCGGTAAGGAACGCGCGGTCCCGCTCGTCCACGTCGCTCGTCAAGAGCTTCGCGCTGTCCGCGTCGGTCCGTGCGACGATGACGGTCGGCACGTCCATGACGTCGGCCGCGAGACGGGCCGCGACGAGGGTCCGGATGAAAGCGCCGGTCGGGATCAGCACCTTCCCGCCCAGGTGCCCGCATTTCTTCTCGGACGAGAGCTGGTCCTCGAAGTGGACGCCTGCGGCGCCCGCCTCGATCATGCCCTTCATCAGCTCGAACGCGTTCAGAGGTCCGCCAAAGCCCGCTTCGGCATCGGCGAGAATGGGAGCCAGCCAGTGTCGCGCCGCGTTCCCGCTCCCGTTTCCGTTTCCGTTCGCCTTCGCCTTGCCGTTTCCGTTCGACTTGCCCTTCTCCATCGCCTCGGCGTGCTCGATCTGGTCCGCGCGGAGGAGCGCCTGGTTGATGCGCCGCACAACGCTGGGAACGCTATTCGCGGGATAGAGGCTCTGGTCGGGATAGGTCTGCCCCGAGAGATTGGCGTCGGCCGCCACCTGCCAGCCGCTCAAGTAGATCGCCTGGAGCCCCGCCTTCACCTGCTGCACGGCCTGATTGCCCGTGAGCGCGCCCAAGGCGGCGACATAATCCTGCTTCGTGACGAGGTCCCACAGACGCAGCGCGCCGAGCCGGGCGAGCGTGTGCTCAACGCGAACGGTTCCGCGCAGGCGCTCGACTTCCGCCTCGGAGTAGGGGCGCACGATTCCGTCCCAGCGCCCGGCCAGAGAGTCCAAGGGCCCGGGCTTCGCCGCGTGGCCGTTTTTCCGAACGTCGGTGATGAGTCGATTCACGTTGGTACGCCCTTCGCGCGTTGCCGGCATGGGAGCCTCTCCTCTGGCTGGGACACTTCGGTCGGTCTTCATTGGTTTCGTTCGTGAGCGGCGTCCGTGGAGCCGCGGTCCAGTGCGTCGTAAGCGGGGAGCGTCAGGAATGTCTCGAGTGCGGGAGCCGTCGAGATCCGCTGGAAGAGAGCGCGCGCTTCCGCGAAGCGGCCCTCCCCGAAGCGCGCAGGCCCCACTTCCCCTTCGATCCGTTTCATCTCGTCGTCGATGATCGCGCCGATCAGCTCGGGCGTGACGCGGCGGCCGTCCTCGAGAGCGGCCCCGTGGCGCAGCCATTGCCACACCTGCGCGCGTGAGATCTCCGCGGTGGCGGCGTCTTCCATCAGAGAGTAGAGCGGGACGCAGCCTGAGCCTCGGAGCCAGGACTCCATGTACTGGATTCCAACCCTCACGTTGAGCCTGAGGCCCTCCTCGGTACGAGTCCCTTGCGGCACTTGCAGAAGGTCCGCGGCGCTCACGCGCACGTCCTCGCGGAGCCGGTCGAGCTGGTTCACGCCCTTCATGTGCGCCTCGAACACCTCGTGCGCGATTGGCACGAGGCCCGGATGGGCCACCCAGGTTCCATCGTGGCCGTCCCGCACCTCTCGGAGCTTGTCGGCGCGAACCTTCTCGATCGCGGCCTTGTTCCGCGCCTCATCGTTCTTGATCGGGATCTGCGCGGCCATGCCCCCCATGGAATGGACGCCCCGACGGTGGCACGTCCGGATGGCGAGCTGCGTGTACGCACGCATGCAGGGCTGCTCCATGGTGACCTGCGAGCGATCCGGCAACACGGCGCCTGGATCGTGCTGGCGGGTCTTGATGAAGCTGAAGATGTAGTCCCAGCGGCCGCAGTTCAGCCCGGCCGAATGCTCTCGAAGCTCGTGGAGAATCTCGTCCATCTCGAACGCCGCCGGCAGGGTCTCGATCAGCACCGTGGCCTTGATCGTGCCCCGTTCGAGATGAAGCGCCTCCTCGGCGAAAAGGAAAATCTCGTTCCAGATCCTCGCCTCGCGGTGGCTCTCGAGCTTCGGAAGATAGAAATAGGGGCCGGTCGCGCGCGCGAGCAACTCGCGGGCGTTGTGGAAGAAGTAGAGGCCGAAATCGAGCAGCGATCCCGGAATGGGCGCGCCGTCGAGCGTCACGTGGCGCTCGGGCAAGTGGAGCCCGCGCGGACGCACGACGAGCACGGCGGTCTTCGGATTCAGGCGGTACTGCTTTCCCGTGGCCGGATCATCGAAGGAGAGCTTGCGGCGCACCGCGAGGTACAGGTTGAGCTGTCCTTCGATCAGGTTCTCCCACGTGGGCGAGGTCGCGTCCTCGAAGTCCGCCATGAAGACGTCGGCGCCCGAGTTGAGCGCGTTGATCACCATCTTCCGGTCGGTGGGGCCCGTGATCTCGACGACGCGCTTGGCGAGATCGCGAGGAACCGGGGCCACTCTCCAGTCCTTGGAGCGCACAGACTCGGTTTCGGCCAGGAAGTCCAGCTTCTCGCCTTTGGCGAGGCGCTCCAGGCGTTCTGCCCTGTGCTCCAGCGCGTCCCTTATCTGGGGCGCGAATCTCCGCGTGAGGTCTTCGAGGAAGGCGAGCGCTCCGGCGGTCAGAACCTCTTCGAAGCGCGCTTCCGCCGGGGTCTCAATCCTGAGGGCGCCAGCTTGCGTCGCGTTGCGCATTTCCATGCATACAATCTTAACAATTAACCAGAGCAAATGCAATAACCTGTTGATAAATAAATAGTTAAGATGAAAATAAATTGTAAATGATTGATGTAAAACGCTAAATCTAGTAAACTTCTCTCATGAAATCGATCCGGCATCTGGGCAAACGAATACGCGCCTTGCGAGTACGCGAAGGTCTCTCCCAGACCTCCATGGCGGAGCGTCTGGGTATCTCTACTAGCTATCTCAATCTGATCGAGCACGACCGCCGTCCGATCAGCGCGAATCTCTTGATTCGCCTCGCTCAATTCACCGACCTGGATCTGAAAACGTTCGGAGAAGGCGAGGACACCAAGCTCGCCGCGGTCCTCATGGAAGTATTCGGAGATCCAGTGTTCGAGGGAAACGTGCCCTCGGAGGCCGAGACCCGCGAGTTCGTGGTCGGAAATCCGGAGATCGCGCGCGCCGTGCTTCACCTCCACCACGCCTTCATCGAGACGCGCGGATCGGCGGCAACGCTCGCGGCCGAAGTGCTGGACCGTCAGGACCTGACCGGAATCGACCGTGGCGGGATGGCCTCGGAGCAGGTCACGGATCTGATCCAGCGCCATCGGAATCATTTCCCCGAGCTGGAAGCGGGGGCCAAGCGGCTATGGACCGATGCCAAGCTCGAAGGGGAGGATCTCTTCGGCTCGATGGCGACCTATCTGGAGAAGAAGCACCACGTGAGCGTCCAGGTGCTCAAGGTCGGTGAGATGGGATCCGCCGTGCGGCAGTTCCTCCCCGCGCGCCGGGAGCTCAGAATCTCCGAGGTTCTCCGACGCGGCTCGAGGAATTTCCAAGTCGCCTACCAGATCGGTCTCCTGGACTGCTCGAGCATGATCGAGCGCATCACACGAGAGCCCGAGCTGACCTCGGACGAGTCCCGGGCTTTGAGCCGTATGGCGCTGGCCAACTATTTCTCGGGGGCGGTGCTGATGCCCTACGAGGAGTTCCTGCGCGCCGCGGAGGAAGAGCGCTACGACCTGGATCTTCTCCAGCACCGGTTTCGCGTGAACTACGAGCAGGTGTGCCACCGTCTCACGTCGCTGCAGCGAAAAGGCGCGGAGGGGGTGCCCTTTCACATGGTTCGTCTCGACATCGCGGGGAACATCTCGAAGAAATTCAGCGCCACCGGGATCCATTTTCCACGATTTGGCGGGCTCTGCCCGCTCTGGAACGTCCATGCGGCGTTCCTGCGTCCGAACGTGATCCGCGTGCAGATCGCGCGTCTCCCCGACGGTCGCACCTTCTTCTCGATCGGACGCACGATCCGGAAGCATCGCGGCGGGTTCCACGCGCCCGAGATTCTCTACGCGATCGAGCTGGGCTGCGACATCGAGGCGGCCCGTCGGCTTGTCTACGCGGACGGCATGGATCTCTCGAACCCCGCCGGCGTCATACCCGTCGGGATCACCTGCCGGCTCTGCGAGCGGCTGGATTGCGGGGCGCGCGCCTTCCCTTCGATGCACAACCCTCTCAAGATCGACGAGAATGTGAGGGGGATCTCGTTTTTCGCGCCCACCGGAAAGGAGCCTTCGTGAGACTTCGCAGTGTCACCGCCGGCGCCGGGCTCTTGCTCGCGCTCGCGCTCTTCCCGGCCGGGCCTCCTGCGTCTGCCGTATCCGCCCCGGATCCATCGTTCGGCGCGTACTGGCATGACGGCAAGGCCGAGCTGGACGGCTATCGCTACACGCTCACCCGCTACGGACAGAAGCGCCGTGGCCAAGCCGTCGCCGTGTACGTCACCGAGCCCTTCAGCAGATCGAAGAACGTGAAGGTGAACGACCCCGCCCGAAATCCCACCGACGCCTTCGACGTGCTGAAGCTGAACCTCGTGCGTGACTTTCAGACCGGGATCTACGACTACAACACCATGACCTCGCTCTTCGTCAGGAGCGACACATTCGACCCTGTGAAGGTCTCCTTCTCAAGCACCGAGTGGTGCGGAAACGTCTACGAAGAGCTTCGGCCCACACCCGCGCTCGTGGACCAAAAGCTCTCGAGCTACTTCGAGGACGAGTCCGGCGCCCGGTCGGTGCCGCGAGCGAAAGAGGGACTGCTGGAGGAGGAGCTGTTCGTCCGGCTACGCGGCCTGAACGGCGACTACTTGCGCGCGGGCGAGAGCAAGACGGTTCCCTTCCTGCCGAGCGCCTTCAAGAGAAGACTCACGCACCAGCCCCTCGGGTGGACCTCTGCGAGAATCGCGCGGCTCGGATCCACACGGACCGTCGTCGTGCCTGCGGGGCGGTTCGACACTCGCGCCTACGTCGTGACGATCGCGAACGGCTCGGAGGGCCTCTTCTTCGTCGAGACCGCCTACCCGCATCGAGTCGTCCGCTGGGGGTGGAAGAGCCCGAAGGGTGCGGGCGCCGAGGGCAACGACTCAGGCGAACTCACCGGCTCCGCGCGGCTGGAATACTGGAAGATTCACGACGTTGGCGACGAGCGGTATCTGGCCCGACTCGGACTCAGGCCGGGAGTCGCAACACCCGGCGCGCGGTAAGACAAGGACAGCCGGGGCCGCCTCTTCTAGGGCTCGCGCTCGCCGGTGCGATCCACGACGACCTGCCCGCCCTTCATCACCCAGCGCACGCCGTTGATCACCGCCCCGATGTCCGAAACCGGATCTCCATCGACCGCGACCAGGTCGGCGTAGTATCCCGGCGCCACGGCGCCCAGATCCTTCCCCATGCCCAGGAGCGCCGCCGCGTTCACCGTCGCAGTCGCGAGCGCCTGCGAGGGCGTCATGCCCGCCTTCACGAACCAGCCCAGCTCGCGCGTGTTCTCGCCGAACATCGTGAAAACCGCGTCCGATCCCATCGCGATCGGCACGCGCGCCCGAAATGCCCGGCGCACGGTCTCGAGGTTCCTCACGCGGTAGGCGTTGAGGTGGGCCACCGCGGAGTCCCCATAGCCGAACTCGGCGGCATGTTCCGCGTAGTAGCGATTGTGGTCGACGGTGGGAACGTAGGTGATGCCGCGCTTGGCCATCTCGCGGAGCGTGGCGTCGTCGATGTCGATGGCGTGCTCCACGGAGCTCGCGCCCGCGCGCACGGCGTCGCGCGCCCCGTCGGGGCCGTAGGAGTGGACGGACACGCGCTTGCCGCGCTCCCGCGCGATGTCCACGGCGGCCTTCATCTCCTCGTAGGTGAAAGTCTGGTATCCGGTCACGTCGTCGGCGCTTCCCGTCGATCCGTAGACCTTGATCACGTCGGCCCCCGCCGCGATCTGCTGCCGCGCCGCGCGCATGACCTGATCCACGCCGTCGGCGAGTCCGCCGGCGGCTGCCTGCGGCGCGTCCTGGTATGGCGTCATCGTGGCGTAGAGGCCATAGCCTGCTACGAACATGCGCGGACCGGTCATGGCGCCCCGGTTGATCAGGTCCCGCATGGCGATGTCCATGTACTGAAACGACCCCAGGTCGCGCACGGTGGTCACGCCGGTCTCGAGCGTCTTCGTGGCGTTCTCTTGCGCAAGAAACATCGTCTGCATCGGCGCCCGGGTGTCGAGCTCCTGCCAGGGGCGGCTGCCCGGAGCGCGGTCCCACCAATAGGTCATGTGGGTGTGCACGTCGATCATCCCCGGGATCCCCGTGAGCCTTGTCAGGTCCAGACGCTCGGCCGCCGCGGGAATCTCGGCGGCTGAATACGAACCGACCGACCGGATACGGTCGCCGTCGACGATCACGAGGGCGTCGGGGATCGCGCGCCCCTTGCCATCGATGAGCATCCGGAAATGGATCGCCTTGAGCCGCGCGCCTCCCGCGCCCCCGGCTCCCGGCGCGGCCCGAGGCGCGGCGGGGGAAGCGGGCGGAGCGGAACCCGGCGGCTGCGCCGAGGTCCCTTTCGGAACGCCGATGTCGCGCCACATCTTCCAGCTTCCCGATCGGTCGCGCTTCCAGATCTCGACGTACTGTCCGGAATCCGGCTCGGCCGTGGTCGACCCCACCGGACCGATCGTGAAATTCCAGGCGCCCGTCTCATAGGCGGTGTCGCCGATCACGAACAGGTCCGCTATGGTGATGGTCCCGAACGTCATCCGCAGCCGACGGAAAACACCTTGCATCCGGGAACGGATATTCTCGCGCCCGATCGTGATCCCGCCTCCCGGACGCAGCATCGCCCCGTCCTCGGCAAAGAAGGAGGCGAAGAGTTCGGCGTCGCCGATCTGCCACGCGCGGACGAAGGCCGCGTTCCCCGCGTCGACATCGACCCGAGCCTCCGCCGAATCCGACGGCGAGGTCTCCGCGTCCGCGCGCGGAGCGCAGAATGAGCCGCTGAGAACCGCGAGCCCGAACGCAACCGCGATCGCAAGCGCAAGCGCGACCGCGAGACGCCGAAGCGAAAGACGCATCTAGCTCTCCTGTTCCTCGTACTTCAGCTTGAGCCTCGAGATGACGGCAGGGTCCGCGAGCGTCGTGGTGTCGCCGACAGCCTTTCCTTCGGCGATGTCCCGCAGCAGGCGGCGCATGATCTTTCCGGAACGGGTCTTCGGAAGGTCCGCGGTGAAGAGGATCTCCTCGGGACGGGCGATCCTCCCGATCTTCTTCACCACGTGCTCCTTCAGCTCACCCCCCAGCTCGGGCCGGGGCTCGTTTCCTTCCTTGATCGTGACGAAGGCCACGATGGCGGTGCCCTTGAGCTCGTGCGGCCGTCCCACCACGGCGGCCTCGGCGACGGAGGGATGATCCACGAGCGCGCTCTCCACCTCCATCGTGCTGATCCTGTGTCCCGCCACGTTCATGACGTCGTCCACGCGCCCGAGGAGCCAGAGGTAGCCGTCCTCGTCGCGCTTGGCTCCGTCCCCGGTGAAGTAGACGCCCGGAAAGCGCGACCAGTACTGCTGGCGGTAGCGCTCCGGATCGCCGTAGATGCCGCGGAGCATCGCGGGCCACGGCCGCTTGAGCACGAGATACCCGCCCCCCACCTTCACCGACTCCCCCTTCTCGTCCACGACGTCGGCCACGATTCCCGGAAGCGGCTTCGTTGCGGAGCCGGGCTTCAACGAGGTGACGCCCGGAAGAGGCGAGATGAGGATCATGCCGGTCTCGGTCTGCCACCATGTATCCACGATCGGGCACTTCCCGCCCCCGATGTTCTCGTGGTACCAGACCCAGGCCTCGGGATTGATCGGCTCGCCGACCGATCCGAGAAGGCGGAGCGAGGTGAGCCTGCGCTTCTTCGGCCATTCCGTGCCCCACTTCATGAACGCCCGGATCGCGGTCGGCGCCGTGTAGAAGACCGTCACCGCCAGCTCTTCGCAGATCCGCCAGAAGCGGTCCTTGTCGGGCCAGTCGGGCGAGCCTTCGTACATCACGACCGTCGCGCCGTTGGCGAGCGGCCCGTACACGACGTAGGAGTGACCGGTGACCCAGCCGATGTCGGCGGTGCACCAGAAGACATCCTCTTCCTTGAGGTCGAACACCCATTTGGTCGTGGCGTACACGCCGGTCAGATACCCGCCCGTGGTGTGCACGATCCCCTTGGGCTTCCCGGTCGTGCCCGACGTGTACAGCGTGTAGAGCATGTCCTCGGCGTCCATCGGCTCCGGCGGACAATAATCCGGCGCGTCGTCCATGAGCCGGTGCCACCAGTGGTCCCGGCCCTCGGTCATGTGGATCGGGAAGTCGCCGCGCTTCACGACCACGACGTGACGGATGGAGGGCGTGCCCTTCAGCGCCTCGTCGGCGTCGTGCTTCAGCGGCACCACCTGCCCGCGGCGCCAGCCGCCGTCGGCGGCGATGAGCACCTTGGCCTCGGCGTCCTGGATCCGGTCGCGAAGCGCTTCCGCGCTGAATCCGCCGAAGACCACGCTGTGCACCGCCCCGATCCGCACGCAGGCGAGCATGGCGATCGGCAGCTCGGGAATCATCGGCATGTAGATCGCCACGCGGTCGCCTTTCGCCACGCCCAGATTGCGGAGCGCGTTCGCGAAGCGGTTCACGTCGCGGTAGAGGTCCCAGTACGTGAGCGTGCGACGGTCGCCGGGCTCGCCTACCCAGATCAGGGCCGCCTTGTTCCGGCGCGCGCCGCGGATGTGGCGATCGAGGCAGTTGTGGGAGACGTTGAGCTTGCCGCCCACGAACCATTTCGCGTCGGGGACCTTCCATTCGAGGACGCGCTTCCAGGGCGAGAACCACTCCAGCTCGCCCGCGACTTTCGCCCAGAAGGCTTCGTAGTCGGACGCGGCGTCGGCGTAAAGCGACTCGTCGCGCACGACCGCCCGATCCCGAAATTCCTTCGAGGGAGGATACGTGCGACGTTCGTCGAGGAGCGCGTCGATGGCGGGTCCGGCTTTGCTGCTCATGGCCTCATTCCTCGATGGTCCGAAACTGCGTCTCGCTCAAGATCGTAAGGCGCCGCGCGGAGCGCCGAGTATACGGAGCGCCGCGAAGGTGAATCAAGGCGCGCCGGCCCTGGGAAGTGCGTCCGACGCGCTACCCCGCCTTGTCCTCGGGCCGCGGATAGCAGGCGAGGATGAGGCGCAGCGTATCGGGGGCGCTCTCTTTTGTCTGAAGGCGAGGCTGTCCCGCGGCGCCGTACTTCTTCGCGATCGACTGGATCGCGTTCTGGATGTCGCTCAGGAACGCGGTCCGATCGTCGGCGCGCGCCAGCCGAACCTGAGCCGAGAAGCCGAGCGCGGGAGCCTCCTCCCGCTCCGTCTCCGCCAGGCGGCCGACGTCGCTCTGGAGCTCCTCCGCGAGCCCGAGCAGGGACCCGAGGCTCATCTGGTCGCGGGCGCGGCGAGGACCGCCGATGCGGCCGATGAGCTTCGGCGAGAACCAGTAGGCTCGGGCGGTGGCGCGGTAATACCCCTCCGGAATCGCCCGCACCCGGCGCTCCTCGACCTTCTCCAGGGCGCCCGCCCGCTCGAGGACCTTCACGTGGTAGTGGATTTTCTGCGGGGTCTTTCCCAGAGCCAGGGCCAGATCCGCACAGGTCCGCGGCTCGTCGGCCCGCTTGAGAATCTCGATGCGGAGCGGGCTCAGAAGGGCGGCCGCTTGACCCGTATTCTCGATTAGCATGACGTCGCGCATCCGTAATTCCTCCGTTACCTACCGTTATATACTAAGTTATCTGTACATATGAATATATATGTATACGAGCCCAGAAATGAACGCCAAAATACCCCGGAATCCGCATCCGCATGCTCTTTTCCACGTCAATAGATTGATGTATAATCTCCCTGTGCCCCAACATCTTGTGTTTTTTCTTGACCGCCTTCTCACACCCTACGCTATCGTGCGTCGCTGGTTCCTGAGGGAGCCGCCGACCATGGGAGGTCGGGCCGGAGGGGCCGCGAGAGCGGCATTGGGTGGGCACAGCATCGGGGAGAGGGGTAAGCAATGGAGAGGGATCTCGCAGGGAGCGCAATGGCCACGATGGAAGGAAGTACGGCAATGAGCGTCCAGGGCAAGCCGGAGTTCGGCGCAGAGAAAAAGAGCGGTCTCCGCTTTCCCAGGGTGTTCACCCGGGCAGGGTCAAGCCCGTTCGACGAGGTCGAGTGGGACCTGAGAACGGCCGTCATCTCGAACGAGAACGGCCAGGTGGTCTTCGAGCAGCGGGACGTGGAATTCCCCAGGTTCTGGTCGCAGATGTCGACCAACGTCGTCGCGTCCAAGTACTTTCGGGGCCAGATCGGAACGCCGGAGCGGGAGCGCTCGGTCAAGCAGCTCATCGGCCGCGTGGTGCACACGATCGCGGGCTGGGGAAAGAAGCAGGGTTATTTCGCTTCTGACCTGGACGTCCAGTCCTTCTCCGATGAGCTGACCTACCTGCTTCTCCATCAGAAGGCTTCCTTCAACAGCCCGGTGTGGTTCAACTGCGGCGTGGAGCAGAAGCCTCAGTGCTCGGCCTGTTTCATCAATTCGGTGTCCGACACGATGGAGGGGATCCTGAACCTGGCCAAGACGGAGGGTCTCCTCTTCAAGTGGGGCTCGGGCACGGGGACCAATTTCTCCTCCCTGCGCTCCTCGAAGGAGCACATCCAGGGCGGCGGCACGGCCTCGGGTCCGGTCTCTTTCATGAAGGGCTTCGACGCGTTCGCGGGGGTCATCAAGTCCGGCGGCCGCACGCGGCGCGCCGCGAAGATGGTGATCCTGAACGTCGAGCACCCCGACATCGTCGAGTACATCAAGTGCAAGGCCGAGGAAGAGAAGAAGGCGTGGACGCTCATCGACGCCGGCTACAACCCCTCGCTCAACGGGCCGGCCTATGCCTCGATCTTCTTCCAGAACTCCAACAACTCGGTCCGCGTGGGCGACGACTTCATGCAGGCGCTCGAGAAGAACGCCGCGTGGTCGACCAAGGCGGTCACCACCGGCGAGACCGTCGAAACCTACAAGGCGCGCGAGATCATGGGCATGATCGCCGACGCGGCGCACCAGTGCGGCGATCCGGGAATCCAGTTCGACACGACGGTGAACGACTGGCACACCTGCCCGAACACGGCGCGGATCAACGCGTCCAACCCGTGCAGCGAATACATGTTCCTCGATGACTCGGCCTGCAATCTCTCGTCGCTCAACCTCATGAAATTCCTCCACGCCGACAAGACCTTCGACGTGGATTCCTACAAGCACGCGGTCGAGACGATGATCCTGGCGCAGGAGATCATCGTCGATAACGCCTCCTATCCGACGCCTTCGATCGAGAAGAACAGCCACGACTACCGACCGCTGGGTCTGGGCTACGCCAACCTGGGCGCGCTCCTCATGTCCTGGGGCACCCCCTACGACAGCGATTCGGGACGCGCGGTGGCGGCGGTCCTGACGGCGCTCATGCACGGGCACGCCTACGCCACCAGCGCGCGCATCGCCGCGGTGACCGGGCCCTTCACGGGATTCGAGAGGAACCGCGAGCCGATGCTCCGCGTGATCGCCAAGCATCGCTCGCACGTCGAGCGCATTGACACGCGCAACCTGCCGCCTGATCTGCGCGCCATGATGGACGCCGTGCGCGCCACGTGGGAAGAGTGCTACACCTTGGGCGCCGAGTACGGCTACCGGAACTCCCAGGTCACCGTGATCGCGCCCACGGGCACGATCGCCTTCATGATGGATTGCGACACGACCGGAATCGAGCCCGACATCGCGCTCGTGAAGTACAAGAAGCTCTCCGGCGGGGGGATGCTCAAGATCGTGAACAACACGGTGCCCGAGGCGCTGCGTCGTCTCGGCTACGGGGAGGATGCGGTGGACCGGATCGTCAAGTACGTGGACGAGCACGAGACGATCGAGGGGGCGCCGGGGCTCAAGGAAGAGCACCTCCCCGTCTTTGATTGCGCCTTCAAGCCCAAGAACGGGACCCGCACCATCCAGCCGATGGGCCATATCCGGATGATGGAGGCCGTGCAGCCCTTCATCTCGGGCGCCATCTCCAAGACCGTGAACATGCCGGAGTCGGCCACGCCCAAGGACATCGCCGAAGCCTACATGGCCGCCTGGAAGGCCGGGCTCAAGGCGATCGCGATCTACCGCGACGGCTCCAAGCGGAGCCAGCCGCTCTCGACCGGGAAAGAGGACCGCGGCGCCGCTGTGGCGGTCGCGCAGCCCAGGCGTCACAGGCTGCCGGACGAGCGGAAGTCGATCACGCACAAGTTCTCGGTCGGCGGACACGACGGCTACCTCACGGTCGGGATGTACGAGGACGGAACCCCCGGCGAGATCTTCATCGTGATGGCGAAGGCCGGGAGCACGCTCTCCGGGGTTATGGATTCCTTCGCGACCGCGGTCTCGCTGGGGCTCCAGCACGGCGTGCCGCTCCGTCTCTTCGTCAACAAATTCAGCCACGTCCGGTTCGAGCCCCACGGCTTCACCAAGAATTCCGACATCCCGATCGCGAAATCGATCGTGGATTACATCTTCCGCTGGCTCGGGATCAAGTTCCTGGACTATGCGCCGGCTTCCGTGGCGCACGAGGCCGCGAAGGAAGATCCGCTCGAAGCGGGCGGGGTGCAGACGGTGGCGGACTCGCAGCTCTCGCTCATCAACGGCGGGAACGGCCACGGAAAGGAAGCGCTCGAGGACGACCGCTCGTTCGTCTCGCAGGCCGACGCGCCTCCCTGCTCCGACTGCGGCGCCATCATGGTCCGCCGCGGCGCGTGCTATTCCTGCCTGAACTGCGGCGCGTCGAGCGGGTGCGCGTAGGCGGCTGAGAACCGGAAATCACAAGGCCCCGGAGGGAGACACCTCCGGGGCCTTCTTGTTGTTGGACCGAGGATCTGGGCTACTGCCCCGGTGTGCGGACCAAGCCCTACCCCGGGAAAATCTGCGGGGGCGGCGGACGCTTGGGCGCTCCGGGATCGGTCCCTGTCGCCTGGCCGGGGCGCGGCTGGTGCCCCGGGCCCGGCTCGGGATCGGGCGCGAACGCCGGGTGCGGAATCCTGGGCGGCATCGGGCGCGGGGACTCCGGCGTACCGGCACCGGACGTGCCGGCATGCGGATGGGGCGCGTGCCCGGACGGAGCCTCGGATGCCCGCCTCGGAGTGTGCTCCACCGGACGCGGCGACCCGTGTGTCATGCGCGCCGCCATCGGCCGCGAGAAATACTCGCGTAAGAGCACCACGCCAACGCCGAGCATCCAGAACTGGAGCGGGAGTCCCACGCCGTAGCGCATCGCGGGCCACTGCATGGGCTGGCTAGCGGCGCCGGTCGCGGTGGTGCTCCAGAAATCCATGACGTAGACGAGCGCGCCCACGATCGCCACGAGCACGCCTCCCCAACCCAGCCAAACCGGGAGCAGATCGCGCTTCACCGCGGCGATGCCCCCGAAGATCACCGCCCCGAAGAAGAGAAGCGCCCCCGCGTAGAGCGCTCCCAGCTTCCAGAACCAGACCGTCCCGAAGAGCATCGTCGCGCCGCCGGCGTCCACGCCGTAGAGGTTCGCGAAGAAGCGATAGGCGTAAAGCTCCGCCGTGAGGAACGTGACCCAGACGCCGGCGCCCAGGAGCGCGCAGGTGGACACGATCGCCGCCGACCCGGACGAGCCCTTCAGGTGGAGCAGGAACGCCAGCGCGCAGAAAGCGATCGCGGCGACCACGAACCCGGCCGCCATGATCGCGTGGATCTGCATCCACGACTCTCCCCGGGCGCTGGCGATCGCCTGGAGCACGGCCCCGGTCTTGTTCACATCGGGAAAGGCGGGCTGAAGGAGAATCGTCGTTCCCAGCACGGCCGCGGCGATCACGAACGAAAAACCCGCGGTCCGCTCGATGGATGAGATCCGTTCTTCCATCACGTCGGTCACTTCAGGCCTCCCTTCCTCGCGTCGGACCCGGGCTGCCTGGCCCGCGGCGCGTGTAGTGGTGCGTTATTGCGTCATCGGCGCTGCTGCGGGCGGCGCCTTCGGCGCGTCCCACTCCGACGGCGGCGGTAGCGTGAAGTAGGAGCCCTTGACCGGGGCGCCCGGCGCGACGATTTCCGGCATCTTGTGGGGCACAGGCGTCAGCGTCTTCAGATATTTCGCGATTGCCGTCGCGTCATCGTCCGTCAGCCCCGCCAGATCGGGCCACGGCATGGGCGGCAGGAGCATCCTTCCGTCGGGCCGCTTCCCGGTCCGAATGGCGTTCACGATGTCGCTTTCGCTCCACGCGCCGATTCCCGTCTGGGGCTCGGGAGTGATGTTGCGTGGATAACTCACGCCCCACGGGCCCTTCCAGCCGAGCTCGCTTCCCGCGAGCGTCCGGGTCGTGTCGGGAGCGCCGTAGAAATAGCCCGGGGTATGGCAGTCGTTGCATCCCAGGATTCCGACGAGATACTTCCCGCGAGCCACCCGATCCGCCTGCGTCATCAGGGCAGGGGCCGGCGTTTCCTTGGCGCAGGACGAAAGCAAAAGTGAGGCGAGCGTCGCGAGGGAGAGGAGCAGCACCGAGGGGGTCTGTCTCACGGTTCGGGTCTCCAAGGGTTGCAGTGGGCCGATGGCTCGAACGCCCGGCGACCATACAGGACCCCCGGCGACCCGCGCAAGGGCGGCCCACTCCTGCGCGCGTTGACCGCCCCAAGCGCCCCGTGCTACGGTCGCTGCCTCGTGACCCAAGCGCTCGACACGCGTTGGTTCGATCCCGCCCGCTGGAATGTCCTGATCGGCATTCTCTTCTTCACAGCCTTTCTCGTCGTCAACATCATCCGCGCGAGATCCGGAGCCAATCTCTACGTCCGGCCGATCGCGGGACTGGAGGCGCTCGACGAGGCCATCGGCCGCGCCACCGAGATGGGCCGCTCCGTGCTCTATGTGCCGGGCCTGAGCGACATGAGCGAGGTCGGCACGTTCGCCGCGATCACCATCCTCTACCGCCTCGCCCAGCGCGTGGCCGAGATGGGCTGCGATCTCGACGTGCCCTGCTATGACCCGGTCGTGATGACGGTGCTCGACGGAGCCGTCCGCGAGGCCTATTCCAAGGCGGGCCGCCCCGACGCCTTCCGGCCAGGCTCGGTGCACTATGTGAGCGCGCAGCAGTTCGCCTACGTGGCGGCCGTGAACGGCTACATGATGCGCGAGCGCCCCGCCGCGAATATCTACATGGGCTCCTTCTACGCCGAGTCCCTGCTCCTGGCAGAGACCGGCGCCTCGACGGGCGCCATCCAGATTGCCGGCACCGACAAGGTCACCCAGCTCCCCTTCTTCGTCTGCGCGTGCGACTACACGCTCCTCGGCGAGGAGCTGTTCGCCGCCAGCGCCTATCTGGGAAAAGAGCCGATCCAGCTTGCGACGATCATGGCGCAGGACTGGGCCAAGGCGCTCGCGGCGGCCGCCGTCGTGCTCGCCCTCGCGCTCTCGGTGGCGGGGCACACGGCGCTGACGACATGGCTCAAGATCGGATGATCCCGGAGCCGACGCCCTGATGCGGCGCGGTCCGCTCCTCGTCACCTTCCTAACCGGGATGGCTGTCGCCGCGCTCTTCTTCATCCCGAACTACAAGGCTCAGGCGGTCAATTCCAAGCTCCTCGAGTGGACGCTGGTGGTGTACGCGTTTGCGCTGATCCTGGGCTCGTTCTCACTCTGGAACAGCCATGCCCGCAAGGTGAAGAGCCGGGCCCCCGGCTGGGGATTCAGCCTCGTGACGCTGGTCTCGCTCGTCGTCATCACGGGGCTCGGCATCTGGAAAGGGGTCGAGGAGAAGTCCCCCGTGGGCCAGATCTACAACACGGTGAATTCCCCGCTGGCCTCCACCATGTTCGCGCTCCTGGCGTTCGTCATCGCCTCCGCGGCGTTCCGGGCCTTCCGCGCGCGGAGCCTGGAGGCGACGCTGCTCCTCGCCACGGCGGTGGTGATGATGATCGGGCGCGTCTCGATCGGCGAGGTGATCTCGCACCACCTGCCCGGCATCACCGAATGGCTCCTCGACGTGCCCAATCTCGCGGCCAAGCGCGCGATCGCGATCGGGGTCGGCCTGGGGGCCGTCTCGACCGCGCTCAAGATCATCCTCGGAATCGAGCAGAGCTACCTTGGGAAATCCTGAGCCATGACCTGGGTACGGAAGTTCCTGGCCATCGACCGGCGCATCATCTTCCTCCTGGTCGCGGTGGGCGTCACGCTGCCGCTCCTCTTCCCCGTGAACCTGCCCATCACCGTCGGCCCCCGCGTCCAGGCCGCGTACGACGCGATCGATGCGCTCCCGCCCGGATCGAAGGTCCTGGTCTCGATGGACTACGAGCCCGACATCATGGCGGAATTGTTGCCCATGTCGGTCGCGGTGCTGCGCCATTGCTTCCGGAAGCATCTTCAAGTCATCGCGATGACGCTCTATCCCGCCGGAACGGGGCTGGGTGAGCGGGCCCTCCGGGAGGCGTCCAAGGCCGAGGGCGCGGTCCGCAACCGGGACTTCGTGTGGCTCGGGTACAAGTCGGGATTCCAGGTCGTCATGATCGGGATCGGGGAGAACCTGCGCGGGATGTACCCGGTCGATTTCTACGGCACGCCGCTGGACTCGATTCCAATCCTGAGAGGCGTGAATACGTACCGGCAGATGGCGATGGTGATCAACCTGAGCGGGTCCTCCGGAACGGACTACTGGATCCAGTTCGCGCAGGGGCGGTTTCACGCGCCTCTGGTCGTGGGCTGCACGGCGGTCATGGCGACCGACTACTACCCCTACCTCTCCTCGAAGCAGCTCCTCGGGTTGATCGGCGGCATGAAGGGCGCTGCCGAATACGAGCGGCTGATCGACACGTTCGGCGACGCCCGGAGGGGAATGGACGCCCAGAGCCTGGTGCACCTCATCATCGTGCTGCTCGTGGTCGTGGGGAACGCCGCGCTCTTCATCAGCAAACGCTCGGGGCCGGGCGATACGGGGAGGGCGCCGCGATGATCGGAACCTGGATCGCGGCGCTGCTCACGCTCTGCGTCTTCTCGTTCCTCTACAAGGACAACCCGTTCTATCGATTCGCCGAGCATCTCTTCGTCGGCGCCTCCGCGGGCTACCTCCTCGCGGTGCAGTGGCAGAACGTGCTCATCCCGAACGTGTGGAGGCCGCTCACCCACGACCGCGACCTCGTGGTGCTCATTCCGCTGGCGTTGGGCCTCATGATGCTCGCGCGCCTGTGGGACAAGGGCGCGGGGCTGGCGCGGTGGTCGATCGCCTTCTACGTGGGGATCTACTCCGGAGTCGCGATCCCGGGCTACATGCAGGCGCAGATCTTCGCCCAGCTCGCGGACGCGGCGAAACCCTGGCCGCCGGGATGGGCGGCCATCAACTCGGCGCTCGTGTTCGTGGGATTTCTCACCGTGCTGGCTTACTTCTTCTTCTCGGTCCCGCACCGCGGTGTCCAGGGAGTGGCCGCGAGAGTCGGGGTCTACTTCCTGATGGTGGCCTTCGGCGCGAGCTTCGGCTACACGGTCATGGCCCGCGTGTCGCTCCTCATCTCGCGCGTCCAGTTCCTCCTGCGCGACTGGCTCCATCTGCTGCCCGGCGCGTAGGGGCGCGGCGCAGACAGGACACGTCGGGACCCTAGACGGCGATGGAGATCTCCCCGCCCTCCACCCTGACCTCGAACGTGCGCACGCCGACCACGTCGGCCTCGGGGTTCTTGCCGGTCTTCACGTTGAACCGCCAGCCGTGCCAGGGGCAGGTCACGACGTCGCCCTCGAGGTATCCCTCCCCCAGCTCCCCTCCCATGTGGGGACAGGTGTTCTTGATCGCGTAGAAGACCCCATCGCAGTTGAAGAGCGCGATCCGGATCCCCTTCACGACGACCACGGCGCCCTTCCCTGGATCGAGGTCTTCGACGCGCATCACGCGCGAGAATTCAGCCGGCACGCGCCCTCCCCCCAAAACGAAATCCGGCGCCCCCTCGCGGGAACGCCGGATGAAATGTCGCTCGTAGCAAGCGGACGGCTAGTGGCTGCCGCACCCTCCGCCACCGCATCCGCAACCCCCACCGGAGGCAGCCTCTTCGCCTCCCTCGGCAGTCGCGAACGAGTTACCGCACCCGCAGCTCTTGGCGGCGTTCGGATTGTTGATCTTGAAGCCGGCCCCGCCGAGCGAATCGTCGAAGTCGATGGACGCGCCCTTCAGATACTCGTAGCTGGCGACGTCGACGATGACCTTGACGCCCAGAGTCTCGAAAATCTGGTCCTCGGCGCTGGCAGGCTCGTCGCAAATCTCCATGCCGTACGAGAGACCGGAACAGCCGCCACCGGCGACGAAAACGCGCACGCCTTGGTACGTGCCGCCGTTTTGCTCCATGATGGCCCTGATTTCGGTAGCGGCCTTTTCGGTCAGATTAACCATTCGGGGATGTCCTCCTGGAGATAAGTGTAGGCACGGGTTTTCCCTATGTCAATTTCGATGTTTCGCGGCGCCGGGAGATTCGGCGCGCGTTCAGGGATCCCGGGGTGTCCGGGCGGCGGCCGACTTGCAAAATGCGAAGGAGGTTGGTCCCCCCGGCTCGAGTGGTGGTGCCGGCCACCGCGACCACCCAGTCCCCCCGCCGGATCAGCCTGCGATCCAGGAGCTGGCGGATGCCCAATTCGACCATCCGGTCGGCCGTGCGCCAGAGCGGAACCCGCACCGCCGTGACGCCCCAGGCGAGCGTGAGCCTGCGGCACGTGGACTCGAGGGGGGTCAGCGCGATGATCGGGGCGGAGGGCCGCGCCTTGCTGGCCAGGCGGGCTGAGTACCCGGTGTGCGTGAAGACCGCGAGGGCCTTCGCGCGAAGCTCGTAGGCGGCCTGATAGGCGGTGTGCGCCAGGGCGTGGGTCGGAGAGGCGAGCACGCTCGTATGGTCGGAGGTCCGCCGGCGGAGCATGGGGATCGTCACCTCCTCGGCCTCCGACGCGATCCTTCCCATGATCCGGACCGCCCGGTCGGGATACTTCCCCACCGCGGTCTCGGCGCTCAGCATCAGCGCATCGGTACCGTCGAAGATCGCGTTCGCCACGTCGGAAGCCTCGGCACGGGTGGGCCGGGGCGAGGAGATCATGGACTCGAGCATCTGGGTGGCGGTGATGACCAGAACTTCGCGGACGTTCGCGCGCTGGATGATCCGCTTCTGCAAGATGGGCACGCGCTCCGGCGGATACTCCACGCCGAGGTCGCCGCGGGCCACCATCACGCCGTCGGCCACGCCCAGGATCGATTCCAGATTCTCGATCGCTTCGCGCCGCTCGATCTTGGCGATCACGAGCGGGGGGCGCATCGCTCCGCGGATCAGCCGGCGCAATTTCAAGATGTCATCGGCGCTGCGCACGAAGGAGAGCGCGACGAAATCGATCCCCATCCTGAGCCCGAAGGCCAGGTCTCCGCGGTCTTTCGCGGTGAGCGAATCGGCGCTCAGGCGAACGCCCGGGAAATTCATCCCCTTGTGGTCCGCAAGCCTCCCTCCGACCACGATCCGGCAGCGGAGGCCGCGCTTCTCTTTCCGGACGACGCGAAGCTCGACCTTGCCGTCATCGAGGAGCACGCGGTCGCCGACCTTGACGTCTCGCATGAGGCCGGAATAGACCGCCGGGATCAGATCCTCGGTGCCCTTCACGCGGCGGTTCGTGACGAGGGTCTGGGTTCCCTGCCGGAGGAAGACAGCGCCTCCCTGGAACTCGCCGACGCGCAGCTTCGGCCCCTGGAGATCGAGCAGGAGGCCGACAGATCGACCGACGTGCGCGGCGGCCTTCCGGATGCGGCCGATGGCGCGCGCGTGCGTGGCGCGACTGCCATGGGAAAAATTGAGGCGGGCGACGTCCATGCCGGCGCGCATCATGCGCACGAGCACCGCCTCGTCCGCGGAGCTGGGCCCGACGGTCGCGATGATCTTGGTGCGCCGCACTAGAGTGCGAGCGTAGCCATCACCTCTTCGGCATGACCCTCCACCTTGACCCTGCGGAAGACGTGCTCCACCTTGCCCTCGCGATCGATGACGAAGGTGGTGCGCTCGATCCCCCAGAAGCTCCTGCCGTAGAGGCTCTTCTCCTTGTAGGTCCCGTACTGCCGCGAGACCGCGGCGTCCTTGTCCGCGAGCAGCGGGAACGGAAGGTTGTATTTCTGCGCGAAACGCTCGTGGCTCAGCTCGTCATCGAGGCTGATCCCGAGAACGATCGCGTCCTTGGATTCGATGCGCGGGAAGGAATCACGGAAGCCGCATGCTTCCATGGTGCACCCGGGCGTGTCGTCCTTGGGATAGAAGTAGAGAATGACCCGCTTGCCGCGGAATTCATCCAGCGACAGGCGACGGCCGAGCGTGCTGGGGAGCGAGAACTCGGGCGCCTGCATACCGACGGTCAGGCTGTCCCCGGGATAATCCAGCATGTTGATCTGGCTGCCCTTGCGCCGCTTCTTCGGCATGGGGAGAACAGGCCCCAGCGATGGGTCGCGCACCAGCTCGATCGGAGGAGGACCCTCTTCCAGCTCGAGCGTTCCCTGCGGCGCGCGCTCGGCGGATCCCCTCGCCTCGACCTTGCCTTTGACTCTCGCGGACTTTGCGTTCATCCCACCGCCTGCCCCGCTGGGCACCCTCGCGACCACCAGACCGCGATCCTGGGCGCCCGTGGATCTGGGGTGCGCCTTGACGGCGCTACGGACGGGGCGCTTCGCGACCGGCCTTGCCTTGGATTTGGCCTTCGCCTTCGGCCGGGACTTTGAGCGCGACGCCGCGCGCGATCCTGCCTTGCTCCTTGGACGCGCCCCTGCCTTCGCCCTCGCCTTGGCGGGAGCGCGCTTCTTTATCTTCTTTACTACATTAGACTTAGACCGCTTGACCGAGCGTTTTCCTGCCATGAATTGGCTCCTAGTTAGGAGACGATCAGACCGGCATCCGTGGCGGCATGATAATTGTTGCCGGTCCGCCGTTCAAGGCCGCTGGTTTGGATGGAAAAAACACGCTTCTTGGGAGGCTTTCAGTACTTCGGGCGGGCGTCCGCGAAGATGGATTCGTCCATGGTCATGGGCAGAGCGACATTCTCGAAGCGGAGGAAGGCCGGCTTGCCCTGGAACCGATGAACCGTGGAGAGGCGTATCGAGCCGAACTTCTGCCACTCCTCCCACGTCGCGGAGTTCGCGGGGGGTTTGTCGCCCTGGAGGAGGAATTCCCACTTGTCCAGGAGGTGGGTCTTCTGATTCACGTAGAGCCAGTAGTGATCCGCCGACGTGAGGCCGACCCCATTGTCGAACGTGAGCTCGAGGACGTCCCACGTTACGCCACCGGGACCCTTCTTCATCCCGCTGTATTTCAAGTTCGTCCCAGGGTCGCGAAGCTTGAACGGCATCATGAGCCAATAGCTGTCGTTCACCCATCTCCCGTAGCCGTTATCCACGTGCGAGGCCATGTCGGTCGAGTCCCGGTCCGGAAACCCGGCTGTGTAGGATTTCCCTTTTCGGTCGGCGAGGTTGACGATCGCCGCGACGACGCGTCCCTTGTCGTCCGGGCCTTCCACGCGATCCATCCCGCGCCGCTTGTCCCACCAGTGGCGAAAGCGCGCGGCTTCCTTGCCGTCCTTCACGACGACGAAATCGAAGCGGACGTAGGGGACGGCCTCCCATGCGGCCATTCCGCCGAGGGCATTGTCGAGAGCGGCCGCGACCGCGGCGGCCTTCTCGTCGGCCTTGCCCATGAGGCGAGGGGGCTCCTTTGCGAAGCCCGCGACGGGGAGCGCGGTGATGGCGGCCGCCGTCGCGATGGCCAGCGCGGGAATCAAGGCGAGGGCGACGGCTCTTGCCGCCGCCCTTCGCCCGCGCGGTCCTTTCGGACCTTGGTGGGTTGCCCAACCCATTTGCGCCATCGGGATCCGCCCTCTACTTCAGTTTTCTCAGGATTTCGAGCAGCTTCGCCCGATCCGGAACCTTCCCGATCTCGTGCACTTCAATGTGGCGGATGATTCCCTGCTTGTCGATCACAAACGTGGCGCGCTCGGAATAGCCCTCCGCCCGGAGGATCCCGTATTTCTTCGCCACGTCGCCGTGCGGCCAGAAATCCGCGAGGAGCGGATACTGCAGGCCACCCAGGTGGTCGGCCCACGCCTTGTGTGCCGGCACCGAGTCCACGCTCATTCCAAGCACCTGCGTGTCGAGACCCTCGAAGGACTGCCGCTCCTTGCTGTACCCCGGCATCTGGATGCCGCAGACCGACGTGAACGCGAGCGGGTGGAACACGAGGACAACCATCTTGGCGCCCCGGAAGGATGAGAGCGTGACCTTGTTCCCGTTGTGATCTGTAAGCGTAAAATCGGGCGCCTTATCGCCCACCTTGAGCGTTTCGGTGCGGTCCGCGGCGGTTGTCTCCATCGTTCGGCCTCCTCAGACTCCGAGGTTCATGAATTGTGGGTCGGAACGTCCAGGGCCGCCGCGGTCTCCTCCGCGAGGCGCTTCGAGTCTTCCGCCAGCCGCTTCAGCGTTTCCGGATCGTTGACGCCCTTCTGGACTTCCTTGGGAATGAAATCGAGCAGGTGCTTGAGTCCGAGCGACTCCTTGACCAGAGAGCGCGCGACCACCATGACCTTCTTGCCGCTCTTCTGGATAGTCCGCGCTACCCACGAGACGAGCTCGCCTCCCGCGTAGAACTCGATGGCCGGCTTCTCGCCCGTCTCCTGGCCGAAGTTCGTGATGTTGGCGCGCGGCTTGGCGGCTACGATGAACTCTCGGGCGGCCTTCGGCCCGAGTCCGAGAAACGACTGGATGAACCGCGAGTAGTCTCTCGTGGCCCAGTTGCAGTTGTGACAGATGCAGTAGGTAGCTGAGCTGTTCTCGACCGCCGCGGCCGAGAGCCAGGCGCTGGCCGAGGTGGACACCGGCCACTTCATGTTCGCGCAGAACCAAGATTTCCTCGACGTCGTCGATAACGACTTCCAGGTCGCGGGAGCTGGGCGCCTTGTGCCGACGGGCATCTTCACCCTCGACCAGGTGCTCGGCGGTGGCCTCCGGGCCGGCGCACTGGGCATCATTATGGCGCCTCCTGGGCGCGGTAAGTCGCACTCCCTGTGCAGCCTTGCACGCAGCGCGGCGATGTTCGGGTGCAACGCCGTCTACTACACGCTGGAGATGCCGTGGTACCGCGTCATAGAGCGCATGTGGTCGGACATTGTGGACGTCAACAGCAACGAGTTCTTCGACGCCCGCGACAGGGTGCGCATGGAGATGAAGGGCTACGCCGAC
>JAYWED010000005.1:0-2324 GCA_043779525.1 Candidatus Eiseniibacteriota bacterium | reverse complement strand
CCGCGACCGCGACGAAGAAGGTGTAGATCAGGGCGACCACGATCGACATCGACATGGCGATCGCGAACTCAGAGTTGACCCAGGATTTCGTCCCGCCCACGGATGCATCGCCGGAGCTGATGCGCACGTTCCCGTTCGCCAGTCCCCACGTCATGAAGAAGAGGATGGCGAGCAGGACCCAGATCATCGGCCGGCGCATGTGAGCGGCCAGGTCGCTGCGCGCGACGAGCCAGGTGCGGCGCAAGCTCATGACGCGCTCACCGGCAACGCTTCGCCCTGCATGAGCGCGAAGTAGGCGTCCTCGAGGTTCGGCTCGGCGGGCGTGAAGCCTTCCGGAGGAGCGCCGTGCGGCTCGAAGACGCGCAGCTGGTTGCGCCCCTCGACGAGGATCGACTGGGTCACCCGATGATTGCGCGCGATTTCATCGAGGCGCGCCGGGTCATCCACGGTCCCTTGCCAGATGCGCCCCTTGATCAGCGTGCGCGCATCGGAGGGCGTCGTCAGCGCGACGACGCGTCCGGCGCGAATCACCGCGAAGCGCGAGCAAAGCACCGAGACGTCCTCGACGATGTGCGTGGAGAGAATGACGATCCGGTCGGCGGCCAGCTCCGCGAGCAGCCGGTAGAACCGGAATCGCTCCTCGGGGTCGAGCCCCGCCGTCGGCTCGTCCACGATGATCAACCGCGGATTGCCCGCGATCGCTTGCGCGAGCCCGAGGCGCTGGCGCATCCCTCCCGAATAGCCCTTGACCTTGCGCTTCGCCGCGAATCCGAGGTTGACGCGCTCCAGCAGCTCGGCCACGAGCGCCTTGGTGCCGCCCGCGCCGCGGACTCCCTTGAGCTCGAGCAGGTGCGCGAGCATCGCCTCCCCCGTCAGATGCGGGTAGAAGCCGAACTCCTGCGGCAGATACCCCAGGCGGCTCCAAACGCGCTCGGGGGTCTCGGTCACGTCCTCGCCGTCGAGGAGCACCCGGCCGGACGTCGGCTCGAGCAGCCCGGCGAGGATGCGCATCAGCGTCGTCTTCCCCGCGCCGTTGGGGCCCAGCAGGCCGAACATCCCGGGCGGGACGTCGAGGCTGACGCCCTGGAGCGCGGCAACCGGACCGGGATACACTTTCACCAGATCGCGAATCAAGAGCATGAACGCCTCCCCTCAGGACCACAGGCCGCTGCCAACCCGTGGATCATACGGGGAAGTGGACGCTCAAGTTCGGATCTGGTTGACGCGCTCGCCGGGTCAGAAGCGGAAGTCGAGCCCCGCGGAGTACATCCAGAGATTGTCCAGGTCGCTCACCTCGAACTTCTCCGCTTCGACGCGCACGCCCAGATGACCGCCGAAGATGAACATGACGCCGCCCCCGTATGCGCTGGAGGTATCGCTCGCGCTCTTGAAGACCCCCGCAACCGTGGTCTCGGTGCTCACGTACAAGATGCCTGCCTTCGCAAACAGCTCGAAGTGGTCTCCGATCGGCAGCGCTCCCACGAGGAAGGCGCCGGCCCCGTGCGAGTCCGCCTTCCAGGTCACGCCGTTGATCGTACCGTCCGGAGAGCCGAAGTCGATGTAGCTCGCCTCCGCTCCGAAGAACTTGAAGAAGCGAGAGCCGGCGTACAGCTTCCAGCCCAGAGAGCTCTCGTCGAAGTTCACGTTGGATACGTTCTTCTCCGTGGTCGCCTGTCCGTACGCCGCTCCGACGTACATCCCGGCCATGGAGGCGGTCGAGCCTACGCAGAGCAGGATCGCCGCGATCAAGAGCTTGCGATGGATCACGATTGTCGCTCCTTGAAATCCTCGGAGGATTCGGGTTGCAGCTCCCAGCGCTTCCGGTCGCGGCGCGCGAGCTTGCCTGGAGTATCGACCGGCTCGTTGTCCTCGAAGGTCAATCCCATCGCCTCGCCGATCTCCTCGACGACATCCTGATCCGGCGTGGGTGTCGAGCCCCCGGCGCACTCTTCGCCGGCATCCGCCTGGTCCCACGCCGCGTCGACGTCGCCCCCGCTCAGCTTGGGCGACTTCGAATGGTGCTGGACCAGCTTCTCGGCGATCTGCCGCCCACCCGACTCGCGCAGCCGGCCGGCTTCGAGGAACTCACGCTCGATCTCCGGGTTCACGGGCTCGATGGGCGAGTGGACCGCTACGGCGTCCACGCTCCCCGTTCGCGTCTTGAGCTTGTTTTTCTGGGTGGTCATGGGATTCGTAGCTCCTCTCGGTCCCATGGGAACGCAACTGTCGTGCCGCGCGTGCCGGCGTTTCCAGCCTGGAGAATTCGGGTATTCTCGAGCGGCCCATGGACAGACTTACGCTGCACGTGGTCCATTTGACATCCG
>JAYWED010000004.1:0-41208 GCA_043779525.1 Candidatus Eiseniibacteriota bacterium | reverse complement strand
GCAAGCGCGCGAAAAATCGCCTCGGCGCCGCGCGAGGTTCTCCCGCCCGGCTCGATGAGATAGACGGCCTCGGCGAACGAGGAGGCCGGGATCCCGGGGAAACGGGAGCCCACGTCCTGCGAGGGAGCGTAGGCCGCGCGATCGCCGATGATTCGCTCCCATCGCGCGATCCACCGCTTGCAGAACCCGCACGTCCCGTCGTACACGAGGAGCGGCTTATCGGACCCGGACTCGGCTCGCTCCACAGATCCCCCACGGGATTCACGTCGGGCTACAGGCTCTCAGGAAGCGGTACCATAATATGCGCTGTTCCGGTGGCGAATGGTTTCGCTCCCCCTGTCTGGAGCGCGCGCGCGTGCGGCCATGAAAAAAGCCCCGGGGATTTCTCCCCGGGGCCGAGACGTTCGGACCGAGCCGTTCAGCCTTCCACGGACTCCCTGGCGCCGCGACGGCCGCGACGGGCGCGAGTCTTGACGAGAATCTTCTCTTCGATTCTCGGTTTTGCCTCCAGCAGTTCCCGTGTCATCGCGATGAGCCGCTCCGGATCGCAGGGCTTATCCAGAAAGGCATTCACTCCAAGCGCTCGGATCTTGTCCTTGTATTCCCGGTCATCCAGACCGGTCATCACGATGACCGGAACGTTTCCCGTGTGCGGCGCCTGTCGGAGCGCCTTCAGCACCGAGAATCCTCCGCCGCCCGGAACCAGGAGGTCCAGGAGCACGAGATTGGGCTCGAAGAGATCGATGGCCTTGAGACCCTCGGGCGCATTCGTCACGGAGCGCACCTCGAATCCCGACCCGGCGAACCTCACGGTGAGGCCCAAGGCGACGTCTTCGTCATCTTCCACGATGAGAATTTTCTTTCGCATGAGTTTGCTCCCGGTTGCGGGCATGGCCTTGTCTGCGTACCCCGACTGTCCCCGCCCTGCCTGGCCGGGTAAAAGCAAGATCCATGCGCGGAAGCAGGGAGGGCTTCATGGCCCCAAGCGTCCTGGTCCCAATGCGTTAGACGGACAGACCGGATCCGCGGCGTTTTGACGGGTTCGGCAACGCACTCAAAATCCCACGCGCCGATCCGCATTCTGCCCGCTTCCGGCCGGGTCACTTATCGAACACGTGGAGTTGCCACAGATCCCGGCTTCGCGTGCGCAAGAGTGGGAGCATCGCGATCCTTCCCGTCCTTCCGATCGACTTCTCGAGATACCGCATCTCCTGGAAATTCGCGCGCACGCCCTCGTCCGCGGGGATATCGATGCCCGCGGCTCGGGCGATCAGGACTCCCTTGGCGCGAAGCGACAGCTCTAGGTGAATGCGGAGCAAACACAGCATGTCGGCCACGACGAGGCTCGGGAACCGGTTCAGAGATGACAGATACGCGCCGACCGGCGTGGTCTCGATCCGGCCGGTCTCGATCATCTCGAGCATCTCCACGTCGGTGTCCAGGCCCATACCCAGCCAGTCACGCGTGGCCTTGTCGCTTCGGTCGAACACGGCCTTGACGAGGAGCGGCATCGTGATGAGGACGAGCGCCGTGGAGACCAGAGGATTCAAGAGGACGTGGTTGTAGAGCGCGTGCGCCGTCGACGCGAGCGCGAGCCCAGGCAGAAAGAGAACGAGCGATCGGGAGCGGCGGCTGTCGGTCAGGGATTTCGCGACGATCCCGACGATCGCGGTCCCGGATCCATGCATCACCGCCGTGCCCAGTCCGCGAACGATCCAGAGTCCCACCCCTGTGTCGCCCGTCGCGCCGGCGAAATAGAGATTTTCGACGACCGCGAAGCCGGTTCCGACCGCGAAGCCCAGGATCCCCGCGTCCACCATGAATCCGACGCGGGACGAACGAATCAGGAAGACCAGGTAGGCGGCCTTCACGATCTCCTCGATCGCCGGCGCCACGTATCCATGCAGGACGGCATCGTCGAGATGCGAGCGGAGGAGAAACCGGTTCACGACGAAGCAAATCCCGGCCGCCGCGCCTCCCGCCGCGAGCGCGCTCGTCACCGAGGCGCGCGACACGAGCTTGTAGCTATCCATGAGGATCAGCGAGGCGAGAAAGAGGAAGACCGGAACAATTCCGAGAAGGAGCGTCGGGATGCTCACGAGGAGCTTGTCACAGGATCTTGAGCGAGACCATCCACTCGTCGCTGGCGCGCCGGCTCCTGCCGAAGGCGCGCGCGTAGCCCCAGGAAAGCGTGAGCGGCTGCTGGACCAGAAGGGTAAGCCGCAAGTCCGACTGTATGCCGAACGTGCCCGCCGTCACGCGGTCGGCTGCGCGGTCCATGTTGGTAACAATGCCCCCACCGAAGAGGGACGTGCGCACCCACGTGCCATAGAAGGCGGGCGTGCCGAGGCTTCGAAATCGGATCGGCGGGAGATTCCAGTCGAGCAGGGTCTTTGCGAAGTTGGTGCCCGCGATCTCGTCCAGCTCGACCCCCGGAAATGATTCGTACACCCGGTAGCGTCTGGAGTCCTGGTAATCCACCCAGTTGTTCCCGAAGCCGCCGAAGTAGAAGTTGGCGAACGGATCGCCGGGATCGCCGGGTGAGTATCCGGCGGAGGACCGGAGCCACAACGAGGAATAGCGGATGGGAAGCGGCGAGCCGACGTCGAACGTCGCGTACCCGAGCGGGAATCCCCGCCAGGCTGTGTTTCCGCCCTGATGGTACCGGACCATGTGCGTGATCGCGTTGAGCTGCCACTTATATCCCTTTTCGGCATCCACCGCGCCCAGCGAGGCCTGGATGTCCCGGAACTGAAGCTGGCCGTTCCAGGTCACGAGCTCGTCGAAGCCCGTTGCGGTCTCCACGTTTTGCGCCTGAGGAAGGACCTCGAGCCCACGGTAGCCTGTCAGCGCCATGGTCAGCTCGTACGTCCGCGGCGGATCGATGAAGAGGCGATGCTTGAACGTGACGCCCGCCGAGTAACCCTTTCGGCTCACCTTGGTGGGTCCGACGAGATCGTAGAAGCTCGCGCCGTTCCATTTTCCCTGGAACGTCCACTCCGTGTGGAGGTAGGTCGCCGCGAGATGCACGCGCTCGTCTCCGCGCAGCTCCCGGGAGGGAGAATAGCTCGCGGAGAGATCGATCGAGCCCACACCGGCCGGGTCCGAGAAGTCGGCGCGCAGGCCGTACGCGGCCACGTCCTTGTATCCCTCGACCATCGGATAGATCGAGGCTAAGTCCGTCTCCTTGAAGGCATGGTAGGGGCCGTTGTACTGCGTCAAGGAATCGATGTTCACGAGGGCCGGCGACGGAGCCATCCAGCTCTTCACGACCGGATGCTTCTCGGAGATTTCCTCGCCGAGGAAGGTGATCGCGCTAACGTCGGAGACCGGCTTCGGATCGATGACCGATGGAACAAACCCCTTCCCCGTGTAGCGGAACACGACGAGCGAGTCGCTCGAGACGGGCAGAGGCCTGAAGAAGCCCGTCTCACCGTTCGTCACCACGCTCATCGAGTCCCCTGCGAAGCTCCATCGGAAGATGTTCGATACGCCGGTGTAGTAGGAACTCCCATAGAGACTCGCACCGTCCGGACTGAACGCGAAGCTCGCGGGGACCGAGGCCCCGAAATCGTACAGGGTGGTGGACGTGCTGTCTCCCTGGAGCAACGTCTCGGTGCTCCAGGTCCGCAGCGACTGGCGTCCGCTGATCTCGGCGAGGGAGCCGGCGAGGAGCCGCCCATCGGGTGAAATATCGATATCGTACATGTCGTATCCGAAGGGCCACGAGTACACCTGGTTCCAATCATTGTAGGGATAGGGCATCCGGACCAGAGTCGAGATTCCGTTGAAATGCCGCACGCCCCAGAGGGAGCGGTCGCGGCGGCTGAAGACGAGGTCCCCGATGCGCGCGTCCTTGATGAGAATGCGGGATCGCCCGGTTGCCGGATCGAGCGAGCAGAGGTCGCGCCAGTCGTCGTTGTCGGTAGTGTAGAACAGGGTTTTCGTATCGGGGTCATAGGCCAACGAACAGACGAAATAGATTGCCGGACCCTTCACGTCGCGGATCCGGCGAACCGGGCCCCCGTCGAGCGAAATGGCCGCGATGGAGGCGACCTCGCCCGGATAATCGACGCCGGCGTAGATCGTGCGCGACGTGGAATCGAACGCAGCGCGCGAAACCGAGCCTAAGGCGCGGGACGAGAGGTCGCGGTACGGGGTGGTTGGATGGAGACGGATGGAATCCAGGTTGGCCTGCTGGAACGCGTGCTCCCAACGAATCCAGTCTCCCCATGCTTCATCCAGGGGCAACCCATAGACCTTGTGGAACTGAGACGCGAAGTCCGCCTTGCTTCCCGGCGGGCGCGAGACCCACCGGATCAGGCTCTCCGGCGAATACCGGTACGCGAGATAGCTCAGGAACCGTGTTCCGTAGAGATAGGAGTTCGCCCCAATCTGGAAATCTACCTTGGTCCCCTCCGACTCGAGTCCGAGCGGATCGTAGAACCGGCTCCCGTCCCGGACCATCGAGCGGAATACCATCTCGTCATAGGGCCCCTGAGCGCGTCCGATTCCCCCCGCCATCCACGTTTCCAGAAATACGGCGATCCCCTCGTGGTACCAGCGCGGGGCCGAGCGGCGCGGCACGCACAGGTATTCGTAGAGAATGGTTTCGGGGTGCTCGCTGGTTTCACGAACCTTCCCATGGAACAGGCCGCGGAAGAACTTGTCGACTCCGGCGGACTGGTCCAGCGCGACCACGTGGACGACCTCGTGGTTCATGGTGAAGCTGATCCGCTCGTTGGAGGGGCCGGTCTCGTACGCGAAATTTTGCGGCGCGATGTGCACCACCATGCTGTTCCTGGGATTGACCCACACGCCCGCGTTTCCGAAGTCGGAGAAGTCGTCGAGGATGACGTTCACCCTCTCGGACGACGTGTAGTGGAACAACCGCTCGTGGAACCGCATCGAATTCTCGAAACAGCGGGCGGCGTACGGAGCCAGGAAGGAGAGCGTCCCCTGGTCGTAGATGAGGCGCAGGTCGCGGGTTTCCAGTGTCGCGAGCTGGGCGCGGCAGGTGATCGGGATGAGAAAGAGGATTGCGGCCATTGCGGCCGCGCGAGCCAGGGCGCGTATTTTCATCGAGGTCTCAATCCGAGAAACGACAAGGAGACCCCGGGTCCTCCCCGGGGTCTCCCGACGTTCGTGGTGATCGGATCGACGTTACTCTCCGGAAGCCTCGCTCACGACCTTCTGTGCGTCCGGCCTACTCGCGAGCTTCTGGAACTGATCGCTGGTGACGAGCTGGAGGAAGCTTCTGTTCTGAACCAGATTCAGGAAGTCGCGGGTCTGGATGAGCTTGCTGAACTCCGGATGTGACTTGGCGAAGTTCTTCATGCTAATGGGATTCGGTAGCGCGAACTGGCGTCCGGCCACAGGGACCGGCAGCGTGTTCTGGCGACCAGCCACAGGGACCGGCAGCGTGTTCTGGCGACCAGCCACAGGGACCGGCAGCGTGTTCTGGCGACCGGCCACAGGGACCGGCAGCGTGTTCTGGCGCTGGGCATCCGCGTCCGGCACCGTCACCATTCTCTGGAAGTCAGCGGTGGCGAGGAGCTGCCAGAACTCCTGGCTCTGCGATGCCTTCCTGAACTCGGGCGTCGCGATCACCTTGTGGAAGAGGTCGCTCTGCAGCAACGCCTGTACTTGCGGGTCCGCGAGCACCACATCCTTGTCCGTGATCTGGGTCGCCTGGTACCGCTTCGCCGCGCCGATCGTTCCCTCGAGCCCTGATTTCGGAGGAATGATCCCCATGTAGTGCGCGATTCCGAGCCCCACGATCGCGGCCCCGACCAACCCTACGATGATTCCCGGTCGTTTCATTGCACCCTCCTTTGACACCTGACGATCCCAGGTGATTCGGCGAACTCTACGTCGTCGCCATCCGCTCTGTCACAAGTACAGCCGGTGTAGATAAAGGTTGGTGAGATTGCCCGCGGTTTTCCGACCTCCTAGCTGCCGGACCGGAGAGCCCGGGTCTCGAGCTCACCCTGAACGTACCCATCCGGGGAGTGGATGGAGATTCGGAACGGGGACCCGGCAGGTCCCTTCCGCGCCAGATAGAGGAGGTACTGGCTTTGGCCTGAGCGCTGGATCCTAACCGAAAGCCGGCCCGTGCCAAGCATTACCTCGTTCCCCGCCGCCTCCTGCCTCACCCCCACCGGGCTCCAGTCGGCCGGATCGAACGCCACGTCCAGGTCGGTGCCCTGGGGCGCGCTCGCCGAAATCCTGACCAGGAAGCCATCCCTGTCGGAAAGGGCCTCGGCCGAGATACGGCCATCGCGCAAGACCAAGTCCCGCTGACTGATATGGTGGTACGAGCCACCTATGGCGAGCGGGGCCATGGTCCCGGTGAAAGGCCTCGAATCGGTTCCTGGCCGCGTCAGGACGTTCCCGCTCAGGAGCGCCAGAACCAGCACCGCGGCCGCAGCACCGGCGGCAAACGAATAGGCATATCGGATGGCGGCGCCTCGATAGAGCAACTCCGCGAGCGAGCGGAGCCGGCCCGTCCTGGCCGGGGCGTGTGACCTCTGGGCGCGGATCGACCTCAGAACCCCCTCCTTGAGCGATTCCGGAGGCTCCTCCATCTCGATCCGGCTCAACACGGCGAACACTCCGCCCAGCTTCTTGTATTCCAGCCTCACATCGTCGCGCGATTCCAACGCCCGGTTCAGGCGCTCCGATTCCTCGGATGTCGCGGTTCCATCGAACTGGTCGTTCATGAGCCGTCGAAGCTCTCGGTCGCTGTCGTTCATGTGAGCGCGATCCCGTGTCTGGAGAAGATTCCGCCGAGAAGCTGCCGCGCCGTGTGGAGGCGGGACTTCACGGTTTTTTCGGGCACATCGAGCGCTTCGCTCATCTCCTCATAGGAGAGCTGCGCGAAGTGCCTCAGCACGATCACCTGCCGGTAATCGGGCGAAAGGTCCAGCAAGGCCGCCTGAATCGTTTCCCGCAGGCGATTCTGGGAGCATTCCTCGTCGGGTCCGCGAGCCCCGGATTGAAGTGATTCATCCAAGGGTTCCGTCCGCCTCGTCTTGCTCAGATGGTTGAGCGATTCGTTGATCATGATCCGGTACACCCAGCTGAAAAACTTGTGCCTCCGATCGAACGTGCCCAGGTTCTCGTACGCCTTGAGAAAGGCGGTCTGCGTGATGTCCTGCGCGTCCTCCCGATTGCCCACCATCCGAAGGGAGACGTTGAAGAGAACCCGCTGGTAGCGGTCGATCAACTGCCCGAAGGCCCCCCTATCGCCTGCGAGGCACCGGTCCAGCAGGGCCTCTTCGCCGTCCTCGCTACCAACTACAGGGGAGGCCGCGGAAAGTTGGCGGGAAGGGCCCATCAGAGGCCGTCGGGGCGCCCTTTTCCAGGCCGGGGGCTATTCAAGCTGGAGCACCTTGTCGAGACCGGCATAGACGAAGACCGAACGGATCCGCGGTTTCAGGTTTGTGAGACGGAAGGTATGCCCCGAATCCCGGAGCCTCTTGTAGGTCAGGACGAGCACTCCAAGACCCGCGCTGGAAACATAGTCCAGGTCGGTGAGATCGAGGGTGGCCGAGCCCCGCAGGGCGTCCAGCGCGGCCTTTGCCTTGTCCGCCTGGGCGGCGTCGAGCCGCCCGGAGAGCTTGACGACTCCGTCGCCCTCTTCATGGATTTCGAACATCAGCGCGGGAACCTCTTGGTAAGGGTGATGATCGCGCTCCGTTCCCTGTACTCGTAGTGGATGGTGTCGGAGATACGCCGGATTAGTCCGAGACCGAGTCCGCCCCCCGAGCCATCGGAGTGAGGAACAGGAGCCGTCGTGGGATCGAAGGACTCGACGTTGAAATCGCGGAGGGTCAGGATCACCTCCTCGCGCTCTCCCTCCAGGCGAACGCTCACCTCCGGACCACCGCCCTTGCCATGTCGCAGCATGTTCGTGAACAGCTCTTCGACCAGGAGATCCACCGTGTACGAATGCTCCGGGTCGAATCCCCTGGACCCGACGTAGTCGGCTACGAACTGCGACATCGGCTCCAGCGAGCCGAGATTTCGCGGGAATCGCCGCTCCATGGTGCGGTTGATTCCTCTCGGAGGTTCCCCGGCGGACGATCCGTTTGTCCGCCTTCGAGGAGATTGGGCTCAGACCTTGCAATCTAGTCCGTATCGACGGGCGTTACAAGGAGCGCGAGCAGTCGGAAGAGACGCCCGCGAGATCTAGATAACTTGGCTACTGACAACCGATTCCAGATGGCGACTCCCGGGTCCAAAGCCGTGAACGTGACTCCAGAAACTCTACCACCAGCCCTTTCGATCGCACTTTCGGGTGCAATCGAGTGTAAGAGAGACAATGAATCGTAAGATCAAGCGGGTCACGTGGGACAGCCCACGCGCTTCATGGCTGCGCATTGCCTGGGTAGAAGCCTGGGAGTCGAGACATCAGATCCGCACCCTCCCCCGTTGGACGCTGGCCGTGTTCGGACTCGGCATGCTTCTCTTCACGCTCCACTGGGAGACCTCCACCGGCATCCTGGAATCGCACCTCTTCTCGCATTGGGCCAAGGGCATGACCTTCTACATCCAGTCCGGCCCGACGGACGGCGTCGTGTTCCCCAGGGGAGGTCCCACTGACGTCCGGCGCGGGTATACCCGGATCCCCGAATTCACGCGGGCGCTCGAGGGGCAGGGTTTTCGGGTAGCGGAGCAGGCCCGGTTCTCCCCCGCGCTCGCAATGGCGGCCCGATTCGGGATCTCGCCGCCGTACCGTGAGCCGGCCGTGGCGGGCCTCGCCATCGAAGGCGCCGACGGGAGCGATCTCTTCGAGGCCTCCGACCGCACGAACGGCTTCGCCACATACCAGGAGATCCCCCCCATCGTCGCGCGCTCCCTGCTCTTCATCGAGAACCGGGAGCTGGGCAACAGCACGAGCCGCTGGAGCAACCCGGCTATCGACTGGGGGCGCTGGGGCAAGGCGATGCTGGTCTACTCCGCGCACCGGATGGGGCTGCCCGTGCGGGTCGAGGGCGGGAGCACCCTCGCCGTTCAGGTGGAGAAGTACCGGCACTCCGAGGAGGGTCGCACCGGGTCGCCCGTGGACAAGCTCCGCCAGGTGCTGACGGCCAGCCTTCGCATCTACCAGGAGGGTCCGGACACGCGCGAAGAGCGCCACCACATCCTTGTCGACTATCTGAACAGCGTGCCGCTCGGAGCGACGCGGGGGCACGGCGAGATCTTCGGCCTGAATCAGGGCCTCTCGGTCTGGTTCGGAATGGATCCCGCGCACGTCATGAGCGAGATCCGCTCGGGCAAGACCCCGGCGGCGCGCGCGCGCGCCATGAAGCACGTCCTGGCGCTCCTGTGCGCTGTCCGCGCCCCGAGCCGCTATCTACGGGAAGATCGCAAAGCGCTCGAGCGGCGCGCGGATGCCTATGCCGGCCTCCTCGCGAAGGAGGGCATCTACGATGCCGATTTCGCCCAGCGCGTCCGTGAGACCCGCCTCGCGTTCGTGACGCGCCCGCCCGGGAGCACGCGCGGCTACGCCAGGATCCCGTCGACGAGCAAGGCGACCAACCGCATCCGGATCGATCTCGAGAAAGTGCTCGCGATGCCGGGCCTCTACGACCTGAACCGCCTTCACCTGAACGTGGAGTCGACGCTGGACGCGGGATTGCAGCGCGAGGCCGAGAGTCTGATGGCGCGGTTCGGCGACTCCTCGTACGTCGCGGCCCATGGGCTCAGGGGCGAGCATCTGCTCCCTCAGGGGGATCCCAGGCGGGTCATCTACAGCGTGCTCCTGTGTGAGCGCGAGCCGGGACAGAATGCGGTCCGCGTGCATGCCGACAACATGCGCGGGCCATTCGACGTGAACGAGGGCATGAAGATGTCGCTGGGAAGCACCGCGAAGCTGCGCACGCTCGTCCACTATCTGGAGGTCATGGAAACGCTCCACAAGGAGATCTCGGACCTCGACGCATCGGCGCTCGCGAGCTACGAGCGCGGGGCTCGCGACCCCCTGACGCGCTGGGCCTGCGAGACGATGAGGGAAAATCCCGGGATGTCCGCCGAGAGTCTTCTCACGCGCGCGGTCGAGCGCCCGTATTCGGCGAGCCCGGCCGAAGCCTTCTTCACGGGCGGGGGTCTCCACGCCTACGTGAACTTCGACGATCGGGACAATGGGAGAAGAATGACGATCCGCGCCGCCATGGCTCATTCCACCAACCTGGTCTTCGTGCGTTTGATGCGGGATCTGGTCCGGTACCACGAAGCGCGCTTGCCCTACGATGTGGACCGCGTGCTCTCGGGCGCGGACTCGGTCCGCCGGAAATCCATGCTGACCGAGATCGTGGACGAGGAGTCCCGCTCCACGCTCAGCAGGGCCTACCGCGAATATCATGGCCTGACGCTGGACTCGTCCCTGGTGCGCCTCCTCGGGACGAGGGGACGCTCGCGCCGGCATCTCGCAATCCTGTATCTCGCGTGGCACCCGGCCACGACGGCCGACTCCATGGGCGCCTGGCTCGCGCAGCACGCGGAGGGCGATTCGACGTTGGGCGCGGACCGCCTGATGAAGATGTACGCGGGCCCCTGGTTGGGGCTGGAGGACTACGCCTATCTCCTCGGCAAGCATCCGCTCGAGATCTGGACCATCGGCGCTCTGGCTCAGAATCCCGGACTCACACGCGACGATTTGATGCAGAAAAGCGTGGAAGCCCGCAGGCTGGCCTCGGAGTGGCTCTTCCGGACACGGAACCGGCGGGCTCAGGACTTGAGGCTCAGGACCCTGTTCGAGCGTGACGCGTTCGCGAGAATGACGCCCTACTGGCGCCGCCTCGGGTTCCCCTTCCAGCACCTGGTGCCCTCTTACTCCACCGCCATCGGCAGCTCGGCCGACCGTCCTGCGGCCCTGGCGGAGCTGATGGGAACCATCGTGAACGACGGCGAGAGCCTGCCGACCCAGACGATCAACCGCCTCGTATTCGCGGCGGGCACCCCGTACCACACGGCCCTGGAAGCCCAGCCCGCCGTGGGGAACCCGCTCCTCTCGCCGGTGATCGCACGCACGGCGCGCGGGGTTCTGACCGGGGTCGTCGAGAGCGACGCGGGAACAGCGCACCGGCTCAAGGACCTCTTCCGGGACGAGGGCGGCAGGCCGATCGCCATGGGAGGAAAGACCGGAACCGGCGATAACCGCTTCGACACCTTCGGACGCGGCGGGAGGCTCATCTCCTCGCGCGTGACCAGCCGGACCGCGGCATTCACCTTCTTCATCGGGGACCGCTACTTCGGTGTGGTCACCGCGTCGGTGTGCGGCTATCGCGCGGGCCAGTACACCTTCACGAGCGCCCTGCCCCTTCGATTCCTGGAATTGCTCGCCCCCGCGATCGAGAGGCGGTGGCATGGCGTGCCGGCCGATACGGAACCTCTCGTTCTCCTCCGGGGTCCGCGCCCGGCGACGGCCAAGGCGACGCCCTCCATGTGACGCAGAGCCGGCGGCGTGTCTAGCGCTTGGGAGGAACCGGCGCCGGAGATGCTCCCGTGGCGCCCGTCGCGATCCCCAGCCATTCCCTGGCCTGCGCGTGCTTCGGGTTCTCCATCAGCGCCGTCCGCCATTCGCCGGCCGCCGCCGCGGATTTTCCCTGTGACCAGAGGATCGCGCCGCGATTGAAGTGGAGGTCCGCCGCGAGGGCCGGGTCGCGCCTCTTCTTCGCGGCGATCTCGATGGCGCGGTCGGTCTCGCGAAGGGCCTGGTCGAATTTCCCGAGGGTGTAATAGAGGATGCCCAGGCTCTGGTATGACGTGACGTTCTCGACCGCGGTCCCCCGGCGGAGCAGGGCCTCGGCTTCGTCCCACCGCTTCTGCTGCGACCGCACCTGAGCCAGGTTGTTGAACACGCGGTAATCGCTGCTCTTCGTCATGGCGTAGGTCCAGAGTGCCTCGGAACTTCGCCACACATTCGAGTATTGAAGCGTCCGGATCGCGAATCCCGCCGCCACGACGATCGCAAGGCCCCACCCGGCGAGCGTCTTCCATTGTCGCGGCGCCGGGCCCCGGACCCCGCTCTCCTTCGCGCGCCGCGGAGCGGCCAGACTCACGATGGCGGCGGCGCCCGCCCAGCAGAAGCCGATGGAAGGCGCGTAAAGATAGCGGTCCGCCATGTAGGTCACGAGCGGGAAGGCGACCGCGGGAAGAAGCATGAGGAATGCCCAGCAGACGCCGAGAAACTCGAGGCGGCGCTTCCATCGAAAGAGCAGATACGCCGCCACGGGCAGCGCGGCCAGGCCCGCGAGCTGAAAGACCGTCTCGGCGAAGCCTCCTCCGAACCGTGGCAGATCGTAGTCCGGGCTTCCGCCGAATCCGAGCAGGAGAACGATGTAGTTCCAGACCGCGTGCCCCTTGACCATCAGATAGCGGAGCGGTTCGTGCGCATAGGCCGCCTGGGCCGTGGGCTGGCCCCATGAGTTCACGAGGATCAGGACCGCGCCCACGACGCCGTACGGGATCTTGCTCGCGATCGCCCGGAGAAGCGACAGCCGGGACCGGTCCCCACCGGACGGAGGCGCCACGTCGAGGAGGAGCAGAAACGCCGGGAGCACGACGACGCTGACCTTCGAGAGCATCGCCATGAGAAAGAACGCCACCGAGGCGGCGTATGGGACCGGACGGTGCGTCCGTCGCGCCCGCGCCCGGAGGTAGAAGAAGAGGGAGAGGAGCATGAACGTCGTCGACAGAACCTCCTTGCGGCTCGAGATCCACGCCACCGCTTCGACGTGGCACGGATGCACCGCGAAGAGGAGCGCCGCGACGAGAGCTACGGTCGTACTCCCGCTCATCCGCCGCACGACCGCGAGGCAGAGAAGGCTGTTTGCGCCGTGGAGCAGGACCGAGCTCAGGTGATAGCCGCCTGCCTCGAGGCCCCAGAGCGCGTGATCCACCATGTAGGACAGAATGTGGAGCGGGAGATAATTCTGAAAATAGGGGTGGGCGAAGATCCATCTCACGTTCGACCAGGTGAGGGCCCGGATCCAGGGATTATCGAGGACGTAGACGGTGTCATCCCAGTTGAGAAAGGAATAGCGCGCCGTGGGGCCGAACACCGCGCACGCGAGGGTGAAGACCACAGCGCTCGAGAGGAGGAGCCTCCTCCGCTCGGCGGAGGATTCTGTCACCGCGTCTTTGGCCCCGCGGGCCGCGCGACACACTCCAGCGTCCCGCCGGCTCCGAACGCGGCCTCCAGGGCCGCGACGAGGATCGCCGCGGGAGCGAGCGCCGCGATGATGACGGCCTCGAGCGGAAGACGCCAGGAGGCCGTGATGGGCCGGTTTCCCTTCAGGACCTCGTAAAACTCATCGCGCGGAAATCCCATCGCGTTCAAGGCGCTCTGTACGATTCCGTAGAGGTTCTGCTCCCAGGAGAGCGTGCGCATCCGTTCGACCCGAAACCCCGCCTTCTCAAGCGCGGCCGTGAGCGAGCGCCGGGTGAAGTGGTGGAGATGGCGCGGCGGATCCACGTGAAACCACGACCCCCCGAAGAGCCGCGCCTGCCAGGAGTCGATGTTGGGCACCGCAATCAGGAGCGCTCCGCCGTCCCGGAGCCAGCCCCGGCAGAAGCGGAGCGCCGAATCCGGATCGGGCAGATGCTCCAGGACGTGCCAGATGGAGATGAGATCGAAGGAATGATCCGGGTAGCTTTGGGGCGTGAGCTCACCGAACCGAAGCTTGAGTTCCGGAAGCTTCGAGGCGCGCTCCCCCGTTTCGGGGGAAAGCTCGGTGCCGTGGCACTCGTACCCCATCCGCGCGAGCCTCGCCAGGAACTGGCCGCTGCCGCATCCGATATCGAGCACGCGCCCGGCGGAAGCGCCTCCCGAGGCGAGGAGCCGCACTGCGTGGCGGGCGCGGCCGTCGCGGAACCGGTCCACGACCCCCTCGATCGCGGGCACGAACTTCCTCGTGCCGGCGCCGTAGTACTCCTCGCTGTAGGCGTCCGGGATCGCGCCCGCGCTCGGACGCGGATCGAGAAGCATCCGTCCGCAACCGCGGCACCGCCGCAGTCCGAACGGCGTTCCCCCGAGGCGGAATCCCCGTGCCGCCGGCGCGATGTCGCGCGAGCCGCAGGTGCACGCGGCGACCTCGATCAGCGCGTCCGCGCTCAACGGTCCGCGCGCGGAGAGCCCGTCGCAACGGACGTTGGGACGGCCGCGGGGGTCGCGGCGAGCCTCCGTCCCCCGGGCTCGAAGATTCGGTATCTGCGAAGACCCCACCGGTGGAGACGATACTTGGCGCAGACCAGGAGCACGCCCAGTCCGTAGCGCACCGCGCGCGGAAACGAGATGCTGGAGGCCTCGCCGAAGTAGCGCGTGGGACAGCTCACCTCGCCGATCATGAAACCAAACGCCACGATCTGGGCCAGCATCTCGTTGTCGAACACGAAGTCGTTGGAATTCTCCTCGAGCGGCAGCGTCTCGAGAACTCTCTTGCTGAAGGCGCGGTAGCCCGTGTGGTACTCGGAGAGCTTTCGCTGGAGCGTCACGTTCTCGATCAAGGTCAGGATCCGGTTCGCGACGTACTTGTAGCGAGGCATGCCGCCCTTGAGCGCGCTCGTTCCCAGCATGCGAGACCCGAGGACCGTGTCGTAGATCCCCTTCGCGACCATGGAGGCCATCGCGGTCACCAGCGCCGGCGTGTACTGATAGTCGGGATGCACCATGATCACGACGTCGGCCCCGGCGCGGAGCGCCTCGCGGTAGCAGGTCTTCTGGTTCCCCCCGTATCCCAGATTGCGAGGGTGCGCGTAGGTCGTGATCCCGAGCTGGCGGGCGAGGGACGTGGTCTCGTCCTGGCTCGCGTCGTCGACCAGGATGACATGATCCACGATCTCGTGGGGCAGCTCCTCGTAGGTCCGCTTGAGCGTCTTGGCCGCGTTGTACGCGGGGAGCACCACCGCGATGCGCTTTCCGTGGATCACGGCGCCTTCCTCCCCAGACGCTCGAGGGCCAAATCCCGGTTGACCCGGGCGTCCGCGTCGGACGGCTCGAGCCCGAGGGCCTCCTCCGCAGCGCGTAGCGCGTCCTCGTTCCGGTTCAGCGAGAGGTACGTGGCGGACAGATTGCTCCAGGTCGTCGCGCGCGCGCGATCTTCTCCCCACCACTGGCGCTTGACCGCCAGCTCGAGCGTATCGGCGGCGTCGGCCCAGCGGCGATCCAGGATGGCGATGTATCCAAAGACCGCCATGGGTTGCGCCAGCTCCGGATAGATCGCCGCAGCGCGCCGCGCGACCGCGCGCGCCTCTTCGATCTGCCCGATCCCGATCATCGCATTCGAAGCCTGGTCCATGATCTCCGCGTTGGTGGAATCCCGCGCCATTCCTTGCGCGAAGGCACGCGCCGCCTCCGCCGCGGTCGCGTCCGGCGGGTGGAGAAGCGCCCGCGCGACCAGGACGCGCCCGAGGTTGGAATAGTAATAGCCGTTCTCCGGTTCTACCGCGATTGCGGAGCGTTCGGCAAGGGCCGCGCGCAGGAGCAGGTCCCGGCCGCCGGCCGGCTCCCGTTCCGCCTGGGCAAGGAGCGAGGTGCCGAGAAGGCTCTCGTAGCGGGAATCCCACGGGGCCAGGCGGGCGGCGCGCTCGAGCGCGGCCGCGCGGGCCGGACTACCGTCGGGGGCCCGGATGGCGATCTTCTCCTCGATCTGGGCCCGGACCGGCAGAGCGACCAGGAGAATGAACAGAGCGGCGACGGGTACTACGGCAAGGACCGCCGCCCACGCGGGCGTTCCGGACCGCCTGGTCCGGGCGCCGCCCTCCCGGCGTTCGGACGCCCCGGAGGACGCGAGCCAGCCCGCGGTCGCGGCGGAGAGGCTTCCGAGCGCCACGACCGTGAAGCTCGCCAGGTCCTGGACCCCGAACGCGACGAGCGACGCGGTCGCGGCGATCGCCCCTGAGCGCGCCGCGCTCTCGGAACGGGTCACACCCCTCCATATGGCGAGGATGACGAAGACGAGCACCAGAAGGGCCGCCGCGCCGCCGAAGACGCCTTGCGTGGCGAGGATCTCGATCGCCTCGTTATGCGCCTTCTTGGGGGTGCCCCCCAGCTCGATCCTCCAGTATTCGGCCGTCCGGTAGCGCGGAAACGCTGTGCCGAACTCATCGAGCCCGACGCCCAGCCAGGGATGATCGCCTGCCATGCGCATGCCGGCGCGCCAGATCTGGAGCCTCGACTGGGTCGTGGGCGCGCTCAAGCTGGCGACCTGCCGAACGCGCTCCGCCAGGTGGGGGCCCATCGGGGTGCGCGCGAAGAAGAGCGCGGCCGCGGCGACCGCCAGGAGCGAGACCCCGACGGCGGCAGGGACCCGAGAGGAGGATCGCCCCCCCGCGGAGCGGGAGGCGGCGCCGGGGCGGCCCCTCGCGACGAGGCCCAGGGCCAGCCACGCCAGAGCGCCCGCCAGAAGGCCGATCCACGCGCCGCGGGAGAGCGTGGCGGCAATGACGACGATTGACGCTGTCGCGACCAGGGACCACCCGATTCGCCCGCCCGCCCCCTTCGAGCGCGTGGCCAGCCAGACCGTGAGCGGCATCGTCATGGCGAGATAGGCGCCGAGCATGTTCGGATGGCCGAGCGTCCCGAAGATCCGGACGTCCCCCTCGTAGGTCGCCGTGCGGCCCCATACGAGCGGATCGAGGCCCACGAGCTGGATCAGGGCGTAGGCGGCGGCCACGGCGCTCGCGATGCCCGCGGCCGTCGCGCAACGCGCGAGCGTCGCCGGATTGCCGCGCGACACGGCGCGCGCGGCGAAATAGACGGCAGCGGTGGAGAACGCGGCGACGAGCCCCGCCGTGCTGTCGGACGCGCCGTGGAGGCTCTGCGCCGGATTCGGCGAGGCCAGCGTGGAGGCCGCGGCCGACGCGAGGAACACGAGCACCGCGACGCCGAGAGGGTCGCGCCCCGCCCAGTGCGCGAGGCGCGCCCCCGCGGCGCCCGGATATCGCGCCGGGCCGGAACGAACCGCCGTCGTCAGCTCCGAGGCGAGCGCCCGCCAGAGGAGCAGCAGGGCGCCGGTGGCCAGAACCGCGCTCTGTGGAATCTCGAAGCACTCCTGAGTCGCGCGCGAGAAGACGACCGGCACGAGCGCGAGCAGGCCTAGGAGCACGGCTTCCTGGAAGGAAACGGGAGATGTCTTGGTCTTCATCCGCGCCATAGAGCGCGACACCCCATCGCGTGGTGGCGACGGGGTGTCTCGATGAACGTATTTCGAGGCGGCTTCGAGATTACTTGAGATGCTTCGAGACGAGCTTCGTCATCTCGAACATGCTCACTTGGCGCTTCCCACCGAAGACGGCGCGCAGCTTGTCGTCCGCGTTGATCATCGTTCTCTTGGTCTTGTCCTGGAGCTTGTTCTTCTTGATGTAGGCCCAGAGCTTCTTCGTGACCTCGGTCCTGGGGATTGCCTTGGACCCGATGACCTCCGAGAGCATATCCGAAGGCTGCATCGGCTTCATGAACGCTGCGCTGGGGCCACGCTTCGTGGCCGTCTTCTTCTTCGCGGTCTTCTTCGCGGGCATGCACCTCTCCTTTCGTGAGCGTCCAAGCCGATCCAGAGTCGTCGGCACCGAGGGGAATTACTATCACGGACGCGGGCGCAGGGCAATCTTTCATAGGTAAAATCTGGGGCCGGGGGTAAAAATGGAGCGGAAGACGGGATTTGAACCCGCGACAGCCACCTTGGCAAGGTGGAGCTCTACCGGGCTGAGCTACTTCCGCTCTCGAGGTGAATTGTCTCGTGTGGAGGGGGAATTCTAACCCCCGCGTGGAATCGCGTCAAGCCGGGTGGGTCAGGCCGGGCCCGTTTCCTGCACGGTTTCGAGCCATTTGTGGTATCCGGTCCCCATGCGCCGCGACGCGTTCGCCTGACGATAGAGCTGTAGGTATTTGCGGGCCGACGCCTCCCAGGAGAAATCGCGCGCCATGCCGCTCCGGCGCACGCGAAGGAGCGCGCGCGGATCTCCGGCGTACAACTTGACCGCGGTCTCGACCGCCCCGAGCAGGGCCTCCGGCGTATAGGGCGCGAACACGATCCCGGTCCCCCCCTCGGATCCCGGCGAGTACGGCTCGACGGTGTCCGCGAGGCCACCGGTCCACCGCACGATCGGCACCGTGCCGTAGCGCATGCTCATCATCTGGTTCAGCCCGCATGGCTCGTAACGCGAGGGCATGAGGAAGAAATCGCTGCCGGCCTCGATCCGGTGCGCGAGCGGATCGTTGAAGCCCTTGGCGAAGTGAAGGCGGTCCGGATAGCGCTTCTGGAGGTCCTGGAAGAGATCCTCGTATCGCCGGGATCCGCTTCCCAGCAGGACCCATCGCGCGGGAAGCGAGAAAAGCCGCTCCGACGCCGCCTCGATCAGATCGAATCCCTTCTGCTCCGCGAGCCTCGAGATGATCCCGATCAGCGGGCGGTCGGGATCGTTGGTGAGCCCGGCTTCCGTAAGGAGCGCCGCCTTGCACACGGCCTTCGCCTCCAGACTCTCCGCGTCGTATCGAGCCGCCAGGATCCGGTCCGTGCGCGGGTTCCAGACCCGGACGTCGATTCCGTTCAGGATCCCGACTAAGTCCTCGTGCCTCGCGTTCAGGACCCCCTGGAGCCCGAAGCCGAACTCTTCCCCGGATTGGATCTCCTCGGCGTAGCGCTCGCTCACCGTCGTGATCACGTCCGCGAAATGAATCCCCGCTTTCAGGAAATTCATCTTGCCCCAGAATTCGAACGGCGAGAGCGGATAGAAGTAGCGGGGCGGAAACCCGGCGATAGCCATGGAGTCCGCGTCGTACACTCCCTGATATCCCATGTTGTGGATGGAGAGGATGGATGCCGTCATCTGGAAGAACGGGTCCTCGGCATAGAGCGTCTTGAGGAAGGCCGGTACCAGCGCGGCCTGGTGGTCGTTGGCGTGGATCACCTCCGGCGCGAACGCGAGCGCCCGCATCGCGTCGAGCGACGCGCGGGCGTAGAACGCGAAGCGCTCGGCATTGTCCGCATAGGCCTCCCCGGTGGCCGGATCGTCGTAGATTCCCGGGCGATCGAAGTAGCGCTCGTTGGCGATGAAGTACACGGCCAGGTGCGGGCTCTGCTCGGGGCCGCGGAGCGCGTACACGAGCGCGGGCGTGTCCTCGCCGCGAACGGGAACGTCGATCTTCGAGACCAGCTCCAGGGACGCGCCCTCGGGAATCGCCAGCCCGGAGTAGCGGGGCAGGAAGACCGCGACCGAGCACCCCAGGTCGGCGATGGATTTCGAGAGCGCCCCGACGACGTCGGCGAGTCCGCCCACCTTCGCGTAGGGGACCGCCTCGGCGCTCATCATCGCCACGCGGAAGCGCTGGGTCATGCCGGGAGCTCGATCTCGCGCAGGTACTGGGCCGCCTCTTCCGGAGCGGTGGGATTGATGTAGAACCCGGTCCCCCACTCGAACCCGGCCACCTTCGTCAGCTTGGGCATGATCTCGATGTGCCAGTGGTAGTAGTCGAGGTGGGTGTCGCGGCAGGGCGCGCTGTGCAGGATGAAATTGTAGTGCGGCCGGTTCAGGGCCTTGTTGATCCGTCCGAGCGTGTCCTTGAGCGTGTGCGCCAGAGACTTGATCTCGCTCTTCCCGGAATCCTCGAACGCCGAGACGTGGCTCCGCGGCAGAATCCAGGTCTCGAAGGGGAACCGTGGCGCGAAGGGCGCGAACGATACGAAGTGCTCGTTCTCCGAGACGATCCGCTTCCCCTCGCGAAGCTCCTGCTCGATCATGTCGCAGAACACGCAACGCTCCTTCAGGCGGTAGTGCTGGAGCGCTCCATCCAGCTCCTCCGTCACCACCTTGGGAATGATCGGCGTGGCGATGAGCTGGGTGTGGCTGTGCTCGAGAGACGCGCCGGCGCTCTCGCCATGGTTCTTGAAGATGAGGATGTAACGAAATCGATTGTCGTTCTTGAGGTCCACGACACGGTCCCGGAACGCCCAGAGAATGTTCTCGATCTGCTCCTCGGGCAGCTCGCTCAGCTCCTTCGTGTGGTCGGTCGTCTCGATGATGACTTCGTGGGCGCCGATCCCGTTCATCTTGTCGTACACACCCTCGCCCCGGCGGTCCAGACCCCCTTCGATCTGGAGCGCGGGAAATTTGTTCGGCACCACGCGGGTCGTCCAGCCAGGAGTATTCGGAGCCGTCCCCTCCTCGCGGTAGGCGAGGATCTCGGCGGGGGTCTTGTCCTCGTTCCCGACGCAGAAGGGGCAGTTCTTGGGGGTCGCCGCGGGAGGAGTCGTTCCGTTGAAATCGGAGGGCCGGCGTCCCCGCTCGGTCGAGATGATCACCCAGCGGCCGACAACGGGATCCTTGCGCAACTCAGGCATTAGCTCTCCATTCTATTCAGCAGGCTGGTCCCGGTCAATCGGGCGTTCCTAACCATTGTCGGCCTAAACTCAATCATTGTTGAGAGTTGTATCGGGCTTGCACCGGATCCTGAAAGCGCCGGGGTAGCCCGACCGGACGGCAAGGTCCCGGAGCGCGCCCGCTTCGGCCTCGGACCGGTAATCGCCCAGCCTCACCTTGTAGTGGGATGTCTCGTGGGCCACGTGAGCTTTCGCGCCTAGCAGGATTGAAGCTTCAGATGCCGTGCGGGCGGCAAGGTCGCGGTCCTCGGTGGCGAAGACCTGGACCCTCCACAGGGCGCCGCCCGCCCGGGAATCCTTCCCGCTCCCCCCTGAGGCCCCCTCCGGAGCCGCCTGCGGCGCTCGAGGGGAAGATCGGGGCGCATGGCCGGCTCCGCTGGATTGAGGCGGAACGGGCTCCGGAATGGTCCCCAGCTCTTCGGGCGTGATCTCCTCGCCGGGGTCTGCCGAGGGCGGCCTCTGGGCGTTTCCGCCCACGGCTGCCGTCCGGGGCCGTTCCGACGGGTATCGCGCGCATCCCTCGGCCGCGGCCCCGCCCGCGAGGAGGAGCGCCAGACCCAAGAGAACCCGGGTCGTCCCGGTCAGACGTTCCCCCGGGGTCCTAGAGGTATCCATCCAGATCCTTCCGCGACTTGAGCTGCTCGACGATCGCGCGGACCTCCTGCGCCCGGTCCCGCCGGCAGACCAGCGTCACGTCCCGCGTGTGAACGATGACTAAGTCCTCGACGCCGACACCCGCGACGAGGCCTCCTTCCGCGAACGCGATCACGTTCTTGCAGTCATGCACGAGCACCGGCCCGCGCGACGCGTTCCCCGCAGGGTCGCGGGACTCGCCGGTCTTAAGCGCCTCCCACGAACCCAGGTCGTCCCACGAGAAGCCGGCCCGCGCGACCAGCGCGCGCGTGGAACGCTCCATGACGGCGTAGTCGATGGAGACGGAAGGAGCGTCCCGGTAGTACCCCTCCAGGGCCGCGGTGGCGCTCAGGTCGCCGCGCCGCGGAACGCGCGCGAGGAGATCCGAGAGCCTCGGCTCGTGCGTCTGGATCTCCTCGAGCATGAGGCGCGGTGGGAACACGAACATCCCCGCGTTCCAGAGATGGCGGCCGCCGGCCAGATAGTCCGAGGCGGTCCTGGAATCTGGTTTCTCGCGGAACGCCGCCACGCGGTGAAACGGCGAGCCGGGCTCGATTGCATCGCCGGACTCGATGTATCCGTATCCGGTCTCAGGGCGCGTCGGAGGAATTCCGAAGGTGACGATGGCCTGCCGCTCGAGGGAGACCTGGGCCGCGCGCTTCAGCTCGTCGCGGAATCCGGACGGAGGCTCCACGCGATGATCGGACGGCAGCACCACGATCACCGTGTCCGACGGCGCGTCCTGGATCCACCAGGCCGCGAGCCCGATCGCGGGCGCGGTGTTCCTTCCGACCGGCTCGCCGATCACCTGCGCCGGCGGAATCCCGGAGGCGAGGGACTCCGCCTCCCTCTTGAGGTCGCGCGCCGTGACGATCCACGTGTCCGCCGGCGCGACCAGACCCCGAATGCGGTCGAGGGTGTGCTCGAGCATGGACCGGTCGCCGAGAAGAGGAAGGAACTGCTTCGGCCTCGACCGCCGGGAGAGCGGCCAGAAGCGCTCGCCGCGTCCGCCTGCCAGGATCACCGCGTGGATGCGCATGGACCTACGGGTACCACACGCCCCGAGGCGCGGCAACGTCCAAGAGGCGGGATCCATGCGCCGGGCGGACCCGGCGCCGCCTCTTGAGCCGGCGCTCGACCGTCGTCAATAAGCTCCCCGGGCGGATAGCACCGCCGGCAGCGTGAGGGCGAGGATCGCCAGGTCCAGACGGAACGACTGGCGATCGACGTACTCGAGATCGAGTCTCATCCACTCTTCGAATCCCAGATCGCTCCGGCCCCGGACCTGCCAGAGGCAGGTGAGCCCGGGCGTCACGGACAGGCGGCGCAGCATCCAGGGCTCGTAGCGCTCCACCTCCTCGGGAAACGGAGGGCGCGGGCCGACCAGGCTCATGGTTCCCTGCAGCACGTGGACCAGCTGGGGCAGCTCGTCGAGGCTCAGCTTCCGCAGCCAGCGCCCCACGCGCGTCACGCGCGGATCGCTGTGGAGCTTGAAGGCGGGACCCTGGGCCTGATTCAGATGGAGGAGGAGCCCCCGAAGCTCCTCGGCGCCGACTTGCATCGAGCGCAGCTTGAGGAACGTGAACTTGCGCCCGCCGCGTCCCACGCGAACCGCGCGGTGGAACACGGGGCCCGCCGAGTCGAGCTTGATGGCCAGCGCGGCCAGCGCGATCACCGGAGCCGCGGCCACGAATGCGATCGAGCCCAGAGAGAGATCCAGAGCGCGCTTCCCGTAGCGCTTGTAGAGGGACACGACCCGAATGTAGCACATGCGAGAGCCGGAAAAGGCTCGGGGCCGCGGCGTTTCCACCGCGGCCCCGGAGGCCTCACTGCGTGCTGCTTTTCTACGGAAGGACTACTTCAAGATCGTGATCGTGTTCTTGAAGGTCCCATCCGCCGTCTCTCCACGGACGAAGTAGACGCCGGAGGCCAGCTTCTCACCGCTCTGGCCGCGGCCGTCGATCAACATCTCGTGGCTACCCGCCGCCATGTAGGTCGAACCCTGAATGGTTCTGACCAGACGGCCCTGCAGATCGAACATATCCACTCTCACGCTGCCGGGCTTCGACGTCGCGAAGTAGAGCTTCGACACAGGATTGAGCGGGTTCGGTGAAACCGAAGACGCTGCGACAACGAACAACCCGTTGCTGACAACGTCGATCGTGACAACACCGCTGAAGGTGGCGCCGCTGACGAGGCGGCCCGTGATGGTCACCGCCACCGTGTTGTGCCCCGACGGCAAGCCCGCGAACAGCAAGCGAAGGTTGGCCTTGGAGAAGCAGGCCGTGATCTCCGCAATGCCGTTGCTGTTCTTGTCCCCGTCGATGATCACCTTGGTCGGATCGACCGCGATCGTCCTTGTTCCGTAACTGGCCGTGATCGAAGTCAGGATCACGTCCGTGTTGACGTAGGCACCGCCAATCGGCTCGATCTGGAAGCAACTGGTCGGCTTGCCCGCCGCGAGCTTGATCGTTCCATTGCCGCCGACCGTGAAGACACTGGCAGGCAGCGTGTTGGTGATCGTAGCGGTGGTCGTCGCCGTGTTGCTCAGAGCCGGCGAGCCGCTGTCCGTCACGGTCAGTGTCACCGTGTACGTCCCTGCGACCGCGTACGTATGCGAGGGTGTCGGACCGGTGGCCTCCACCGTAATTCCGTCCGCAGCGTTGAAGTCCCACGCGTACGCCAAGGTGTCACCATCCGGATCGGAAGATCCGGAGCCGTTGAAGCTGATCGCGATACCGGCGACACCGGTGTAAGGACCGCCCGCGTTCGCGATCGGAGCGCGGTTGACGTTGTTGACCGTGATGCTGAACGACTTCTGGTCGAATGCGCCTGCGGTATCCGTCACGCGGACCACCGCCGAGTACGCGCCCGCGTCCGAGAATCCGGGCGCCAGGTGAGCATTCCCCGTAGCCGTTCCCGTTCCCGGTGAGACCGTCGTGACCGTCAGGAACAACGGCCCCGTGGCCTTCGTGAACGTGAGGGCGTTGCCGTCCGCATCCGATGCCGTCAGCACCTGATCCGCCGTCATACCCTCATCCACGGTCATGTTGCTTGGCTGAACCAGTACCGGTGCGCGATTCGCGCCTGCGGTAACCGTAATCGTGAAGCTCTTCGTGTCCGCCAGTACGGGCGACCCCGAAGATCCGGTCACCGAAGCCGAATACGTTCCAGCGGCGCCGAACGCAGGCGCCATGTGGATGTTTCCGGTCACTGTGCCGGCCGCGGGCGTCGACGTCAGCGTGGCAAACGTGGGGAGCGTGGCCGACAACGTGATCACGTCGCCGTCCGCGTCCGTCGCGCTTACCGCCACATCAGCCGTAGCAGCCTCGGCCACTGTCTGATTCGCGATCGCGGCGACAACCGGCGCACGATCGGTGTTGTTCACGGTGATCGCGAACGACTTGCTGTCGCTCGCCAATCCATCGCTGACGCTGACCGTCGAGGCGTACGTCCCGGCATCCGAGAATCCGGGCGCCAGGTGCACGTTGCTCCCCGTGACGGTTTCGAACGTCGGACCCGAGACCTTGGCGAACGTCAGAGCGTCGCCGTCCGGATCAGTCGCCGTAAGCACCTGATCGGCCGTCGCGCCTTCGTTCACCGTCATGTCCGCGGGCTGCGCAAGCACCGGCGCGCGGTTCACGTTGTTCACCGTGATCGTGAGCGACTTGCTGTCCGTGAGCGAACCGTCGCTCACCCTGACCGAAGCCGACGCGGTTCCAGCGTCCGTGAAGCCGGGCGCCAGGTGGAGATTGCCGGTCGCCGTTCCGGTTCCAGCCGAGGTCGTGCTGACCGTGGCGTAGGCCGGTCCGGATGCCAGGCTGAACGCGAGCGGGTTTCCGTCGGAATCCGTGGCGTTCAGGATCTGATCCGCCGTGGCTCCTTCGTTCACCGTCATGTTCGCGGGCTGTGCCAGCACCGGCGCGTGATTCGTCGGTGTGACCGTGATCGTGAAGCTCTTGGAATCGCTCAGCGAACCATCGCTGGCGCTAACCGTCGCGGAAGACGTGCCAAGCGGCTCCAATGCTGCGGCCGCCAGGTGGATGTTCCCCGTCGTCGCGTTGGTCGTTGATACCGTCATGAAGGTCGGCCCGGACACCTTGGCGAACGTCAGAGCGTCTCCATCCGGATCGGACCCGATGATGGTCTGGTCGGACGTCGTGCCCTGCGCCACCGACATGTTCGCGGGTTGGTTCAGCGTCGGCGCACGGTTCACGTTGACTACCGTGACCGTGAAGCTCTTGCCGTCGCTGAGCGATCCGTCGCTTGCGGACACCGATACCGTCGCCGTCCCTGAATCCGAGAACCCAGGCGCCAGGGCAACATTCCCCGTAGCCGTTCCCGTCCCAGGTGTCGTCGTCGTTACCGTCGCGTACGTCGGGCCCGATACCTTCGAGAATGTCAGCGCGTCGCCGTCCTCATCCGTCGCCGCAATCTGAATGCTTGCCGTCGCGCCTTCGTTCACCGTCGCGTTCGGGATCTGAGCCAGCACCGGCGCCTGGTTCACGTTGTTCACCGTGATCGTGAATGACTTGGAATCACTCAACGAGCCATCGCTGACGCTGACCGCCGCCACGTAGGTTCCAGCGTCCGAGAATGTAGGCGCCAGGTGAATGTTACCCGTCGCGGTTCCCGTGCCAGCGCTGGTCGTCGTCACCGTCATGAACGTCGGCCCAGAGACCTTCGAGAATATCATCGCATTCCCGCACGCGTCCGTGGCGTTCAACACCTGATTCGCCGTGGCCCCTTCGTTCACCGTCATGTTCGCAGGCTGCCAGACGGGCGCAAAATGGCACTGGCCGATAGTGATTGTGAAGGACTTCGTATCGCTGGCAATGCCATCACTCGCCGAGACCGTGGCAGCAGCCGTCCCGAAATCCGAGAACCCAGGCGCCAGGTGGATGTTACCCGTCGCCGTCCCCGTTCCCGGGGTCGTCGTCGTGACCGTCATGAACGTGGGGCCCACGACCTTGGAGAACGTGAGCGGGTTCCCGTCGGGATCTGTGGCGTTCAACACCTGATCCGCCGTGACCCCTTCGGCCACCGTCATGTTCGCGGGCTGATTCAAAGTGGGAGCGGTATTAGCGGCCCAGGACGGGCGAATCATGAAGATACTGACGGCGAGAGCTGCGCACGAAACGGCGAACAGCCGGAGCACCGAGGGGGTTCTCATGGCTCACCAAACCTTTCCGGGGGCGTTTCCTGCCTGGATGGAAGGGTTACTGAACGGCTTGGTCCAGTGTGCTCCCGGACGGGTGGGATGCAAGCGGAAAGACCTCATTCGCGCGCCCCAACCAGAGAGCCAGAGATCAAGAGAGCCGAATTGTGTCCGACGGCCCACACGGCGCAAGTTTTCCCCTGGCCAGCCCCCCGTACCAGGCCTGGGACTCGCGACCGGCCCGCTGTCTCAGAAGGCCTCGAATGACGCACATGTCGCCACATACGCAAAGGCCCCGGCGCGATCCCGCACCGGGGCCCCTATCTCGGCCGCGAACCTAAAAGTTCGAGTTTCAGTAATCTGGCTCCCCGAACGTAACACTCTTCAAACTTGTACTAGGAGAGAGACTCCTGGTGCGAGGTGCCCTACCTGAGGACCACCAACCGGCCGGCGCGAACGCGGCCGCCCATCTGGAGCCGGTAGAAGTAGACCCCGTTTCCCCATCGATCGGTGGAGAACTGCGCGTTGTGGTGACCCGCATCCAATACCCGGTCGTAGAGCGTGGCTACCTCGCGCCCCGATACGTCAAAGACGCGCAGCGTCACGTGCCCGCGCGCAGGAGTGGAAAACGTGATGCTCCGTGCGCCCGAGCCCGGGTTGGGTGTCGTGGGCCCCAGCGCGAACTCGAGCGGCGGGCCTGCGCCCTCGACCGCGGTCGCGAGCGACGTGACGACGGAAAGGATGTTCCCGTTCGCGTCGTAGGTGTAGTGGAGCGAGCCGCCGTTCGCGTAGGCGACATCGGTCAGACGGCCGATGGGGTCGTGTTGGTAGCTCTCGGCGGCGGATGTGCCTGCGGCTGCAAGCGCGAATACCGCGGCGAGCACCGCCCGCGTGACGGCTCTCTCGATGCTCCTCATGGACAATTGCATCCTCACGGCTGCGTCTCCTTAGGGCACGGTCCCAAAGCAATTATCGCCCTTTGTCCCTAGGTGTCTATAGACCGTCCCAGTCGCCGGTGATCGGGGTTATCCCCCCCGGCCCGTAGCCCACGAACAAGTCGCCGATATGGTCGCCGTGCGAGCGGCCCACGAACCAGTCGCCGGTCTGGGTGATCGAGCGGTCCTCGGTGATCTGGCCGGCGCCATGGCGGCCCTCGGCGGTCTGGGTGATCGAGCAGCCCACGAACCAGTCGCCGGTCTGGTTCTGGCCGATAATTCCCTGGGTCGCGTTCGCCCGGTCGTGGATCGCGACGTCGGTCCTGGAGCTGCGGATCACCGGTTCGTTCGGCGGCCCGGGGTCTTTGGTCACCCACGAGCCCGGCGAGTTGATCGGCCCGGGGTTCACGCTGGCCGAAGGCTTGCCGGCGATCGACCAAGCGAAGCTATAGTTCTGGGCAAATCTCGTCGGGCAGATCGCGGCGTCATCGTCGGCGCTGAAAACGGTTGGCCCGGGGTTCGATCTGTAGAGATCGGACCACATTACCTCCATGTAAGCCCGTTGACGGAAGGCCCCTTGACCATCCGTGGACTCGATGCAATCTAGGGTGGGCACGCCGCCCGACCTGCGACCATCCGTGGACTCGATGCCCTCGACGCTGTGCACGCCGCCCACCGAGACCCCATCGATCGCGCGCGCGATCGACCAGGCGAAGCTATAGGTCTGGGTAAACTGCGGCGGGCAGGGCTGGTCGGTGTTGTCGGCGCTGCGCCCTATGCTCCGGGCTGCCTTAATGGGCCCGGACTGTGTCGAGATCCCCGAGATCACGCGCTTCGTCACCGCGTCGAAGATCGTGGAGCCGTAGCGCGAGAAGAGCCCGCTCGTCCCCACCTGGACCGCGCCCGCCGCGGCGCCGAAGGTGAAGGGATTCGTTCCCGTCTGCCCCAGCGCCGTCACGCCCCCGAACGGCGTGTACGCGTACTCGGTCTGAATCGAGCTCGAGGTGTTCGTCAGGAATATCGTGTTCCCAGACTCGTCGTAGTGGTAAAAGAGCCGCGCGCCGGTCGCGGCATCGACGCTATGGAGCAAGAGCCCCGAAGGCGTGTGGATGTAGTAACGGAGCGGTGTGGCGCCCTGATAGACCGCGTCGAGCGTGGGCCTACCGAGCGCAAACATAAGGCGATCGTCTAGGCCTTGAAGCTTGGGCCTGCCGTCCGCGTAGTTCCAGACGTACTGCTCGGTCGTGGAGCCGAGCGTGCGCGTGAGCATGCGCCCGAAGGCGTCGTAGCTGAAGCTCGGGCTGTCCGCCCCCGCCACGTAGTGCATGAGCCTCGAGGCCCCGTCCCACTGGAAGGAGCGCGTGCCGTCGCTCACGAGCCGGCCCAGGGGATCCCAGGAGAACCCGTTGATCTGGGAGGCGGCGTCGTAGGTGAAGCTCGTCGTCGCGGGCGAAGTGGCTCCGGGCATGAGCGGCTGGCGGCGGTCGATGCTCGTCGGCCGGCCCAGCGCGTCGCGCGTGATCGCGATCGAGGCGAGGGGCGGATCATTCGGGTTCGGTGGCAGCTCGACCGACAGGATGAGCCGGTCCGCGGAGTCGTACCCGTAGGTCGCGGTCGTCCCGTTCGGGCGCATGATCCCGGTGAGCCGCTGAGCCGCATCGTAGGTGAACGACGTCGCTCCGCCGATCCAGTCCGTCACGCCCGTGAGAAGCCCTCGGCTGTTGTAGCTGTAGCTCACCACTTTCCCGGGCGCGTAGGTCTCGCTCGTGATCCGCCCCTCGTTGTCGTACGTCATCGTCAGCCCGTTCGAGGAGGTCATCCGACCCGCCGCGTCATAGGCGAACGACGCCCCCGTCGCGCTCAGAAGCCGATTCGCGTCGTCATAGGTGTAGGCAAACGAAGGTCCGCCTGAGTAACTCTCGCCCGTCACGTGTCCCGCGGGGTCGTAGACAACTTGCCGGATGCTCCCGTCGGGCCTTTGGATCCGAATCGGGCGGCTCCGGGAGTCATAGGCGTAGCTCCTCCCGCGCGCGAGCGGGTCAGCCGAGCCGGTCAGGCGTCCCTGCGGATCGTAGGAGCGCGGCCAGACGTTCCGGTTCGGGTCCGTGAGCTGCGACACCTCACCGAGCGGCGTGCGTGCGAAATCCGTCTCGGAAGTCACGTCGAAGAACGAAGTGAGAAGCCCCCGAGGGTCGTAGCCAAATCGCTCCATGTGCCCGAGAGGCGCGGTCGCCGTGAGAAGCCGCCCCATGGCGTCGTACGTGTAATCGATCCCCGTCCCCACCGGATCGGTCATGTGGATCATCCGGTCCAGCATGTCGTACCCGAAGCTTGTCGAGTGCCCGAGCGGATCCTGCGCTGCGACCTCGCGACTGTTCGCGTCGTAGGAGTAGGTGTTGGCCCCCCCGGCGGGATCGATCGCGCGGAGGAGACGGCCCAGAGCGTCGTACTGGTAACTCGTCATGTTGCCCGTGCGGTCGGTCATCGACGCGAGGCTGCCGGCAGGGTCGTACGCATAGACCCTCGCGCGGCCCAGCGGGTCCACGACCTGTGAGAGGCGATCGTTCGAGTCCCAGACAAGCTGGGTGTTGCGGAGAAGCGGATCGGTCGTGGTCATGAGCCGCTCGTTCGCGTCATAGGCGTAGCTCCAGAGCTTCCCCCGCTCGTCGGCCACTCCCGTCACATGATCCACGTTGTCGTAGGCGAAGGATCGTGCGGACCCGCCGGGCCATGTGATCTGCGTCAGCCGGCTCAGCGCATCGTACGAAAACGAAGTTGCATTTCCCGCATTGTCGGAAAGCAGGACAACGGTGAAGTTCGAGGCGTAGCCCAATGTCGTCACGCCGCCGGAGGGATTCGTTCCCGTGAGAAGCTGCCCGCGGGGATTGTAGGTCCCGAGCCAGTGAAAGCCGCTCCGATCGGCGAAGTCCGTGAGATTCCCCGCCGCGTCGCGCCCGTAGCTCTCGCTCGCCCCGTCGGGATAGGTGGCCGTCGCGACGTCGAAGAGCGTCGCGCCCCCCACGGTGTGGGAGCTATACCCCCATCCGACCAACGTGCCGTCCGTGCGAATGATCCTGCTCGGGTAGCCGCTCGCCGCGTCATAGGCGAAGGAGGTCATGTCGCCCAAGGGACGCGTCATCGTCGCGAGCCGGCCGGACGCATCGTAGGTGAACGAGGTCGTCCCCACCGCGGGATCGATCAGCGCCGTGAGCTTGTAGGGATCGTGGCGGTAGGTCCAGGCGTTCCCGAGCGGGTCGGTGAAGACGTTCCCGGAAGGCGCGTCGTAGGCGTAGGTCGAGGTGTTGCCCAGCGCATCGGTCTGGGAAGTCACTCGCCCCGAGGAGTCGTACGCCTGCGTCAACGGCGAGTTCCCCAAAGGCTCCGTCACCCCTATGAGGAGCCCCTGGATCGGACCGGGTCCATACGCATAGGTCCGGGTGTGCCCCGCCGCGTCGGTCACTCCCGTGAGAAGACTCCCCGTGTAGGCATAGCTCACCGAGCGCGTCCCGTCGCTGACCATGGTCACGTTGCCAGAGACGTCGTAGCTGAACGTGAGGGTGCGACCGAGGCCGTCGGTCACCTGCGAGAGGAACCCGCCGCTATAGCTCAGGTTGAGGCTGTTCCCGTGCGCGTCCAGGATCTGCGAGAGGAGCCGGGTTGCGGAGTCGAAGAGATAGACGCGGCGCCTCGAGGGATACGTGAGCCGGTACATCGGCCCGACCAACGCGAGCTGATATTTCTCGTTCGTGGGCCGGAGCAGGTCGTAGCCGCCCGTAACATTCTGCTGAAACTGGATCAGCTGCCCACGATTCGTCACGACGTTCACCATCGGGCCGGAGACCGAGAGGCTCCAGTCGTACGTCCCCAGCCAGTTCGTTCCCAGATGCCCCGAGGCGAGACCCTCGCGCGCAAGCATCGAGGCGTAATAGCCGTGAAACTCGACTGGCATAGGACCAATCGAACCTATGAAGGCAAGGTCGGTCTCCCGGTACTGGACGCAGCACTCGCCGGTGGCGAGATTGACGCACCAATACTCACCGTTGCTGCCGGCGAGGTACACGCCCCCGTTGGCCGAATAGGGAATGTTCGCGGCGGAGGTCACGGGGGTGGCTACCGCGACGCTTGGCGCAACCTCAGCGATCGCGGCAATCAGGATTGCGGCGCCGATACGAAGGAGCTTCGAGGAAGGGGTCGAGTGCCGGGCCACTTTGTCCCTCAATTCAACAAGACCGCAGGAGCTACGTAACCCATTACTATATACTTACGTGCGGCGAAGGTCAATCGCGATCGGAGGCGGCGGTATCCGGGGCTTCACTCACCCCATCAGCGCAAGTACAACGGAGACTCCGCAAAGTTGGCCGACCGCCGGCGCGCCCGTTGGCGCGCGCGGCATCGGGCGACCTGGAGGGCATGAGCGAGGGCCTTGGTCCCCGCCGCGAACCCAAAAGCTCGCGTTTCAGTGACCTGGGCTCCCGAACGTAACCCTCTTCGGGATGGTTTCGCCAGCGTGGGCACCTACTTTGTGCGCGATGGCACCGTACCCGGCTGCCCCTTCAGAACGGACACCTCCTGGATTTGGCGAGCAAACACGTCCGGATCCGTCGTCGGAAGCTTGCACACCCCCCGTTCGCACACGTAGGCCGTTGCCTTTCCGCCTTGCGCGACCTTTCCCTGTACAAGGGCGACCAGCTCCCCCTGCGCCTCGAGATCCTTGCCTTCGACGGCTACCGCGAGAATCCGGTTGGGCACGTAAGACGAGCGCAGTCGCGCCAGGAACGGTTCGACCTCCTGCCGGGATCGTGGTGCGATGATCACGACCTCTTTGGGAACGTCATCTCTGAAATCCACCGCCAAGAGAAATTCAGAGAGCGACGTGGGGGCTTGGCTTAGCCTCCCACTGAGCGCGCGAAGCAACCGTTCGGCACGTCTCCGATAGCGATCCTCGGTCGTGAGCTCTTCCAAGCGTAGGAGGTTGAGAGCCTGGACCGAATTCCCCGAGGGCTCGGCTCCGTCGTAGGACGGCTTTTCCCGGGCAATCAGCTTTTCGTGGTCATCGCTCGTCAAGAAGTAGCCGCCGGCGCTCGTGTCCTCGTAGTGCCGTTCGAGCACCGCATCGAGCGCCATCGCTTGCCGCAGCCATCGTGCCTCTCCGGTTGCTTCGTACAGGTCAAGGAGCCCGGCAATCAGGAACGCGTAGTCGTCCAGGTACCCGTCGAGTCGCGCCTTGCCCGCTCTGTAACTTCGATTCAGCCGACCATTCTCACGCATTCGCGCGAGGATGAAATCGGCTGCACGCTTGGCACGGCGCGCGTAGGTTGGGTCGCCCAGCACGAGGGCACCGCGCGCGAAGGCCGAGATCATGAGACCGTTCCACGCGGCGAGGACCTTCTCGTCGCGATGGGGAGGAGGTCGCCGTGCCCGCACGCGGTAGAGAACCTCCTTCGATTCATCGATGACGGAGCGCACCTTGTCGGAAGGCATCTTGAGTTTCCGAGCGGTCTCCTCGATCGGATGGGGAACGAAGAGGATGTTGCGGCCTTCAAAGTTCCCCGCCGCCGTGACCCCGTAATAAGCAGTGACGATTCGAGCGCGGTCCTTTCCCAGCGCGGCCTCGAGCTCCGCCGGCGTCCAGGTGTAGAACAAGCCTTCCCGCCTCTGGCCTGTCGGAGTGGGGCTGTCGGCATCCGTCGCCGAATAGAATCCGCCCTCAGGGGCGCCCATGTCGCGCTCCGCGTAGCGGAGGATCTCCCTCGCCACTCGAGCAAAGTCCTTCCGTCCGGTGGCCTGATATCCCTCGAGATAGCACTGCGCGAGGATAGCGTTGTCGTAGAGCATCTTCTCGAAATGGGGGACGAGCCACTGCTCATCGGTCGAATAGCGATGAAAGCCGCCTCCGATCTGGTCGTAAATCCCCCCCGAGGCCATTTTCTCCAGGGTCAACGTTGCCATGTGACCTGCTTGCTCATCGCCCGTCCTCCGGGCATACCGGAGCAAGAGCCGAACCGAGAGACCGCTGGGAAACTTGGGGCTTCCCCTAGGTCCGCCGTTCCTTGGGTCGAAGTGCTCGGCGTAGAGCGCCACCGCCTGCCGCAGCTCTACCGACCCCGGAATACCCGTCCCAGCCGTGATCTCCGTGAGCTGTTTCCCGATCGCATCGGTAATTTGGGAAGAGCTTGATAGGACGCGACCTCCCTGCGTCGCATACGCGTCTCGAAGCCGGTGAATGATGGTGAAGAAACCGACCGGTGCGCCCCGATCTCCATCCCGCGCGGGGAAATACGTTCCCCCGTAAAACGGCTTTCGGTCCGGGGTGAGCCAAGCGCTCATCGGCCAGCCCCCACCGCCGGTCATCATCTGAACGGCCGCCATGTAGACGCCGTCCACGTCCGGACGCTCCTCGCGGTCCACTTTGATTGAGACGTAGTTCTCGTTCAGGAAGCGGGCGATCTCCTCGTCCTCGAAGGATTCCTCCTCCATCACATGGCACCAGTGGCAAGTCGAATAGCCGACGGATAGAAATACCGGCCGACCGAGCCGCTTCGCAGTGTCGAACGCCTCGTCACCCCATGGGTACCAGTTGACAGGATTGTGCGCGTGCTGAAGCAGGTAGGGGCTCTGCTCGAGGAAAAGCCGATTGGTGAACTGAGGCGAGCCGTCCGCTCTCAGGTGACGAGTCCGCGGCTTGTATCCTGAGCTTCGAGAGGACCAAGCTGCCTCCAGGGCCGACACCAAATGTGGGTCAAACGGAGGGACTCCCGGCAGCGGGCCGCCGAAGGTCCACCGAGTCCCGCCATCGCTTCGCCCCGTCGCGGCCCCGGCAGCAGTCTTCTCCCGCTCCGTCGCCCGGGCGCTGCAAGAGAGACCCGCGATGGTGAAGGAGATAAGCGCGAGACAGGTCAGACGAGAGCTCACTTCACTTCCTCGTTGTCTGGGGAGAGCGGGCGGAGGGCGCGGGACACGCTCCCGGCGCGTTGCCGTGGCGGCTCTTCGGGCCGACGGCACCGCGCCTCACACGCAGCAGCTGAGCTTCGAGACATCGGTCACCAGTGACAGCGCCCCGATCCTGAGGCTTTCCGAGAGCGTCGGGAAGACAGGAAGCGTCTCCAGAACCGCGCCAACCGTCATCCGGTTCTTGAGAATGAGCTCCGCCTGCCCAATGATGTCGCCCGCGTTTGGCGCCAGCATGTGGATGCCGACGATTCTCTCGGTCTTCCGGTCCATCACCATCTTGATGATCCCGCGCGTGTCCCCGAGGATGTGCGCCTTGGCCACGTGCTCGAAACCCACGGTGTTGCAGGTGCAGGAGAGGCCGTGCTCCCCAACCTCGGAGTCGAGGAGACCCACGCCGGCTAGCTGTGGATCGGTGAACACGGTCCAGGGCACGGTCTCGTAGTCGATCGTGTGGGCAGTGCCGCGGAGCGCGTTCTCGGCGGCGAAGGTCCCTTCCCTGCCGGCCGTGGTCTCGAGCCGCCGCGGTAGGTTCGTGACATCCCCGGCCGCGAAGATGTGCGGCGCGCTGGTCTGGAGCGATGGTGATGCGATCACCGCTCCCCGGTCATCCGTCCGCACGCCAGCCTTCCCGAGATCGAGATCCCGCGTGTTCGGAGTCTTGCCGCTCGCGACGAGGATCTCCTCGACCGTGACCACGTGCTCGTTCGTTTCATCCGAGATCGTCACCGCCTGCCCGCCGCGCCCCGGTGTGACCTTGGTCGCGGTGGCGTTCTTGAGGACCGTGATCCCCTCGCTCTGGAAGATATCCTCCAGCCTTCGGCTCAGCTCGGGTTCGGTGTGCGCGAACATGCGCCGGTGCCGAGCCACGAGGGTGACCTTCGCCCCGAACCGGGCGTAGATCTGCGCGAATTCAAGTCCCACGGGGCCGTCCCCCAGGACGAGCAGGGACTTCGGGAGGCGTTCGTTCGCGAGGGCCGTGATGTGCGTGAGGAAGCCGGCCTCCGCGAGGCCGGGAATCGCGGGCGGGAGCGCGGTCGAGCCGGTCGCGATGAGGAAGCGCTCCGCGGAGAGGTGCCGGCTTTCTACGCGGATTTCGCGAGATCCCGTGAACGCGGCGGTGCCCTCGAGAACCGTGACGTTCGGTAGGTCCGAGACCACCGCTTCGTACTTCTTCTGGCGGAGCGCCCCGACGAGCTCACGCTCCGCGCGGATCACCTCCGCGAAGTCGAGGCCGGCGAGCGACAGGCGGACACCGCGTGCCGGGTTCGTCCTCGCGAGGTGGATCAACTCTGCGGCACGGACCAGCGATTTGCTGGGCACGCAGCCCACGTTGACACAGGTCCCCCCGATTGGGAGCGGACCCCGAACCATGGCGGTGCGGGCACCGAGTTCGTTGGCCTTGATGGCGGCGGCGAAGGCAGAGGCGCCGGCGCCGAGGATCACCAGATCGAAGCGATCCATCTCAGTGGGCGTCTGCAGTGTGCGCGGTCTGTAGCGAAACCGTTGCGTGGTAGCCAGCCTTCTCTACCGCGCCCACGAGAACCTGGGGATCCGGGCGTGATGTGGTTAACTGAACCGTCGCCTTTGCCTTCTCGAAGTCCACCTGGGCGTTCGAGACGCCCGGCACCGCTCGCAGCTCCTTCTCGATCGAGACCGCGCAGGCCGAGCAGGTCATGCCGGTGACATCGAGGGTCACGACCGAGGCCGGAACCGCCACGGCATTCACCGCGCGCGGGCGGGAGAGCGCCGCACCCCAATTGGGATAGGTCGCGACGCCGATCGTGAGCGCCGTCACCATCCAGAGAATGACCCGCTGATTCCGCCGCCCCGCGGGCTTGGTTGCGCAGGCCTCACCCGGTACGCACGCAGCTTCGGGCCGCGGGCGGTAGGTGAGGTAGAAGCCGATCGCGAGGAAGACGGCGGTCACTCCGAGGAACCAAGGTCGGTAAGGCTCGAGGGCGGTGCCAAGACCCAACGAACCCAGGCCCAGAACGCCCAGCACAAGGGGCCCAATGCAGCAGGCCGACGCCAGCAGACCTGCGAGCAGCGACCCAGCCAAAACCGAACGATCTTTCATTTCGTGCTCTCCTCTCTCACACCTGCTTCAGGAGCGTGCCGAGGGCCGAGGTGAGGCCGCCGAGGGCTTCCTGACCCTTCCCCGTCTGCACGCACGCTTTCACGCAGGTCTCCATGTGCCCCTCGAACAGCTTGACGATGACCTGCGTCGTCGCGGCTCGGATTGCGGCGAGCTGAATCATGAGGTCCTCGCAGGAGTCGTCCTGCGCCAGCATTTCGCGGACCCCTCGGACGTGTCCCTCGATGCGAGCGAGGCGCGCCTTCAGATCCTCGCGGAGGTCGTGGCGGAGGTGCGCCGAGGACGTGCTCTTCAGCTGCCTTGTAGCGGTCTTGGTAGCCATCTGGACTCCTCCTCACACCCTTTGATGCCCATCCCCAGGATGGGGATGCCACAATAATTTCATCTTCCCGGCCCGATGCTCAACTGAAATCGTGTCGAGTGTTCGTTCCCAGGCGGGTGAAGGCGCGCTCATCAACCGCAAGTAACTTCGAGAAAAGCAGTTATACGCGCCAGAGCCCCACCGCACGCAACTCTAGAAGCAGCTACCAACAGGCGGTCAGGGTCTCCACCGCACTGCGAGGACGCGCCCGTGGCGCGGATCGGTGACGTACCGTCGGGATCGCGCGCTCAGCTGGGAGGCACGCACCTGGGTGTGACGCTCGGGTGGGGTTGGCCTGCAGGACGGAAGGGTCGCGAATCAATTGCGGGCGCGATCGTCCGCAGAGCAAGTTTCAGGGCGCGCCCTGAGGGCTACTCGCCCCTTCCTATACGAACCGACATTCGCCTTTCCTTCACAAGACGAGCCCCCGCCCGCCATCCATGAACCACCCCACAATCAAGCTAAGTCCGGCGCTCATGCGGCAGTTTGGCGGCAGTTTTGGCGGCTAAAACAGGGGGGTCGCGTACCGGCCCGGAACGCTCAATTCCCCGAGGAGCTTAATTCCCTAGCGCTTATGGGAGATTTCCATCCGGCAGGATGCGTCATAGGCCTCCCCGCAGGGGCGAAAACTGCCGCATAGATGTACCTGGAGGCGGGTTTTGGAGGGGTTATCTGTACCTTGGGATGCCGCAAGGGTCGCGTAACTGTACCCCTGCAGCCTCCGCCACTCCGCGATCACGAACGCTCGCCCTCCATCTATATAGGCAAGAGCTATGCTCGCGAGTTGGCGAGGCTACTCAGATTAGGTTAAATCCCCGCTACACGCGGCAGACTACGCCGCCGGCCGAGGCGTACTGGCAAACCCCTTTGAATGTGAATCGGGTAGATCGTCGCTGGCCACCTTGCCGTGGCAGACCGGTTCACCGCACGATCTGGATCGCCTCCATCGCGCGCTGCGGCATCCGGGTAAAGGAGCTTTCGCAGACCGGACGGGAAGCGCGACCAAACTTGCGTCAGCGCGAACGGTCGCCCGTCCGCCTGGGTGCGCTTGCTACGGTCGGAGCCTTACGGCTCAATGATTGAATGTAGTGCACGAGGTCCCAGGCGTCGTCGTCCTGGATCGACCGGGAGAACGACGGCATCGGCGTGCCGCTCAGTCCCGTCATGAACACCCGGTAGATGTCTGTCCCCGTGTTCCCGCCCTTTAGGTGCCCCTCCGTCAGATCATAGGGCAGGATCGAATTTCCCCAGTCGTCCCTGAGCGTAGTCGAGGAGGGCCCATCCGCACGCCCCGCCTCACCATGACACTTCGCGCATTCGTTTGTCTCGAAGACGGCCCGTCCGCGCACCACCGATTCCTGCGTATAGGGTGGCTCGGCGGGGATCTCGATGGCCGTTTGCGGTTGTTCCGACTGCCAGCGTGGAGAAAACGTCTGAATGTAGGCGATGAGATCCAGCCGGCCCTTGTGCCCGATCGGATACCAGGGAGGCATGGAGGTCCCGTAGACACCCTGGAGAATCCGCTTGTCCAGATCCGAAATCAGAGGCAGGGAACCTGACGGAGTGGACCTCCACTTGAACACGCCCTGGCGAAAGTCTCTCGGCTTGACACTGAGCCACTCCGCGGACTCCCCGCGCCCATCTCCCAGAGCTCCGTGACAGCTCAGGCAGTAACGCTCGTAGAGCGCCTTGCCCCTCCCCGCATTCCCGGGAACGTCATCGGCGGCAGCCGTCGTCCAGGCCGCGCACATTACCGCGATCACGATCGACCCAATCACCTTCATGGTCATTCGCTCCTGGTGAAGGCCTAGTAGCCGAAGTCCAGACCCAGGATCGCGGTTCGCGACCTGAGATCCGAGCCGTCGAAGGCGCCCCCTTTCGTCCGCTCCGTCGAGTACTCGGCGTGGACGGCGAACTCCGCCCGGGTGCTGTATTGAATCGTTCTGCGCACCCCGACGGTATAGGCGTCCTCATCATTGAGTGTCTTCGGATTCGCGGGATCAGCCTGCTGCTGGTTTCGAATGAGATCGCCGCGGCCGAAGAAGGTCAGCTTCAGCGCCGGTGTATACCCGATCTCGAGGAAGCCCCCGCGGAAGATCGCGTCGCGGGGCGCCCCCGGAATCAGCCCGGGGCTCTCCTCACCTCGGGCGCCCACGAGCAGCACGTGGCACGGTGTCGCCTCGGGGCCGAACCAGACGTGGAGATCGACGCCGTAATTGTCGGCGCGCTTGAGGTCCGAGCCGGTCCCCTCGATCGGCACGCTGCTGCTCGTGAGAAAGGCGGTAGGCCATGTCGTATACGACCCGAAAGCTCCCAGGCGAACGGCGGAGACCACGCGTCCCTCCCAGAGCCACTTGTGCGACGCGTGCGCATACACCGCGGGAGTTTCGAAAGCGTGGCGAGAACCCGGAGATCCCTGCACGTCGAATACCGACACCGCGATCCGGTTGAAGCTCCCGCGATCGTGTCCGAAGTACTCGATGCCCCGCTGATTTTCCGACATGTCATGCTCCAACACCGATCCAGGAGGATGGTAGCCGTAGATCAGGTACCCCGTGTCCGTCAGGCTCCAGCCGCGGTGCCCCGAACGCGGGAGGTCGAGCTCGTGTTTTCCGAGCTTGAGGTTGAACCAGCCGGAATGCATCAGATTGTCGAATCGAAGCCAGGCCGCTTCGAGGGTCACGCCTTCCGCGGATGTGAATCCCGTGGGGACCACGAGAAACGATACGTTCGGGGCGAGCGTCCCAGCGCTGAGAAGATCCAGACCGATCTCCGCGATCCCACCGGCCGAAAGCGTCCGCACACCCTGGTCGGTTTCTTGGTGGTCCACGGAATTGAATTCGTAGTGGGGTGTGATCCGGATGGAAATGGGCCAGTACCCAGGGCTGAGCTTCGTCGGCGAATCCTCGCCGAGAAGCATCTGGTATCCGTTGTCGCGAAACGCCCTGCCGAAATCGTTGAGGGTCGGCCAGGCCTCGTGGCACCCGGTGCACGCGAGACCGTACTTGCGGGCGAACGCGGGAATCGCGCTCGCGCGCCCCACCCAGGGCCCGAGGCATGACGCAAGGGTGAGGACCGCTAGCACGACTCGCAGCCTCCAACGCTTCCGCTCGATTCCGCGAAGCCGTTCCACCGCGACACAACGCAACGCCATGGATATCCCCCCTCCTCCGAGGCCTATTTCTTGCCCGGCGCTCCGGCCTTCGCCGGCTGCGCCGGGAGTGACATGTCGATTCGCGTCCCCTTGCCAGCCACCACGGTCACGTCGCGTGAGCTCTTCCCGAGAGACTCGTGCCACACCTCCAGCCGGTACTGCCCAGGAGGCACTCCGGCGATCTTGTAGGCGCCGTCGGCTCCCGTGACCGCGATGTAGGGATGACGGGACACCCAGATCCAGGCACTCATCCACGAGTGGACATCGCATGTGACCTTCACCGATTCCGGCGCCGCGAACGATGTGAACGGCACCTCCGGGACCGACGGCGGATGGGCGAAATTGATGGCGGGATTTCGAGAGGAGTGCGTGTGGACGTTGTGAAGGATTCCATCCGTGTTGCGCACCTTCACGGCCGTACCCACAGCGACCGCGAAAACGTGCGGCTCGAACATGCACCCCTTCTGAACGAGGAGGGCGGGCGGGATATCCGATGCCGGTCGTCCGGCCGCGATGTTCGTGAGGCGAACCACTGCGTACTGGAGCCCACCTCCCGCCGAGACCACAAGCTCGTCGGACGGAATCATGCCGTGCTGGCCGCACACGGGTGCGTCAACCGTCGGCATGATCTCCTTCCGCTCCGCGCGAGAGCCTGTGTACGCGATCCGGCCGGCGATCCAGCCTCCGTTCTGAACAGGTATGACCTTGTACGCGGGGGGAGCCGCGCCTCCAGAGGCAAGGAGAAGAAAGACGAGCGCGAGAATTCTCTTCAAGCGGCCCTCCCATCATGGATTTCCAGAATATCCATAACACCGTGAAACCGAATCCGGCAGGCGGCGCTACAAAGCACCTCCGCGGTCGTCACCGCAAGCTTCCGTTCGCAGTAGATCGCATCCGCCCAGCCGAGACTCAGCGTCTCATCGACGTGATCGCGGCAACTGCCCTTCGGCGCGTTAACGTCGGCGGATCGCCTCTTGTCTCTTGCGCACAATATCGGCCCCGCGCTCCAGACAGTCAACGCGCAACAGGTCCCACAGGGGATGGTACTTTGGTCTCACTCTGCGGCCGCATTGCCCGTTCGCCGCTCGGAAGCGAGCACTCCTGCTCGATAGAAAACGCCGGGATGTCGAGAGGTCCTGCGCGACCTTCTTTACGTCAGGCTTCAGAGGTATTAGTATACGCATCATGGCATTCTTACCAAAGTCATCGCGCCGGGAAAAGCAGCGTATGCTCAAGAGCCTCCGCAAAATCCGGATCCTCGTCGCCGACGATCAGCCGATAGACCGGCGCGGGATCGTAGCGCTCCTCGGCTCGCAGCCCGATTTCGAGATCGTTGCCGAAGCCGGTACCGCGGGCGAAGCCGCGAGCCGCTGCAAGCGCCTCAAGCCCGACGTGGCCATCCTTTCGGTCCGCCTGCCGGATCAGGACGGCCTCACGGCGATCGCGTCCCTCCGCGCGTCGTGCCCGACGCTGCGCATGATCGCGCTCGCCGAGCGCGGCGCGGAGCATTGCCTCGTGTTGAATCCTCCGCATCGAT
>JAYWED010000003.1:0-122833 GCA_043779525.1 Candidatus Eiseniibacteriota bacterium | reverse complement strand
CCGCGGTGATCCTTTCGATCCAAAAGCAACCTGGGGCCAGCACGATCGATTTGACCAAGCGCATCGAGGCCGCGCTTCAGGAACTCCGGCCCTCGCTTCCCAAGGACGTGCGGATGCGTCCCCTATTCAAGCAGGCGAATTTCATCGAATCCGCGATACACAACGTGGAAGACGCGCTGCGGGACGGCGCCGTCCTGGTCCTCATCGTGCTCTTCCTGTTCTTGCTCAATTTCCGTACGACGGCCATCACGCTTACCGCCATTCCGCTTTCGTTCGTGACGGCCGCCGTTGTCTTCCATCTCTTCAATATCTCGATCAACACGATGACGCTGGGCGGGCTGGCGATCGCCATCGGGGAGCTGGTGGACGACGCGATCGTCAACGTCGAGAATGTCTACAGGCGCCTGCGCGAGAATCGACACGCGGCGCAGCCTCTCTCGGCCTTCGAGGTGGTGTTCCGAGCCTCCTCGGAAGTGCGGAATTCGATCGTCTACGCCACGATCATGGTCGTCCTCGTATTCCTGCCCCTCTTTGCGCTGAGCGGGATCGAGGGCCGGCTGTTCGCGCCGCTCGGAATCGCCTACATCGTGTCGATCATGGCCTCGTTCGTGGTGTCCTTGACCGTCTCGCCGGCTCTCTGCCTCTACCTGCTCCCGAGGGCGAAGGTCCTGGCCGCGGAGAAGGACTCCTTCGTGGTCCGGCGCCTCAAGGACTGGGATCGGAAGCTGCTCGGCTTTGCGCTGCCGCATCCCGGGATCGTCATCGGCGGCGCGGTCGTTCTCGTCCTCGCAGCGGCCGCCCTGGTCCCCCTGATGGGCCGCGAGTTTCTGCCGGCGTTCAATGAGGGCACCGCCACGATCAATGTCGTGGCCGCTCCCGGGACGTCCCTGAATGAATCGAATCGCATCGGCACGATCGCGGAGCAGCAGCTGCTGAGCGTGCCCGAGGTCATCTCGACCGGGCGGCGGACCGGACGGGCCGAGCTGGATGAGCACGCTGAAGGGGTTCATTACACCGAGATCGACGTCGACTTCCGGCGCACGAAGCGAACGAGGGAGCAGGTTCTGGGCGACATCCGTGCCAAGCTCGGACAGATCCCCGGCGTCTTCGTCAACATCGGCCAGCCGATCTCGCACCGGCTCGATCACCTCCTGTCCGGGGTCCGGGCGCAGATCGCGGTCAAGCTGTTCGGCAATGACCTGGACCTGCTTCGAGCCAAGGCGGCCGAGATCCAGGCGGCCATGGCCACCGTTCCCGGAATTGTGGACCTCCAGACCGAAAAGCAGGTCCTGGTGCCGCAGATCCGGATCGAGGGGGACCGCGCGGCCCTGGGGAGATACGGGCTCAACGTCGGCGAGCTGAACGAGGCTCTCGAGACCGCTCTCAACGGACGCGTCGTGTCCGAGGTGCTCGAAGGGCAACGGACGTTCAGCCTCATGGTTCGTTTCGACGATCCATCACGGAACAGCCTGGAAGCCATTCGCAGCGCGCTCATCGACACGCCCTCCGGCAGCAAAGTGCCCCTGTCGGCGGTAGCCACGGTGGAGGAGTCGCGCGGACCCAACGTCATCCAGCACGAGAACGTTCAGCGCCGCATCGTGATATCAGCCAACGTGAGCGGGCGCGACCTGGGGCGCGTGGTTCAGGAGATCCAGAGCCGCGTGGCAACCCGGGTGAACCTGCCGACGGGCTACTTCATCACCTACGGCGGACAGTTCGAAAGTCAGGAGTCCGCGACCCGACTGATCGGCATCCTCAGCCTTTTCTCCCTGGCCGCGATGTTCCTGGTGCTGTACGCGCACTTCCGGGTCGTGCCGATCGTGCTCCAGATCCTCCTCAACATCCCGCTTTCCTTCATCGGCAGCGTGGTGGCGATTTTCCTCACCGGCGGGACGTTCTCCGTGGCTTCGCTGGTCGGGTTCATCACACTTACAGGCATCGCTTCGCGCAACACGATCATGATGATTTCCCACTACCTGCACCTGATGCAGAAGGAAGGTGAGCAGTTTGACGTGAACATGGTCGTGCGCGGGTCGCTGGAGCGGTTGGTGCCGGTGATGATGACGGCGCTCACGGCAGGAATGGCCCTGATCCCTCTGGTGCTCTCGAAGGGCGAACCGGGAAAGGAAATCCTCTATCCCGTGGCGACCGTCATTGTAGGAGGCCTGATCAGCTCGACCTTGCTCAACACGATCGTCACGCCCGCGGTGTTCTATCGCTTCGGCCGGAAGTCCGCTGAAAAGTACCTGGCTCAAGCCCAAGAGGCGGATGAGCCCTGAGGATTGCAACGTGGTCCGCGAGTAGCTGCTACAACCCACACCCAGTCGCAAGGGGGAGACATGAAAGTCCAGAAACGTTGGTGGATACCGGCATTCGTCGTGATGGGACACCTGTTCGTAGTGGGGGGTGGGACCGTTTGGTTGCTCGGTTGCGGACAGAAGAAAACGGAGTCGGAGGCAACCCACCAAACGGCCCCGCCGGCCGGCGAGACTGCGGAACGGGGAGAGAGCGGCGGGGCGATGACGCCCGCGGGAACCGCCTCGGGAATCTGGGACCAGATCACCGCCGAGCGGAACAAGCTTGGCGAGGCAGTTCAGAACGGCCAGCTCAAGGACGTGCATCACCTGGCCTTCGGCGTTCGCGATCTCGTTGTGGCCCTGGCGGACAAAGCGAGCGCCTCGACACCCGCGGCGGCTCCCAAGCTGAAGACCCTCGTGGACCAGGTCAAGGCGTCGGCGGACAAGCTCGATGAAATGGGCGATGCGGGCAATTTGGGCGGCACACAGGCGGAGTTGGCCAAGCTCGATATGACCCTGAACACGATCAAGGAGATCGTGAGTCCAAAGTAGATTCACACGATCAAGGTTCAGGCGGTTCTCGCGTCGCACACATCGTAGGAGGATTATGCTCGCCCGATCCCGCTTCTGGGTGGATGCCGTCCTTGCAGTCGCCCTGGTCTTTCCCGGGCCGGCGCTTGCTCAGACGCACCACCACATGGCCGCGGCTCCCGATTCGATGGGCGATATGCCGGGAATGGATCACGCCCCAATGGGCGGGATGGAGCATGGAAGCCACATGACCATGGCCGCCATGTACGGCCCGTACCCCATGACTCGCGAGGCGTCCGGCACGTCCTGGCAGCCGGACCGGGCTCGGCACCAGGGGATCCATGCGATGAGGGGCGCCTGGATGCTGATGCTGCACGGCGCGAGCGACGCTGTGTTCGATCATCAGGGAGGCGCGCGCGGCGACGAAAAGGTGTTCGCCAGCAACATGCTCATGGGGATGGCGCAGCGCAGGCTCGGGCCCGGGAAGCTCGGGCTCAGGACCATGGTCTCCCTGGAGCCGGCGACGATCGGGAAGGAGGGCTATCCGCTTCTCCTCCAGACCGGAGAAACAGCGAACGGGCGCAACCGCTTGATCGACCGGCAGCACCCTCACGATCTCTTCATGGAGCTGGCCACCACATATAGCGTCTCCAGGGGAAACCGGTCGGCTTTCATCTACGCCGGACTTCCAGGCGAGCCCGCGCTCGGGCCCCCGGCGTTCATGCACCGCTTCTCGGGGATGGTGTTCCCGCAGGCGCCCATCACGCACCACTGGCTCGATTCCTCGCACATCACGTTCGGGGTCCTGACCGCGGGGGCCGTCCTGGGTCCGGCCAAGCTCGAGGCTTCGGCGTTCCGCGGCCGCGAGCCCGATCAGAACCGCTACGGCATCGAATCTCCGAAGCTGGATTCCCACTCGGTTCGCTTCTCCCTGAATCCCGCGCCGTCCTGGGCGTTTCAGGCGAGCTACGGCCGGCTGAACAGCCCGGAGCAGCTTACGCCCGACGTGGACGTGGACCGCGCGACCGCTTCCGCGATGTACGCGGCCGACTGGAGCGCCGGGCACTGGGAGACGACGCTCGCCTGGGGGCAGAACCACAACCGGCCCGGTCCTACCCTGAAGGCGGTCGCCCTGGAATCGGCTCTGCAATTGAGGGAGAAGCACACCCTGTTCGCCCGGGCCGAGCGCGTGGAGAAAGACGAGCTGTTTCCCGAGGGGAATCCGCGAGACGGCCGAACGTTCGATGTGGGCCAGATAAGCGCGGGGTATCGCTGTGATTTCTGGCGAAGCGCGCATGCGGCGCTCGGCGTCGGGGCGATGGGAAGCGTCTCGCTCGTGCCGCGGGCCATCCAGGACGCCTACGGCGACAACCCGACCTCGGGAATGCTCTTCGTCCACGCGGAGCTGCGCTGATGGGAACGATGCCTCTCCGGGTGAGCGATCCCCACGCGGTTTCCGCCAAGGACCTGGTCTGCGGCATGACGGTCAAGACCGATATGCCCAACCGCGCCGAGCACCAGGGCAAGACCTACTATTTCTGCAGCGCCGGGTGCCGCGCGAAATTCGAAGCCGACCCGGATCGGTACCTCGTTCCCCAGAAACCCGGCGCACCGGCAGCCGAGGGCAGCGCCCAGCCGGCAGCCTCGCCCGCGCCCAAAGCTCGGCTCTGGACCTGCCCCATGCATCCCGAGGTCATCCGGGACGCGCCCGGAAGCTGCCCCGTCTGCGGGATGGCGCTGGAACCCATGACGCCGGTCGCCGGGGACGAGGAGGAGAACCCCGAACTCACGGACATGCTACGCCGGTTCTGGGTGAGCCTGGCGTTCACCGTACCGCTCCTCTTGCTCGCGATGGGTCACCTGATACCGGGATGGCCGCTGGCACGGTTTACGGGCTCGCCAATCGTGCGCTGGGCCGAGCTGGCGCTTGCGGCTCCCGTGGTTCTCTGGGGCGCGTGGCCCTTCTTCGAGCGCGCATGGCAATCGCTCGTTCACAAGAGCCTGAACATGTTCACCTTGATCGGGCTCGGAGTCGCGGTCTCCTCCCTCTACAGCCTCGTTGCCACGATCGCTCCGGGAGCGTTTCCCGCCTCCTTCCGGAACGACCATGGAGAAGTCGGCGTGTACTTCGAGGTCGCGGCTGTGATCGTCACGCTGGTGTTGCTCGGCCAGGTGCTCGAGCTTCGCGCCCGCGGTAAGACGAGCGCCGCGATCCGGATGCTCCTGGGGCTGGCTCCCCGCACCGGCCGGCGCCTCCGGGACGACGGAACCGAGGAGGACGTCCCCCTGGACCAGATCCAGGTCGGCGATCGCGTGCGGGTGCGGCCGGGGGAAAAGATCCCGGTCGACGGCTCCGTTCTCGAGGGGACGACCTCCGTGGACGAGTCCATGGTGAGCGGGGAAGCGATCCCGGTCGAAAAGCGGCCCGGGGACCGCGTGACCGGCGCGACCGTCAATGGGACCGGAAGCATCATCGTTCGGGCCGAGCGTATCGGGTCCGAGACCCTCCTCGCGCGGATCGTCCAGATGGTCGCTGATGCGCAGCGCAGCCGGGCGCCGATCCAGAAGCTCGCGGATCAGGTCGCCGGGTGGTTCGTGCCGGCCGTGGTCGGAGTCGCGGTCCTCACGTTCATCGTCTGGGCGCTCGTCGGTCCGCAGCCGCGGATGGCGTACGCGATCGTGAACGCTGTTGCGGTGCTCATCATCGCCTGTCCCTGTGCCCTGGGTCTCGCGACGCCGATCTCCATCATGGTTGCCATGGGGCGCGGCGCCACGATGGGAATTCTTTTCCGGAACGCCGAGACGATCGAGACCTTGCGCAAGGTGGACACACTCGTCGTGGACAAGACCGGCACCCTCACGGAGGGGAAGCCCAAGCTGGTGACGGTGGAGCCGGCTTCGGGCTTTGACGAGCGGGGTGTACTGAGCCTCGCGGCTGGTCTGGAGCGTGGCAGCGAACATCCTCTCGCGGCGGCGATTCTCGCGGGAACAAAGGAACGCGGCGTCGAGCCACTGACGATACAGGACTTTCAATCCATCACGGGTCAGGGCGTGAAGGGCAGGAGCGACGGCGCCACGGTCGCACTCGGCAACCGGGCTCTCATGGATGCGCTCGGCGTCGATCTCGGCGGCTGGATCGAGCGGGCCGAAGCGCTTCGCGCCGAAGGGCAGACCGTGATGTTCGTGGCGAGGGGGGGCCAGATCGCCGGCATCGTCGGCGTGGCCGACCCCGTCAAGGCTACAACGCCGCAAGCGATCGAGGACCTCCACCGCGAGGGACTTCGTATCGTCATGCTCACGGGCGACAGCCGCACGACGGCCCAGGCCGTGGCGCGAACGCTCGGCATCGACGAGGTCGTTGCCGAAGCGCTGCCCGAGGACAAGGTCGCGGCCGTGAAGCGACTCCAGCAGGAAGGGCGCTTCGTCGCGATGGCGGGGGATGGAATCAACGACGCTCCGACGCTGGCCCAGGCGCAGGTGGGAATTGCCATGGGCACCGGAACAGACGTTGCCATGGAGAGCGCCGGCATCACGCTCATCAAGGGGGACCTGCGAGGAATCGTCCGGGCACGCCGCCTGAGCCAGGCGACCATGAGCAACATCCGCCAGAACCTCTTTTTCGCGTTCGTCTACAACAGCGTCGGCGTGCCGATCGCGGCCGGTGTCCTGTACCCGTTCGTCGGGCTGCTTCTGAGTCCGATCATCGCGGCGGCGGCGATGAGCTTCAGCTCGGTCTCGGTCATCGGGAACGCGCTGCGGCTTCGGGGGGCCAAGGTGGGTTGATCATGCTCAGCAGCACGGCTTTGGCCCCATTCATCTACACGCTGTTCTAGACTCTACGAAAGGGACGCGGCACCATTGGGAACTGGCGGGGGTGACGTGAAACGTGAGTGCTGCTTCTTACCATGAGTTCCCGCACGATCACATTGGAGGTTGGGGACCTTTTCTCGGTCCTGAGCGCCCAGGGCATCGAGAAGCAGCTCATGCGTCTGACGGGCGTCACCCAAGCGTCCGTGAACCCGGCGTCCGGCATGGCCACGGTCTCATTCGAGCCGTCCAAGACGACCCTTGCCGAGATCATGTCGGCGATCGAAGCGTGCGGCCATCACTGCGCCGGGGAATCTCTGCCGCGCCATTTGGGCGACGCGCGGCCGGCGCCAGCCGCTGGCAAGGGTCCGCACGCCGCGCCCCGGGATGCGATGGCGCACGAGATGGGGCATGGCGCCGGCATGGACATGCAGGCCATGGCCCGCGACATGCGCAACCGCTTTCTGATCACGCTCGTTTTCAGCCTGCCAATCTTTGCCTACTCGCCGATGGGGGTGGATTTCTTCCGTCTGGCCCCACCCTTCGGCATGCGGCTCGACGTCTTCCTGTTCTTGCTGGCAAGCGCCGCGATCCTCTATCCGGTCTGGCCGTTCGTCATCGCGGCCTATCGTGCGCTCAGGAACGGGGTCGCGAACATGGCTGTACTCGTCGTTCTGAGCGTCGGTACCGGGTATCTGTTCAGCGTCGGCGCCACGTTCTGGTTCGGGGGCCCGCAGTTCTACGAGGCATCGGCCGTACTTCTTGTCTTCATCCTGCTCGGTCACTGGCTGGAGATGCGAGCCCGCGCCGGCGCCTCGGCCGCCATCCGCGCGCTCATGGATCTGGCGCCACCGAAAGCCGCGGTGCTGCGTGACGGGCGGGAGGTCGAGGTGCCGACGGCCGAGGTCGTCGTTGATGACACTGTGGTGATCCGTCCCGGCAACAAGATTCCGGTGGACGGGAACGTGACCGAGGGGGAATCGTTGGTGGATGAGTCGATGCTAACCGGCGAATCGATGCCCGTGGCCAAGAGGGTCGGTGACACCGTCATTGGCGCAACGATCAACAAGAGCGGCGCCTTTCGTTATCGCGCCACCAAGGTCGGGGCCGACACCGCCCTCGCTCAGATCGTCAAGCTTGTCCAGGAAGCACAGAACTCGAAAGCCCCCGCGCAGCTCCTGGCAGATCGGGCATCGCAATGGCTGGTCTTGGCAGCGGTGCTGATCGGGGTGCTCACCTTCGTTGTCTGGTATTGGGTGATCGGCCAGACCCTGCTTTTCGCACTGAGCCTGACCATCACTGTGTTCGTGATCGCTTGCCCTGATGCGCTCGGGCTCGCGACCCCGATGGCGGTCATGGTAGGGACGGGTCTTGGCGCCATGAACGGCATCCTCTTCAAAAACGCCTCCGCCCTCGAGGATGCCACCAAGCTCGACGTCATCATCTTCGACAAGACAGGGACGCTGACCATGGGTCAGCCCGAGGTCGTGGACCTCCTGACCGCCCCGGGTGTCACCGAGGAACACCTTCTGTCCGCCGCCGCGGCCGTAGAAGCGGGGTCGGATCATCCTCTGGCCCAGGCAATCCTACGCCGGGCCTCGAAGGTGACCGCGCCCAAGGCGACCGGCTTCGCCAATCTAGAGGGAATGGGAGCGCAGGCCGAGGTTGGCGGCAAGCTGGTTTTTTTGGGCAATGGGCTCCTCATGCGCACGCAAAAGATCGACCTGGCGGGACTTGCTGCCAAATCTGCCGAATTGCAGGGCGCCGGCCGCACCGTGGTTCATGTAGCGCAGGCCGGGCAGATCCTGGGTCTCTTCGCCATCGCAGACGCTCCTCGCCCAACTGCCGCACTGGCTGTCAAGGCGCTGCGCGAGCGCGGCGTCGAGGTTGCCATGTTGACCGGCGACAATCGGGGCACGGCCGAGCGCATCGCGGGCGGGCTCGGCATTGATCTCGTGTTCGCCGACGTGCTCCCCGGCGACAAGGCGAGCAAGGTCAGGGAACTCCAGGCGCAAGGGAAAAGGGTCGGTATGGTGGGCGATGGCGTGAACGACGCCCCTGCGCTGACCCAGGCCGATGTCGGCATTGCCATTGGCGCCGGCACCGACGTCGCGATGGAAAGCGCCGATATCGTCCTCATGAAGAGCGACCCTTTCGATGTCGTTGGGGCCATCGAGTTGTCCCGTGCGACGTTGCGGAAGATGCACCAGAATCTCTGGTGGGCAGTCGGTTACAACGTGATCGCCTTCCCGCTCGCCGCCGGCGTCCTGTATCCGGTGTTGCTGGGCCCGAGCATCGCGGCGCTTGCCATGTCCGGCAGCTCGGCACTGGTCGCGATCAATGCGTTGATGCTGAAGCGCACGAAGCTCACCGGCATTCGTCGAAGCACCACCATCCAATCGCCCTCCGCCGTCCCAGCGGTAACGCCGGCGTGAGCGCAAGCAGCCACCGCCCGAGCGGAGTCCCGTCCGGAACCATGGCGGCGCTGATGCTTGCCGTGTTCACGGTTTCGGCCGGCTATGGCGTGGTGTTGCCGCTTTTACCCTATCGGGTCGAGCAACTCATCGGACCGGGAGCCCAGGCGGTTCAAGTCTCGCGGAATGTCGGGCTGGTAACCGGGATCTACATGCTCGCGCTGTTCCTGTTCGCGCCTACGTGGGGTCGCGTTTCGGACCGGCGCGGCCGACGCGGCGTACTCCTCGCCGGCCTTGTCGGTTTCGGCGCTACGATGTTGATTCTCTCCTCGGTCGAAACGCTGTGGGCGGTTTACGCGGAGCGCTTCCTGAGCGGAATGTTCGCCGCTGCGGTCACTCCCGTCGCGTCGGCTACCATAGGGGATCTCGCCGCGACCGAACAGACGCGTGCCCGGCGGCTCACGTTCGTGAGCCTCTCGGGCGTTTCGGGGTTCCTGCTCGGGCCCATGCTCGGCGTCTTCATCGCCCGCTCCGCCGCCGGGTTGGCCTCGAGTCCCCAGCCTGCCGGGTCGCTGGCAATCGCGGTGGCTTCTACCTCGGCTCTCGCCTTGGTTGCGGCGCTGGCCGTCGGCGTCGCGGTGCCTGGCGCCACACATCGCAGGAATGTGCTTCGCGAGGGCGTCGCCTTCCCGCCGGTAGCACCCGCATGGGTCCTTTCCAACCTCCTGACCCTCACGTTCATCGTTTCCGCGGGCGTCGGCGTCTTTGAGGTCGGGCTCGCTTTGCGCGGCAAGCAGGAGCTCGGCCTGACGCCCTATCAGATCGCGATGATGTTCAGCGAATGCAGTCTGGTCATGTTCGTGGCGCAAGCGATCGTGTTCTCACCCCTCGTCAAGCCCCGAGCGACCCGCTGGCTGGTTCCACCGGCCCTCGCCGTACTCACGGCCGGCCTATTCCTCATGCCACGAGCCTCCGATTTTGCCGCGATGCTGACCGTGGTCGGTACGATCGCCGTCAGCGCAGGCATCCTGTCACCGATCCTCACGTACTGGATTTCGAGTATGGCCGGCAACGCCCAAGGGGCTGAGCTCGGCAAACAGACAGCGGCCGCCAGCCTCGGCGCAACCGTCGGCTCGGCTGCCGGCGGACTTCTCTTCGAGGTTGCCTCGCTGCCCGGCGTGTCATTTCTCCTCACCACGGGTCTCGCGGTGATCGGTTTCATTCTGAGCTTGAAGCTTCCGCGCGTGCTGGGCGCGCGTGCGATCGGCACCGGGGTTCCGGGGCTCGAGGCCGAGCAAGCACGATGACACCCAGCGCCACAGAGGAATTGCGCCTCCTTGATGCCTGGTGGCGGGCGGCGAACTATCTGGCGGTAGGACAAATCTATCTGCTCGACAACCCGCTCTTGCTCGAGCCGCTGCGCCCAGAGCACGTGAAACCGCGGTTGGTGGGGCATTGGGGTACGACACCCGGGCTGAATCTTATTTATGCTCACATGAACCGAGTGATTCGCGCCCGCGACCTGAACGCCATCTGCGTCATCGGTCCAGGACACGGCGGCCCTGCCGCGGTAGCGAACTCGTGGCTCGAAGGCACGTGGAGCGAGGCCTATCCCGACGTCTCACAAGACGCCGACGGGATGCGTAAGCTGTTCCGGCTCTTTTCCTTTCCAGGTGGGATCGGAAGCCACGTCACAGCGCAGGTACCGGGATCAATTCACGAAGGCGGGGAGCTGGGTTATTGCCTGGCGCACGCCTACGGCGCTGTGTTCGATAACCCAGACCTGATCGCCTGCTGCGTCGTCGGCGACGGCGAGGCCGAGACCGGGGCGCTTGCGGCCAGCTGGCACTCCAACAAGTTCCTCGATCCGGTGGGCGACGGCGCCGTACTGCCAATCCTTCACCTGAACGGTTACAAGATCGCGAATCCCACCGTGCTTGCGCGCATCGACCCCCAAGAGCTCCATGCGTTGCTCGAAGGGTATGGGCATCGGCCGATCGTCGTGGAAGGCGACGACGCTCAGAAAGTGCACCAGCGAATGGCCGCAGCCATGGACGACGCCATCGAGGACATCCAGAACATTCAGCGCGCCGCGCGGACTGGAGCGGTCCGCGGCCGGCCACGCTGGCCCATGATCGTGCTGCGTACCCTCAAAGGTTGGACCGGTCCAAAGGTCGTGGATGGAGTTCCGATCGAAGGCACATCCCGCGCCCATCAGGTACCGCTGTCGAGCGTCCTGGAGAACCCCCGACATCTCTCCATCCTGGAAGCGTGGATGCGTAGCTACCGTCCCGCGGAGCTGTTCGATGGGGAGGGCCGTCCGGTCGAGGAACTCCGCCGGCTCTCACCTGCGGAGCACCGGCGCATGAGCGCGAACCCGATTGCCAACGGTGGCGGTCAGTTCCGCGCGCTCTCGCTGCCCGACTACCGCGGCCACGCGGTCGAGGTGAGGAGTCCCGGCGCCACGACGAGTGAAGCCACCCGGGTGCTCGGCGCGTTCCTGCGCGACGTGATTCGCAACAATCCGAAGAGCTTCCGTCTTTTCGGTCCGGACGAAACCGTGTCCAATCGCCTCGATGCCGTGTTCGAAGTCACCGACCGAGCGTTCGCCGGGGAGATCGTTCCCGGGGATGAGCACCTGGCGCCTTCGGGTCGCGTGCTCGAGGTTCTCTCGGAGCACCTGTGCCAGGGATGGCTTGAAGGCTACTTACTTACAGGCCGTCACGGGCTGTTCAATTGCTACGAGGCCTTCATCCATATTGTCGACTCCATGTTCAACCAGCACGCGAAGTGGCTGAAGGTAACGAATGAGATTCCGTGGCGCCACAGGCTGCCATCGCTCAACTACCTCCTCTCCTCACACGTGTGGCGTCAGGATCAGAACGGCTTCTCCCATCAGGATCCTGGGTTCATCGATCACGTCGTGAATAAGAAGGCGGCAATCATCCGCGTCTATCTGCCACCCGACACCAACTGCCTTCTTTCGGTGACGGATCATTGCCTGCGCAGCCGCCACTACGTGAACGTGATCGTGGCCGGGAAGCAGCCGCAGCCCAACTGGCTGTCCATGGACGATGCCATCCTGCATTGCACGCACGGTATCGGCATCTGGGGTTGGGCGGGCGAGGACGACGAGCCGGACGTGGTCATGGCGTGCTGCGGAGACGTCCCAACGCTCGAGACCCTGGCGGCGGTGGATCTCTTGCGCCGTCATCTCTCCGGGGTGCGGGTGCGCGTCATCAACGTGGTGGACCTGATGCGTCTGCAGCCGCAGAGTGAGCATCCCCACGGGCTAACGGGCGAGGAATTCGATGCCCTGTTCACCAAGAACCGCCCGGTGGTCTTCGCCTACCATGGTTATCCGTCGCTCATCCACAGCCTCACCTACCGCCGTACGAACCACACGAACATCCATGTGCGTGGTTACAAGGAGGAAGGTACGGTGACGACACCATTCGACATGGTCATGCTCAACGACCTCGACCGCTATCACCTGGTGATGGACGTGATCGACCGGGTCCCGGGGCTTGCGGCACGCGCAGGACACGTGCGACAGCTCATGGTGGACCGCCGAGCGCAAGCCCGAGCCTACACGCGGGCGCATGGCGAGGATGACCCCGAGGTCCGTGATTGGACCTGGACCTGAGCCCGGAACTCCTCTCGATGCGGGTGCTGGTCGTGAACGCGGGCTCGAGCAGCGTGAAGCTCCGCCTCCTCGACCCCGGCGACCATATGGTGGCTTCGCGGGATCTCGAGATAACGCGGGGTCAGGCTGACCAAGGCGCGGTTGCCGAGGCGCTCGAACGGTTAGGATCGGCCGACGCGGTGGGCCACCGAATCGTGCATGGCGGCCCGGAATTCACGCACGCTGTCCGCGTCGATGGCAACGTCGAGAGCCGCCTCCATGCTCTGGTCGGCATGGCGCCACTGCATCAAGCGATCGCGCTCGACGTGATGGCCACGGTGAGCCGCACGCTGCCGCGACTTCCGGTGATCGCGTGCTTTGATACGGCGTTCCATGCCGACATGCCCGCCGAAGCAGCGACCTATGCGCTTCCCGAAGCATGGCGACGCAAATGGAACCTGCGGCGCTACGGCTTCCACGGGCTGTCTCACGCCTATGCCGCGCGGCGCGCCGCGCAGATGCTGGCGCGGAGTTCGGGCGGGCTGCGGGTCGTGACATGCCACCTCGGCGCGGGCGCCTCCCTGGCCGCGGTGATGGATGGTCGCTCGCGCGACACCACGATGGGGTTCACGCCCCTCGAAGGCCTGGTCATGGCGACGCGCGCCGGTACCATCGACGCCGGGCTTTTGCTCTGGCTCGAGCAGCATGAAGGGGTGTTGCCGGCCGAGCTGTCCGACGCGCTCGAGCACCGGTCGGGACTGCTTGGGCTCACGGGGACCGCGGACATGAGACAAGTGTTGCTACGGGCTGAATCGGGCGACCCGACCGCCCAACTTGGACTCGACGTCTACATTCACAGGTTGCGAGCGGCGGTCGCCTCCATGGCTGCGGCCATGGGCGGGCTCGATGCCCTCGTGTTCACGGGAGGGGTTGGGGAGAATGCGCCTGTTGTTCGACAATCGGTGGCGAATGGACTCCGTTTCCTGGGTGTGGCCGCCGATCCGGCGTTGAACGAGGAAGGCCACGGCGATCGTGAAATCGGCCGCGAAGACGCCGGCGTGCGAACTCTGGTGGTGATGGCTCGCGAGGATCTTGAAATTGCTCGGCAGGTTCGTGAGGTCATGTCGGCGAGAGTTCCCTCGGCTCGCGAGAAGCCGTAGACGATGATTCCTGACCGATACGTCTGGCTCGTCTGGGCGAGCGCGGTCCTCGTTCCGTGGACGGTTCTGTTCGCCGCCTTTCCGCGGCAACGAAAGGCGATGATGTGGGCAAGCCTCTTTACGGCTCCATTCGGCCTCACCGAGCCTATCTTCGTTCCTCGATATTGGAATCCACCCAGCCTCTTTGATCTGGCACAGAGAACCGGCTTCGATCTCGAGAGTTTGATCTTCTGCTTTGGTATCGGCGGAGTCGGCGCGGTGCTCTACAACGTGCTCACAAAGCAGGCGCCGGTCGCCGTCGGTCAGGCGGAAAAACACCGACCGCATCATCGATTACACACGTTCGACCTCGTCTCCCCGTTTCTCGTCTTTCCGGTTCTTTATTTCCTGCCGTGGAATCCGATCTATGCGGGGATCGCAGCCATGGCGATCGGCACGATCGCGACCGCCTGGTGCCGTCCCGATCTGCGGGGAAAGAGCTGGGCTGGGGGCCTTCTGTTTCTGACGTACTACGTGATCTTCCTCCAGGGCATGGAGCTCTCCTCTCCCGGCTATATCGAACGGGTGTGGAACCTGAGTTCGTTGTCGGGAGTCGTGTTCCTCAACATGCCCCTCGAGGAACTACTGTTCGCCGGGTTGTTTGGGATGTATTGGTCCAGCGTCTACGAGCATTTCATGTGGATGATGCCGATAGCGGGTGCCGCGGCCCAAGGTCATGAGCGATGACATGATAACCGTGCGCCTCAGGTCCCGGCTCTGCATCGCGCTGCTCGCCTTCTCGCTCTCGCCTTTGGCCGCCCCCCAGGCATGGGCGCACCGCGATGATTACATCGACGAGACCTTCGTGTATCAAACCCTGGGCCCCCGGGAGCGTGAGCTCGAAGGATGGACAGAGATCCACGCGGGGCATGACCGGCATCCACGCGCGTGGTACACGGGCGCGTTCGAATATGGGCTGACGAAGCGCTGGACGGTCGACGGCGCCGCCCAGTGGGTCCACGACGCCGCAGGCCTCGGGCTCGGGCGCATCCGTTCCGAAACCCGCTACCGTTTCGCGGAGGAGGGCCAGAGGCCCGTGGATCTCGCCGTCTCTCTCGAGTACGAGGCGGAGACCCGGCGCGCCACGCAAGGGGAGGCGGAGCACGTGCTGACTCCTCGCCTGGTCCTGTCGCGGGATCTGGTTCCCGCCTTCAACACGACCCTGAATCTCGATTTCCCCGTGTCTCTATCCGGCGAAGGGGACGTCCGGTTCCGCTACGCGATCGGAGCGCGATACCCGGAGGAAGGATTCGCGCGCGCCGGCGTGGAATTTAAACAAAGCCCCGTGGATCACAGCGCGATTCTCTTTCCCCAGCTCTGGTTCGCGCTTCCGGACGAGGTCACGTTCAAGGTGGGAACGGGCATCGGGCTCGGTGCATCCGACGACCCGTTCATCGGACGGGCGGTTCTGGAAACCGAGTTCTAAGGATCGCCATGCGCGCCAGTGGTGAGTTCCCCGCAAGGAGGTAGACCGGTGAAGGTGAGATTCGCGTTTCCATGTCTGCTGCTCCTCGTTACCGTTTTCTCCATTCTGCACGTCCGGAGTTCCCAAGCGGTACCCGCCTTTGCCCGGCGCGAGGGGGCCAAATGCCAGATGTGTCACTTCCGCCTGCCTGAGCTCAATGAGGACGGGCACTCCTACATCCGGCGTGGCTTCAGAGAGGAACGCGGAGGGATGGAGCCGCAAGCCGGGATGGATATGGGTACGAAAGAGGCGGCGAAGACTCCGGCCGCATCCATCGCTCGTCCCCTGGGAGAGCCTCTGCCGATGGACTGGCGGCATTACCTCACGGTCATGGGGCACCATACCTACGAAGCGCACGGCCATGAGAAGGCGGGGTTTCACTCGGGCATGATCGATGGCTGGATCGGCGGGCCCCTCGATCCGCACTGGTCCGGCATTGCGAACTTCGCGTTCGACATCGAGGCCGGCGGCGTTGCGGTGGAGCAGGCCTATGCCCAGTTCAACACCTCCTGGAACCCGCGTTTCGCTTCCCTGCGCTTCGGTCAGATCCTTCCTCTTTCGGTGCTCTTCAACGAGGGCGGCGCCGGCATGCCGCTCTCGGCTCCCGTGGTCTTGGAGACGCCGTCGAGAGCGGAGAATGCCTGGACACCCACGACGCTCCTGCGTGGAGTTGAGATCGGAGCGGTGGACCTCCCGAGGTGGAACGCGTACCTGGGCGTGGGCCAGCCCCAGATCGAAGGTCTTCTGGGAGCCAGCCACACGGATGTCTACGCCAGCGCGGAATACCTCGTCGGGAAGAAGGGCAACGCACTGAGCGCGATCGGCTACAAGGGCAAGATCACAGCCTCTCCCGGACAACCCTCGATCGACTACGAGCGAGTCACGCTGTTCGCCAATGCCTATGGGCGCGGCATGAAGGGAGTGCTGGGGGCTCTCTGGGGACGCGACCGTCCGGCAGGAAACCCATCCCTGAGCACGTCGGGGTGGTTCCTGCTCGGTGAGGCCCTGCTCGCGGAGCGATGGGCCGGATACGCCCGCTACGATCATGCAAACCGCGAGGCTCCGGTCGGAGATGCGGAGACCACCGACGGGCCGACCCTTGGCGTGTCCTACTGGGCACAGACCCAGGTGCGGCTCACGCTGGAATCCCAATTCTTGAAAACGAGCGGCTCGTCCAGGGACCGGAGCGCGATCGCCGAGCTAATGTGGGCCTTCTGACGGCGGAGGGCTTGCGATCCTGATCGCCCTGGTCGGGTTTCTCGAGAAACGAGGCGGTTCATAGGAGGACGGCACACATGCTGGAAATCGAATACGGCTTCACCCGCACATTGAAGGGTGTCTCTTATGAAGCAGCAAGGCAACGCATCGAAGCGGCGCTCAAAGAGGAAGGCTTTGGGGTACTGACGGAGATAGACGTCAAGGCTACGCTCAAGGCGAAGTTGAACGCGGAGTTTCGCAACTACGTGATCCTCGGAGCATGCAACCCGACTCTTGCCCACCAGGCGTTGAGCGCGGACCTGGGAATAGGCCTCCTGCTTCCCTGCAATGTCGTGGTCACGCAGGACGACGACGGCAACGCAGTCGTCGCGATCCTCGACCCGGAATCCATGCTCCAGGTGGTGCCGGACGCCTCCAAGCTGGAAGGCCCGATGCGTGAGGCTCGAGAGCGACTTCAGAGGGCGCTCCGCAAGGCATGAAGGAAGCGGTCGTCACGGCCGCCGCACCCCTTACCATGCCCTCGTCCCGCAGGCTCTAGACCGCCTTCACCGCCTGCAAGAGCTTGGAGACGCTGTCCTTGGCGTCGCCGAAGAGCATCATCGCGTTGGGGTCGTAGAAGAGTTCGTTCTCGATCCCGGCGAACCCGGGCTTCATGCTTCGTTTCAAGATGATGACGTGCTTCGCCTTGTCCGCGTCCAGGATCGGCATCCCGTAAATCGGACTCGAAGCGTCGCTCCGCGCCGCGGGATTGACGACGTCGTTCGCCCCGATCACCAGCGCCACGTCGGCGGTCTCGAACTCGGGGTTGACCTGGTCCAGATCGTAGAGCTCCGGGTAGGGCACGTTCGCCTCCGCGAGCAGCACGTTCATGTGCCCGGGCATCCTTCCCGCGACCGGATGGATCGCGTACTTCACGTCCACGCCCCGTCCCTTCAGGAGATCCGCCAGCTCGCGCACCCCATGCTGGGCTTGAGCAACCGCGAGACCGTAGCCGGGGATGATGATCACCTTGCGCGCGTAGGCGAGCATGGTCGCCGCGTCTTCGACGGAGACGTCGCGGACCGACTTCCCGGCCGCTCCCGCGCTCGGTCCGGCGCCCGCGGGGCCCGCCGGGCCTTTGGCCTTCAACGCGCCGAACGCTCCGAAGAGCACGTTCGTGATCGGGCGGTTCATCGCCCGGCACATGAGATATGTCAGAAGCGTTCCCGAGGCTCCGACCAGCGTGCCGCTGATGATGAGCACGTGGTTGTGGAGCGAGAAACCGGTCGCCGCGGTGGCGAGACCTGTGAAGGAGTTCAGGAGCGAGATCACCACCGGCATGTCGCCCCCTCCGATCGGGATGACGAAGAGAATCCCGAAGAGGAGCGAGGCTCCCGCGAACCAGGCGTAGACCATGGGGTGCGGCGTTCCGCCGGCGACCATCCAGACCGAGACGGCGAGGATGCCCAGGAACAGAAGGAAATTGAGCGGCTTCTGCAGGGGATACGTGACGGCGCGCTCGGTGACCAGCCCCTGGAGCTTTCCGAACGCGACGATGCTTCCCGTGAAGGAGATCGCGCCGATCAGGGCGCCGAGAAGGATCGTGACGCCGGCCACCGGGGGCACCGGAAGACCCGCGCGCGCGAACGCCAGGTACTCGAGGCTGGAGACGATCGCCGCGGCGCCGCCGCCCGATCCGTTGAAGAGCGCGACCATCTGGGGCATCGCGGTCATCGCGACCCGTCGCGCGGCCACGGTTCCGATCACGGCGCCCACCGCGATTCCCGCGGCGATCGTGCCGTAGCTCACGATCTGGCGGTCGAGGAGCGTGACCACGACCGCGAGGAGCATCCCGATCGCGGCGAGCGTGTTTCCGTTCCGCGCGGACTTGGGCGAGCTGAGCTGCTTGATGCCGACGATGAAGAGCACGGACGCCGCCAGATAGGCGGCGCGGACCAGATTGGGGGCCAAGTGCGGAAGCGTCACGGGCGGGACGGGCCCACAGACTTACCCGCGAACATCTGGAGCATCCGGTCCGTCACGAGAAACCCTCCGACCACGTTGATCGTGCCGAGCACCACGGCCACGAATCCCAGTGCCGCGACGAATGGGCCCTGGGGCATCCCCGAAACCAGCATGGCGCCGACGAGGACGATTCCGTGGATCGCGTTCGTCCCCGACATGAGCGGCGTGTGCAGGATAACCGGAACCTTGGAGATCGTCTCGTAGCCGACGAAGATCGCGAGGATGAGGATCGTGAGATCGGTGAGCAGCTGTTCGAGCACAGGGGTCTCCTTTTCTAGCCGGCCGCGGCGGTCTCGGCGCCGTCGGCGCGCAACCGTGTCGCGGCATGGACGATCTCCCCGTCGCGCGTCACGCAGGTGGCGCCGGTGATCTCGTCCGCCCAGTCGAACCGAAGGGCGCCGTCCTTCGTGAGGTGGAGGAGGAACGCCGTGATGTTGCGCGAGTACATCTGCGTGGCGTGCACGGGGACGGTGCTCGCGAGCCGCGTGGGCCCGTGGATGGTCACCTGGTGGCGCACCACCGTCTCGCCCGGCTGGGTCAGCTCGCAGTTGCCGCCCATGTCGGCGGCCAGGTCCACGATCACCGATCCGGGCTTCATCCGCGCGACCACATCGGCGGGGATAAGGCGTGGCGCCGGAAGTCCCGGCACGCGCGCCGTCGTGATGACGACGTCGGCGTGCGCGGCGCGCTCGTGCAGCATCTGCGTGCCCAGCTTCTGGGCCTCCGCGGAGAGCGGCTTGGCGTAGCCCTGCTCGTCCTGCGCCTCGCTCGCCTGGAGCGTGGGCCCCACGAAGGTGGCCCCCAGGCTCTGGACCTCTTCCTTCACCGCGGGTCGCACGTCGTAGGCTTCGACCACGGCGCCCAGCCGCCGCGCGGTCGCGATCGCCTGGAGTCCCGCGACGCCCGCGCCCACGATCAGCACGCGCGAGGGGGCGATGGTGCCGGCCGCGGTCACGAGCATGGGGAAGAGGCGGGGCAGCGTGTCTGCGGCCATCAGCACGGCCTTGTAGCCCGCGATGGTGCTCATGGAGGAGAGGGCGTCCATCCGCTGGGCGCGCGTGCTGCGCGGCATCATGTCCATGCTGAAGCTCGTGACGCGCCGCTTCGCGAGCGTTCGCACGACCTCGATGTGGCTCAGCGGGCGGAGCATGCAGATCAGGGCGGTGCCCTCGCCCAGGAGATCCGCTTCGTGCTTGCCGAGGGCCGCGTTCTGGAGGGGCGGCTGGATCTTGAGGACCGCCTGCGATTGCGCCCAGAGATCCGCCGGGCCCGCCGCGATCGAAGCACCTGCCTCCTCGTACGCCCGATCCTCGAGATAGGCACCCGCTCCGGCGCCCGCCTCGACCAGAACGTCGTACCCCGCGGCCTTGATCTGCCGGACCGAGTCGGGAGTGACGGCGACCCGCCGCTCTCCCGCGCCGATCTCCTTAGCGATTCCGATCTTCACGCGCTCAGGGCTCTCCTGGAAACGTCTCGCTCGAATCCATTAGGATGTTCCACGATGAGGGACGGAAGCGCGCATCCTACCAAAAAAGGAGATCCCTTGTGAAACGATTCCCAAGCGGCCGAAGACGCGCCGCCGTCTCGCCCGAGATTCGCGCGTACGTCCGGAAGATCGACGGCTACCGCGCCGGCCGCGATCCGATGGCGCTGATGAAGGCGGCGCCCGCGAAGTTCGAGCGCGTCGTCATGGGGTTGACTCCCGCCCGCATGCGCCGGAGGCCCGCGCGCGGGAAGTGGAGCATCATCGAGATCCTGGGCCATCTCCACGACACCGAAGTCGTCTACGGCTACCGCTACCGCCTCTCCCTGTCCGAGTCGGGATCGCCGATCCAGGGCTACGACCAGTCGCTATGGGTGAAGGAATTGCGCCACCAGAGCCGCGGAAACGCCAAGCGGCTGCTCGAGAGGATCCGTGTCGCTCGGGAGGGAACGCTCGAAATGCTCCGGCAGGTGCCGCGGCGGAACTGGAAGCGCTACGGGACGCACAGCGAGCGGGGGAAGGAAACCGTGCGCCGCACGATGGAGCTGATCGCGGGGCACGACCTGAATCACCTCGACCAGATCAAGGCGATCCGGAAAAAATACGGCTGGTGATCGCGCTACGCGGGTGACCGCGCTACGCGGGCGTTCGCGCCCCGCGCATCGCGTCCACGAACGCGTGAAGCAGCTTGCGCGTGGTCTCCGACGCGGCGAGACGCTCCGGATGCCAGAGCACGCCGACGAAGAAGGGATGGTCCACCCGCTCGATCGCCTCGACGATTCCGTCGGGACTCCGCGCGGAGACCCGGAACCCCGGCGCGAGATCGCCGATTCCCTGGTGATGATAGGAGTTCACTACGGCCGATTCCATTCCCAGCGCGCGCGCGAGTACCGTTCCCGGCTCGATCCGGATCGCGTGCTCCGCGCCGTCTTCGTGCGCGAGCGAGCCCGGGACGTCGTCGGGGATGTGCTGGAGGAGGCTCCCTCCGAAGGCCACGCCCAGGGTCTGGGCGCCCAGGCAGATTCCCAGCACCGGCATCCCGCGGTCCTTCGCTTCGCGAACGTAGGCGAAATCGGACTCCGTGCGCTCGCGCGGCGCGATCATATCGGGGTGGCGCGCCGCCTGGCCGTAGTGGGTGGGATCGATGTCGGCGCCGCCCGTCAGCACCAGGCCCTCCACGCGCTCCAGAAGCTCGCGCGCTTCCTGGCGGTTTCCCACGAGAGGAAGGATGATGGGAAGGGCGCCGCCTCCCGAGACGATCGCGGCGTAATGAGGCTGGAGGAAATACCCGTTCCGTCCTCCGACTTCCTTGAAGTTCGGACAGATGCCTACAAGAGGTTTGGACATTCGCTCAGTAGCCTCGTGTGAGATCGACGCGGTTCAGGAGCGGGATGCGCGCCAGATCGCGGCGAAGATTCTCGCGGAAGAGCGTCATCGCCCGCGGCCAGAACTCCGTCGAGTTGCCGGACACATGGGGAGTCAGGATCACGTTCTCTAACGTATAGAGTTCGCTCTCGCGGGGCAAGGGCTCGGTCTCGAACACGTCCAGGGCCGCTCCGCCGAGGATTCCTTCCCGCAACGCCCCGATGAGGTCGCGCTCGCGCACGATCTTCCCACGCGCCACGTTCAGGAGCCAGGCCCCGCGCTTCATGCTCCGGAACAGGGCGGCATCGAAGAGCCCTTCGGTCTCCGGCGTGAGCGCCGCCACGATCACCACCGCGTCCGCTTCGGAAAACATCCGGCGGAGTCCGTCCGGCCCCATCACGAGGTCCAGGCGTGGCTCCTCCTCGGGGAGGCCGATCGTTTTCAAGAATTCCGGGTCCCAGGCGGCGCCCGATTCGGGATGGCGCCGGACCGCGATCACACGCATGCCGAAGGCCAGCGCGCGCCGGGCGATCTCGCGCCCGATCGCGCCGTATCCGAAGAGCCCGAGGGTGCGGCCGCGCAGCTCTTGCGGCCTTCCCGAGCCGACCCACCAGCGCTCGCGGTCCAGGCCGGTCGTGATCTGGTCGGCGATCGCCGGGCGAAAGTGCCGGGCGAGCGCCACGAGCATCCCGAGCGTGTGCTCGGCGATGGGGACGGCGTGAACGCCGCGCGAGTTCGTGAGCAGGATGCCGCGGCGGAGGACGCTCGGCGTGATGAAGGAGCCCACGCCCGCGGCCGGAGCGTGGATCCAGCGTAGATGTCCGGCCCGCTCGATGGCGCTCTCGCCCGGCGCCCAGGCGAAAAGGATCTCCGCCTGAGGAAGGGCCCCCTCCAGCTCCTCGCGGGAGCCGGCGCGCGTGATCTCAAGATCCGGGAAGTCCCGGCCCAGGCGGTCCGCCTCCGCGTCGGGAATCCGCCATGCCTCGGTGGCGTGAAAGAGCCCGAGCAGGAGACGACGCACGCCGCGGATGCCGCCGGGCCTAGAGTGTCGGGCCCGAGTCGTGGAGCAGCATCCGCCGCAGGAGCGTGACCGGGAGTCCGCCCTGCGTGAGAAGGCGCTCGTGGAACTTCGCGAGGTTGAACGACGTCCCCTCCGCCCGCATGACATCGTCCCGGAGCTTCCTGATCTGCAACGCTCCGAGCGTGTAGACGATGTAGGTCGGATCGAACGCCGCGCGATAGGCCTCGCGCTCGGCGTTGGCCCGCTCCATGTGCGCGTGCTCCACGAAGAGCGCGATCGCGTCGTCCATGCTCATGCCCCGCGTGTGGAGGCGAAGACCCACCTGGAACCGGCAGGCGCGCACCAGCGCCCAGCGGAGCATGCCGAACTCCACGCGCGGATCGTCCTTCTTGTAGCCATGGTCGATGACCGCCTGCTCGCAGTAGAGCGCCCATCCCTCGCCGAAGCTCCCGCAACCCATCGTCTGGCGCACCAGGCTCGGGGCCTTCTTCGCCCAGAGGAAATTGACGTAGTGCCCGGGGTAGGCTTCGTGGATCGAGGTGGAGGGAAGCATCCAGCGGCTGTAGCCCTGCAGGTGCTGGTCCACGCGGGCCGAATCCCAGCCCGCGCTGGGCACGGTGATGTTGTAGTAGGCCTCGCTGGCCTTCGTCTCGAACGGGCCCGGCGCGTCCAGGCTCGCGAAGGAACGGCTGGCCTCGAACGACGGGGTGGGACGGACGATGCAGCGCACCTCCGACGGCACGCCGACGAACCCGGACGAGATGCAGTAGGAACGAATGTCCTCGAGCAGGCTCGTCGCGTACGGGATCAGCTCGTCGGCCGTGGGATGATCGCGGCGCATCCGCTCCACCAGATCGTCCAAGCTCGCGTTCGGGTCGATGCGCTTGCCCACGGCCGCGTACCGCGCCTCCAGCCGCGCCAGCTCGTCCCGCCCCACGCGAAGGAGGGAATCGACCGGGATGTCGACCATCTCGTCGTAATGGAGCTTCTTCCGGTAGCGCTCCTCGCCCAGGACATAGGAGCCCTTCGACCGGGGCAGCAGGTCCTTGCGCATCCACTGGATGTACGCGCGGGTGGCCGCCTCGGCGGTCTTCTTCGCCGCCTCGTAGCGGTTCAGGATCGCGGTGTCCTTCACGGCGGCGAACGCGGTGGGTACCTCGTGATCTAGGAAATCGATCGTCCCCTCGAAATCCTCCGCGGCGAAGTTGGAGAACATCGCGGGCGGATTCTTCAGATTCCGCTTCCCGCTCGCCAGCAGCCGCGGCACCTGCGTGAGCCGCGCGGTCACGCGGCGAAGCCGGTCCTCCGGGGGCGCGAAGTTTCGCGCCATGAGGCAGAAGATCGATCCCGCGTAGTTGTAGGAGCTGGGGTCGTTCTCCCAGCGTCGGATCTCGGTCATGTCGAAGAGGCGGCCCTCGACCTGCCGGGTGAAGAGGTCGTAGTCGATCCGCGCCGAATCGCTGAGCTGCGCCACCGGGATGGCCTTGGCCGCTGCGAGCGTTCTGCGCACGCGCGCGACCTCGCGGTCGATCGCGGGGCGCGACAAATCTTGGAGTCGGCCGTCGTACCGGTGCACGCCCCACGTCGTCGCGAACGAGGGTTCGAAGGCGAACATGCCGCGCGTGTACTCGCTGACGACCACCGAGAGCCGCCTTTCCGCGGCGTTCCCGGTGGCGGTGACCGGCGCCAGCGGATCGCTCGTATCGCCGCGGGAAACCCCGGCGGTCAGGAGCGTCGAGAGGGCAAGCAACATCATTGCGGGCACGCGAGTCATCGTGAAGATCCTCCTCCTTGTTCGATTGGGTCGGCCACGGTATCACGGTGGCGGCCGAAAATCATCTGCGCGGCGACGGGCAGGAGGAAGACGGCGAAGAGCCGCGAGAGCGCGCCCGCTTCGATCCGGTGCGCGAGAAGAGCGCCGCATAAGGCGCCCAGGGCGCCTCCCGCCATCAGGCCCGGCAGGATCGAGCGCACGACGTGGCCGTGCCTCGCGTGGCTCCACGCGCCCACGATCCCCGTGGGAAGAATCATGAGAAGCGACACCCCCTGCGCCAGGTGCTGCGCGTAGCCTTCGCCCAGGACCAGAATCGGCACGAGGATCGTGCCCCCTCCGATCCCCACCAGTCCGCTGAGAACGCCGACCAGGCCTCCCAGCGCCACGTTGACGGCCGGATGCCAGGACTCTGGCGGGCCGGCGTGCGCGGGGGCCGCGACGAGGATGCGGATGGCCGTCAGGAACATGAGGACCCCGAACGCCCGGCGGAGTCTTCGCGCGGTCAGCTTCCGTGCGAGGGCGGCTCCAAGGAGCACGCCCGGCACCGCCCCCAGCGACAGGTAGAGCGCGAGAGGGATGTCGAGGTTTCCTTGCCGGAAATAGAGCAGGGCCGCGACGACCGCTGTCACCGTGACGAAGGCGAGGGATGTCCCCTGGGCCTCGTGCTGGCCGATCCGGAGCGTGTGGACCAGGAGCGGGACGAGCAGGATGCCGCCACCGACGCCCATGAGGCCGCCTAGGGCCCCGGCCATCAGCCCGAAGAGAAAAGGGAGAGCGTGCGTCCGCATGGAAGCTCGCAACGTACCATAGCTTGCGCTCGCGTGCGTTGACAATGCGCGCTCCCCGTCGGTACTCTGATTCGAGCCGACAAGGCTATGCTCAATCTACCGCCGATCAAACCTTCGCGCCTCCTATGGACGCTCCTGTTTCTCGGAGCGCTTCTTGTTCTGGTTAACGGAACCGTCATCTACGCCATCCAGACGGCGCACCATTTCCTGGACGAGGAGCTGGGGAAGCGTTTCGAGGCCACCGCGCACACCGCGGCCCTCCTGATCCAGCCCGACCAGCTGGACGCGCTCTTTCCCGGCACCGCGGATTCCCTCCGGGCAGACGTCGAGGTCACCATGGACGCGGTCGAGGCGGCGGACGCGGTCCGGGAGAACTGGCGGAGCCTGGCGGACGGGGCCGGGGCTTCGAACATCCTCCTCCTCGATCCGGATCATCGCGCCGTCCTGGGGCTTCGCGGGTCCACCTCGCAGGCGCTGGGCCGCGCCACGCTGGACGAGGCCGCGTTCGCGCGCGCGATGATCGGCGAGGAGGCGCACTCGCGGCTCTTCGAGGAAGGCGCGAACTATCTCAAGGCGGGCTATGCGCCGGTCACGCAATACGACGGGCGCATCGTCGGAGCGGTCGTGGTGGAGGGTGGCTCGAGCGCCTTTCGCCCGCTGGTTCAAGTCCGGGCCTCCCTCTACGGGGCCGCGATTCTCGCCTCCATCCTCGTGGTCTTGGTCGGGCTGGGATACGTTCGCACGCAGGCGCGGCTCGCGCGCATCGAGGAGCGCATGAACCACGCGGACCTTCTCGCGACCGTGGGGCAGGTTGCCGCCGGAGTGGCGCACGAGATCAGGAACCCGCTCGCGGTGCTGCGCGGCGCTTCCTCGCGTTTGCAGAAGCACGACCTGCTTTCCACGTCGGAGCGGAAGGAGCTTCTGGGGATGCTGGACGAAGAGGTCGACCGGATGGGCGACGTGGTGCAGAACTTCCTCGACCTCTCCAGGCGCACGGACTCGGAGCCTTCGACCTTCCCGCTCCGCCCCGTTCTGGAGCGCACGATGGAGATCATGAACGTCGAGCTGGCCCGCTGCGGTGTGCGCTCCAACATCCGGTGGGAGGCCGAAAACGGCGTCGAGATTCGCGGGCGCCCGCAGGCGCTGCACCACCTCTTCTTGAACCTGGCGCTCAACGCCCGCGACGCCATGCCCGAGGGCGGGGAGCTGACCGTACTCGTCCAGGCACGGAAGTCCGAACTCCGGATATACTTTCAGGACAGCGGCCCGGGGGTGCCCCGGCCGATCCGCTCGAAGATCTTCGAGCCGTTCTTCACGACCCGGGCCCAGGGGACGGGCCTGGGACTGGCGTTCGTGGAGCGGATCGTGGCCGAGCACGGCGGAACCGTGTCCGTCGGCTCGTCGCCGAGCGGCGGGGCCCAGTTCCAGATCCATCTACCCATCGAGACATGAAGCCATGAGCGACCGGATCCTGATCGCCGAGGACAACAAGAACCTCTGCCGCATTCTCGAGAGCGCGTTGACCGACGCGGGCTACGACGTGGTCGTGGCGCTCGGAGGAGACGCGGCGGTTCACGAGATCAAGGCGCACCCCTTCGACCTCGTGATCTCCGACATGCGCATGCCGGGAGCCTCCGGGTCGGTCGTGTTCCAGGAGGCGCGGGCGCAGTCCTACCATCCGGACGTGATCCTCATGACCGCATTCGGCGACACGCGCGAAGCGGTGCGCCTCATGCGGGACGGCGCCGCCGATTACATCCTCAAGGACTTCGATCCCGACGAGCTGGTGACGCGCGTGGGGCAGGTGCTGGAACGGCGGAGGCTGAAGCAAGAATCCACCGTTCTCAAGGGCCGCATCGAGAATCTCAAGGAGCAGATCAGCCTCGCTCATTTCGATTCGATCGTGGGGCAGAGCCGCGTGATGCAGGACGCGCTGGGCCTCGCCGAGCGCGTGGCGCGCACCGACGCGAACGTGCTCCTGCTGGGCGAGAGCGGCACCGGGAAGGAAATCTTCGCGCAGGCCATCCACGCCGCGAGCAAGCGCGCGGAGGCGCCCTTCGTCCCGGTGAACTGCGGCGCCCTTCCGGAGACCCTGCTCGAGTCCGAGCTGTTCGGACACGAGCGCGGGGCCTTCACGGGAGCCATCCGCACCAAGCCCGGGCGCTTCGAGTTCGCCGAGGGAGGCACCGTCTTCCTGGACGAGATCGGCGAGGTGCCGCAGAGCATCCAGGTGAAGCTTCTCCGCGTGCTGCAAGACCGGACCTACGTGCGCGTCGGCGGCGAGGAGATGCGGCGCGCCGACGTGCGCGTGATCGCCGCCACGAACCGGAACCTGGACGAGATGATCCAGACGGGGCGATTCCGGGAAGATCTCTACTATCGGCTGAACGTCTTCCCGATCCGGCTCATGCCACTGCGCGAGCGCCGCGAGGACATCCCGGAGCTGGCAGAAACCTTCCTCCGCCAGCAGGAGAAATCCCTCGACGACATCACGCCCGAGGCGCTCGAGCACCTCAAGAACTACGAATTCCCGGGGAACATCCGCGAGCTCCAGAACCTGATCGAGCGGGCCTGCATTCTCGCGGGGGGAGGGAAGATCGAGCGAGTCCATTTCCCGATCGGGAAGTCGCGGCTCGCGGCCGACCCCGCGGAGCTGCTCTCCCTGGGGCTGAGCCTCGATCAGATCGAGAAACGCCTGATCAAGGAGGCGCTGGAGCGCGCCCAGGGGAACAAGACCAAGGCCGCTTCGCTCCTCGGGATCTCCCGGCGGGCTCTCTATTCGCGTATGGAGAGCCACAGCATTCCGATCGGCGGAGGGGACCCCGAGCCGCCCGATTGAGTGACCGTTGTCATGTTGTCATACCGAACCGTACGTGCCTGAGTACGGGCGGGGCCAACCAAAGCGGCCCACAAGCCCGCCGCCGAAGCGGCTCCCGACCCGAGCATGTGTAACTCCATCGGGCGTAGAGCGTTCTCCGGAGGGTGGTGGGCACAGTCGCTAAGCTAAAGGGTGGCATAGAGATTGCGGGAATCAGGCAACATATGTCCCCCCTTCTTTACCCGACGTTGAAGCCGGTGAGGCGCAGGAGTATGTCCGGCGCGCACACGTTGGCGCGAAGAGTCGGTCTTCACGCCCTGCCGTGCGTGCTGGCCTTCACCCTGATCGCGGTCGCGGGCGTCGGCTCCGCGTGGGCCGATGAGTCGACGCCGGCCTCGCCCGCGAAAGCGGATTCCGTGGCAAGCGCGGCCGCCGCCAAGGACACGTCGCCCACGAAGGCTCCCGACGCGGTCGCGCAGCCCAAGAGCCCGCCTCCCGCGAACCGCGTTGAGAACGCGTCGTCGAGCCCGGCGGAGAAGTCGGCGGAAGCTGCGGTCGTTCCCGCCGCTCTGTCCAAGCCCGGCGAAGCTCCAGAGGTCTCGCCGGCCGGAGGCACCGCATTGAAGGTGCCGAGGGCGCGAGCGAGCGTGCCGAAGCCGGGGACGAAAGGAGTCGTCGTCCGAGGTCCCATGGGTCCCACCAAGGCCCGCGCGCACTCCATGGCGCCGGCCGCAAGGCGCCGGGCGATCGCTGCAGCGGCCAAGCCCGGGGCCACGGCCAGATCCAGCGCCCTCTACGATGGATTCATCGAGGCGGATCGGGTCGATTCCGAGCTCGAACGGACCGAACGACTCGTTGGACGAACGCAGAAATCGATCATTCTCTCGAAGAACACCCGCGCGATGAAGCTCTTCACGTCGGCTCTCGACTTCCAATCCGATTCACGCGACGCCTACAAGGTCCGCCAGTACGCCCGCGCCGAGCGGCTCACGCTCGCCGCGCGCGATTTCGCCGACCGCGCCTCACGAATGGTGGGGCCGCCTCGCGAGGATCCGGACTACGTCGAGCATGTCTTGAGGCGCACCGACGACGCGCTCGACCGCGCCAAGGACGTCCTGAAGACCGGCGCGGGACGCGACGCGTGGGGCCAGCACGAAGACTTGAAGAAGGAGCAGAAGGACGCGTGGAAGGTGTTCAAGAACGGCGACGTGGGCTCGGCGTACAAGGAGACCCTTGGAGTGCGCGAGGGGGTGCTGGGGCTCTTGCGGCAACTCCAAGACCTGCCGGTTCCTCGCGAGACGGCCGAGAAGGCGATCGGTGGCGCGCAGGAGGCGCTCGAGCAGGCAAGCAAGGAGCTGGGACCCAAGCCCGGCATGGAGGCCGTGCGCCTGGTGCGGCTCGCCAACGATTACATGACCAAGGCCCGCCAGTCGTTCAGCCATGGAAGCTACCGGTCCGCGCTGCTCCAGGCGAAGGTGGTGGAGCGCCACGTCGAGCACGCGGTCGACGTGGGACGCCCGGGCTCGGGGAGCTAGTCTCTCCGGATCACGGCGACGGTGACGTCGTCCCCGGGCTTTCCATCCCTCGAGAATTCATGCACGGCGCGGATGAGCGCCTGCACCAGCACCTCAGGGTCCATGGTGCGATGCTCTTTCAGGAAAGCCACCAGCCTCTCCTCTCCGAACTCGTCCTCTTCCTCGTTCCGCGCCTCCGTGACCCCGTCGCTGTAGAGAACGAGGATGTCGCCGGGGGCAAGACTGAGCGAGGCCGATTCGTACTTCGCGTCCGGGAACATCCCCAGGAGAAGCCCCCCGACCGAGAGCATCTCGGTCTCACCGGAATCGTGGACGAGAAACGGGGGATTGTGGCCGGCGTTGACGTATCGGAACTCGCCGGTCTTGCGGTCGATCGTGATCAGGACCAGGGTGATGAACCGCTCGCCGCGCACCGCGTGGTGGATGGACCGGTTGAGGCGCGCCATGACGATCGGCAGCTCCGACCCCGATTCCACGTGCGCGCGGACGCTCGCGTGGAGGTTGGTCATGAGGAGCGCCGCCGGCATCCCCTTGCCCGCCACGTCGCCCAGCCCCACCGTGAGCACCGGCGTGTCGCCCTCGATGAAGTCGAAGTAGTCGCCGCCCACGTCGAGCGAGGGGATGTTCCTCCCGGCGATACGGTACGGAGGCAGGAGGAGCGGATCGGCCGGGAGGAGGGACTGCTGGAGATTGGCCGCGCGCTTCAGCTCCTCTTCCATCTGGCGCCGGCGCTGCAGCTCCTCGAAGGACTTCGTTTCCAGGATCTTCACGGCGGCCAGGTGTCCGATATGGGTGAGGATGAGAAGATCCGTGTGCTCGTAGGGAAGAGGCGCGGCCACGTTGTCCACGTAGAGAACCCCCAGGACCTCGTCTTCGTGCCAGAGCGGGACGCACATCGCCGAGTTGATCCGCTGGCGGATGACGCTCTCGTGCGCCTTGAAGCGCTCGTCGCTCTGGGCATCGCTGGTGAGGATCGCGGTGCGGTCGTCGATCGCTCGCCGGGCGATGCTCCGGCTCACGACGATCTCCTTTCCAGCCATCGGTCCGAGCTGCTTGGTGGCCTTGGGAATCAGCTCGACCCCGTCCTCCCCGCGCAGGATGAGCACCGTGCGGTCGGATCGCAGGACGTCCGAGGTCAGATCCACGATGAACTGAAAAAGCTCCGCCATCGGCTTGTGCGCGAGGAGCGCGGGGCCCAGACGCTCCATGCCCTCGAAGAACTTCGCCATCCGCTGCGGCGAGGCGCCGGTCGCGGCCATGGCTTTCAGGTTGGTCGCCGACTGGGCGGCGCCGACCAGGTCCGACAGCGGTACGACGTGGACCGTGCCCGGCGCCTTGGTGTCCGCGACGCGCGCGGAACTACCCGGAGCGCTGTCGCCGCCGAATTGGATCCGGCAGGGGCCGATCTCGATCCGGTCGCCGGGTTTCAGGAGCAGGGGCGCCGAGATCAGCGTTCCGTTCACCTTCGTGCCGTTCTTGCTCAGCAGATCCTGGACCCAGTAGCCTCCGTCCTTCAGCGTGATCTCCGCGTGCTTGCGCGAGACCGCGGAGTCATTGACCACGATCGCGTTCTCGGGGGCGCGGCCGAGAGGGAACGGGCCCTCGCCGCTGATGCGCACGACTCCGGGATCGCGTCCGGGCACGTGGATCGAAAGTGATTGGCCATGCTGGAGCATGAAGGGTAGTCTCCGCTGTCCGTCGACCGGATTCAACTTGTAACAAACGGGTTGGATCATACGGACCACAGGCGAGCCCGGCGTCCATTACCCGGCCCCCTTCGTCTTCCTCAGCTCCGCCTACTCCCGCGTCGAGGCGTTCCTCATGTAGCAGTTAGGGGAGGACATTTCTACGTAGCAGCGACAGCGGCGACGCTCGCTTGCCTTGGCCGGTGTATTATGGTATCCTCATATACTAGCTATATGGTTGACCCCCATTTACTTAACCACCAACACGAGGCGCGCCCGTGAAGGACCTCCAACCCGCCAACATCCGCAATCTGGCGCTCGTATCGCCGCACGGAACCGGAAAGACTTCGCTCGCGGAGGCATTCCTGTTCCGCACCAAGGTGACCACGCGGCACGGCAAGGTCGAGGAAGGCAGCGCCGCGCTCGATTTCTCCCCTGAAGAGGTTCACCGCAAGATCTCGATCAGCCTCGGCATCGCGCCGATCGAGTGGCGCGACACGAAGATCAATCTCATCGACACGCCCGGTTACGCGGATTTTGTCGGTGACATGGTCGCGGGGTTGCGCGCCGCGGATGCTGCCGTCTTTTGCATCAAGGGCACCGCGGGCATCGAGGCCGGCAGCGACATGGTCTGGGACCGGATCGAGGAGCGGGCCTGCCCCGTGCTCTGCCTCGTGACGCAGATGGAGAAGGAGCACGCCAATTTCACGCGGGCGCTGGAAGGCGCCACGACCCGCCTCGGCAAGCGATTCGTCGCGCTGGCGTGGCCGATGGGAGAGGCCGAGAAGTTCCGGGGGATCGTGGACCTCGTCTCGATGAAGGGCTACCTCTTCGAGAAGGACGGCTCCGCGAAGGAGGCGCCCATCCCGGAGGAGCTCTCGGCCGACGTCCAGAAGGCCCGCGCCGCGCTCGTGGACGCCGCAGCCGAGGCGGACGACGGCCTGCTCGAGAAATTCCTCGGCGGCGAAGAGCTTTCGGTGGACGAAGTGAGGCGCGGCATCCACGGCGGAATCCTGAGCAGAAGCTTCGTCCCCACGCTTCCGGTGGCGGCCTATCCCATGATGGGCATCGATCACGTGCTGGACGCCTTCGCGTGGCTCATGCCCAGCCCGCTCGATTGCGGCGCGGTGGTCGGTCTCAAGGTGGGAGCCCAGGAGAAAGTCGAATTCAAGCCCGAGCCGGGCGCCCATCTCGCGGCCCTGATCTTCAAGACGAGCAGCGAGACCCACGCGGGCGACCTGTCGCTGATCCGGGTCTTCGCCGGGACGCTCTCGCCGGGGAAGGAAGTCTGGAACGCCACCGCTCAACGCGCCGAGAAGACCGGCCAGCTCTTCTTCGTCCATGGGAAGGAACGGAAGGACGCCGCGCACATCATCGCCGGCGACATCGGCGCCGCGGTCAAGCTCCGCGAGAGCCACACCGGCCAGACGCTCTGCGACAAGAACGCGCCCATCCAGCTCGCGCCGATCCCGTTTCCGCACCACGAGCTGGAGGTGGCCATCTTCGTCCGGAACAAGGCGGACGAGGAGAAGATGGGCACCGGGCTCCACAAGCTGCGGGAGGAGGATCCCACGCTCCACGTGCACGTGGACTCCTCGCTCCACCAGACCCTCTTGCAGGGGACAGGCGACTTGCAGGTCGATGTCACGATCGAAAAGCTTCAGAGGCGCTTCGGCGTCCACGTGGAACTGGCGAAGCCACGGATTCCATACCGCGAGACCATCCGGAGGTCGGTGACCAAGCAGGGTCGCCACAAGAAGCAGACGGGTGGGCGCGGCCAGTTCGGGGACGTGCACGTGCGGCTGGAGCCCCTGAAGCACGGTTCTGGGTTCGAATTCGTGGACGAAATCGTCGGCGGGTCGGTGCCGAGGAATTACATCCCGGCGGTGGAAAAGGGAATCGTGGAGGCGATGCACGAGGGAGTCCTCGCGGGCTATCCGGTGGTGGACGTCCGTGCGGCGCTCTATGACGGCTCCTATCACTCGGTGGATTCCTCGGAAATGGCGTTCAAGATCGCGGCTTCGATGGCGTTCAAGGAAGGCGCCAGGGAAGCCGGCCCCGTCCTGCTCGAGCCGATCGTGGAGGTCGAGGTCCGGGTCCCCAAGGACTTCGTCGGCGCGGTCACCGGGGATCTCTCCTCGAAGCGCGGGAAGATCCTGGGAATGGGCGAGGAGGGCCGCTACGAGATCATCCGGGCCCACGTTCCCCAGGCCGAGCTGTACAAGTACTCGACGCATCTGCGCTCCCTGACCCAGGGACGCGCTTCGCATCGGTTCAAGTTCTCCCACTACGAAGAGATTCCGCGCGAGTTCGCGGAGAAAGTCGTGAGTCAGGCCAAAGCCGAAAAAGAGGCGATGGCATCCGCCTGATCCGCGCTCGAGGGGTTTCCATGCACGGCACCGAGCTTACGCACCGGCGCGTCAGGGCGCTGATTCTGGGCATCTTCGTCTTCGCAGCGATCGCGAGCGCGCTCCAGGCCGCGCCCGCGCGCGCCGGCGAGGATCCCCACGCGCGGTTCGCTTCGCGAGCGCCGCGGCCCGAGCAGGTGCTGACGCCGGCGGCCGTGGCCCGGCTCGCGCTGGAGGGCCGGTCCGCGCTCTGGGTCTACTTCGCGGACAAGGGTGAGACCGACGCGCGCGAGTTCGCAGGCACCGTGCGCCAGGCAGGTGATCGCGTGACCGGACCCGCCCGGTCGCGCCGCGCGCGCGAGACGGGCGGGCGCTTCGTTCCCGACTACTATGACGTGCCGGTCCCCGCCCGCTACGTGGATGGCGTGCGCTCGACCGGCGCCACGCTGCGGCACGTCTCGCGCTGGCTCAACGCGGTGAGCGTGGAGGCGGACCAGGCCACGGCCGCGCGCATCGCGGCGCTCCCCTACGTGCAGTCCGTCACGGCGCTCGCGCGCTCCCGCCGCATCGAGCCGGTCGGTCCGCTCGTTCCGTTGCCGACCCAGGAGGCGCCGCCGACGCCCTTCGAGCGCGGGCCGCTTCAGGGCGGTTCGCCGCTAGGCGGCTCGTCCGGAGCGCGCGGCAATCTCGCTCCGAGTTCGCTTCCTCCCCCGGGCGGCTACGGGGCCTCGCTCAACCAGATGAACGGCATCAACGCGAGGGCGGCGCAGGACTCGGGCTACACCGCGGCGGGCGTGGTGGTCGCGATGTTCGACACCGGCTTCAACAAGACCCACCCCGCGAACGCGCCGCTCAAGCGGATCGCGGAGTACGATTTCGTCTTCGGCGACAGCGAGACCGCGAACCAGGCGAACGATGTGTCCTATGCCTGGGATCACGGCACCGGCACCTGGTCGGTGCTCGGCGGCTACGCGCCGAACAACCTGATCGGCCCGGCCTACAACGCGTCCTTCCTTCTCGCGAAGACGGAAGACGTGCGCACCGAGACCCCCGTCGAGGAGGACAACTGGCTGGCCGCGGTGCAGTGGGCCGACAGTATCGGCGCGGACGTCATCTCCTCGTCGCTCGCGTATTTCACCTTCGACAACGCGTCGCTGAGCCACACCTACAGCCAGATGGACGGAAAGACGACGACCGTGTCCAAGGCGGCAGCGCTCGCGGCCCGGCGGGGCATCGTCGTGGCGAACGCCATGGCGAACTCGGGCCCGGCGGTCGGATCCCTGCAGGCCCCCGCCGACGCCGACAGCATCCTCTCGGTGGGCGCGGTGGACGTGAACAACCTTATCGCCAGCTTCTCCAGTCGCGGACCGACGGCCGACGGACGCGGAAAGCCAGAGGTGGTCGCTCAGGGAGTGTTCACCACCTGGGCCGTAGCGGCGAACAACACCTACGCGGCGGTCAGCGGCACGTCGCTCGCGACGCCGCTCATCGGCGGCGCCTCCGCGCAGATTCGCGAGGCGCATCCCGAATGGACCGTGCAGCAGATCCGGTACGCGTTCAAGCTCTCGGCGGACAAGGCGGCGACTCCGGACAGCACCACCTTCGGGTGGGGCCGCCCCAACGTCGTCACGGCGATCTACGGCACCATTCTGGGCGGGCCCGTCTATCCCAAGCCCTTCGACCTGGTCGGTCCACCGAACGCCGGGGCGGTCACGTTCCTGCCCGTCACCTTCCGCTGGCGCCGCTCGCCGGATCCCAACGGCGACGTGGTGACCTACCGCATCCGGATACTCAAGGCCTCGGCTGTGGACTCTCTCATCTTCGACTCCACGACCATCGACACCACGATGAGCTTCCCGGGCTATCTGGGCCCGAGCACGACCTACCGGTGGTACGTGACCGCGAGCGATCCGGCTGGCCACGTGCGCGAGAGCCGGGACCGCTACACGTTCATCACCGGCGCCTCGACCGGTGTCGAGATCACGCCCCCGGCGTCGGGCGTGGTGCTCTATCCCAACCGCCCGAACCCGGTGCGGTCCTCGACGAAGATCCCCTTTGCGATCGGCGCGCCGTCCGGCGTGGCGCGGGCCACCCTGAGGATTTTCGACGCCTCGGGGCGTCTCGTGCGCACGCTTCTCGAGAACGAGGCGGAAACGCTGCCCGCCGTGCGCCTGACGACCTGGGACGGGCGCGATGAGAAGGGACGCCGCGTCGGCTCCGGAATCTATTATTATCGCCTGACCGTGTCCGGCAAGGACGTTTCCCGGCGCATGGTCGTCCTGCGCTGATCCAGCGCATCCACAGCTTCCCCTGCGCCCCCGCGACGGGGGCGGTCGCGAGGTCCTAGCGTGTCCGGCCATTCGAAGTGGAGCACCATCAAGCGGAAGAAGGGCGCCACCGACGCCAAGCGCGGGAAGACCTTCACCAAGTACATCAAGGAGATCACGGTCGCCGCGAGGAATGGCGGAGGCGACCAGGGCAGCAATCCGCGGCTCAGGACCGCGATCGCGGGCGCCAAGTCGGTGAACATGCCGGCGGATAATATCGAGCGCGCGATCAAGAAGGGCACGGGGGAGCTGCCAGGAGTTTCCTACGAAGAGGTCACATACGAAGGATACGGCCCCGGGGGGATCGCGATCCTGATCGATACCTTGACCGACAACCGCAACCGGACCACCGGCGAGGTCCGCCACATCCTCACGAAGAGCGGAGGGCGGATGGCGGAAGCGGGCAGCGTCCAGTGGATGTTCCACCAGAAGGGCGCGATCGCGGTCCCCAAGTCCGCGGCGGACGAGGAGACCTTGCTCAGCATCGTGCTGGACGCGGGCGCCGAGGACGCGACGACGGACGATCCGGAAGTGTACGAGATCACCACGTCGCCCCAGACTTTCGAGACGGTGAAGGCGGCTCTGCAGGCGAAGAACATACCCACCTCGTCGGCCGAACTGGCCAAGGTGCCTCAGACCACGATCGCGCTCAGCGAGAAGGACGCCGAACAGGCCTTGAAGCTCATGGAGGCGCTCGAGGACAATGACGACGTCCAGCGGGTCTCGTCCAATCTCGATATCGCGGACGACGTCCTCGCCAAAATCCAAGCCTAGCTCCGTCGCTCCGCTGATCCTGGGCATCGACCCGGGGAGCAGGGTCACCGGCTACGGTTTTATCAGGAGTGAGCGCGGCGTGACCTGCTGCGAGCGCTCCGGCGTCATCGCGACGCGCGCCAACCTCTCGTTCCCCGACCGTCTTCTCCAGATCCACGACGCCCTCGAGGCGCTCCTGGCCGAGATGCGCCCTGCGGAGGTCGCCGTGGAGAGCGCGTTCGTGCGGAAGAGCGCGAGCGCGGCGCTCCAGATCGGCCACGTGCGCGGCGTCATCATCGTCGCGGCCCGCAAGAGCGGGGCCGCCGTCTTCGAGTACACGGCGCCCGAGGTGAAGATGGCGGTCGTCCGGAACGGAGGCGCGCAGAAGGCGCAGGTGGAATTCATGGTGCGCCGGCTCCTGCCGGGACTCTCGAGTCTTCGCGAGGACGAGGCGGACGCCCTGGCCGTGGCGCTCTGCCACCTCCATCGCGGGCCGCTTCGCGCGCTGGGGATCGTGACGTGATCGCCGCGGTGCGTGGGGCGCTCATCGGCAAGATGCCGACCGCGGCGCTCGTCCAGGTCGGCGGGGTGACGCTGAAGCTCCAGATTTCGGTCTCCTGTTTCGAGACCCTCCCCGCCGTGGGACGCGAGGTGCATCTCCTCACCTACCTCCACGTTCGCGAGGACGCGCTCCAGCTCTTCGGATTCACCGACGAGGCGGAACGGGGTCTCTTCGAGAACCTGATCTCGGTCACGGGAATCGGTCCCAGGCTGGCGACGGGAATCCTGAGCGGCGCCACCGCCGGACGGCTCCGCGAGGGGATCGAGGCCGGGGACGTCGAGTTCCTCGTGAGCCTTCCGGGCGTGGGGAAGAAGCTCGCGCAGCGCCTTCTGGTCGAGCTGCGTGAGAAGTACGCGGGGCCAGAGGCCAAGGCTCCGGTCTCGGCGGGAGCGCCGGGCGCGCTCCACGTGGGCCTTGGCGGAGACGCGGCCGCGGCGCTGGTGTCGCTTGGCTTCACGCGGCCCCAGGCGCAGACCGCGGTGCAGGAGGCGTTACAAGAATTGGGCACGGGCGCCACCGTCGAGGCGGTGATTCGGAGAGCGCTGCGCCAGGGGGCGCGATGAAGGCGCGGGGGCGCGATGAGGGCGCGAGCGCGCACGGAGGCAGAGGGAGCATGAAGGAGCACGAGCGGATCACGGACCCTGAGCCAACCGGGAACGAGCGCGACCTGGATCGCACGCTTCGGCCTCAGTCGCTGGATGAATTCGTGGGGCAGGAGTCGCTCCGGGAACAGCTCACGATCGCGGTCGAGGCGGCGCGCGGGCGCGGCGAGGCTCTGGACCATCTCCTCTTCCACGGCCCACCGGGACTGGGGAAGACCACGCTGGCCTCCATTCTCGCGCACGAGATGGGTGTATCCATCGTCCAGACTTCGGGCCCGGTGCTGGAGCGCGCGGCCGACCTCGCGGGGCTTCTCACCAACCTCGAGGAGCGCTCGGTCCTCTTCATCGACGAGATTCACCGCATGAATCCCGTCGTCGAGGAGTATCTCTATCCCGCCATCGAGGATTTCAGGCTCGACATCATGATCGACCGGGGGCCCAGCGCCCGCTCGGTGCGGATCGATCTCAAGCGCTTCTCCCTCATCGGCGCGACCACCCGCACCGGGCTCCTGAGCGCGCCTCTGCGCGGGCGTTTCGGGATGACCGCGCGGCTCGACTACTACTCGAGCGAGGAGCTGGGCCGGATCATCACCCGCTCCGCCGCGATCCTCGGCGTGCCGGTGGACGAGGGCGGCGCCGCGGAGCTGGCCTCGCGCTCGCGCGGGACCCCGCGCGTGGGGAACCGGCTGCTCCGGCGCGTGCGCGATTTCGCGGAGACGCGAGCGCAGGGGAAGATCACGGCGAAGGTGGCGCGCGACGCGCTGAAGCTCCTCGAGGTGGACGAGCGCGGGCTGGACGACATGGATCGCCGCATGCTGGAGGCGATCGTCGTCAAGTACTCGGGCGGTCCCGTCGGGCTCTCCACGATCGCGGTCGTGGTCGGCGAGGAGCCGGACACGCTCGAGGACGTCTACGAGCCGTACCTGATCCAGGAGGGATTCCTGAAGCGCACCGCTCGCGGGCGCGAGGCGACCGACCTGGCGTTCACGCATCTCGGCCTGACTCCGCCCAAGCGCTCCGTCCCGGCCGATCCTGAACCGCCGCAGAGCACCCTCTTCTAGGACGCGCGATCCCTCCGAAGCCGTCCCATCGCCTCTTAACCTCCGATTTCCAGTACGAGCTTCCGAGCGACCGGATCGCGCAGCATCCCGCGCCCTCGCGGGACCAATCCCGCCTGATGACGCTGGACCGCGCGACGGGCGCCATCGGCCACCACCTCTTCCACGAACTGCCCGCGCTCCTTCGGCCGGGCGATCTTCTGGTCGCCAATGACACGCGCGTCCTGCCCGCGCGCCTCTTCGCGAACGTCGAAGGTCGCGAGGTCGAGGTGCTGCTATTACGCCGCGAGCCCTCCTCTGAGGGAGAGCAGATATGGTCCGCGCTCGCGAGGCCCGCGAAAGTCTTGAAGGTGGGTGTCGCGCTCTCCTTCACGGATCCCGGGTACCGGGGCCTGGTCGTGGGATGGGGCGAGCGCGGCGTGCGCCACATCGCGTTCCACGCGGCGGGGGCATCTGGCTTCGAGGCCTGGCTCGCGCGCGTGGGGCACGTGCCGCTCCCGCCCTACATCGATCGTCCCGACGAGCCCTCCGACCGCGAGCGCTACCAGACGATCTTCGCCAGGGACCCGGGATCGGTCGCGGCGCCCACCGCGGCCCTCCACTTCACCGCCGCCACGCTCGAGGCCCTTCGCGCGCGCGGCGTCGAGATCGCATTCCTCACCCTGCACGTCGGGCCGGGCACCTTCCGCCCGGTGGCGACCGAGAATCCCGAAGAGCACGCGCTGGACCCGGAGCCCTACCGCGTGCCGCCCGAAACGGCGGCCGCGCTGACACGCGCCCGTGAGCGCCGCCGGCGCGTGATCGCCGTGGGGACGACGTCGGTGCGCGCGCTGGAGTCCTGGGCGCTCGACGGCGAGCCCGCGGAGGGCGCCTGGCGCGACACGGCGCTCTTCATCCTTCCGCCGTTCTCGTTCCGCGTCGTGAGCGGCATGGTCACCAACTTCCATCTGCCGCGCACCAGCCTCCTCATGCTGGTCGCCGCGCTCGCGGGGCGCGATCCGGTGCTGCGCGCCTACGAAGCGGCGGTGTCCGAGGGATACCGCTTCTACTCCTATGGAGACGCCATGCTCGTCGGCTAGCGGCTGGTTTCGTTCTGCACGGTGCTTCGCATTTCGCTCAAGTTTCAGCCGGACCTGCCGATTTAGCCCGCCCCCGATTCCGCGCCTCGTTTCCGAGCCAAGCCCGCCCGCTTTCAAGCCTTAGGCCGCTCCCCGCATTCCCTGTGCTCCGCAGGCACGAGCGTTGCCTTTTGCCTGTATGGAGACGGGCCGCCGCGGGGTTCAGGACGCGGTCACGGAGCCCAGGGGATGTCGAGGGGAGGACCCAAGGAGGCCGCTCATGTCCAGCACCAGGCAGCGACGCAAGCAGTCGGTGAAGAGCCGCCGGCAGACGGCAGAGCCCCGCGAAGCGCGGATCATGGAAGAGATCAAGAACCGGCGCTATCTCGCGTTCGTTCGCGCGATCGTGAACGGCGTCGCGCGCACCGCGCGATAGACGGAATCCATCATGGCGAGAATTCTGACGCCTGAAGAAATCCAAGCGCTGCTCGAGGGCGGTCCGGTGGTGCACGCCCCGAGCGAGAAGATCCGGGTCGGAGACCCGGTGGACGTCGAGGTGGACGGGGCGACCGTGGCCTACGGGTGTCTCGTCGTCGAGAAGGGGCGCCTCTGCGTGCGCGTCATGGGGCACGTGCAGGAGAGCCAGAGAGGGAAACGATGAACGCGGGCCTTGTGTATGCCATCGCGGCGCTCGCCGCCGCGGCCACGATCTACGGCGCGATCCGCCTCTTCGGACAGCGTGCTCGCGGCGCGGGCGCTGAGCCGGGCGATTCGCGCCTCGAAGTCATGAGTCGGACGCCGATCGCGTTCGGCGGCTCGCTCGTGCTCGTTCGCTTCGAGGGCCGACGCATCCTCCTCGGAGTGACGCACGGACAGTGGACCGCGCTCGCCGATCTGGGACGCGCGTCCGGCGCTTCGGATTCGAAGGAGATCTCCATCATCGACGCGGAGCTGAATCGGGCGCTCACCGCCGACCGTATCCGCCGGGGACGCAAGGGGTCGTGAATCAACGTTCCGCCCGTCCGGAAGGCGGGCGGCTGGAATCTGGGCGGTCGCGCGGGAAACGCCGCGGTTCTGGCCGCGTGGCAAGAAGCGCGAAGTAGCCCAATCCAAGCAGAATCAGCGGGTTAACTCCACGGCACACCGATTGCACGATAGAACGGTTATGCCACGTCAATTCGGAGATCTGAGGCTCATGACCAGCGAACATGCAGGCGCCGGGTCCACCAAACGCAGCGCACGCGCTCGCGGCGTGAAGAGCGCGCGGACGGGCGGAAAGAAGCCGCGCGCCGCGCTCGCGCGTCGTCAGGCCGAGGCCCCTCCCGAGTCGCGTCCGCGCCGAAAGGTGCTGACCGTGACGAGCGGCAAAGGAGGCGTCGGCAAGACGAACATCGTTACCAATCTCGCGATCGCGCTCGCGCGCCAGGGCGCCCGCGTCCTCGTGCTGGACGGCGACCTGGGTCTCGCGAACGTGGATCTGCTCCTGGGCATCGCTCCTCAGTATGACCTCCAGGACGCGATCCTGGGCGACCGCCGCATCGAAGACATCGTGCTCGAGGGTCCCGACGGCATCCGCCTGATTCCCGCAAGCAGCGGCGTCGAGGAGCTGGCCAACCTGGACGAGTACCGGACCGAGTGCCTGTTGCGCTCGCTCACGAACGTCGAGGAGGACGTGGACATCATCCTCATCGACGCGCCGTCCGGAATCGGAGCGCACGCTGTCGCGCTGGCGCAGGCCGCGGACGAGATCGTCGTGGTGACCACGCCCGAGCCGACTTCCTTCTCGGACGCCTACGCCATGATCAAGGTTCTCTCGCAGCGGCCGCTCAAGTGCACGCCCGCGCTCCTCGTGAATCAGGTGAATTCGGAGAACGAGGCTGCGGAGGTCTCGCGCCGCGTTCAGGCCGTTGCCAAGCGCTTCCTGAATCTCGACGTCGCCTACTGGGGCTTCATCCTCGCGGACGAATCGGTGCCGAAGTCGGTGCTCCGCCAGGAGCCCTTCATCTCCACCTATCCGTACTCCCCGGCGTCGAGCTGCATCATCCGCCTCGCCCGCCGCGTCCTGGGACAAAGCCAGAACATGAAAGAGAAGCCGGAGGCGGGTCCCTATCGCCTCGTGACCCCGGACGAAGTCCCGGAGGGCGTCTAGCCATGCGCGGTCTGATCGCGAGCTGGACCGCCATCCTGGCGGTGGCGGTGACGATCCTGGTCGCCTCGATGGACTCGGCCGCGGGAACGCGCGGACCTCTCGTCGCGCTCCGCGCGGGAATCGCCTGTTTGATCGTCGTACTGGCCGGGAGGCTTGCCGGCTTCGTTCTCATGCGCACGGCGCTGCGGCGTCATTACGAACAGTGGCGGCTGACCCAGGTCGACTCCCGACCGCGGTCTGAGCGCTAGGGCGGGAGGCCCCACGACCATGTCGTCCAGCTCCTCGGTGCTTCATCGTCTGCAGAGCCACGCGCCGCGCTCCAAGAACCGGAAAGAGCGCAAGAAGGAATTGGCGCTCAGCAAGTACGCGCCGCTCGTGAAGTACGTCGTGGACCGGCTCGCCCTGCATCTGCCGAAATCGGTGGAGCGTGACGACCTGGTCTCCGCCGCGATCATCGGGCTCTTCGACGCCCTCGAGAAATACGATTCGTCGAAGGGAACCAAGTTCGAGACCTACGCCATCTGGCGGATCCGCGGCGCCATTCTGGATGAGCTGCGGTCGCTGGACTGGGCCTCGCGCTCCATACGCCGCAAGGCGCGGAACGTCGAGGAGGTCGCGCGCGACCTGGGCCAGCGCCTGGGCCGGGCGGCCACCGAGGAAGAGGTGGCGGACGCCCTGAACCTGAGCCCCACGGAGCTGTCGCGCCTCATGGACGAGGTCCACGGCACGGCGCTGCTCTCGCTCTCGAAGTCGGTGACCGGGGACGAGGACCAGGACTTCATCCAGCTCGAGGACATCGTGGACGATCCCTCCCACAAGGACGCGCTCGAGGTCATGGAGACCGAGGAGTCCCGCGAGGTCCTGCTCGAGACGATCGATCATCTCCCCGAGCAGCAGCGGCTGGTGGTCGCCCTCTACTACTACGAAGAGATGACGCTGAAGGAGATCGGGGAAGCGCTTCACATATCCGAGTCGCGGGTCTCGCAGATCCATACCCGCGCCGTGAAGACGCTCAAGGCGCGGCTCGGACGGGTGCTCTAGGACGATGAAGATCGCCTCGCCGGGCTCGATGGACCGCGTCCAGCTGAAGAAGGTCGCCGAGGGCATGGTCGCGCTCCCCACGCTGCCGCTCGTGGCGTCCCGGCTGCTCGAATCGATCGCCGATCCCGAAGCGGCCACGTCCGAGGAGATCGGCGCGTTGATCGCGCTCGATCCCTCCCTGACCGCCCGCACGCTGAAGCTCGCCAATTCCGATTTCTACGGCTTTCCCCGCAAGGTCGGCACCGTGGACCTCGCGGTCGTGGTGCTGGGCCCCGACACGATCCGGGATCTGGTGTTGAGCGCCGCGGTGTTCCAGACGCTGGATCCCGCGTTCACGTCGCTCACGGGCCTCTGGAGCCATTCGCTGGCCTGCGGCGTCGCCGCGCGCGCGATGGCGGATCGCTGCCGGTACCACCTCGAGGGGGAGGCCTTCGCGGCGGGAATGCTCCACGACATCGGCAAGGTCGCGCTCCGGCAGAGCTATCCCGAGCGCTACGAGGCCGCGCTGGCGCTCGTGCGCGAGCAGGGGATCTCGACGGTCGTCGCGGAGCGCGGACTTCTGGATTCGGATCACGCCGAGGTGGGAGGGTGGCTGGCGGAGCGCTGGGGACTGCCCGGCGATCTGGTGGAAGCCATCGCCTGCCACCATCGGCCGGAGCAGGCGCGGCTCAATCCCGAGCTCGCGTCTCTGGTTCACATCGCCGACTGGCTCGCCGGGCGGACCGGGAATTCCTGGCCCACCGAGGCGAAACCCGAGCCGGTGTCGCAGTTCGCCTGGGAGTGCGTCGAGGCGGGCGAGATCGAGCGCGAAGCGCTGCTTACGGACCTCGTCCCATTCATCCAGCGCGCCGTTCGGCGCGAGGAGGATCTCTTCCGTCACTTCCGTGGTTCTCAGGAGGTTGGGTCATGACGGTCGCGGCGATGAAACATCGGGAGCGCAATTTCGAGATTCGCGTGCGGTTCGAGCCGGGGCTGGGCGCTTCGCTCTACGCCTCGCTCAAGTCCGGGGAAGTGGCGCCCATCACCGTGGCGCGCACGCTCGGGCGCGGACGCACGCTGCTCCGCTATCACGGCTACACCCTGATGGCGCATGGCGCTCCGGAATGGAAGCCGGGCGAGACGTTCCCGGTCTACGTGAAGCAGCTCGGTCCTCCGCTCGTGCTCGCACGTGTGAACGACCGCGCCCAGGACGGCTCGTCCTCCGTGACCACGGTCGATTCGGCGGTGGTCCCGGGGTTTGAAGCGGCCTAGCCCGGTCGGGGCAGCGTCGCGCGTCGGAGGTCCTGAAGCGGGTCCGCATCTGGCGGGGCCGGATCGAGACGTTCAAGGAGGGGGAAATGAAGCAGCGCAATGGAGCCGGTTCGAAGCGTCTCGTCGAGGCCACCCATCGGTTCATCCGTTCCGAGCAGAAGCTCCTCGAGGTTCTTCTCTCGCGCAGGATCCTCCGCAAGGCGGACTGCGAGCACTTCGCGAAGGACCTGGATCTTTCCGCCTCCAAGAAGCGCTCCTCGGACGTCTTCGGGAGCGCGATCGCGATCAACAAGAAGCTCATGGGCGTCCTGGAAGGCTCGAAGTCGAGCGTGCGCGGCGTGAAGGTCTCGGCGATCGACGTGCTCTACGAGATGAGCCGTGTCGTGCAGACCATCGAGGAGCCCGCCGAGGCGCTCCGCCAGATGCTGCTCCAGATACGCGAGGGGATTCCGTTCGAGAACGCTACCCTCTTCGTCACCGAGCGCGCCACCGGGATGCTCGAGCCGGTCGCGACCGTGGGGGAGCCGATCGATCTCATCGGGCACGTGAAGTTCGATCGCGGCCGGGGGTTCTCCTCCTGGGTCGCGCAGCAGCGGAAGCCCGTGCTCCTGAACGATCTTCACCGCGAGGGCGGGACCGACGCGCCCTCGGTGCGCTCCTTCCTCTCCGTGCCGATCGTGCTCCAGGGAGAAGCGATGGGCGTCATCAATCTGAGCCACTCGCGCCCCGAGGCCTTCGATGAGGAGAGCCAGAAGCTCCTCTCCCTCATGGGCCACCAGATCGCCGGCGTCGTGAACCGGGTCATCCTGCGCCGCGAGATGGAGCGGCTCCAGACGACCGACGACGTCACCGACCTCTACAACAAGCGTCACTTCGACAAGAGTCTCGATGCGGAGATCCAGAAGGCCAAGCGCTACGGCCACCAGCTCTCGGTCATGGTGCTGGATATCGACAACTTCAAGGCACTGAACGAGCGTCACGGTCAGCCGGTCGGAAACGAAGTCCTCTCGGACTTCGGGAAGCTCCTCAAGAAGGTCGCGCGCGGCACGGACTGCGTGGCCCGCTACTCCGGCAAGGAGTTCATGATCCTCCTGCCCCACACCGACGCCAAGGAAGCGCGCTGCGCGGCGGACCGGCTTCGCACGGTCGTCGAGGAGCACTCCTTCCCGCGCCGGAAGCGGCTCACCGTCAGCGTCGGGATCGCGACTTTCCCGGCCGACGCCAACGATTCGACGGCGCTCATCGTCCGGGCCGACCAGTCGCTGGATCAGTCGCGCCACATCCTTCCCAAGGCGGTCGTGAAGCCCGCTCTGTTCGAGGTGGACTCGAGCGCGATCAACTGAGATCGCCCAAACCCACCCCATGGCCAAGAAGCCTGCAGAGATCAAAAAAGGGGGAACGCCCAAGGAGGCCCCGGCGGTGTCGGCGGAGCCTGTGCCGGCCGAGCCTGCCGAGGCCGCACCGGCGGCGGCCGCGCCGCGCCCTCAGCCACGCATCCTCGTGGTCGACGACGAACCCCATGTGGTCCAGATCTTCCAGGACCTCCTGGCCCAGCGGGGCTACGAGGTGATCTCGAGCACGGACGGCGACGATGCCATCGTCAAGGTCACGACCGGCCGCTTCGACCTGGTGTTGACCGACATCAACCTGCCCGGCGTGGACGGGCTGGAGGTGGTTCGGGCGGCGAAGGCCGCCGACAAGGACACCTGCGTCATCCTGATCACCGGGTACGCCTCGACAACCACCGCCATCGACGCCCTCCGCCAGGGGGCCTACGACTACATCACGAAGCCCTTCGACCTCTGGGAGACCGCCAAGGCCATCGAGCGCGGGCTGGAGAGCCGCTTCCTCGTCATCGAGAACCGCCGCCTCGTGACGAGCCTCGAGCAGGCCAACCGCGAGCTGCAGCACCACGAGCAGATCCTGAGCCGGATGGTGAGGGAGGCCACGCAGCGGATCACGGCCCTCTACGTGGCCGGCAAGGAGATCAGCACCAGCCTGAGCCGCCAGGCCACGCTCGAGGTCATCGTGAACCAGGTGGCGAAGCTCTCCGGCGCGGAAGCGAGCCTCGTGTTCCTCTATGACACGGAAGTCGGCGAGTACATCGCCGAGGCCGGCACGGGTGTGCCGCTCGAGAGATTGCGCCACTACCGCTTCGGGAACGGCGTCGGCCTCCATGGCCAGGTCGTCCGGAGCGCCTCTCCCTCGCGCAGCGCGAACGTCGCGGACATCGTGGGAATCGAGGACTTCCTCTCGGAACTGGACGCCGGATCGGCGCTGGTGGTGCCGCTCCTCACGAACGAAAATGTGCTGGGCACCATCACGGCGCTTCGCCGGGACGGGCGCGGCTTCTCGGCGGACGATCAGGAGCTGCTGACCATGTTCGCGAGCCAGGCCTCGATCGCCGTCACGAACGCCATCCTCTACGAGCGCACCAAGGAGCTGGACCGCATGAAGTCCGAGTTCGTCGCGGTGGTGTCGCACGAGGTCCGGACGCCGCTCACCTCGATCAAGGGCTCGCTGGAGCTTCTCGGGGACGAGCGCTTCCACATCCTCCCGGGGCCGCAAAAGGAGCTCCTGAGCATCTGCCAGGCGAACACCGAGCGCCTCATCACGCTGATCAACGACATCCTCGACTTCTCCAAGCTCGAGTCCTCCAAGCTCTCGCTCAATTTCGAGACCGTCGAGGTCGGACGGATCGTGCCGGAGGCGGTGGAGAACATCAAGAATCTGGCGGCGATGAAGGGGATCGCGATCGACATCCACATGGAGGGATCGGCCGGCGTCATCGAGGCCGACCCGATGCGGGTGGCTCAGGTGATCACGAACCTGCTCGGAAACGCGATCAAGTTCTCGCCCGAGAACGGGAGAATCGAGATCTGGGCGCGCGGCTCCGAAGAGGATGCCACGGTCGACATCAAGGACTTCGGGAGAGGAATCTCGCAGCGCGACCTGAGCCGCCTCTTCCAGCGCTTCGCGCAGCTCGATTCGTCCACGACGCGAAAAGCCGGCGGCACGGGGCTGGGGCTCGTCATCTCCAAGGGCATCGTGGAGCAGCACGGCGGGAAGATCTGGGTCGAGTCCGTCCTGGACAAGGGCACGACCTTCTCGTTCTCGCTCCCGCGCACGCGGGTGGCGAGTGTGCCGGCGGACGACGGCGTGGAGGAATCCGCGGAAGAGACCCCCGCGAGCTGACGAGCAGGGCGGTGGAACGCGTCGCCCCGTGCTATCCTGCCGCCGTGAAAACCGTCCTCAGCGTGTTCGGGACCCGCCCCGAAGCGATCAAGATGGCCCCCGTGCTGAAACTCCTCGCGCGGGAGAAGAGCCTCCGCTCGCTGGTCTGCGTGACCGCGCAGCATCGCGAGATGCTGGACCAGGTGCTGAGCCTCTTCTCGATCGTTCCCGACCAGGACTTGGACCTGATGCGCGAGGGGCAAACCCTCGAGGAGATCACTACCCGCGCCCTCACCGAGCTGACCGCGTACCTGGGAAGCCTCAAGCCCGACCTGCTCTTGGTGCAGGGGGACACCACGACGACCATGGCCGCCTCGCTCGCCGCGTTCTACGCGCGCGTCCCGGTGGGGCACGTGGAGGCGGGACTCAGGACGGGCGATCTTAAGTATCCCTACCCCGAGGAGGCGAACCGCCGCATCACCACGGTGCTCGCGCGGCATCATTTCGCTCCCACCGAGCGCGCGCGCCAAAACCTCCTGGCCGAGGGCGTCGCCGCCGCCGCGATCCTCGTGACCGGGAACACCGTGATCGACGCGCTGCTGGAGGTGGCCGCCATGAAGCCCTCGCGGGCGCCCAAGCTGCCGCTCCGCGGAGCGCGCACGATCCTCGTCACGGCGCACCGGCGCGAGAACTTCGGCGCCCCGCTCCTGGAAATCACCGGCGCCGTCCGCGACCTGGCGGAGCGCTATCCCGACGTGGATCTCGTCTATCCGGTGCACCGGAACCCGAACGTGGACCGTCCCGTTCGGAAGGAGCTGGGTTCGGTGCGCGGCGTTCATCTCATCGATCCGCTGGAGTACAAGGCCTTCGTGGATCTCATGGCGGGGTCCTACCTGATCCTGACCGATTCGGGCGGGATCCAGGAGGAGGCCCCCTCGCTCGGAAAGCCGGTCCTGGTGCTCCGGGACGAGACCGAGCGTCCCGAGGCGGTGGAGGCGGGGACCGTCACGCTGGTGGGCCCGCACCGTCAGGCGATTGTCTCCCGGGCCTCCAAGTTGCTAGACTCCAAGGAGGCCTACGCCGCCATGGCGCGCGCGGTGAATCCTTACGGCGACGGGAAGGCTGCCCGTCGCATCGTGGAACGCATCGGTCAAGTGCTCGGAGGGTTGCCCGGGTCGTGAAACACACGCTCCTCGTCACCGGAATCGTCCTTGGCGCGGTCCTCGGCTGGCTCGCCCTCGACCCGCCCGCGCCTCGCGGCGCGTCCGCAAACTCCTTCGGTCCTCCAGCCGCGAAGACCCTGGCCCCCGGGGAAGGAATCTGCACCGAGTGCCACACGGGCCACACGGTCAACCCCGACACCCTGGGAAGCGTGACGATCCTTGGCGCGCCCGCTTCCTACACCCCGGGCCAGACCTACGCGCTGGTGCTCGGCGTCCAGCGGCCGGGACAGATGCGGTGGGGATTCGAGATCACGGCGCTCAAGGCGTCGAACAACACCGCTGCCGGGACGTTCGTCAGCACGACGGCACTGACGAGAATCGTCTCCTTGAGCGGCCGGAGCTACGTGGAGCAGACGACCCTCAATGGCGACGGGACGTTCGCAGGGCAGACCGAGGGTGCCTGGACCTTCAACTGGACCGCGCCCGCGGCGGGGGCGGGCACGGTGACCTTCTATGCGGCGGGAAACGCGGCGAACGGGGACTTCTCGAGCACCGGGGACTTCATCTACGCCACGAACACAAGCTCCACGGAGGGGTCGGCGACCGACGTGAGCGCGACCACGTGGGGCAAGATCAAGATGCTCTACCGCTGAGCCGGAACCGGCGCACCCGCGCCGGCGCCCGCGAATTTCCGCTCCACCCAACGAAGCTGATCCAGCCCGAACTTCGCGTCTTCCGCAGCCTCCTTGTCCTTCGGCTTCATCGCCGTCTCCGCGAACGCGCTACAAGATTGGTCGAACTGGCGCGTGCCCGATTCGTCCCCGAGCATGTGGCGGGCGATGCCCGCGTAGCCGTAGTAGAGGATGACGCCGAAGTTGCCGTTCGGTTTCACGTAGGCCGCGGGCTTGGCGTCCGCGGCCCCGTCGGCGGCCGTGGCCGCCTGGAGCGCCAGGCCGAACGCCGCCTCGAAGGCCCAGAGCGCCTCGACGAGATTTCCCAGCGAGAGCTGATGCATGCCGGCTGCCCAGTGCGCCATGGCGCGCCGGTCGGGGGGCTTCCCAAGCTCCTGCCGCCAGACCACGCAGTCGTACGCCGCGCGGAGCCCCGTCTCGAGATGGTGCCTCATGCGGGGCGCCTCGTCTCCGGGCCAGCACTCGGCGAGATCCGCCGCCAGGTTGTAGGAGAGCCGGTTCGCGGAGTCGATACACTCGCGCGCCTCCTCGGCTGCTCCGCGCGCCCGCGCCAGCTCCGCCTCCCTCAGCCCCTCGGCGATTCCCGCGCGCGCGATGCGGATCACGTCGTCGAAGGGACGCTCGCCGGCGTCGCGTCCCGGCAGGACCTGCCGCGCCAGCGAGTAGAGCTTCCGGCGCAGGGCCGGATCGGGCGTTCCCTGGATGAAGGCGACCACCTTGTCCGCGCCGCCCTCCTCGAGGACGGAGCCGAGTGCGTCGCGATGCGGCTGATCGGAATCCTCTGCCATGATGCCCCCCGTTCGAGCTAACGCGCTCCGCTCATTTGGGCGCGGATACGATCCATGATGCGATCGACTTCTGTATCCGTGAGATCGGGGTAGATGGGCAACGAGGGGTCTCCTGGAAGCACCGCTCCGCCACCGGGTGTTGTCCTGCCCTGACTCCGAACCGCTCCTGATAATACGGGAAAAGGTGGAGCGGCTTGAAGTGGACGCTGGTGCCGATGCCGTCCTCGCGGAGCGCGAGTGCCAGGCGGTCGCGCTCCAGGCGGCCCCCCGGGCCCCCTCGCCCTTCGCCAGGCGATTCGAGCTTCAACGGGTCGATATTTTTCGTCGAATCTTCGACGTCGACGAAAATCGGTTTGGCGCCGAGGTACAGAATCGTCTCCCCGGCGCTCACGAAGGTGTACGGGGAGGTGACAACCTCATCGCCCGGGCCGACACCGGCTGCAATGAGGCGAGATGGAGCGCCGCGGTGTAGGAGGAGAGAGCCACGCCGTGGAGCGCGGACGGGGCGGAGCCGCCCGCGCCGCTAGCGCCAGCTGAGCCGCTGCCGTCAACGTATTTCGTTACTGCGTCCTCCAGCTCCCGGGACTTCGGCCCCGTGGTCAGCCAGCCGGAGCGGAGCACCGCCGAGACCGCGTCGATCTCAGCCTGCGTGATCGGATGGTTTGTGGAAGGGAATGGGTGTTGCCACGGGTCGGAAGGTAGCACGGGAGACCGGGCGGGGCGACGCGTGGGGCGACGCGCTGCCTCGGTCCGGGTGGGGAAATAGGGTGTAAGCGGCCAAAATCGTGCCGGGCGGGTTGACGTTCCCGTGGGATCGTGGTATTCATCCGGGCAGTAGCACTGTTGGGCGATTCTTGCCAGCTTGCGCGCACAGGGGATGGGCCGTGGTGGGACCAGGGACGGAGCGTAAGACGAAGCACGAATCCGGCAATATTCCGCGCCAAGTCCGCGTTGCATCAGCCGTGCTTTGCCTCTTCTGGATCCCCTCTCATGCCGCCGCGCAGTCCGAAGCCGACGTTCGGAACAAGATCCAGGCGAGCGGGCACTCCGAAGAGGAGGTCCGGCAGAAGGTTCAGGACTCTGGGCTGACGCCGGAGCAGGTTCGAGAGCGGCTTCGGGATGCTGGGTACAACCCGGACGCGCTGGATTCGTACACGACAAAGAGTGCAGCGACTAGACCAAGCGACTCGCAGAGCCGTCAGCCGGTGCCGGTCGACACGGCAGCGGAAACGGATTCTGTGCAGGTGCCCGCACCAGCGCGGGCACACACGCAGCAGACTGCGGCACGACCGGAAAGGCTAGTAGAAGAAGTCCCCGAGTTCACGAAGGAGATCACGAAACGGGTGCCGGACGCGGGCCCCGTTCTTCCTTTCGGCTACGAGATTTTCCGTTACGCGCCTTCCACCTTCGAGCCCTTGGCGACTGGCCCTGTTGACCCCGACTATCCGCTCGGCCCCGGGGACGAAGTCCTTATTTCCGTGTGGGGGGATAACCAGTACACGCACACGGCCATGGTGACACGCGAAGCCACCATAAGCGCACCCGACATCGGCCAGGTTGTGGTTAACGGTCTCACGCTGGAACAGGCGAAACGGCTGATCACCGACCGGTTCGCCACGGTCTATTCCGGCATTAGGGCCCGTCATCCATCCACATTCGTGGATGTGACCCTGGGGAAGTTGCGCACCATCCAGGTTTTCATTCTTGGCGACGTAATCCGGCCAGGTGGCTACACGATATCCTCGGTTTCGACCGTTCTCAACGCGCTCTATAACGCGGGGGGGCCTACATCCCGGGGCTCCATGCGCGACGTTCGCATTCTGCGGCACAACGTCCTTTTCCGAAGCGTCGATCTGTATGGCTACATCCTCACGGGCAGTCGAGCTGAGGACGTGAGGCTGCAGAGCGGGGACGTCGTCTTCGTCCCGCCAGTTGGAAAGACGATCGCCATCCTGGGCGAGGTCCACCGCCCAGCCATCTATGAGGTCAAGCCGGACGAGCACTTCCATGATCTCTTGCGTCTGAGCGGCGGCGTGCTTGCGACCGCTCTCCTGGACCGCATGCAAATCGATCGGATCGTACCGTTCGCCGAGCGCGCTTCCCATCGCGGCATGGACCGTATGGCGCTCGATATGCCGCTGGAGGCGATTCTCGCCGACAGCTCGCAGGACCCCGAGCTGCTGGACCGGGATATCGTTCAAGTCTTTCGTGTCGGAGATGTCCGGAAGAACACGGTCTCGATCTCCGGCTCGGTGATCCGTCACCAGGGCACGTTTGAGCTAAAGCCAGGAATGCACATTTCAGATCTCATTCAGGCAGCAGGCGGATTCACACCTGAGACCTACCTCGACCGGGCAGTCCTGGTCCGCACGTCCCCAGATCTCTCTCAGAGTATCCACCGCTTCAACATCGGCAAGGCTGCCGCGAAGGATCAGGAGCAGGATCTGGAACTCCAGGAGTTGGACGCGATCTATGCGGCTTCTGTGTGGGACATACGCGACCGCCATGAAGTGCGGATAGCGGGAAGCGTGCGCAAGCCGGGCAGCTACGAGTACCTGGACGGGATGACGATCATGGATCTCATCTTCGCCTCGGGTGGCCTCAAGGAATCCGCCGCGAAGCGGGAGGCCGAGGTATCTCGCGTTGATTCGACCGCGATCGCGACAACCAAAGGCGCTCGCATCTATCACGTGCCGATCGCGCAGGACTACGGGATTCATTCGCAGGACACAAGCTTTGTGCTCCAGAAGTACGACGAGGTGTTCGTGCGGGAAATCCCCGACTGGCAGCTACAGCACAACGTCAGGATCACGGGGGAGGTGAAGTACCCGGGGATGTATTCCCTCAATTCCCGAGAAGAGAGGCTCTCGTCATTGCTAGCACGCGCTGGTGGCCTGAACACCACAGCCTACCCGCGTGCCGCGACGTTCACGCGGGCCAAGGGGAACGCCGGCCGGCTCGCGGTCGACATCGAGAGCGTGGCCAAGCACCACAACCGCCGGAACGACCTCACTCTCGAAGACGGGGACGCGATCGATATTCCCAAGGAGCCGAGGACCGTGAGGGTCGATGGCGAAGTTGGGTCTCCTGTCAGTGTGCTTTACGAGCGTGGCCAGTCCATTGGGTACTACGTGGACCAAGCGGGAGGCTACACCGAAAAGTCCGACCGTGGCCGCGTCCGATTCGTGCTTCCGAACGGAAAGGTGAAGACAGCCAGGAAGTTCTGGTTCGACCCGGCGCCCGGACCCGGTGCGGTCGTGATCGTGCCCGCCAAGCCACCCAGCGAGAAGAAGGAGACCCTGAAGGACATCGGCACAATCATGGGAATCCTCACGGGGGCCGCTACCACGATCTTCCTGGCGCACGCGGCGACGAAGTAGTGCCCAGGGTCGAACACTCCTCCGACACGGTCCTGCTTTCGGAGTATCTGCGGCCCGTCTATCAGGACCGATGGAGAGTGCTTGGTATCGCGCTCGCCGGTGGTGTCCTTCTATTCTTGGTCTCGTTCCTGCTTGCACCGTCATATCTCGCGATTACGACGCTGATTCCGGTCGGAAATCAGGATAAGCAATCCCTTCTGGGACAGCTCAGTACCGGGCTCGAAGACCTGGGAATTCAGCCCACGTCTCGATCCAACTCACCCGCGATGTATCCGGAGATCGTCAGAAGTCGTCGTCTCCTCGAGGAGACCCTCCGAGCTCCGTGCCCCTCTTCCATCGATCCTCGTCAGCGCCCCCTCGCTGAGGTGCTTCATGGCGCTGGACGTGACCGGAAGTCCTGGGAGAAAGCCCTCAAGGGATTGCGAAGGATGGTGTCGTCTTCTCTCGATAGGCGGACGGGCGTACTCACCATTGAAGCGAGTGCGGAAAGGCCCGAGGTCGCGGCATACATCGCCAATACGCTGGATAGCCTGCTACAGGATTTCACGATCCAGGCGTTCACCACGCAGGCGGGCGCGAATCGGATATTCATTGAGGGGAGGTTGGCCGAAACGGAGCGGTCCCTCCACCAGGCTGAGGAGAATCTCCGTAATTTCCGAGAACGAAATCTCCGGATCATGAATGCGCCGCAGTTGCTCATGGAGGAGACGAGACTTGTCCGGCTGCTCCGAGCCGAGGAAGAGGTATTCGTTACACTCAGGAGGCAATACGAGGTAGCGAAGATTCAAGAGCATAAGGAGCTACCTGTCCTCAACGTCCTCGATGTGGCTGTCCCCCCTCTTTCCAGGAACTCTCCGAGGCGAGGTCTGATGGCCGCGGCTGGATTCATTACGGGCCTCGCGATCGGTTCATGGTTGGCAATGTTGCGGGTGAGGCCGCGGGTCGTGCCTTGGGCACAAACGCGCGGTGAGCCTGCAGTCCACCCCGTATCGATCGCCGAGGTGTGAGGTGACTCAGGTGCAATCTGGAGAACCGGGAGGTCTCATTCTCCTTCCTCCGGCCCAACCTGCTTTCCCGCAGGGACAGGAAATGGTCCCTATTCGGCGTAAAACCCGCCTCATCCCCCTCTTTACTACGGTCGCAGGACTCGGCCTTCTGGCCAACGTCTTTGGGTACCTCCGAGAGATGGCTCTCGCGGCTTCTTACGGATCCTCCGCAATCACGGACTCGTTCTTCGGGGCGGCGTTCCTCCCGAATACGCTCTACATGATAATCGCCTCCGGGGCCGGGGCGTCCATCCTTGTCCCGGTCCTGGTGCAGTATCGGAAAGAGGGTGGGGTGGAAGCGCGGGAACTAGCTCTTACACTACTAAACCTCATTACCCTCATCCTCCTTGTTCTGACGCTGGCATTGACACTCACATCTTCCATCTGGATTCGATTGCTCTTTCCCGGCTTCGCGCCGGAAACGAGCAGCCTTTCGGTTGAACTCGCTTACATCCTGAATCCAATGGTGGTCTTCCTCAGCGTTTCCGCGATTCTCGCGGGCGTGTTGAACGCCTTCGGACACTTCGGGGTGGCGGCGCTCGCCCCTTGCATTGGAAATGCTGTGACGGTCGTGGCGATCTGCCTATCCGTGAGGTGGGGCGGGATTCGCGGAGCCGCCGCCGGGGTCGCAACGGGAGCGCTGGTGCAGTTCGTAGTCATGGCCTGGATGGCGTTTTCGAAGGCAACTCCTTACAGATTGTGTGTGCGGACGGGCCATCCCGGCGTCAGGGGGTTTGCGGGAATGGCCGCGCCGACCATGGCCTACCTCGCTGTAGCGTATGCCTCTGTCACTGCCGAGCGGGTCTTCGCGTCCGGGTTCAGCCCGGGGGCGCTTTCGACGTTGAGCTACGCCATGAGGCTTTTCGTTCTTCCAGCATCGATCGTAGCCGGATCCATTGCGACAGTTCTGCACACCGAGTTCTCGGAATTCGCGAGCCGAGGAGAGATGCACGAACTCGCCGACAGCTTTCGTCGCGGAGTGGATCTGACGATCCTCGTATTGATCCCGATATCAATCGGAGTGCTTGTGTTCAGCCGCGCGATCGTGACTCTCGCATATGGCCATGGAAAGTTCTCAGGCGAAAACATAGGGACAACTGCCGCGACCTTCGCGGCGTATTCGATAGGTGTCATCCCTCTCGCCCTCGCTGCCCTCTGCCAGCGACTTTTCTATTCGCTCCGGATTCCGCGCATGCTCCTGATCATCGAGTGCGCGGCCCTCGTAGTCTACGTCTTCACAGCGCCGACGCTAGGGCGCTTGTTCGACCTTCCAGGTCTCGCCTTGGCACGGTCCGGTTCGTTTTTCCTCGTCGGGGGCCTTTCGCTCTACGTTGCTCTTCGGAGACTCAAGTTCCCGGACCGCAGCGTCTGGCTGGCATCTCAGTTCGGGCGGTGTGTCCTCTCAGTACTGCCAACTACCCTGATCTGGTTGGCCCTCGCGACGATGCTGGGGCGAATCGACCCGTCAACGGCACTATGGACCCGACTGGCTGTGCTTCTCGTGGGGGGGGCTTCAGGCGCGGCCTTGTACCTGGTGGTTGCGCGCACTCTCCGTTGCCGCGAGGCGGCTAATGTTCTTGTGGAAGGCACCGGTTTCATCGTTGGCGCGGTCGGATGGGTACGCCGCGTCAAGGGGTATGCCTCATGACCACGCACGGTGTTCAGGTGTCGAATGAGTCGATCCCCCTCGTTTCTTTCTGGCCTCTGATGTCCGGGCCCTTATCCGGAATGGGCGCCTACTTCCGGGGGCTGCAAGGCGACGGTCGATGCGTAACGTTCACGGAGCTGCGGTATCGGGCACGGCGGGGCTTGAGGATGCCCGAAGCCCTCGGGGAGTTGGAGCGCCGGGTCCTGGCGCCGCTTCGAAACGGGCGACTTCTGGAAGACATCGCCGGCCGCACATGGGTTCTCGGTGGCCAGCAGTTTGTCTCCCATTTCTCGCCGCAGCGACTGGAGACCGCGATCGTGGTCGTCTTCGACATGATCGATATTCTATGTCCCGACACCCATCAGACTCCAGCGGGCGTCCGGGCAGCTTGGGAGTCGATGAAGAACATTCGCGCGGCGCAAATGGTTGTCACCATCAGTGAGTATTCTCGCCGGCGCATTCTCGACCTCTATCCCATGGACGCAGATCGCGTATGCGTGATCCCGTTCGGAATCGATTCGGACCGATTTCATCCCTCCAGCGAAGAGCAGAAGGCATCGAGCCGCAGAGCGTTTGGACTCTCAGACTCCTCGTTCGTCGTGCTCTTTGTCGGTTCGGAGCAACGACGAAAGAACTTGGGGACGCTGATTGCAGGGCTTGCGGAGTGCCGCAAGAGGAACCCCGATCTCGTATTCGTGAAAGCCGGCGCGGCCCAGTCCGATGTGGGCCGTCGGCGCTTTCGCTCGGCGCTCAAGGAGAACCAGATGGAGCAGACGACCATCCTTTTGGACGATCTCTCCGACGACCAGATCGTCCAGCTATATCGGGCAGCCGACGTTGTCGCCTTTCCCTCGGTAGAGGAGGGTTGGGGGATACCGGTTCTGGAGGCGATGGCATCCGGCACCCCTGTCATCTCAAGTCGAATCGGGCCGGTTGTGGAATTCGCGGGGGACTCAGTCCTCTACGTTGACGATCCGTATAGCGCGGGAGACTGGAGTTCGGGGCTGAGAAATCTCGCGGCCGACGCTTCCATGAGGGAGAGGCTGAAGCTCTCCGGCCGCCAGCGAGCGTTGGGTCTGACGTGGGATCGACCCCGTGAGTTGTTCGCCGCGAAGTTCAATCTGGTTGGAGTGGACTGGGGCAAACGAGCATGTGCGGAATCTTCGGCGCTGTAGGCGAAGGCGTCGCCCGACTCGATCGGCAGCGGCTGCTGAGCTATCGGCGAGTTCAGGCTAGCCGTGGACCCGACTCTCATGGAGAGTACGAGGATTCGCGGTGCTTTCTTGGGCATAACCGACTCCGCATCATTGATCTCTCCGATCGCGCGAATCAACCGATGGGCGATTCCGCTGAACGGCAGTTGGTTTTCAATGGAGAGATCTACAACTACCGATCGCTTCGGCGGGAGCTCGAGTGCCGGCACGTGTTTCGTTCGCAATCGGACACCGAAGTGCTTCTCCATTTGCTTCAAGACTACGGAGTGGGCGCCCTCGATCGTATCGAGGGTATGTTCGCGTTCGCGCTGTGGGACAAGAGCGACGGATCTCTTCTGCTCGCCAGGGATCGCTTCGGAGAGAAGCCGCTGTATTATTGCGAAGGACCGGGATACTTTGCCTTCGCATCGACGGTGGCTGCCCTCCTCCAAGCGGGACTGGCCCAGTCTTCCCTAAGCCCCGCGGGATTGTTCGGAGTCCCATGGCTTGGCTGTCCCACCTTCGGCCGGACCCCTGTGCGCGGAATCCGAAGTCTGCGGCCTGCCCATTACCTCATGGTGAAAGACGGTCGCGTTGCCCAGGAGATGCCCTATTGGCAGACGTCGGAGTTGTCGCCTCTGCCTCCGGGGACCCCAGAGGACGAAATTGTATCGACAATAGACTCCATCCTCCGCGATTCGGTGCGAGACCAGTTGGTCGCGGATGTGCCCGTGGGACTGTTCTACAGCGGAGGACTCGACTCAAGCACGATCGCCTCGTACGTCCGAGAGCACTCTGGGCGGCCGTTGCATACGTACTCGTTGGGTTTTGATCACGAAGATTACGACGAGTCGGACCTTGCCGCGGAGGGGGCCAGGTATTTCTCCTTCGACCATACTGCCGTCAGGGTTGGATCCGAAGATGTCCTCGCTCAGTTGCCCGCATTTCTGGACACCCTCGATGTACCTCTGGCGGATGGCCTGAACACCTACCTCGTGGCAAAGGCCGCGCACGATGCATTCACTGTTTCACTCTCCGGTATTGGTGGAGATGAGGCGTTCTGCGGTTATTCCACATTCCGCTACATAAAACTTCTCGAGCGGCTGAGGCCGTTTCATGGGATGTTGCCTGGCTGGAATGGCTCCAGGAGCAAACCACTTTCAACCGCAACGTCATGGCCTACTCGCATCATGAACTACCTGGCGGGTGGTATGACGGACCCCGGGGCGCAGTACGACGTGGCGCGCTCGATCTATACCTTTGGGGAGCTGACGTCCCTCTTTACTCCCGAGTTTGTTACCAGCGCGTTGGCTGAAGACTCTGCTTTGCCGCTCCTGCGCGATTCCCTGTCCCGGAGCGAGTCTCGGGGCGGCCAGACTATGGGTAACGTAACGCAGATGGAACTCCAACGGTATCTGGGTCCTTTGCTCTTACCTGCGATCGATGCCATGAGCATGCGCTTCAGCATGGAGATCCGCGCGCCGTTCTTGAATCGCAGGCTCGTCGAGTACCTGCTGCGCGTCCCGGATGGGATCAAGATGCCCGATCTGGGGCGGAAGAAGCTTCTTTATAAGTTAATGAGGGATCGCCTTCCTGAGCGGGTGCTCCGCCACCGGAAGCGCGGCTTTGGCTTGCCGCTCGAGCGCTGGATCCTCGAGCCGGGGCTCCGCGACGTCGTGACGGACGTTGTCACCAGCAAGAGGGCGTCGGAGCGGGGGATCTTTCAGGCGTCGGCGCTGAAAAGGGCGCTCGCGAGTCTCGACGCCTACTCGCCGGGTGAACGCATGCATCACCAGGAATTCATGCGCCTCTGGATCCTGTACGTCATCGAGGAGTGGATACGGCGGAACTGTGATGACTAAGCCCATCTTGTTGATCGCGCGTGACTACCCTCGCATGGTGGGGGGAATCACCCATTACATCGATCGCGTGTTTTCGCGCGTTCCACCCGGACGTCTCGTTGTGATCCGGCACCTGGACCCGGGGACAGACGGTTCGGAGCGGGCCAGAAGCGTTCGCGTCATTCAAACCGGGCGCTATTCCGCGCTGCTTCGACGAGGGAAGCTGGCAATCCTGCCGCTGGTTGTAAGCACGGTGCGACATGTCCTGCGCGAGCGGTCGTACGGTCTCGTCGTGGCGGAACAAATTCAGACAGCGGTCCCTGCCCTGATCGCCGCCCGGATCCTGGGCGTGAAGTTCGTCGTCTTCGCGTACGGAATGGAAATCACGACCAGTCGTTGGTGGCGAGTTAAGGGATGGGTATTTCGCCAAGCCGACCAGGTGATTACGATCAGCAGCTACTCAAGAGGCTTGCTTGAGAGGCTCGGCGTCTCTCCCGATCGGATCGCAATAATACCACCGTCCGTGGATGCTGAGCCGTTCAAGGGCGCGCTCAAAGTGTCCAGGAATCAGGCGCGAGCGCAATTGGGGATCCCGGAGGATGCGCGGGTTCTTCTCACTGTCGCGGCTCTGAAGCAACAGTATAAGGGAATTGATACGACGATAAGGGCCACTAGCCTGCTCCGCGGTAGGTACCCGGGACTTCAGTATTTCGTCATTGGCAGCGGTCCTGATCGACCCCGGCTCGAGCAAATTGCGGACGAGCTGGGACTGGACGGCCTCGTGAGGTTCGCGGGGGCAGTTGATGAGGCGACCAAGGGTCTTTATTACGCTGCATGCGATCTGTTTGTGCTTCCGAACCGTGTCGAGTATAGCCGTGGGGGTGAGCGGAGCGAGGGGTTCGGCATCGTCTTCCTCGAAGCCGCGCTCTTCGGGAGACCTTCGATCGGAGGGCAGGGAGGAAGCCTTGATGCCGTACTGCACGGCAAGACCGGCCTGAGCGTGCTGGGGACATCGGCGGAGGAAGTGGCTGCAGCCGCTGCAAGGCTGCTGGATGACCCTCCACTCAGGGAACAGCTCAGCGAAGCGGGCCGGCGCCGCGTGTCGTTCGACTTCTCGACGGAGAGGCTCAGCCAGAGATTCTATGAGGAGTGCGTCTCGCTTGCCGAGGCGGGGGGCGAATGACCTACCTGGCACTCGTGAGCCTCGCATTCCTGGCCGCCCTTTATTCCACGGGGCTCAAGTACGTTCTACACAATCGATACGCGCTGCTCATCCCGGATATCGCCTTCACCTCGCTTCTCCTCCTGCTCGTGGCACGCGAGGCGCTCGATCCGAGGCCGATTCGGCGCGACAACGTCCCGTTTTTGATATCCATATGTGCCTACTTGGGGATTGGAATCCTGCAGATTGCAAATCCGAACGTTCCAGGCGTGGTGGCTGGTCTGGAGGGATTCCGCAAGACGTGTCTCTACATATCGCCCGCTCTTATCGGCCTTTATTTGGGCTGGACTCCCCGTGTCGCGACACGCTTCGTCCGCATCTTGGCCATTGCCGCCGTCCCGTTATGTCTCTACGGCGTGAAGCAATTTCTCTTCCCCAGCGCATTCGACCTGAAGATCCCCGAGCAAAATACTGCCGGTGATGCGGTATACAACGTCTTCGACGCATTTCGGGCCACGTCGCTCCTGGGGGGTCCTTTCGCGCTCGGCTTCATGGGTGATGTGGTCGTGGCGCTTGGATTCTTCCTTGCCGGAATAGGGACGTTCGCCCCTTGGGTCTGGATCGTTGTCTTGAGCGGCGTGGCGGCAATCGTTGTGAGTTTGACGCGCGTCAGCATCCTTGCCGGGCTCGTCCTGGCGACGGTCGCGCCGGCCCTGATCCTCCGTACCCATGGTTGGGTCGTGAAGGCTGGGGCGAGCGCTGTCCTCATCGCTCTAGTGGGCGTGGCGGTCTCCATGACCCCCGTCGGGGAGCAGGTCGTGAGATCCCTTGATCTACGTAATCTGGACGAGGACCGGGCCTATGCCAGATTTGAGGGATACGATACAGGACTCGCCGAGCTCGCAAAGAATCCGCTCACAGGGTATGGCGCCGGCAGTGCGGGCGACGGTCTCGATTCCTACTTCGCCGACTCTGTATATCTTCCTGCATCCCACAACGTGCTCTTGAAGATCGGGTTCGAGCTAGGACTTCTGGGATTAGCTGCCTTTCTCCTCTTTTGCATCTCCTGGATCCGGCTTGCGATAAACCGCTACCAGGTCGCCACCTGCAAGGAAGGAAAGGCACTAATCGGCCTCGCGGGCTGCCTATTTATTGTGTTTGTGGTCCAGGGGGCGTCAGGCAGTGGAATCGACACCTTCCCCGCAAATGGAATCACGTTCTTTCTAATGGGACTCGTTGCTGGGTTGAAACCGTCATGACAGAGAATCTGATCGCAATTCCGTTCCACGACTGGCGGAAGTGCGTTCGGGAGGGGTTTCGCACCCGGGATGCGCACCTCGTTGAGGCTTTCACCAGGGGTGGGGAGTTTGAAAAGGTACTGGTCGTGAGCCGCCCGATCACTCGTCTCGAGCTTACGCTGCATCGGGAGTCAAGAGATTCTGGATTGCCCGTCGTACTCGCCGGTGACAGGTGGCACGTGTTCAAAGATGGTCGGGGTTGCTATGTGTTTGAATATTTCGATCCTGACTCATTGGGTCAGGCCATCAGGAGAAAATCCTGGTTTTTCCAAGCATACGGCTCAGAGGAGATGTCCGGAGGCCTTTTCGAAGCTATGAAGGGTCTGGGAGTGAAGCAGCCGATAGTCCTCAGTATGAATATACGAAGCGCTCGCCTCGCCGCTCACCTTGAAGCGGCTGGGATTCCAGTCGCCTTTGATGCTTTCGATAACTGGCTGCGGTTTCCTCTCGGTCACACAGAGCATCGATTGGTTGAGCAAAGCTATGGCATGTTTGCCAAAATAGCGAAACTGTGGTTTACGAACTCGGCCACCAATGCTGAGGCCTTCGAGGGACGATACGAGATCAGTCCATGTGTTGTCGTCCCGAGCGGGGTCGACTATCAACGCTTCCGCGGTTCATTTAGCGAACCGAGAGCGTTAGCACGGATTCCGAGACCACGCGTGCTGTTCGGAGGCAAGATCACTCACTTGTTTGACGTCGGCCTCTTCAACGAAGTTGCGCAGCGGCTCGGATGGGTCCAATTCGTATTAGCCGGGCAGCTTCTCGATAGGTCCGTGTGGAGGCGAATCCGAAAGACCCGAAATGTTCACTATCTGGGTGACGTTCATTACGATCATTACCCTGCGTATGTCGCTGCCAGCGACGCCTGCATCCTTCCTTATGTCAGAGAGAGGGATGGGCACGGGGCCAATAGCATCAAACTGTACGAGTATGCGGCCGCGGGTAAGCACACCGTCTCAACGGATGGGAATGGAGCGTGTGCGCTGTCGGAGTTTGTAACGATTGCCAACTCCGCCGCCGACTTCGCTAAGGCCATTGTGTCCTCAATTGATGCCGGTGGACGCGCACCGGTAAGCTGCAATGAGAGGTTTTCGTGGAATGGAAGAGCACGAACGATCGCTCAGCGCCTCAAGAGTATGTACTCGGGACTTGGAACCGGGGCTGCCGCCGAGGCAGAGGGAGCCGGACTTGATTGAGTGTTTCTGCGGGTCTAAGACCGGTAATTGCTTTGAGGCGCGAGAGACATTGTTTGAAAATGAGGGTGTGTATCAATATCAGATTTGCGCGAACTGTGGCTCCGCTCGGCTGATCGGAGGCTCGTCCCCAGCGAAGCATAGTTTGTATGGGGGAGCGTACGGGACACTGCGGGAGTCCAGGATCCGGACGGCGCTCCGATGCTTGACCAATGCCGTGGCCTACAAGGTCCCCACAATCGGCGAAGCGATCGGTACGATGTTCCCCTTTGTAAATCATGGAGCGTTGAAGGTTTTACGTAATCTTGATACCGGACAGAATTCTCGACTACTGGACGTTGGGTGTGGAGCCGGAAGATTTCTCCGATCGTTACGATTTGCGGGCTTCAGGGGAGAGTGCGTGGGCGTCGATCCCTTTCTGCGCCGTGACCACTCGTTGGCGGGTGGAATCCAACTCATCCGCGGTGAGATCGACGCCGTTCGCGGGCGCTTCGATATGATCACCATCGTACATGTGTTAGAGCACAGCGATGGACCGATAGACATGCTTCGCAACGCGCGGGAAAGGCTCCGGAGCGACGGGACTATTGTGGTCACGATTCCCCTGTTTGGAGGGACGGCGTGGAAGCTCTACGGTCGTGATTGGGTACAGCTCGACGCGCCGCGCCACGCGTATCTACACACGCGGGCAAGTTTGGGCATTGCTGCTTCAACTGCAGGCCTGCGAATCGAGCAGGAAATACACGATTCAACAATCCTTCAGTTCTGGGGTAGCGAGGTGGTAAAGCGCCGAGGCTTCCTTTTCCCACTGCGAGGCAGGGATCTCGCACTCCTATGCAGTCGGCTCGGTGTCTACCTACGCGCGGCAGCGGCGGCGAACAGGGATGGCCTAGGGGACCAAGGTACCTTTGTGCTCAAACCATCCTTGCCATGAAGATCGCGCTCATCGGCACGAAGGGGATGAACTGGGGACCCCATGTGTTCGGAGGGTTCGAGACGGCCGTGACCGAGCTTGCCCCCAGGCTAGCGGCAGCCGGTCATGAGGTAACGGTTTATTGCAGGCGGCACCTCTACGGAGGCGGAGTTCTCGCCGATAAAGTGCACGGCGTCCGGCTGCGGTATGTCGGGGGATTCGAGTCAAAAAACTTTGGGACGATGACGAACGGTGTACTCAGCGTCACCGACGCTCTACGGTCTGGGACCGACACGGTCGTCCTTTTCAACACCGGGCTTGGATGTTTGATTCCCTGGATCAGGGCCGCGGGCGGGCGCGTGCTCATGCACTTGGACGGTCTTGAATGGCAACGGGGCAAATGGGGGTGGGCTGCGCGAAGGATGTTCGAGCTTGGGGCCCGCGTCAGTGCATGGTCCGCGGACGAGTTGATCGCCGACTCGCGTGAGATCCAGCGCGTCTATGGGGCACGGTACGGACGCTCTGGGGTGTTCATTCCTTATGGCGCCCGATTGGTGGAGAACATCAGTGACTCACTACTTCTCCCGTACGGGGTCGAGCCTGGTGAGTACTACCTGCTGGTCACGAGATTTGTTCCGGAGAACAATCCGCTCTTCGTCATTCAGGAGTTCCTCCGCGCGCGCACCAAGAGATCGCTCGTCGTCCTCGGCGGCAATTTCTACAGGTCTTCGTACGAGGAACAGATACGGCGAATTCAGGATCCCCGCGTGCGCTTTGCGGGACTCATCGCGGATCCAGACCTGCTCTATGCTTTCTATCGGTATTCGTACGTTTATATTCACGGCCACTCGGTAGGGGGCACGAATCCGACGATGCTTGAGGCCCTGGCGAATTCCTGCTGCATATTGGCTCTGGACACGCCCTTCAGTCGAGAGATGCTCGACGGAGACCGGCACGGTCTCTTTTGGCAAAAGAAGGAGGGGGAACTCGCGGATAGAGTATCCCTTATGGATGCGAATCCGGCACTCGTGGAGCGCTATCGTCACGGCGCTGTGGAGCGAATCCACGGCGAATACAACTGGGACAGCGTCTCCTTGCGGTACCTCGACGTCCTTGGCTCCCTCCGGAGCCAGACATCAGCGCCCAAAGGACGGTCCACATCCTATGGAAGGCCCAGGGTGGAAGGGAAAGAGGAGTTAGAAGAGAGCGCTAGGGCCAAGGCGGTCAGAGAATGAGTGTGCCTCGGCTACCCTCGAGCGTCTCAGACTACGACGCGCTGTACTACCTCAAGCGCGAAGCAAGCCCAACTCTGCTCGCCGAGATCGCGGCGGCCACCGACTTACTTGATCCCCAACCCGGCGATCAAATACTCGAAGTCGGTTGCGGTGGCGGCGCTCTTCTATCCCGGCTCATAGCTCACGGATCCGGCCATGTGGTGGGAGTGGACTGGCTTCGCACCTCGGTCAATCTGGCGCGCGAGCGGAATTCGGGCGCGCGATTGCTTCAGGGAGACGCTTGCGCTCTGCCGTTCACCGAAGGGCGATTCGACAAGGTAGTGGCGCAACATCTAATCGAACACTTTGATGACGCGAAGCAGGTGCTCACCGAGTGGCGCCGGGTCCTCAAGCCCAATGGGGTACTGGTGATCATCACGCCGAATATCGCCTATCCGCATCAAGAATGGTTTGAGGATCCGACCCACCGGCACATTTTTTCCAGAGCCGATCTCCGATGTCAGTTGAAGGGCGCCGGCTATGCGGTGAGAGAGACCAGGATCATCAACCCGTACATAGGAAGCCCCTCCTTTCAATTCGCGGCTGCGCGCCATCTGCAGTTTTTGAGGCGGCTTCCTTGGTTTGGCGCACGTGGAATGAGTTTGGTCGCGTCAGCTTCGCGTGTATGAGGAGGCCCCTTGCGCAGTCGTTCCAGTGATTCCGAGGCTTGGCATGCGAAATGGGAGCGGGACAGCGCAGCCATAGCCTCGAGCGGAGATCCCTTTGGGACGCCTGACTCGGTCTGTGGCAAGCCTATGACACACACACCGACGCGCACTCGTCCTGGCCCGCGGCTTAGACAGTTGATCCTGAGAATCTTAGGTATAAAGTTCAGGCGCCTTTGCTGGGCGCTGATTAGCAAGTTCCGAAAGTCTGTCACAGTTTCTAGGAAGCAGGGACGTTTCACGGTACTGCTCGCGCCAGATGAAAGTGTCGGCAGGTCTCTCTATTGCTATGGGCATCATGAGCTCGACCTAATGTCGGGGGCGATGGAGATCCTTAGGACCATAGAGCTATGTCCTCCAAAGGGGAGAGGCACTATCCTGGACGTAGGCGCCAACAACGGGATTACGTCAATAGCGATGCTCAACCTTGGTGAACTCGAGAGTGCGATCGCCGTTGAGCCAGAGCCGCGCAACTTCTTACTGCTTGAACACAATGTTCGGCAGAATGCACTAAGCGATAGGGTTGTTTGCCTACCATACGCTGCTTCGGATAGAAGGGGACAAGTTCACTTTGAACTGAGTGGCACAAACGATGGCGATCACAGGGTTCGCACGAGTTTTAGCTCGACCGATTCCCTTGGACTGTATCAGGAAACAGAACGACATGTTATTAGAGTACAGTGCGATCAGCTTCACAATCTACTCTCAGATGTGCCTGCGTCTTTTACACAGAACATAGCGGTGATTTGGGTCGATGTACAGGGTCATGAAGGGTACGTGTTCATGGGAGCAAGACAGCTATTATCAGAAGGTCCGCCGGTGGTCTCAGAGATCTGGCCATACGGTATTAGGCGGGCAGGAATGAGCCAAGAGCAATTCTGCGACATCGCAAAGAGCATTTGGGCCAATTATTGGGTTAGGCGGAGAGGGAGATTTGTTTGCTATCCAATCAGTACGTTTTCCACTCTCTTTGAAGAACTAGGGTACGAGGGCGATGTTGACAACGTCATATTCACCCGGTGAGGAAAGGCGCTTGCTACTGGCGCGTTGTACCATTGAATGGGATGGCGCTAGTGCGATTTCAACCTAACGAGCCTGCCAGCTGGGATGCCCAGTGGCAGCGGGATCGACGCACGCGCAGTCTCGAGCGGAGGTCCTTGTGGGACGTTCTAGACGAAGTCAAGTTCAGCTATTTGCGGCCGATTCTCCCTAGGTGTGTGTGGGCGGCGCTGGAGGTGGGCTGTGGGTCGGCCCGGTTGCTTTGGGAGGCTAGCCGGGCTCGGGTGGAGAACAACCGTATCGATTTTACAGAGTCAGCTCTAGGGCTGGCGCAGGAGCGGTTTCGGGCCGAGGCGCTGGATTCCACATGGGTTCGCGCCGATTGAGGAGGATCGCACTCTTGCACCAACACGAATATAGCATCAATAGAGCGTTTGCAAGACTGGGCAGACAGTTGGACGGATCCTGGATTGCCGACTTGCTCGGGTTCTATTACTTTGTCTCTGCGCGGAAGGTGTAAGCGACTGGAGCCATTCTACAGGGAGGTAGGAAGGGTGACAGGAGCCAAACGGACACGTCTTGTTGAAGGCAAGGCCGGCGATGCTTCCTGGGAACCAGCACCCGGCGTTCGTTCGTCTCGCGTTTACGTCGTCCGACACGGACAAACTGCTTCAAATCTTTGCCGCCGCTATGCTGGACGGGGCTCGGAACCTCTCACCGTGGAAGGCCGCAGGGAATCCAATCGCGTCGCCCAGGAGCTTCGCGATACCGGGCTGGGTATGGTCTGGACGAGCCGGATCGCCAGGGCACGAGAGACCGCGACGATCTTCTCGAGGGCTCTCGAGATTCCCCTGCGCGACGAGGCCCGCCTCGACGAGATGCTCCTTGGCCCCTGGGAGGGTCTGACCGAGGATGAGATAGCCGGGCGCTATCCGCACGAGTTTCAAACATGGAACGCTCGTCCAGATCTCCTCCACCTCGCCGGGCGCGAGACACTCTCGGAGCTGGCGTCGCGCGTTCTGCCGGTCTTGGACGACGCGGCCTCTCAAGCCCGCCCCGTTCTCCTTGTGACCCACGTCGCGGTCATCCGGGTTCTCGCGCTCACCGTTCTCGGCCTCGGGCTCTCCGCATACAAGCGGCTAGCGGTTCCAAACGTCTCCTGTATGAGGATTGATGTAGCGTCGGCCGAGGTTGTCCGGATTCCCGATCTCCAGCCTGTCCACGGAGAGCTCTACCCGAACAGCGACCCCGCTCCCGTTGAGGTCCGCGACTTATGCTGATCGCGCGCGCCCCACTTCGTATTTCTTTTGCGGGCGGCGGCACGGACCTCGAAGGCTACTACGCTCGCTTCGGAGGCGCGGTGGTAAGCGCGACGATCAACAAGTACTTCTATGTATTCCTCGGCCGAACGATCGACGACACCGTACAGATCACGTCTTCCGATTTCCGGGCATTCGAGCGCGTTGACGCTGGCGAGACCGACTCCGGCGAGGGAGACCTGGCGTATCTCAAATCGATTCTGAGCGAGTTTGGAATCGCGCATGGACTCTCGGTGTTCACGGCAAGCGAGATTCCTCCGGGCACAGGACTGGGCAGCTCCAGCACGGTCGCCGTGGCGCTCGTGAAGGCGCTGGCCACGCTCTGCCAGCGGCGCGCCAGCAAGCAGGAGATCGCCGAGCTGGCTTCCTATATAGAGATCGTGAAGGAGGGCCGGCCGATCGGGCTCCAGGATCAGTTCGCTGCCTCATTCGGAGGGCTGAACTGGATCGAGTTCCGCCCGGAAGGGACAACGGTCACGCGGATCCCTCTGTCGCTTGCTCTGCGCGATCAGCTCGAGCGTAGCTTGATGCTCTTCTACACCGGGGCGTCTCGCGATGCCGCCACCATCCTGGCGTCCCAGAGCCGAGCCTCCAGCGATCAGAACTCCTCGGTGACGAACCATCTTCACGGGATCAAGGGTGACGCGTTCGCGATGCGTGAGGCGCTGGAGTCCGGAAGGCTCCGCGAGGTCGGGGAGATCCTTCACCGATCCTGGCAGCGGAAGAAGAATCTGGCTCCCGGAGTCAGCAACGACCGGCTCGATCGTCTCTACCAGGCCGCGCTCGATGCGGGTGCGATCGGAGGCAAGATCACCGGAGCGGGAGGCGGGGGATTCCTGCTCCTCTGCTGTGAACCGGAGAAGCAAGAGTATGTCACTCGCGCGCTCCAGCGTTTCGGGGTAGCCCGCCTCGCGTTTCACCTCGACGACGGCGGCGCCCAGGTGCTGGTCAACTCGGTTCCGCACGTCCCGGGACTCTCCTACCCAGAGGGAAAATGGATCGCGACTGGCGCCGTCTCCGCTTAGGGATAATCGCCACGGATGTGGCCGGGATTCTGACCGCGTACGTCGTATCGGCCGCCCTGAGATTCAGCGTCCCCGCTCTCCTGAGAAACCCCACGATGCTGACAGCCTGCATCGTGCTGGGCTCGGGTGGGTTTCTGGTGACTCTTGCCATTGCGTGGCAACAGGGCGCCTACCGTAGGCAGGCGCTGATGGGTGGGCACCGTGTCTATCCGCTCCTCGTGACCGCCTCGGTCTACGGAACGGTGTCCATGATCGTGCTCAGCCATTTCGTGGGGGACCCTCTTCCCGCCTCGCGCGGATGGCTCGTTGGATGTTGGAGCGGGAGCATTCTGGGGCTGGTCCTCTCCAGGCTGATTTGGCGGCGGGTCGCGTTCCAGTGGCGACGAGGCGGCGCCCTGATCCGGCGAATTCTCGTAGCGGGGGCAAACCAGCAGGGAATCGCGGTCGCGCAGCAATTGCACGATCCGATGAGGCACGGCACGGTCGTCGTGGGGTTCCTTGACGACTACCAGCGTCCCGGCACCGAAGTCCTGCCAGGCCTCGCCATCGTGGGTCACCCGATCTCGGCTCGGGACAAGGCCCGCGAGCTCCGCGCCGACGAGATCGTCATCATCCTAGGCGGCCTCGCCTGGGAGAGCCAGCGCCAGCTCGCCGAGCTGGTCACCCGGCCTGACTCCCCCGTGGAGGGCCGGATTTCCGCTACTTTCTACGACCTATTGACCACCTCCGCGGAACTGAGCCACGTCGCCTACGTCCCGATGCTAAGCATGAACCGAAACCGACTCTCCGGTTTCAACGCGATGTGCAAGCGAATGCTCGACCAGTCGGTCGCCGGCGCCATGCTCCTTGCTCTGACGCCGCTCCTTTTCTATTGGAGGCTGAAAGCATGGGCTCGCCGTTCCCCCATGTTCGCGCATCAGCACGTGCTCGGCACCTGTGGGCGTCCGTTCCCTCTCGCCGGGCTGCGTCCGGGCCTGACGGGATCGCCCGTTCTCGCGAGGCTACCGGCGCTGTGGAACGTGCTCTGTCAGGATCTGAGCCTGGTCGGGCCGCGGCCGATCCGCATGGAAGAGCTGCCGGCGCACGAACAGTGGCGCGCGAACCTGATCGCCCTCCGTCCCGGGCTCACGGGGCTCTGGCGCTTGCGCAACGCCGATGACGGAGTCGAGGAGAGGGTCGCGCTGGACCTCTATTACGTTCGCAACTGCACGTTCACGTTGGATCTGCAGATTCTGTTTCAGACGGGTAGAGAGCTGATTCGTCGGTCCATGGGTCGCAGGAGCCTGCTCGCGCGCTGGAAAGCGAACGAGGGTCTGAGGGCAGTCGTGCTCGAGGGGGCATCCCAAATTCCAAACGCCGCGCGCTGGGACGATGCTTTCGATGGGGTCCAGGCCGAGGCTGCGGGGGAGGGACGGCACTGATGATGTACGACGAGGTGGAGGAGTGGCTGGCGGATGCTCGGAAGGCAATCGAGGCAATCGACGTTGGAGCCGTGACGCGGGCAGGGCAGGCTTTGGCGGATGTTCGCTACCGCGGGGGAACGATTTTCGTCATCGGGAACGGGGGGAGCGCCAGTACGGCGAATCACTTCGCCTGCGACCTCCAGAAGGCCACCAGGGTCGAGGGCGTGGGCACTCGCGCCATCTCCCTCAGCGACAACACGGCCCTGCTCACGGCGTGGGGAAACGATCTCTCCTTCGACAGCGTGTTCTCGGAGCAACTTCGGCTTCTCGCCGCTCCGGGCGACGCGCTGGTCCTCTTCTCGGTCAGCGGATCCTCGCCGAATCTCATGGAGGCGCTGTCCATGGCGGATGAGATGAACCTCACCACCGTCGCGCTCCTCGGAAAGGACGGTGGGCGCGCGGCCCAGCGCGTGGATCATGCCGTGATCGTCGCCAGCGACGACTATGGATGGGTCGAATCGGCCCACCTCGTGCTGGAGCACGTCCTGACGTGCTACGTGCGCCGTGCCATCAAGGAGCGCCTCGTGACAAACGGAGCGGTGGAGGAATTCATCCGTTGACGATGTCGACCGCGCCCGAGGGCGCTCGGCTCCTCGAACCCGCGCGGGAAGTCCCGGCGGAGGATCCGTTCGTTCTTCCCGCTCGCTATGCGACCGGCGGCATCCGGGTGCAACTCGCGGCGAAGCGTTGCCTCGACATTGCCGGAGCCTCAGTGGGACTCTTCTTGCTGAGCCCGGTGCTCGCGGCGATCGCCATGGCCATACGACTCGATTCCCGGGGCCCGATCTTCTACCGATGGAGGGTGGTCGGGCTCCGGGGGCGGAGATTCACCGGCTACAAATTTCGAACCATGACTCCGGATGCCGAGGAGCGCCGCGCTGGCTTGGAATCGCGGAACGAGATGACGGGACCCGCATTCAAGATGCGCGACGACCCAAGGGTGACGAGGATCGGGCGATTTCTCCGGCGCTTCAGCCTGGACGAGCTTCCTCAGCTCTGGAGCGTGGTGAAGGGGGACATGAGTCTCGTCGGGCCTCGCCCGCCTCTGTACACCGAGTGGACCCGGTTCGAGCCGTGGCAGCGCGGCAAGCTCGCGGTGAAGCCGGGAGTGACGTGCCTGTGGCAGGTCTCGGGCCGCTCCGACATCAAGAACTTCAGCGAGTGGGTCCGTCTGGATCTCGAGTACATCGACCGCTGGAGCCTCCTCCTCGATCTCAAGATATTGTTCGCGACGTTCTTCGCGGTCGTTCGGTCGAAGGGAGCGTACTGAGGTGGCGAAAGCTCTGGTCACAGGCGGTGCGGGCTTCATCGGCTCTCACGTGGTGGACGCGCTTCTCGCGCGGGGGATCGAGGTTCGGATCCTGGACCTCCTGGTTCCGCCGGTTCATGACGGGCGGGTTCCCGAGTACGTGCCGCGCGAGGCGGAGTTCGTCAAAGGGGACGTGCGCGATCACGCCGTCCTTCGCGATGCCCTCCGCGACGTGCGGTACGTGTTCCACATGGCCGCGTACCAGGACTACCTTCCGGATTTCAGCACGTTCTTCACGACGAACGCGGCCTCGACAGCCCTCCTGTACGAGCTGGTCGTCGCCGAGAGAAAGAATGTCGAGCTGATCGTGGTCGCGTCCTCTCAGGCGGTCTATGGCGAGGGACGATATCACTGCGCCCGCGACCGCGACGTCTATCCCGGACCCCGAAAGGAGGAACACCTCGAGCGCGCCGAATGGGATCATGTCTGTCCGAAGTGCGGGGGCCGCGTGGAGGCGGCATGGACCGATGAATCGGTTATGAATCCCCACAACCCGTACGGCCTTTCCAAGCGCGACCAGGACGACATCGCCGTGAAGCTCGGCGCCCGCTACCGGATTCCGAGCGCTGCGTTCCGCTATTCCATCGTGCAGGGCCCGCGCCAGTCCTTCCGGAACGCCTACTCGGGAGCGCTGCGGAATTTCACCGTCCAGCTCGGCTCCGGGGTCCAGCCCCTCGTCTACGAGGATGGCGCGCAGCTACGCGATTACGTCGGCGTGCGCGACGTGGTGCGCGCCACACTTCTTCCACTGGATCGCGCCGGGATGCACGGATCGTCCTTCAACGTCGGGGGAGACCGATCGGTCTCGGTGCTTGGATTGGCGAAGCTGGTCGGGGACGCGGTGGGCAAGGTCTGCGAGCCGCGCGTAACGGGACTCTATCGAGTCGGCGACACGCGGCACATCCGGTCGGACGTATCGCGGCTCAAGGGCCACGGCTGGACGCCAGAGGACGAGCTGGAAGACGTCATTCGCGGCTACGTGCAGTGGGCCACTGGCCACCCCGAGTTTCACAATGCGGCTGCCGCCGCTCAGGATCGCATGAAGAAGCTCGGCGTTCTCCGGGAATCGGCGGCACCGGTCAGCTCCTCGCCGCGCTAGGTCCCGCCATCCGGCATCACCACCGCGCTCGGAGGGCCATGGATTCCGTGAGATGGCTCCTGCTCTGGCCCGCGACGTGCTCGGCGTTCTTCACGTCCGCGTAGCCCAGATTCCCCTCCAGCGATAGCCCCGCCTTGGGCCGGTAGGCCAGCCCTGCCGTGACGCTGGACGTCCGCTCCACGACGCCCGACAGCGGCACGTTGTCGACCTTCCCGGATGCGGGGTCCCAGGGCACCCCGATCGCGCCCTCGCCCTTACGGACGCGTGAGGCCTCCAGGGTCATCGTCCAGGGCACGCCCCAGTCCAGCTTGAGCTGCGTCCAGGTCTGCTCGGCATCGGGCCCCAGCGGGTACCCGAGCGGGAACCCGGCCAGCTGGAAATCGTGACCGTGCCACACGGTGTATACGAAGTTGTAGATGCGGGTGTATTCGGCGCGCGCCGTGAGGATGCGCCGCTCATCGAGCGCCCGCGCGGCATGAAGTCCCGTCTGCCACCCGAACTGCTTGGGCTTGAAGGTCGAGGATATCGAGTAGTCGTCGAGAAGGAATTCGCCGTACCACCGCAGCCCTCGCGTGACGTCCAGACTGAAATCAGCCGAGGCCATCACGTTGTTCTTCGCGATCTTGTTCGTGCTGTCGGGGCGTGCCGCGAAAGCATCCACGCGTTTTTCGATGAAGGTGTAGGGGAACGCGGGAATGAGGTAGTAGAAGAGCTGATCGGCCCCATCGAAGCGCGCCTCCTCGGCGAACCCAAGCTCCAGCCGGTCGCCCAGCCGCACGCTCATTCGGGAAGCCGCGTAGTACCGCTGCTCGATCGGATCCAGGTTGGCGACGAACCAGGAGAGCTGGAGCCCGCGCAGGAGGCCCACGTCGAACCCGAGCCGGTCGAGAGCCGGAGCCGCGTCGGATACCGCGAGCGTTCCCGTCGCCCCGGGACCCCATCGCACCCAGGAGTGCGCGAGGGTCACGCGGATGCGGTGCGGCGTGCCGGACCCTTCGAGCGCGACGTAGGCGCGGTCCAGCCAGGTGTTGAAATCGATGCCTTCGGCCAGGGCGAACTTGGTGCCGAAGTTCGGGGTGCCGTGCCCGCCTAAGGACGCGGTTCCCGCGTAGAGATCGCCGAAGAGCAGGAGCCGGGTCGCCGCCCGTGCGCTCACGCTCGCGCCGATACGATAGTCGCGGTTCACGACCGGCCGGTGCGTCCGGTCCTCCTGGTAGAGCGCCTCCGCGTGCGGTGAGATCTCCAGGCGGCGGTCTTCCTCCTCGCGCGCCCACGCCGGCCCTCTCGCACCCTCGGCGTCCGGGGACACCTCCCGCTCGATCCGCGCGAACGATGGGTCCTCAGCCGCGGAGGGCTCGCGCTGCTTCAGCTCCTCGAGGTACGCGAGCGCCTCGCCACGCGTCCATGGGCGTCTGTTGATCAGGTACCCGTCTGCGCCGAAGCGGAGGGCGAGGGACTCGAGATCGGCATAGACCGGACTCTCGACAGCTATTTCTTCCAGGGGATCGTAGATCGCAAGCGCGGGTCGCGGAGTGGCAGCGAGGGCGGCGAGAAGGAGAAGGAGTGCGACCCCGACGATGTGCGTGGGGTTGCGGAGCCGCCGTGTCATCTCTGGGGGAGGCCGCATCGCGTGGCACAATACGGCGACGCCTCGGCTCCGTCTAGGCCTAGTTCATCACCGATTGCAGCCGGTCCCTCAGATCCAGGAGCTTCGGGCGCTCGGCCTCGCGCATCTCGTGCATCTGCGACGTGGCCTCGCCCCGCGCCACCTCGCACGCGGACCCGGGGTGCACGCGCGTCATGGCTCCGCGGTGCGGACGGACATGGGCTACGCCCTCGAGCACGCACACGCACGTGCCGCCGGGCTCCGCGATGACGGCCAGCGTGGTGCCGGTCACGTGGACTGTGGCCTCGGGGGTCCTGATCGCGAGGCGGGCTCCATCGAAGCGGCGCCCGGTGGTGACGCGCAGGAGGCCCCGGTCCACGCTCGCGCGTCCCGCCCGGCTGAACCAGCGGCCGGGAGGAGCGGGCAGGACCAGCTCGGTGCCCGGGGAGAGCTGCATCGCGAGCAGGCCGGAGCTGACGAGGTCGAGATCCTGCGTGCTCTCGAGACGAACGCGGGAGCCGGGCCTCAGGCGGCGCGTCAGCTCTTCGGAATTCCCGACCGGGAACGACACCCCGTTCACGGTGAGCGTCCCGGTTCCGGCGCTGGGGAGCGCGGTCCACTGCGGCGCCTCATTGAAAGCCGCGGCGGCGATGGTGACGCTGGCGGCCGCGGCGAGCCCCACGATCCACCGCGTGCGGTGCCTCCGGCGGATGGGCGGAAGCGCCAAGGCCAACGGCCGGTTGGCGAATGCGCCGGAGACGAACTCGCCCTTGAGCCGTTCGCGGAACGTGGCCTCCGCCACTGGGGTGGGCGCGCCATGGAGCTGCTCCAGGACCGCCGCCTCATCGGATCCGGGCCCGAATTCCACGCCGTTCTTCATAAGCTCGCCTTCTCCAGCAGTTTTCCCAACTCCGCCAGCGCGCGCGAGTAGCGCTTCCGCGCGGCGACCGGTGTCGTTCCCGTCATCGAGGCAATCTCCTCATAGCCCAGCCCCTGGTATTCCCGCAGCACGACCACCTCGCGGAGCGTCTCGTGTAGCTGCTGGATGGCATGCTGCACCATGTCTCTCCGCTCCGCGACGATGAGCGCCCGCTCCGGATCGTCTCCGCGGGAGACCAGGGAAGCGCCTCCGTGCTCCGGGTCGTCGATCGAGACCGCCTGCCGCGAGAGCCGGTACGCGCCCGATCTCCAGATGTCGCGGCACACGTTGTAGGCGATGGTCGTGATCCAGGGCTCTGGATCACGGCTCGGATCCAGCGTGTGGGCCGCGCGGTGAACCTTGAGGAACACCTCCTGGGCCGCGTCCTGGGCCGAATGCCGGTCGCCGAGAAGACGATAGACAAGGGCGTAGACACGCTCGAAGTGCTGCTCGAAGAGCGCCGCGAGCGCTTCGGGCTCGCGACGGCGGACCCCCGCCAAATCCAGTACGGACGAGCCGCGTTCTTGTGCCCGATCCAGAATCCGGCTTTTCAGGGGCGTCTCCATTGGGGGCGTGATTATAAACGGAGTAGGGGCGCCTGGGTCGAGGCGACTGATCCTAGGGGAAGCGCGGTGTGGGCGGGTCCGCTATAACCGTCATATTCACAGAGTCTTAAGCTACATCCGCCCCCGCGCCCAACTCCCATAAATCTTGTAATTCCCCTCGCGTGATCCGGACCTCGGGCTCGAGGCGGTCCATGATCCCGCGGGCGCCCAGCAGGAGCTGGCGGTCCCGCCTCGGGATCGTACGGGCATAACGTCTCATGTGCCGGAGCAGCGTGGCCGCGTCCTGATGCTCGCCCAGCTTGTCCTGGATCCGCGCGAGCTGCTTCGCCCGGTGCCGCGCGCCCTGGCCCTCGGCCACCGCGAAATACTCCACGGCGTACCGAGCGTGCTTCACCGCGATACGGAGCGCATGCACGTTGGCCGGCGTGGACTTCCGCTCGGCCTCATGGCACGCCGCGCGCATCCGGTTGTCCCACTCGGCGACGATCCGCGGGCCGACCATGTAGGCGGGGGCGAGCGCTGGGTTGACAGTACCGGGCGATCCCGGGGATTCGGGCGCGCTGGGGGGCGCGATCAGATCGGGCGCGCCGGTGATCCACCGCTGCGCGCGCTCCCGGAAGATCTCGAAGCGCCTGGAGTCCAGGCGCAGCAAGAGTCTCAGCTGGCGGCGCGATCTCAGGATTTCGAGGTATCGCGCGAATACGTAGAGCGCCGCGCGTTCGTGCTCCGGCGCCCGCGTTGCCATGGCGGCGACGCGCTTCAGGGCCACGTCGATGTCCCGGCACCTGCCCAGGCCCCTGCCGATCCACCGCAGATCGCGTCCGAGCGCCTCACACGCTTCCTCGGGGAGCGCCATGGAGAAGACGAGAAGCGCCGTGCGCAGCCGCCGCGTCGCGACACGCATGTCGTGGAGATGTTTCGGATCGAGATTGAGGCGCGTTCCCGGCTCGCTGCGGAACATCCACGTCAGATGGCGGCCCAGCGTCTTGACCGCCACATCGGCCAGCCGGTCGCCCCCATAGAGCGCAAAGGACCGGTCCGCCTGATCCGGGATCTCGCCCGCGGTCGCCAGCGCCGTCGCGAGCTTCGATTCGACGGTGGTGCGGAGATCCAGCCGCCGCTCCACGGCCGTGCGAACCTCCTCGAGCGCGGCGCCCGCGCCCTCGAGCGCCTCCACCTCCAGCTCGCGGTAGCTCACATGGCCGTTTTGAGACTCCGGCCTGAGCACCCGGTCCATCGTGACCAGGCCCAGGACCTCCGTCCCGTTCAGCCACCGATACGTCTCCCGCTCGCTCTTCACCCGGACGCGCACCGCGAGCCGTTCCAAGATTCGCAGCTTCGCGAGGGGCTTGAGCAGGAAGGCCACGGGGCCATCGCGGAGATCGGACCAGGGGGGATCGGTGGCGGGCGCCTCTTGGGCCCACTCGGTGCGCGCGAGGACGACGTCGCTCTCGGACCGGATGGTCTTCGCCTGAAGCGACAGGCGAGGTCCTTCCTTCCTGAGGCGCAGGGCGAGTCCGGCGCGGTAGAGCGTCCAGTCGTCGGTGTCCAGGTAGCGGTCCTCGTGGACGATCGTGGCCCCGGTCTCCAGGCGGAAGCCGGCGTCCTCGATCACGTCGCGCACCAGGACGGCGTCGCGGTCCTCGGGGATCCGAAACTTGATCTCGCGCTCGAGCATGGACCGCGCCTTGGCCTAGGCGGCTCCGATGTCGCGGAGCGCTCCCGGCTGGATCAGCCACTCGAGCGTGCCGGTTCCCGCGGCCGCGCCGTTGGTGAAGGTCACGAGACCCGCGGCGCCCTTCTTGTATTCGACGAACGAGACCGCGTCCTTGCCGGAGAGAAGGTGGGAAGTGAAGCTGCTCAGATGAGGCTCGTGGCCCACGAGCGCGACCGACTCGGCGCCGAGCCGGTTGAGATAGACCAGGAGTTCCGCGTGATTCCCGGAAGGCACGAGGTGCTCGCAGAAGTCGATCTTGCGATGCGGCGAGACGACCTCGCGCAGGATCTCCGCGGTCTGGCGCGCGCGCACGAGCGGGCTCGAGATGATGCGGTCCAGCTTGGGCGCGACTTCCTTCAGCCCGCGCGCCGCGAGCCTGAACTTGTGGATTCCCTCGGGCGTGAGGGGCCGGTCATCATCGTTTTCGAACGCCGGGTCTCCGTGCTCGACCGCGATGGCATGGCGCACGATAAGAAGTTCCATGGCAACCTCCAGAGATGTCCAAAGTGTAGCATATGCCGTAAGATGGACTCCATGCCGTCCTCGAAAACCCGCTTTCCGATCCGCTGCGCCGGCATGGATGTCGGCAGTAACGCCATCCGCCTGGCCATCGCCGAATTCAAGAGCCCCACGCGCTACAAGATTCTGGAGCGGAGGCGGGTTCCCGTGCGCCTGGGCGAGTCCGTGTTCAAGACCAGCCGGATCGCGCCCGCGACCCTCGAGGCCGCGCTCGACGCCTTTCGCGATTTCCGCGGCTGCATGGAGGAGTACGGGGTCGTGCTCCACCGCGCCGTCGCGACCAGCGCGACGCGGGAGGCGAAGAATCGGGCCGCGTTCATGGAGCGCGTTCATGCGGAGACCGGAATCGATCTCGACCTGATTCCAGGGACCGAGGAAGCGCGCCTGGTCGCGCTCGCCGTGCAGGCTAAGATCCAGCTTCGGGTCACCTCGCTCATCCTGGACGTCGGCGGCGGCTCGAGCGAGCTGGCGCTGGTCCAGCGTGGACAGATCATCCTCGTCGAGTCGCACGATCTGGGGTCGGTCCGGCTGCTGGAGCAGGTGAGCGGGGGCGCGAAGGGGAAGGCCGGCGGAGCGGAGCGGCTCCGGATTCTTCGCGAGACGGTGCGCGCGTCCCGGTTTCCCCTGCTGGATTCGCTGCGCCGTCACCCGGTGAAGCGGCTCGTCGGGACCGGCGGGAACATCGAGGCGCTCGCGTCCTTGAATTCGCACGACGACGGCAAGGACGACAGCCAGCGAAAGCCGGTGACCCTCCCGCTCGCGCGCCTCAAGCGGCATCTCGAGACTCTGTCCAGAATGACCACCGAGGAGCGCGCCAAGAAGTACGATCTGCGTCCTGATCGCGCCGACGTGATCGTCCCCGCGGGGACGATTTTCGAGCACGTCGCCACGCGCACCCGCTCGAGTCAGATCACGGTTCCCTTCGTGGGACTCGTGGACGGGGTGCTCCTGGATCTGGCGCTCGCGGCGGGCGCGTCGGGGCAGAAAAAGCTCGAGTCCTCGCAGACCCTGAACGCGGTCCGGGCCCTGATGCGGAAATATGACACCGATCCGAAACATTCCCGTCACGTCACGGAGCTTGCGCTGTCTCTTTTCGATCAGCTCAAATCCGTGCATGGACTGGGCAAGCGGGACCGCCTCCTTCTGGAGATCGCGGGACTCCTCCACGAGGTAGGGAATTTCATCTCGGCGTCGGGGCATCATCGCCACGCCTACTACATCATCTCCGAGACGCCCATACTCGGACTGACGGACGAGGAGCTTCACGTCGTCGGGTGTGTGGCGCGCTACCACCGGAAGGCGCCGCCGGATACGAGCCACGAGTGCTACGCCGTGCTGACCGAGAAGCCCCGAGAGCGCGTGCGGGCCCTGGCCGCGATGCTCCGGCTCGCGGACGCGCTCGACCATGACCACCGGCAGCGCGTCGTGGGCGTCTCCGCGAAGAAGCGCGATTCGGAGCTGATCTTGAAGGCGCGCACGCGCGGGGACGTCACGCTGGACGTATGGTCCGTCGGCGAGAAGGGCGGTGACCTCTTCAAGGAGGAGTTCGGCTTGCAACCGGTGCTCAAGACCCATGCCTGAGCCCACGCGGGCGGCCGGCACGGCGGCGACGCCTGCCGCTGCCGCGACGCCTGCCGCTGCCGCTGCGCCTGGGGCGGCGGCCGTCTCCGCCTTGGGCTCGACCGCGATGGCGGCCTATGCCGCGGGCGGTCCGGCGGTCCTCTCCGTCATCGACGTGGGCTCCAGCGGCGTTCGCATGCTGGTGGCGGAATTGAAGCCGGACGGCGTGGTGCGCATCCTCGAGGACGTGCAGAAGCCCCTGACGCTCGGCCGCGAGACTTTCCGCACCGGAACCCTCTCCGCGGCGAGCATCCAGAAGGCGGTGAATATCCTCCGCCAGTACCGCTCGATGATGGACGGCTACGGCGTGACCCACACGCGCGCGGTCGCGACGAGCGCCGTGCGCCAGGCGCTGAACCGGGACACCTTCGTGGACCGCGTGTTTCTCGCGACGGGAATCGAGGTCGAGGTCATCGAAGGCTCGCAGGAGACGCTGCTGACCTTCGCCGCGGTGCAACGCTCTCTCGCCGCGCAGCCGGAATTCACGCTCGAGGACTCCCTGATGTTCGAGCTGGGGGCTGGCGCGACTGAATGGGCGCTTGTCCGCGGGGGCGAAGTGGTCGGGTCGGTCACCTACGATCTCGGCACGCTCCGCATGCGCGAGCTTCTGCGCGCGGAGAGCGGCGACCGGCGCGCGATGACCCGCCTCATCCAGCACAATATCCGTGAGATGATGAACGCTGTGAAGCGCTCGCTTCCATTCGAGAAGGTGGCGAACTTGATCGCCATCGGGCCCGAAGCGCGTTTCGCGGCGCGCGCCCTGAAGGGCGAGGGAGATCTGGCTGCCGTCTCCGCGAAGGACCTGAGATCCCTTGCCGACAAGATCCTCGCGATGACTCCCGCGGAGGCCGCAACCTCCTTCTCGATCAGCACCGGCGAGGCGGAAGCGCTCGCCCCGGCGTTCCTCGCGTACGCGGAGCTGATCCGGCTGAACCCGGTGGACCGGCTCCTGGTCGCTCGCGCGAGCATCCGCGACGGGCTCCTCCTGCAAGTGGCCAAGTCGATCCAGACCGGGTCGACCGTCTTCTTTCCCGAGCAGACGATCGCGGCCGCCCTGAACCTGGCTCGGAAGTATCACGCCGACGAGCGCCATGGCCTTCATACCGCGACGCTCGCCCGCATCATCTTCGAGGCCACGCAGGCGCAGCACGGCATGGGGGACACCGAGCGGCTCCTGCTCGAGGTCGCCTCCATCGTGCACGACATCGGAAATTACGTGGCGGCCCGCGGGCATCATCGTCACGCGTACTACCTCCTCGTGAATTCCGAAGTATTCGGCCTGTCGAAGATGGACCTCGAGATCGTCGCCAACGTGGCGCGCTACCACCGCAAGGGAGCGCCGCAATCCGACCATCCCGCGTACGCGGCGCTGCCGCGGGCAGCCCGGCTCACGGTGAACCGGCTGAGCGCCATCCTCCGCGTGGCCGACGCGCTGGACAAGGCGCACGGGCAGCGGATCCAAAATCCGAGAATCACCGTCGAGGACGGAGAGCTTCGGATCGACGTCGAGGCTGCCGAGGACGTGGCGCTCGAGCGCCTCACGCTGGATCAGAAGAGCGGCCTCTTCGAGGAAGTGTTCGGGTTGAAGCCGGTGCTGCGGGAGGTTGCGTGACGGACGGCGCCGGGGGGGAGCCGCGCTATCTGAGCCGGGCGCTCACCTGGCTCGGGTTCAACGGAAGAGTCCTCGAAGAGGCGCAGGACGTAACGCTCCCCGTGCTCGAGCGCGCTCGGTTTCTCGGCATCTTCTTCTCCAACCTCGACGAATTCTTCATGATCCGGGTCTCCGGCCTGAGCGAAGCCGTGGAAGCCGGTGTGGACCGGGCAGCAACGGGCGAGGAATCCATCGCGGCGGTGCTGGATCGGGTCCGCCAGCGCTCCCATGGCCTCGTGCGGGTGGCCTACGCGACCTATCAACGCGAGATCGTCCCCGCGCTGGAGGCGAGCGGCGTCGAGTTCCTCGACGAGGAGGACCTGGAGCCCAAGGAGCGCGCGTTCCTGGACCGGCTCTTCGCGCGCGAGATTCTTCCCATCCTGACGCCTGCCGCGGTCGAGCCCGGGCTTCCGTTTCCGCACGTGACGAACTTCGCGCTCTGCTTCGCGGTGCGGCTGGGGCGCGAGGGGCTTGAGGAGCGGTTCGCGTTGGTCCAGCTTCCGCGGCAGTACACGCGCTGGATCCAGGTGGGCAGCAAGGGGGGCTTTCGCTTCGCGCTCCTCGAGGACGTGGTTCGCCGCCACCTGGCCGACCTTTTCCCCGGGCACGAGATCCGGGACGCCTCGCTCTTCCGCGTCACCCGCGACGCCGATTTCGCGACCGACGACCAGGAGGAGGAGGATCTCGTGGAGGCGGTCAAGAACGTCCTGAAGCAGCGCCGAAGCGGCGATCCCGTCCGTCTCGAGATCGAGACCCAGACCAGCTCCGAGATCGCGGAACGCCTGATCGCCGCGTTCAAGCTGGATGCCTCGAGCGTGTATCGCGTGCCGGGTCCGCTGGATCTCCGGTACCTGATCGAGCTGGCGCGCGTCCCTTCGCTCCCCGCGCCGCGCGCCACGCCTTGGCCCCCGCAGCCCGTGCCCGAGATCCCGCCTGGAGAGGCGCTCTGGGACGCGGTCGCGGAGCGCGATTTCCTGCTCTTCCATCCCTACGAAACGTTCGAGCCGGTGCTCCGGCTCCTCAAGCTCGCGTCCGAAGATCCCTCCGTGCTCGCCATCAAGCAGGTCCTCTACCGCACCGCGCCCAACTCCGAGGTGATCCGGGCGCTGGAGCGCGCGGCGGAGAATGGAAAGCAGGTCACAACGCTCCTGGAGCTCTCGGCGCGGTTTGACGAGGAGCGGAACGCGAACTGGGCGCGGCGGCTGGAGGACGCGGGCGTGCAGGTTCTCTACGGCCTGGCGGGGCTGAAGACGCACGCGAAGGCGCTCCTGATCGTGCGACGCGGAGCCGGCGGGATCGAGCGGTACGCGCACCTGGGAACGGGGAATTACAACGAGCGCACGGTGCTCGACTATTCCGACCTGAGCCTGCTCACCTCCAACGAGGATCTCTGCGCCGACTTGACCGCGTTCTTCAACGTGGTGACCGGCTACTCGGAGCCGCTGCCGTGGCGGATGATCACGATGGCCCCGCTCGGTCTGCGGCGCCGGTTCCTGGATCTCATCCGCCGGGAGACCGAGAAATCGACGGCTGAGGAGCCGGGACAGATCCGCGCCAAGATGAACGCGCTCGTGGACAAGCCCATCATCGACGCGCTCTACGATGCCTCCGCCGCCGGCGTGAGGGTCCTATTGAACGTGCGCGGCTCGTGCGTGCTCCGCCCGGGCGTGAAGGGCCTGAGCGAGCACATCCGGGTGGTTTCCATCGTGGATCATTTTCTCGAGCATAGCCGCGTCTTCGAGTTCCGAAACGGGGGCGACGCGGAGACCTACCTCGGCAGCGCCGACTGGATGCCGCGGAACCTGGACCGGCGCGTGGAGCTTCTGTTTCCCATCACGGAGCCGCTCTTGAAGGCCCGGCTGGCGCACATCCTGGATGTGCTCTTCGCGGACAACGTGAAGGCGCGGGAGCTGCGCGCGGACGGCCTGCTGATGAAACGGCCCCGGGGCCGCCGGACGATCCGGGCGCAGGAGATCTTCTGGGACGAGGCGCGCGCCAGGTCGGAAGGGCGAGGTGACGCGGACCGCAGCGCCTTCGTTCCTCTGCGGAGCGCGCCGGAGTAGGGAGACCGGAGCAGGGGCTCTAGGGGATGTGGCGGCGCTAGTACCTAACGTCCGCCGAGAACCGGCCCAGCCACGCGTTGGCGTCCGCGCCCGTGATGTTGCCGTCGTTTCGCACGCGGCGGAATCCCGCGCCCACGCTGACATCCACGTTGTCGCGAGGCATCCACCGAGCGTCGCCCCACACCTCGCGCCGCTCTTCCACCACGCCTGACAGCCCGACCGTGGAGACGGCGCCCTGCGAAGGGAGCCAGGGAACGCCCAGACGGCCCTCGCCGTGGTTGGTGAAGTCGCCCGACCAGCGGAGCTGCCAGTCGCGCGTGATGTCGAACGCGGATTCCAGGAAAACATTCTCCACGTCGGGGCCGAGCGCGTATCCGAGCGGGCGCCCACGGTAGATGTAGTCCTCGCCGTAGTACACGCTGTAGGTGTAGTTCCGGACCCGCGTGTACTCGCCGAGAAAGTGCACCGCATGCGCGCCCCAGGGGCGGTCGCTGCGGAACCCCGCCTGATACCCGATCCGGTTCGGCATGCTGGAGCTTTTCGTCGCGAAGTCATCCACGAGCAGCTCGCCGTAGAGCGTGAGCCCGTGCGTCGCGCGGAAGGAGAGATCGGCCGAAGCCATCACGTTCGCGCGCTCCAGGGCGCGGAGGGAATCGTTGGAGGCCTCGCGGATGCGGATCCGCTCGATCACGGTGTAGGGCAAGAGCCCCACGGCGTAGAGCGGATCCAGGCCGTCGGAGGAATAGCGCGCCGCCTCGCAGAGGCCCAGCGACCAGCGCGGGGCGACTTCGATCTCGATCCGGTGCGCCGCGAGATAGCGATGGTCCGCCGCGGAGATCACCGCGTTCAAGGCCGACGCGGTCACTCCGACCTTGTCGCCGCGCGCGGATCCCTGGAGAAGGAGAAAGCTCATGGGGCCGGCCGCGTCCGACAGAAGGAGCGTGCCCCGCCGTCCGGGACCCCATCGGAAGCTGTCGTATCCGAGGGCGGCCGAGAGCCCTTTCACGCGTCCGGTCAGCTCCCCGCGCAGGACGGTGGCCTCGAGGTCGGTGTGCTGCGCGATGGCGTCGATGAACTCGCGCTGGCCGCGGATGCGCGTCACGCCAAGCTCCTCGTAGGCGCCGAACCCGGGCCAGAGTTGGAGGCTCATGCGCGCGGCCACGGAGGACTCGTCGCGAAGCCTCCAGTGGATCGCGCGTCTCTCGTCGTAATCCCCGCGCGTGTGTCCCGCGACGGCGATGCGGAACCGCTGCTCGCGCCCGCCGACGTCCAGAAGCGGGCCGGTCTCGCTCGGCGCGCCGGCGGCGCCCAAGTCCCCGAACTCGCGCGCCAGCTCCCGCGCCAGCCGCTGGTAGTGCAGGTCCGATTCGATGGCGGAGTCACGGCCCCGGGCATCGATCAACGCGCGCGCGAGGTCGGCGCGGACGAGCGGACGCGTGTGGATGGGGTACGAGGGAAGAAGCCCGCGCGCGGCCAGCGCTTCCACTTCTTCGTAGAGCGCGTGACCCGACGGAAGAAACTCGGCGGGCTGCGCTGAAGCGGCGCGCACACCGAGCGCACCCGCGACGAGCGCGCACACGACGTACGCAAGGGCGGCGAGCAAGTGTCTGGAACGGGCGTGGCGCATGGCGGCGCATCCTATCGGCGGTGGCGTTCGCGGTCAAACCATGCGGGCGCACGGTGTGGACGGATCGCCACAAGAGTGTAGATCGTGGGCCTCAGATGGGCCCGGACGGTACGAGGTGCCAACCGTTAAGTCCTTATACCACAAGGCGATGATTCGTGGCACGACCGCTGCAAGTTAGATCCCCGTCATTGTGTGTCCAAATCCCCCATTCGTGAGGAGGATCAACATGCGGCTTTTTGTCGCAACCCTGGCGCTCGCCTTCATGGCGGGCACTGCTTCTGCTTCGCAGCTCGACTTCCAGCCCGGCCCAGTCAGCTCGGGGTTCCCGCAGTATCAAGGCGCCAACAGCACGCTTCTCGAGAACAACGGCCCCATCCGTCATCGCCGCCCGTATCGTGACCGCGAGCGCTACGAATATGGATATCGCAGCCGGCCCCAGTACTGGGCGATGCTCGGTGCGGGGACGTTCGATCCCGCGAATCAGCCTGGATCCGGCCTTTACCTGAACGGCGGCATCGGATCGGTGCTCGCCCAGCAGATCGACCTGGGTCTCCAGATCTCGCTGTACCACCGCTCGACCGGCGGGGAGGAATTCGTCCGCGAGGGAAACCTTCCTGATGGAACGCACGTCACCACGGTCGTGAGCACCCAATCCATCAACACCAATCTCGTGCCGGTCCTGGGCGTGCTGCGCGTCCGCATCCCGGTCTCGCCGAATCTGGAGCCGTACGTCGGCGGCGCCATCGGCTGGGAGTGGCTCACCGTGTCCGGAACCGATTCGCTCGGGGACTTCAGTAATACCTACGATGGCCTGGGCGCCCAGATATTCGGAGGCGTAAATCTGAAGGTCGCCGACCAAGCCGGCCTCTACGGCGAGGTAGTCTGGAACGCGAGCACCCCCAAGGCGGAATTCTTCGATCCCTCGTTCGGTCAGGTTGTCCGCGAGGAAGCGAACTTTGACGGGATCGCTCTCCACGGAGGCCTGCGCTTCATGTTCTAGTTGTTCCAAAGGGCCCTGTGAGCTACCTTCGTTGCGGAAAAGTCGCTGGCAAATTCCAGGCGGGGGACACCTGGCCCGCACAACGACCACCGAGGGAGGTTCCGCGATGAATCGAAACGGATCGCTACTTGGAACGATCATCCTTGCAGCGGGCCTTGCCTCGTTCGGCGCTTCCGCGTCGGCGGCCCCGGCCTCGGGGACCGACAGCCATGGTCTCGGGTTCCAGGGACTGGGCGCTCGCATCGGCTTTGTGGACCCTGAAGGGGCGAGCAGCACCGTCGCGCTGGGACTCCATCTGGACGCGGGCGAGTTCGTCCGTCACGTGCACGTGATGCCGCTCGTCGAGTACTGGAAGGTGGGAGCGAGCGGCGTCGACGTGAGCGATCTCACGCTCGGGAGCGACGTCAACGTGGACTTCCCCGTCGAGGGAGGCCGGGTAACGCCCTATGCGGGCGGCGGACTCGCGCTCCACTTCGTGAAAGCGAACGATCCCTTCCTTCCCGCCGCCAACTCTTCCCACACCAAGCTCGGTCTCAACATCCAGGGGGGGATCAAGAATCAGGTGATGCCGAACCTGGGAGTCTTCGGCGAGGTGAAGTACGCCTTCGTGTCCGACGTCAACCAGCTCAAGATCATGGGCGGGTTCACGTACAACTTCATTTACTAACAACAAAGGACGGTGGTTCTGATGACCAAATCTCTCCGGATACTGAGCGTTGCGCTTGGCTTGATCCTCGCGTTCGCGCTCTCCGCGTGCCAGAAGGCCGCGCAGACCGACATGTCGCAGACGACCGATACGACCCAGGTGAGTCAGGGCTACGGCAACTCGACGACCCCGCCCGCCCAGACCCAACCCGGCGACCAGGGCACCACGACGACGACGACGACCACCACCACCACGCACAAGGCGGCCAAGGCCCACCACACGGGGTCCTCGAACCCTCCGGAGACGAAAGCCGCCTACGCCGAGAAGCACACCATCGAGATTCCGACCGGCACGACGTTCGACGTCACGATGGTGACGCCGGTCGATACGCGGACCTCGAACGCCGGCGACCACATCGAGGCGACTCTCGCCGCGCCGATCACGCGTGATGGCACGGTGCTCGCCGAGGCCGGCGCCAAGGTGAGCGGCGAAGTGACCGACGTTCAGCGCGCGTCCAGGCACAAGGGCGAAGACGACCGCGCCTCGCTCGTTCTCGAGTTCAACACCATCGAGACCGTGGACGGCCCGAAGCGCCTTCACGCCACCGTGAACAACGCCGAAGGGAAGCTGATCGCGAAGTCCACGAGCACGCGCGACAAGCTCCTGATCGGCGGCGGCGCGCTCGCGGGCGCCATCGTCGGCAAGGTCGCGGGCGGCAGCACCAAGAGCACGATCATCGGAGCCGTCGGCGGCGCGGCCGCGGGCACCGGAGCGGTCCTGATGGCGAAGGGTCACGAGTTGGAAATTGAGCAAGGGGCGAAGGTCTCGCTCCGCGTCGATCAGCCGATCGCCATCGTCGAGCGCTGATCTGAGGCCATAGCGTGCCGCTGACCGGCGGTACCACGCTGTTCGAGATCGCGTTTCGCACCGGGTTCGTCTACCTGGCGCTTCTCTTGGGGCTGCGCCTCACAGGGAAGCGCCAGGTCGGACAGATGACCCCCTTCGATTTTCTTCTGCTTCTTCTCCTCGCCAACGCTGTCCAGAACGCCATGACCGGTCCCGACACCTCTCTTGCGGGGGGCCTGGTCGCGGCCGGCACCCTCTTCGCCATGAACTTGATCGTGGCGTGGATCGTTCGGCGAAACGTCAAGGCGGAGCACGCCATCGAGGGCAGCCCGACCTTTCTCATCCGGAGCGGGCAGATCCTGAACGCCAACATGTCGAAGGAAGGGATCACGCGCGATGACCTCCTGCGGTCCCTGCGCGAACACGGCGTGGAGACGGTCGAGGAGGTGCACGCCGCGGTCCTCGAGATCGACGGCTCGGTGAGCGTGATCAAGGAGGACGAGGCGCCGACAACGCCCCGGCCTCATCACCGCATCCGGGGCATCCCTCGCCGCGTGTCTTGACACCCTCGCCACGGCCGGACGATACTCCCCCCGCCAATTCCGCCCACAATCTCATCCCAAGGAGCACCTGGATGGACGCGAGCCAGACACTATTGAAGGAGTTAACCGAGGCGTTCGGCCCCCCCGGACACGAATCCGAGATCGCGGGGATCATGAAGAAGCACCTGCGCGGTCTGGGGACCGTGAGCCAGGACGGGCTGGGCAGCGTCATCTGCAGGCAGAACGGAAAGACGGACCAGCCCCGCATCATGATGGCCGGCCACATGGACGAGGTCGGGTTCATGGTGAAGAGCATCACCAAGGAAGGCTTCATCAAGTTCCTGCCGATGGGGGGCTGGTGGGGTCACGTGCTCCTCGCGCAGAAGGTTCGGATCCGCACCGCCAAGGGCGACGTGATCGGCGTCGTGGGCTCCAAACCGCCGCACGAGCTTCAGGAGGAGGAGCGCAGGAAGGTGATGGACCTGAAGGACATGTTCATCGACATCGGCGCCACCTCCTACTTCGACGTGAAGAAGCGCCTCGGCATCCGGCCGGGCGATCCGATCGTTCCGGAGGCGGATTTCTCGGTCATGTCGAACGACCGTCTCTACCTGGCAAAGGCGCTCGACAACCGCGTGGGCTGCGCCCTGGTCGTGGACGCCCTGCGAAAGCTTTCGAAGACGCCCCACCCGAACGCGGTGTTCGGAGTAGCCACCACGATGGAAGAGGTGGGACTGCGGGGAGCGCAGACCAGCGTCGCGTCGGTGAAGCCGAACGTCGCGATCGCGCTCGACGTGGGCATCGCGCACGACACGCCGGGATCCCAGGCGGACGGCGACGAGAAGCTGGGCGGGGGCGTGGGCATCCTGGTCTATGACGCCTCGATGATTCCCAACGTGAAGCTCCGCAATCTCGCCATCGACATCTGCGAGAAGCAGAAGATCCCCTACCACCTCGGCACGGTGGAGCGCGGCGGCACCGACGCCGGCCGCTTTCATGTCTACGACACGGGCGTGCCCTCGCTGGTCATCTTCATTCCGACGCGGTACATCCATAGCCATTCGACGATCATGGACCGCAAGGACTACGACGCAGCGGTGAAGCTGTTGGTCGAGCTGTCGAAGCGTCTGGACCGGAAGACCGTCGAAGCGCTTTAAGGCCGGGGAGGTGGAATGAATCAGGGCGTGAGGAATTTTCTCGCGGAGGCGATCGGCACCTTCGGACTCGTTTTTTTCGGCGTCGGTGCGATCATGCAGCAACAGGCCACGCAGACGGTCGGAACGACCGGGATCGCCGTGGCGCACGGGCTTGCCATCCTGATCGGAGTCTATGCGCTCGGCCACGTCTCGGGAGGCCACTTCAATCCCGCGGTATCCTTCGGTATGTGGATCACGCGGCATATCGGTCTTCGCAAGATGCTCTACTACTGGATCGCGCAGCTCCTGGGCGCCTGTCTGGCCGCGGGGATTATCTGCTATGTCTACCAGGGCGGCCCGGTGGACGTGCACCTGGGCACCCCCGCCATCGACCCCACCATCGGGCCGAAGATGGGATTCGTGGTCGAGGCGATCCTGACCTTCTTCCTGGTCATCACGGTGTTCGGCACCGCCGTTGATCCCCGCGCTCCCAGCGGCTTTGCGGGGCTCGCGATCGGATTCTCCATCACGGCCGGCGTCCTGTTCGGCGGAGGGCTCACGGGGGCGGCGATGAATCCCGCCCGAGCCTTCGGCCCCGCGCTCGCATCACAATATTGGCAGGACCAGTGGGTTTATTGGGCGGGGCCCCTGTTTGGCGGCGGGGTCGCAGCCCTCCTCTACGACCGGCTTTTCCTAGCGCGACGAACCTGACGCACCCCCGCGCGCCGGGGGATTTATGGATCCACGACAACGGAATATCGAGCACGACCTGAAGCCGCTCCTCCAGGGTGAGGTGCGGACGGACCCCATCGCGCTCGCATTGTTCTCCACGGCGGCCTGCATTTTCCGGCGCAAACCCCTCGCGGTGGTCTCTCCCCGATGCGAAGCCGATGTGGCGCGGACCCTGGCGTTCGCGCACGCGCGCGGCATTCCCGTGACGGCACGAGGCGGTGGCTCCAGTCTTGCCGGCCAGGCGCTGGGGCCCGGTATCATCCTGGACTTCGCCGCGCACATGAACCGCGTGCTGGAGGTGGACGCCGATCGCCGCGTGGTCCGCGTCGAGCCGGGCGCGATCCACAGCCGCGTGCAGCGGGCGGTGCGCGGAGCGGGGCTCAGGCTGGGGCCGGATCCCTCGAGCGGCGATTTCTGCACGATCGGCGGCAACGTGGGCACGAACGCCTCGGGAGCGCACACGCTCCGCCATGGCTCGACCAAGGACCACGTGCTCGGCCTGACGACCGTGCTCCACGACGGGAGCGTCGTCGGGATGGGGACGCACGCGAGCGGCGCGGGTGGCGGCGCGGGCGGTGCGGGCGGTGGCGCGGGCGCGGGTGGAGGCGCGGGCGCGGGTGGAGGCGCCACGTGGCGCTCTCTCTCCGCCTCAGTCGAGACGATCCTTCGCGAAGGCGCGCCGGCGTTTCTCCCCGAGCGCCCGCGTGCGAACAAGAATTCTTGTGGCTACGATCTCTGGGGCGCCTGGGCTCCCGGGGATCAGGTCAGCTCCATCGGGCCGCGCTTCGACCCCATGCGGCTGATCGTGGGCTCGGAGGGCACGCTCGGGATCGTGACCGAGATCACGATGCGGCTCGTCCCCAAGCCCAAGGCGACCACCGCGGCGCTCCTCTACTTCGCGTCGTGGGAGGACGCGACCGAGGCGGTGCTCGAGGCGAGGCGCCTGGGAGCTTCGGCCATCGAGGCCATGGATCATACGTTCCTCGCGTTCGTGCGCGCGGATCGCGCGGACCTGCGGCCGCTCATTCCCGAGCGCTTCGACTCTTCCATCCTGGTCGAGTTCGAGGGGGAGACCGCGGATGAGGCGCGCTCGGGGATCGCCGCGGTGGAGGAATGGGCCGCGGCCCGGCGCGGTAAGGTGCTCGACTTCCGCGCGGCGCGAAACGCCGAGGAGCAGGCGACCCTCTGGGCGGTGCGAAAGGCGGCGCTGCCTCTGATCTATCGCGCGTCCCCGGTCGAGAAGCCGATGAACTTCATCGACGACACCGCGGTGCCCGCCGAGCGGCTCGGGGATTACGTGAACGGCCTTCGCGCCATGTTCGCGAAACATCAGACACCCTTCGCGATCTTCGGCCACGCGGGTAACGGGAACGTGCACGTCATGCCGCTCATGGACCCGCACGACGGCGCCTTCCAGGCCCGGATGGCAGCCATGGCCGAGGACGCCTTCGAGCTGACGTGGAGCCTGGGCGGGACCATCACCGGCGAGCACGGCGACGGGATCCTTCGCGCCCCCTACCTCGAACGCCAGTACCCGCGCGCGTACGAGGTCATGGCGCGGGTGAAGCACGCCATGGATCCGGACGGGATCCTGAATCCTGGGAACGTGATCTCCGACGCGCGGAGCTTCCCGGAGGGGTACTCGCGGTACACGAACACGTATGTGAAGACCGGCACGGTGTTCGACGAGCCCGACTATCGCGACATGATCGAGATGTGCCACGGTTGCGGAACCTGCCGCGATTATTGCCCCGTCGGCTCCACCACCTCCCTCGAGCCGCACACCGCGCGCGCGAAGGCGGTCCTCCTGATGGAGATGATCCGGGGCGAGCTTCGGCCGGACTCCCTGACCGAGAAGCCGTTCAAGGAGGTCATGGACTCCTGCTTCAACTGCAAGCTCTGCCTGAGCGAGTGCCCGAGCCAGGTGGACATCCCCGGCCTCGCGATCGCGGCGCGGAAGGAGTTCGTCGAGGAACACGGGATGCCGGTGCGGAACTGGGTGCTGGGGCACGCGGACAAGATCGCGACCGTCGCGGGCGTGGCGCCGGGGCTCGTGAATCTCGCTGTCGGCAACCCGCTCGAGCGGGCGGCGAGGGAGAAGGTGGGGAAAGTGGCCGGAAGGCTTGACCTGCCGCGCTTCCGCCGGCCGTTCGGTACCGGAGACGCGGGGGCGAAGCGCGCGCTCGCGTTACCGCTGACGCAAGGCCCCACCGGCGCCCCTGGCTCGCACGCGCACGCGCGGCTGGGGCCGATGCCGCACCGCAACGTTCCGATCACGAAGCGCGTCGCCTACTTCGCGGGCTGCTTCGCGAGGTTCCACGACCCCAAGGGCGAAGCCGAGGCCACCGTCAAGGTGCTCGAGGCGAACGGCATCGAGGTCGTGGTGCCCGAGCAGCGCTGCTGCGGCATCGCGCTCATCACCATGGGCGCCGAGCGCTCCATCGTCGCCGACGCGCGACGGAACGTGGCGACCCTTCTCCCTCTGGTGGATCGTGGCTTCACGGTGGTGGCCAGCGCGCCCTCGTGCGGCCTCTCGCTCATCGAGGACTATCCGCGCATCCTCGGGACCGAGGATGCCAGGCGTCTCGCGGCGCACACGATCGACATCCATCAGTACTTGTGGCAGCTTCACGAGCGCGGCGAGCTGCGGACCGACTTCAAGGAGGTCCCGATCTCGGTCGTCTACCACAACGCCTGCCATTCGGTGGCGCAGGGCATCACGGAGGAGCCGATCCGATTGCTGAAGCTCGTCCCGGGCGTGGACGTGAGGCCGATCGAGGATTCCTGCTGCGGGATCGCGGGGACGTACGGCATGAAGTCCGAGAACTACGAACGCGCGCAGGAGATCGGCGCGCCGCTTTTCAAGGAGCTGGACCGCACGAAGGCAGAGTTCATCCTCACCGGCTGCGGCACGTGCAACATCCAGATCGCGCACGGCGCGAAGAGGGAGGTCGTGCACACGATGGCCATTCTGCGCCGCGCGTACGGGGTCTGATGTTCGGGCTCGACCTGCATCCCGCCGTGGTCCACTTCCCGATCGCGCTGGCCGTGGTCGGCGCGCTGGCGGAGCTGGTCTACCTGGTCCTGCGCCGCCCCTGGGTGAAGTGGTTCGGCCCCGTCCTGCTCACGGTCGCGCTGGCGGGATCGGGCGTGGCCTACTTCAGCGGCAAGGCGGTCGGAGACCAGGCCGAGCGCCAGGGCGTCCCCGAGGCGGCCGTCGACAAGCACGAGACCTCCTGCATCTGGGCTCTCGGCGCGATCGGGCTGGCGGCGCTCCTGTCGTGGGCGGTTCGCCCGACCGGGAAGGGGATCTGGCTCTCGACGCTGATCGCCCTGGCCGCTGCGGGTCTCACGCTCTACACAGGATATCTGGGGGCCGAGCTGGTCTATGTCCACGGCGCGGGGCGCGTGAAGGCCGGCGCCCATCACGCCAAGCCGCCGCCCGCGGCGAAGGGAGCGAGATGATAAAGACCCAGAAACCGCTAGGCGCCTGGATCGCGATCGGAATCGCGATCGGGTGCGGGGTCGGCGTGGCCCTGAAGAATATCCCGATCGGTGTGGGGCTTGGCGTTGTGATCGGCGTTGTGATGGGAATCAACGCCTCGCGCCGGGCGAAGAAGGAGTAGATCCGCCCTTCTAGCGGGCCGCGCCCTCGCTTGCTCTGGTCCATCCCCGCTGATATACTTGTCGGCTGCCACTCCAATTTCGATTCTCGAGGGAGATTTTTGCCGTGATTCCAGCGACTCAGATCAAGGTCGGCATGGTGATCCTGTTCGATGGGAAGCCATGCCGCGTGACGAACGTGCTGCACGTGACGCCGGGGAACTGGCGCGGGATGGTGCACGCCAAGATGGTCAACCTCGTGACGGGTAGCCAGGTTGAGAACCGATTCCGCTCCGAGGACAAGGTGAACCGGGCCGACCTGGATCATCATCCACTCCAGTATCTCTACCGCTCCGGCGACGAGTTCACGTTCATGAACACCGAGAACTACGAGATGGTGAACGTCCCGCGCGATCATCTGGGCGAGGCCGTCAACTACCTCGTCGAAGGCATGACCGTGGAGATGAGCTACTTCGAAGGGAAGCCGGTCGGCGTCGACGTGCCGATGTTCGTGGAGCTGGAAATCGTCGAGACCGACCCGGTGCTCAAGGGCGCCACCATTTCCTCCTCGCCCAAGATCGCCAAGATGAACACGGGGCTCGTGACCAAGGTGCCGCAGCACATGGGCATCGGCGACCGCGTGAAGATCGACACCCGCGACGGGACCTTCGTCGAGCGGATGTAATCGTCAGCTCCTGACCCGCCCCAGCAATCGCGCCATCTCCCACGCCGCGACAGCACCTTGGCCCGCCGCGTTCGCGATCGTCGCGCAGCGAGGGGAGCAGACGTCGCCCGCGGCGAAAACGCCCGCCACCGTCGTCGCTCCGCCCGGACGAACGCGCACGTAGCCCGCGCGGTCGAGCCCGAGCTGCCCGCGCACCAGCTCCGTTCTCGGCGCCCATCCGATCCGCACGAAGACGCCCTCAGCCCGGAGGCTCCGCACCACCCGCGAGCCCTTCGTCCGATACTCGACACCCTCGACGCTCTCCTTGCCCACGATCCGCCGGATCTCGGCGCCGGTCACGATGCGGATGCCGGGGTTCGCGCGCGCCCGCTCCAGAAAATCGGTTCGCGCGCGAAACCGCGCCGACCGATGAAGGAGCGTGACGGGGCTGCCGACCTCCGCGCAGAGGAGCGCGTCTTCCACGGCGCCGGTGCCGCCACCGATCACCACGACCGGCTTTCCGGCGTAGATCGTGCGGTCGCGATTCGCGGAGAAGCTCAGCCCGCGGCCCAGTAGCTCGCGCTCGCCGGGAATGCCCAGCGACCGGCGCTTGAGCCCCGTCGCGATGAGGAGCGTTCGCGCGGCAAACCGCTCCCGCCCCCGCGCGGCAGCATGCGTTCGCACCGATACGCGCGTCACGGGTGCGCCTACGAATATCGAGAGCCCGGCCCTCCGCGCGGATTCGAGGGCGACCGCGGCGAAGCGCGCCCCGTCGCTTCCGAACGCGAACGGATGATCCGTGATCGCGGCGTGGATCTCGTGGAGCTGGCCGCCGGGATTTCCCGATTCCTCGAGCACGAGGGTCTTGAGCCCGAATCCCTGGAGGGTGAGCGCGGCCGTGAGACCGGCCATGCCGCCGCCCAGGATCAGCGCGTCGAGTCGTTCGGTCCGGGGCACAGGCCTGGGCTCACGGTTTCGGCGACTTCCCAGAAGGTCTTGGGCTGGATGGGGGCGAGGCCGTAGCGGCTCGCGATCATGTCCAGGCTCTGCTGCCGCGCGGCGAGGCGCACGGGATCGCCGAGCTGGCTCATCCCGCCGGCGTGGATGCGGATGGTGACCGAAGCTCCGGGCACGCGCGCGATCACCCCGCCTGCGGCCGCGACGCGCATCAGCCAATCCCAGTCCTCGGAGTAGGGGATCTCGGTGTCGAAGAGTCCGAAGCGGTCGAACGCTCGCCTGCGAGCCGCGATCGCGCTGGGCGCGATGAAGCTGTCCCGTCCGAAGACGTCGAGGTCGAAATCGTGGGCGAGGGTGCGGCGCTGCCCGCTGGCTTCATCCAGCACCAAGGCGTCGGCGTAGGCCACGTCGATATCGGGATCGCGATCGAGCGCAGCGGCGAGTCGGCCCGCGTGCCCGGGCTCCCAGAGATCGTCGTCGTCCAGGAACGCGATCGCGTCCCCGCGCGAGGCGTCGATTCCCCGATTTCGTGACGCGGCGAGACCATGCGGAGGGCCGTCGTGCTCGACGACGGTCACAGGAAACTCCAGCCGCCCCAGGTGATCCCGCGCGCGCTCGTCGAGGGCCGTGCCTCCGTCGCGGACGAGCACGAGCTCCAGCTCGGGATGGGTCTGACCCGCGACGCGCTCGATCGCCTGGAGCAGCTCGTTCGGGCGGTTGTGGGTGGGCAGGACGATGGAAACCGAAGACACGCTAGCGGCGGCCGGGCGCCTGTGGTCTCGGAGCGGCCGGCGCGCCGGGCCCTCCGCGCCGCGCCTCGGTCACGAGGAGCGCGCGCTGCTCGACGCCGCGCATCTCGAGGCAGAGGTGCCTCGCGCGGATGCTCACCTCGACCGACGCGGGCTCCAAGTCCCGCACGATCGCGTCCGCGATGGCCTGCGTGAGGCTCTCTTGCAAACGCGGGGCGCAGGCCAGCTCGCGCACGAGCCGCGCGATCGCTCCGATACCGCAAATCCGGTCGGTCGGCATGTAGCTCACCGAGGCTGTTCCGAAATAGGGGACGAGGTGATGCGGGCACATACCGTAGACGGGGATCTTCTCGAGCTTGACCGACTCGCCGGGATGGCCGCGATACCGCGACGGGCGGAGAGGGCCAGGCTCGCGGCGCAGCGCGGCTGTGCGCTCGGCCAGAAAATCCGCGGTGAGCTGGGCGGTGACCGTGTACTCGGGATCGCGCCGGGGGTCGATGCCCAGCGCGCGCAGGAACGTCGTGAATGCCGCAACGGCCTGCGGTCCCGCGCCCGGCGCGCTTCGGCCGTCCGCCGCGATCTCGCGATGCGCGGCGATCTCCTCTTCCAGAAGGACCTCCTCGTCCTCAAACGGTGCCTCGGGGGGATGCTCCGCGCGGGGGATCGAGGGGCGTTCCTCGCGTACCACGGAGGGTCGCTCGGCGCGTGGGGCCGAGGGTCGCTCGGCCCGGCTCGCTGACGGCCGCTCCGCGCGGGGCGCGGAAGCCCTGCTGCGGCGCTCGGGGCGCGAGCGCGGCCCTCGCGACGGCTGCGCCTGGGCGGGCGGCGGCTCCTCCTGCTCCACCGCCTCCTGCTCGCGATCCTCCGGCGCGTCGTGTCCGTTGCCCTGCGGCGGCGAGGACGGCGGATGCGCCGCGCCCGGCCTGCGCCGGCCTCGTCCTCCGCGGCGTCTCGGGCTCATAGGCCCAGCGCTCCCGCTTGCGCCTGGAGTGCTAAGAGCACGAACGCGATGTGCTCTTCCAGCGTGACCCCCAGCTCCCGCGCTCCAAGCTCGATCTCGTCGCGGTTCACCGATCGCGCGAAGCTCTTCGACTTCATCTTCCGGAGCACCGAGTCGGGCGTGACCTCGGCCAGCGTCTTGCCTGGCTGCACGAGCGCCGTCGCGGTGATCATGCCGCACAGCTCGTCGGAGGCGAAGAGCGCTTTGGCGAGCGGGGTGACCCGCGGCGTGCCAGTGTAGGCCGCATGGCCTATGATGGCCTCGATCATGGCGGCCGGGAAGCCGCGCTGGGCCAGAATCGCGCAGCCGAACCTCGGGTGCTCTTCGGGCGAGGGGTGCTTCTCGTAATCGAAGTCGTGGATCAGGCCGGTGGCGCCCCAGAGATCGGGGTCTTCCCCGAAGCGCCCCGCGTAGGCGCGCATGGCCGCCTCCACCGCGAGCGCATGCTTCCTGAGGCCCGGCGTCTCCGTGTGCTCATGGAGAAGCGTCAGGATCTCCTCGCGGGGAGGAAGGCTGTTTCGGACCGGGTTCGGTAGGGTGTCCATGAGCAAGCCACAATGGTATCGGGGCGCGGCATCGCTGACAACAGGGAAGGGGGCTGCTACTCTCCGTCCCGGAAGATTCCCTCTCGCCGAGCAACACGGAGGAACCCATGAAACGGGTCGTTCCCGCCCTCGCCGCGCTCTTCGCCGTCGCGCTCTGCGCCCTCACGCTCGCCGCCCGCTCCTGGGCCCAGCATGAAGACCACGTCCATGAGTCCGTGTCGGTCGAGAAGCTGGGGTCCGTCCACTTTCCGATAACCGCCGCGCCCGCGGCCCAGAAGGATTTCGACCGCGCCGTGGCCCTGCTCCACTCCTTCGAGTACGAGCAGGCGCAGCGAGGATTCCGCGCGATCGCGGACGCGTACCCGGCCTGCGCCATGGCGCACTGGGGAATCGCCATGTGCAACTACCACCCCATCTGGGGCCCGACCACGCAGGCGGACTTCGAACGGGGCCGGGTCGCGAGCGAGACCGCTGCGAAGATGGCGGGGCAGACCGAGCGCGAGCAGGCCTACATCGGGGCCATCGCGACCTACTACGAGGACGCGGCCCTCCTGGACGCCCCCGCGAGGAGGGTGGCCTACGAGAAGGCGATGGAAGCGCTCCATCAGCGGTTTCCGGACGACATCGAGGGGACGATCTTCTACGCCCTCTCCATCCTCGGTAACGCTCCCACGACCGACAAGACGTACGCGACGCAGAGGAAGGCGGCCGCGCTCCTGAATTCCGTTCTGCCGCAAGCACCGAACCATCCGGGTATCGCGCATTACCTGATCCACAGTCTGGATTACCCGGGGCTGGCGAGCCTCGCACTCCCCGCGGCCCGCGCGTACTCGAAGATCGCTCCGTCCGCCCCGCACGCCCAGCACATGCCTTCCCACATTTTCACGCGGCTGGGCCTCTGGGATGAATCCATCAAGACCAATCTCGCGGCCGCCAGGGCGGCGCGGGATCTCATGGCGAAGACGAACCCGGGCTTCACCTACTTCGAAGAGCTTCACGCCATGGACTATCTCGCCTACGCCTACCTCCAGCTGGGGCGGAACGCAGCGGCGAAGGGAGTCGTGAACGCGGTCCAGGCGGTGCCCAGGGTCAACCAGGAGACTCCGTCGGCGGCCTACGCGTTCGCGGCGGTGCCCGCTCGATATGCGCTCGAGCGGCACAGGTGGGACGAGGCGGCCAGGCTCGAAGTCGCGCCCACGTGGTTCTCCTGGAACAAGTTCGCATGGGCGGAAGCCCTAACCCAGACGGCCCGTGGCATCGGGGCCGCCCGATCGGGGAATGTGCCGGCGTCACGCCAGGCGCTCGCCAGACTCGATGCGCTCCACGAGTTGCTGGAGGGCGTGAAGGACGGGTACAACTGGGCGGATCAGGTGGAGGTGGCGCGGCGCGAGGTGAAGGGCTGGATCGCGCGCGCGGAGAAGCGGGACGACGAGGCGATCGCGCAGCTTCGCTCGGCGGCCGATCTCGAGGATTCGATCGACAAGAATCCCGTTACCCCGGGGGCGCTGCTACCGGCTCGCGAGCAGCTCGGGGACCTGCTTCTGGATGCGAGGAAGGCGGACCAGGCGATCGCGGCCTACGAAGCCGTGCTCGCGTCGTCCCCGGGCCGCCGGAACAGCCTGCTCGGGCTCGAGCGGGCCAAGCGCGGCCGATCCGCTACAGATCCTTCTTCGTCACCACCGTAGCCGTGAGCTTGGTCAGCGTTTCCCTTCCCTGGACGGGGAAGCTCGTGCCGTTGAAGATGAGCCGCAAGCCCACCTTGGCCTTGTTGTGGGTCAGAACCTCCGCCAGGGCGGGCGAGGCGTCGATGTGTGTGCTCACGTTGGTGATCTGTCCGGCGAACAGCTGAAAGGGCACGTCCGCGATCGCCGTCGTCGTGAAGGGCGTGGCCGAATCGGCTGCCGCGAAGTAGATGAGCACGTCTCCCGTTCCCGCTCCCGTCGCGTTGTCGAAGGACGCCGCGATGTCGAGACTCGCCGAGGTCACGCGCGTCACGTCGCCCACGCCTTGGAGCAGACTCAGGCTGTCCGAGAAGACCTCGAGCGTATCATTGGGAAAACCTGGGGGAATGGGCCCGTAATTCACGACGCGGGTCGAGGGATTCATGAAGCTCAGGATATCGACCGTGAGAATGAGGTTCCGGTTTCCACACCCCACGAGGAGCGGCAGGAAGAGCGCGATCGGGATCAGTCGGCGCACGGTATTCCTCCTAGTACAAAGAGAGCGAGGCGGAAAGCTCCGCTCCGCGTTCGCGTTCGATGTTGCGGCTGTTGGTCGCGATGGCCAGGTCCACTCCGATCTTTCCGAAGCGGTAGCCGCCGCCGCCGGCGAACTGCATCATCTTGTTCTGATCGCGGTAGATTCCGCTGCGCAGCGCGAACATCCCGAACCAGAATTCCGCTCCGGCGTGCATCGACGCACGGAGGTCCCCCTTGACGACGTCCGCCGCAAGGGTTGTGCGTCCGATCCGCTTGGCCACGTTCACGGTCGTGGTGACCGGGATGCGGCTCGTGAATTTCTCGTCCCGCGCGACCACCGTGGTCGTGAAGGTGTTCGTCACGTCGTCGTACACGTGGCGCCGCACCGTGGTGTTCCACTTGATCTGGCTGCCGAAGTCGTCCAGGCCCACGCCCAGCTCGAAATTCTGGTAGTAGAGCACCGCGCCGACGTCCGAGCCGAATCCCGTTCCCGTCCCGCCGTCTCCGCCCGCGAGGGCGTTGCGCGTCTGGGTGTCCGCGTCGATCGTGACCGGATTGCCGCTGGCGAAGAGCGTGTCGCCCGTCGTGACGCCCCCGATGGAGTGGACGTCGCCGTAGGCGATCCCCAATAGATACTTCGGCCCGCCGCCCAGGTAGAGCGCCGTCGAGCCGTTCCGTCTCGGGTCATTCGAGCTGCTCTCGTTCGCCGATGCCCTGTGGAGCGCCCGGAAGGCGTATCCCGCCTGGAAGGAGACGGCCGCCTGCGCGCGACCCTCGTCGGTCAGCCCGTACCGCGTGTTGCTGGTGAACGGGACCGCGTCCTTGAGGGCGTCACGGAGCTTATCGCTCAGGATCAGCTCGTTCCGGAGATGGATGAGCGGGGAAACCTGGATGAACATCTTCCCGAAGCTCTTTCCGATCCCGCCGATGTGGTATACGCCGCTCTGCTTGAACGAGTGCTCCGGGATGACGCGCTTCACGTCCGCCAGGTCCACCATCAGGGAGTCCCGCGCCACGTAGACCGAGATGTCGCCAGCCACCTCGCTCGGCTTGGAGAGCTGAATCGTGAGTGGGGGATTCAGGAAGACGTTCGCGATCTCGAAAACGTTGAACGTCGAGTCCTTCGAGTCGAAGGAGGGGTGGTCGCTCAGGTACTGGATGAGACCCAGCGGCAGGGGAATCGAGCCCGAGCCTCCCGTTCCCTTCGGCACGGCGCGGAACGCGATATTCGAGCCGGCATGGTCGCCGACGTCGCTCGTGAGCACGCCGCCCATTCCCAGCCGGCGCGCGTCGAGCGTCTGGCCCGCGGCAGTCCCGGCCAGCAAGGCGCCCAGGGCAATCGCGATCGCAACAGAACCCGCTTTCATCATTGGAGTTACCCCCCGGAGTCAGCCCCGCGGCGCACTGCCGCAACCGCGCTCGGACGTATCGTTCATCGGCATGCCCGCCATCGTGCTTGAGTCCGCCACCGCCAATCGCGCATCTCACCGAGCGTCGAGCCTCGGGGCGGGCGTGATTTGACCGGCAGCTGCGCGTGTGATAGCCTACATTTGCTTGGGCCAGCGGCAGTTAGGCAACCATCGCGACCCGGCATCCCATCCAACGCGCCCGAGGGATACCCGACCAACGATGACTGAGACCGAGCTTTCGAAAATCTACGATCACACCCTCGTGGAGCGCCGCTGGTATGACCACTGGGTGAAGGCCGGATACTTCCGTCCTCGCGATGGGGAGGGTCCGCCGTTCGTGACCCTCATTCCGCCTCCGAACGTGACCGGGAACCTCCACCTCGGGCATGTCTTCAACCACACATTGCAAGATACGCTCACGCGCTGGCAGCGCATGAACGGCGTGCCCGCCCTCTGGCTTCCCGGCACCGACCACGCAGGCATCGCCACGCAGAACGTGGTCGAGCGCAAGCTGGCGGCGGAAGGAAAGACGCGTCACGATGTGGGCCGCGAAGCCTTCCTGGAAGAGGTCTGGAAGTGGAAGGCACAGTACCACGACCGCATCACGGCGCAAATGAGGCGGATTGGCGACTCGGTGGACTGGTCGCGCGAGCGCTTCACCATGGACGACGGGCTCTCGCGAGCCGTGCGGGAAGTGTTCGTGGCCCTCTACAACAAGGGGCTCATCTACCGCGGCAACCGGATCATCAACTGGTGCCCGCGCTGCCTCACCGCGCTCTCGGACGAGGAAGTGGACCACCAGGAGACGGACGGGAAGCTCTACCATCTGATGTATCCGATCAAGGGGATGAAGAAGCACATCACGGTCGCGACCACCCGCCCCGAGACGATGCTGGGGGACGTGGCGATCGCGGTGCACCCCAAGGACAAGCGCTACACGCCCCTCAAGGGCAAGTCGGCCATCCTGCCGTTCCTCCGCCGCGAGATCCCGATCATCTTCGACGATTCCGTGGACCCGAAATTCGGCACGGGCGCGGTGAAGGTGACCCCGGCCCACGATCCGAACGATTTCGAGCTGGGCCAGCGCCACGGCCTGACCCCGATCGTCGTCATGGATCCCTCGGCGAAGATGAACGAGAACGCGGGGGACTTCCGCGGGCTGACCCGCGAGGAGGCGCGCGCCCGCATCGTGGAGGCGCTGCAAGATCGCGGGCTCCTGGCGCGAACCGAGCCGCATCGCCACTCCATCGGCCATTGCCAGCGCTGCGATTCGGTGGTGGAGCCCTACCTCTCGCTCCAGTGGTTCGTGTCCATGAAGCCGCTCGCCAAGCCCGCGCTCGACGCGATCGAGAACGGGGAGCTGACCATCCTGCCGCGCCGCTGGGAGAAGGTCTACATCCGGTGGCTGGAGGGAATCCGCGACTGGTGCATCTCGCGCCAGCTCTGGTGGGGGCACCGGATCCCGGTCTGGACCTGTGCCGCCTGTAACGAAACGATCGTCCTGGTGGAGGCCCCGACGCGCTGCACCAAGTGCGGAGGCGGCGAGCTGAAGCAGGACGAGGACGTGCTCGACACGTGGTTCTCCTCCTGGCTCTGGCCCTTCTCCACGCTCGGCTGGCCCGAGGAGACGGAGGATCTGAAGCGCTTCTATCCCTCGAGCGTCCTCGTCACCGGTCCCGACATCATCTTCTTCTGGGTGGCCCGGATGGTGATGGCCGGCTACGAGTTCATGGGCAAAGCGCCCTTCCCGGTCGTGTACCTGCACGGCATCGTGCGTGACGGGCAGGGCCGGAAGATGTCGAAGTCGCTCGGGAATTCCGCCGATCCGATCGAGATCGCGGAGAAGTACGGCGCAGATTCCCTGCGCCTCACGCTGCTTCTCCTGTCGCCGCAGGGCTCGGACATCCATTTCTCCGAGGAGCGCGTGGATCTGGGACGCCATTTCGCGAACAAGCTCTGGAACGCGTTCCGTCTCGTCGCGCCGTATCTTCGAGAGTACACGCCGGACGAGACTGCCGCGCGACCCTTCCTGACCGACGCGGACCAGTGGATCCTGAGCGTGCTGGGCACGACGGCGCGGCAGGTGACGCGGGACCTCAAGGCGTACCGGATCGGGGACGCGGCGAAGGATATCTACGATTTCACCTGGCGCGAGCTGTGCGACTGGTACCTCGAGATGGCCAAGCCCCGGCTCTACGCCGGACCCGATGCGCCCGGCGCCGCCGCGGTCCGCTTCACGATCCACCGAGTGTTCAGCACCGTGCTCCGGCTCCTGCATCCCTTCATGCCCTATATGTCCGAGGAGTTGTGGCACGCGCTGCCCGGCACGGAGGGGGACCTGTGCGTGGCGGAGTGGCCGCCCGCGGGCCGCGCCGCGAACAAGGAGACCGAGGCCAAGATCGAGCTTCTGAAAGAGGTGGTGGGCTCGATCCGGAATCTGAGATCCGAGATGAACATTCCGCCCGCGCGCAAGGCGGCGGTGCTGATCCGGACCCAGGGTCCCGAAGGGGACCTGATCCGAGGGCAGGCCGATCTGATCGCGCTCTTGAGCAAAGCGGAACCGCTCGAGGTAGGCCCCGGCGTCAAGAAGCCGGCCGTCTCCGCGTCCACGGTGGTGCGGAGCCATGAAATCTTTCTCCCCCTCGAGGGTTTGATCGACGTGGGGACCGAGCGGAAGCGGCTCGAGAAGGAGTTGGACAAGGTGATAAGGGATTTCGACCAATCGATGCGCAAGCTTCAGAACGAGGACTTCCTGGGCAAGGCGAAGAAAGACGTGGTGGAGCGCGAGCGCACGCGCCTGGAGTCCTTGGGCGTGACGAAGGAAAAGCTCGAGCGGAACCTCGAGGTGCTGCGATGAGGCTCACGGCCAGGAACCTGCTTCTCGCCCTCGCGGTCGGCGCTTTCGGCGCGGCCGTGCTGTGCGGAATTCTCGCCTTCGCGGCGCACGCGGAGGGAGCGCCCGCTCCGGCGAAGGTGGCGCCTCCGGCGCACATGCCGCCGGCCACGACGGCCACGGTTGCGGGGCGCGACGTCGCGGTCACCGTGTACAAGGACAACCTGGGCGTCGTGAAGGACCGCCGCCGCTTCGGGGTTCCCGCGGGCGAATCCGAGATACGGTTCACCGAAGTGGCCTCGAGCATCGACCCAACGTCGGTACATCTGCGTCCCGTGGGCCGGGGAGACATCGATCTCCTCTGGCAGGACTACCGCTACGACCTGGCGAGCACGGACAAGCTGCTCGAGAAATACGTCGACCAACCGATCGACATCGCCACGAAAGACGAGCAGGTGAAGCGCGGAACGCTCCTCGCCTACGACCCCGCGTCTCTGGTGATCCAGGGGGCGGACGGCGGCGTCTCGCTCGTGAACCGCGCCGAGGTCCGGCAGGTGGGCCTCCGCGAGCTTCCGAAGGGGCTCATCACGCGACCGACGCTGGTCTGGCGCGTGCGGGCCGCGGGCGGAGGCGAGCGCGACCTCGAGGTCTCCTACATGACCGGCGGGATGGACTGGCACGCCGAGTACGTGGCCGTGCTCGATGAGAGCGGCTCGAGGCTCGATCTGCAGGGCTGGGCCTCCATCGAGAACCACTCGGGAGCGACCTACGAGGACGCGAGGCTCAAGCTGATCGCGGGCACGATCCACCGCGCGCAGGCGCCGCGGCCGATGATGTACGCGCAGGACGTCCGCATGATGAAAGCCGAAGGGGCGCAGGTGCAGGAGCGCGCTTTCTTCGAATATCACCTCTACGAGCTGCCGCAGCGCGCCACGCTCGCCAACAACGAGGTGAAACAGGTGGCGCTCCTGAACGCCGAGGGCGTGCGCTCGGTCCGGAAATTCACGTACGACGGCTCGATGGACCAGGATCACGTGCAGGTCCGCATGGAATTCCAGAACAATGCTTCGGCCGGGTTGGGCATGCCGCTTCCGGAGGGCATCGTGCGCGCGTTCCAGCGCGACACCGATGGCTCGCTGGAGCTGGTGGGCGAGGACCGCATCCAGCATACGTCGAGAGGGCAGACGGTCCGGGTCGCCGTGGGCTCCGCGTTCGACATCGCCGCCGAGCGCAAGCAGACCAACTACAGCCAGGTCAGCGGCCAGGTCGCCGAGGCATCCTACGAGATCACCCTCACGAACCACCGGAAAGCCGCCGTGGACGTCACCGTGATCGAGCACGCCGACGGGCAATGGGAGATCTTGAAGTCGAGCATGACGCAGGTGAAAAAGGACTCCCGGACCTTCGAATTCACGGTCCGCTGCGAGCCCGAGAAGCCGGTCACTGTCGCCTATACGATCCGGACGCGCACGTGACCGTTGCGCGCGACCTGTCTCCGGCAGAGTTCAAGCTGGTGGCGCCCTACCAGCCGCTCGGAGACCAGCCCCGCGCGATCCAGGAGCTGACCGAGGGATTGAGGCGCGGCGACCGTTACCAGACGCTCCTCGGCGTCACCGGCTCGGGCAAGACCTTCACGATGGCGAACGTCATCCAGGCGGCCGCGCGTCCCACGCTCGTCATCTCGCACAACAAGACGCTCGCCGCGCAGCTCTACGCCGAGTTCCGGAGCTTCTTTCCGGAGAACGCGGTCGGATACTTCGTCTCCTACTACGACTACTACCAGCCCGAGGCGTACGTCCCGCACACGAATACCTACATCGAGAAGGACGCGTCGATCAACGACGACATCGACCGGCTGCGGCTCGCCGCGACGAGCGCCCTCTTCGAGCGGCGCGACGTGATCGTGGTGGCCAGCGTCTCCTGCATCTATGGCCTGGGCTCGCCCGAGGACTTCCGGCGCGAGATGCTCTTGGTCGAGGTGAAGGAGAAGATCACCCGCGAGGCGATCCTGGCCCAGCTGGTGCACAATCTCTACACGCGGAACGATCTGGATCTGAAGCGCGGGACCTTTCGCGCGCGCGGCGACGTGGTCGAGGTGCACCCCGCCTACGAGGAGACCGCGATCCGGATCGAGCTTTTCGGAGACGAGGTGGAGCGGATCTCGGTCTTCGACCCCATGACCGGGAAGACGCTCAAGCAGATCGGGACGGCGGCGATCTATCCGGCGAAGCATTTCGTGACCACTCCGGTCCGCCTCAAGGAGGGCACGCGGCTCATCCGCGAGGAGCTGGACCAGAGGCTTACGGTGTTCCGCGCCGAGGGGAAGCTCCTCGAGGCCCAGAGGCTCAAGATGCGCACCGAGTACGACCTCGAGATGCTGAACGAGATCGGATACTGCTCGGGCGTCGAGAACTATTCGCGCCCGCTTTCCGGGCGGAAGCCCGGCGAGAGGCCGCAGTGCCTCATCGATTACTTCCCCGAGGATTTTCTCCTCATCGTGGACGAGTCGCACGTGACGATCCCCCAGATCGGGGGAATGTACGAGGGGGACCGCTCGCGCAAGCAGGTGCTGGTGGATTACGGGTTCCGGCTCCCCTCCGCGCTCGACAACCGTCCGCTTCGCTTCGACGAGTTCGAGCGCTTGACGGGGCAGGCGATCTACATCTCGGCCACGCCTTCCGACTACGAGCTGAAGAAATCCGGCGGCGTGGTCGTGGAGCAGATCATCCGCCCCACCGGGCTCATCGATCCCAGGATCTCCATCCGGCCCACCAAGGGGCAGATCGACGATCTCCTCGAGGAGATCAAGCGCCGCGTGGAGGTGGGAGAGCGCGTGCTGGTGACCACGCTCACGAAGCGGATGGCCGAGGACCTGACCGAGTATCTCTTCCAGGCAGGCGTGAACGTGCGCTACATCCATTCCGACATCGACGCCATCGGACGCGTGGAGATCCTGCGCGCCCTCCGGCTTCAGAAGGTGGACGTGCTCGTGGGGATCAATCTCTTACGCGAGGGGCTGGATCTCCCGGAGGTGTCGCTGGTCGCCATCCTCGACGCCGACAAGGAGGGATTCCTGCGCTCCGAGACGTCGCTCATCCAGACCTCGGGCCGCGCGGCGCGGCACGTCCACGGCGAGGTCATCCTCTACGCCGATCAGACGACCCGCTCGATGCAGCGCGCGATCGAGGAGATGAGTCGCCGGCGCGAGGCGCAATCCGAGTACAACCAGGAGCACGGCATCACGCCGCGGACCATCATCAAGTCGGTCGAGGAGGTCATGAGGAGCACCGCGGTGGCCGACGCCGCGCTGCCCATGACGCCCGAGGATTTCCTGCCGAGCGATGCCCTGCGCCTGGACCGTGAATCATTGATCGAGCTGCTCGAGCGGGAGATGCTCGCTGCGGCGGCTCGCGAAGAATTCGAGGCGGCCGCGTCCCTGAGGGACCGCCTCGACGAACTCCGGCTTGAGGCCGGAAAGGAGCGCACGAATGCGCCTCGAATCGATCGCCGCCCCGCTGGTACGGATCGCGCTGACGGAGGACATCGGGGGCGGGGACGCCACCACGGAAGTCGTCGTTGATCCCAAGGCCCGGGTCCGGGCGCACATCGAGGCGCGCGGCAAGGGGATCCTCGCGGGAAACACGGTCGCGGCGCTGGCATTCCAGGAGCTGGATCCCGAGGTCGAGATCGACTGGCTGGTCGCGGAAGGCGCGGAGGTCAAGCCGGGCGCGCGCGTGGCCGAGATCCGGGGACGCGCCCGCGCGGTGCTGAGCGCGGAGCGTGTCGCGCTGAACTTCCTCCAGCGGCTCTCCGGCGTCGCCACGCTCACGCGCTCCTTCGTGCGCGCGGTCGAGGGGACCGGCGTCCAGATTCTCGACACGCGAAAGACCACGCCGAGCCTGCGCATGCTGGAGAAGCACGCGACCGCCGTTGGCGGCGCCCTGAATCATCGGTTCGGGCTCTTCGACGCGATGCTCGTGAAGGAAAACCACGCCAAGGTCGCGGGCTCGCTCACGCGCGCCGTGGAGAAGGCGCGGGCCCGCTCCCTGGGGCTCGGCCTCCCGGTCATGGCCGAGGCGCGCACCATCGAGGACGCCGAGCTTCTGGCGACGCTGGGCGTCGATCGCATCCTCCTCGACAATTTCACCCCCAGCCAGGTCGCGGTCACGGTGAAGCGCCTGCGGGCCCTCGCGAAGGCGGGGAAGCTCGAGGCGCCGCGCCCCGCAGGCGCCAGCGCTCGAAAGGGCGGCTCCGGGAAGGGCGGGGGAACCGCGGTGGCGGCGCCCGAATCCGTGATTCCGGACATCGAGATCTCGGGCGGCATTCGTCTCGACAACGTGCGGGAGTTTGCGCTTCCGGGCGTGAAGTACATCTCGGTCGGGACGCTCACGCATTCGGCTCCGGCGCTCGACCTCTCCCTTCTGGTGGCCGAGGTCTCCTGAGCGGCGCGGCGTATGGAATCTGAGCTGATCCGCACGGCGCGCGTGATGCGCTTCCTCGGCGTTCCCGCCGAGGTCCACGAGAGCCTGGGATCGACCAACGACGAAGCGTTCCGCCGGGCGCGCGAGGGCGCGCCGGAGGGGCTGGTCGTCGTGGCCGGGCACCAGACCGCGGGGAAGGGCCGCCTCGGGCGAAGCTGGTTCGACGACGCGGGCCGCTCCCTCATGTTCTCGGTTCTTCTCAGGCCGGAGCTTCCGCTCCGTTTCTTTCCGCTGCTGGCACTCGCTCTCGCCTCGGCGGTGGCCGACGCGGGGGCTGAAATCGTGGGGGAGCCGCTCACGATCAAGTGGCCGAACGACGTCCTGCATCGGGGAAGGAAGCTCTGCGGCGTGCTGGCGGAATCGCGCGCGCTCACGCCCGGCGCTCCTCCCGCGCTCATCCTGGGAGCCGGCGTGAACGTGAATCTTCTTCCGGAGGATTTCCCGGACGAGTTGCGCGAGCGGGCGACGTCGCTCCGCATCGCGGCGGCCAACGCGGGCGAAGGCGCCGGCGGCGGCGACGCGCCCGCCGAGATCCCGCTCGCGCCGCTCCTCGATTCCGTCCTCGCCGCGTTCGGGCGCGATCTCGCCCTCACGCGCGGCGGCAGTCCGGGCGCCCTCTTCGCGCGCGTGCGACCGCGCCTTCCCCAGCGCGGGACACGCGTGCGGATCGCGCTCGGCGAGCGCACGGTCGAAGGGGATCTGGTGGACGTCAGCGATACCGGAGCGCTCGAGGTTCGGGATCCGGTGAGCGGCGTCGTGGAGACCCTGGCCGCGGGGATCATGGAATGAAGTGCCCATCCTGCGGCCATCTCGAGGACAAGGTGATCGATTCGCGCTCGGCGAAGGAGGGCCAGGCCATCCGCCGGCGCCGGGAGTGCCTGGGCTGCCAGCGCCGGTTCACCACCTACGAGACCGTGGAGACCACGCCGCTCCTCGTCATCAAGAAGGATGGGCGGCGTGAGCCCTTCAGCCGCGAGAAGATCCTGAACGGTCTCCTGCGGGCGTGCGAGAAGCGGCCCATTCCGGCCGAGCGCATCCACGCCATCGTGGACTCGCTGGAGGCCGAGATGATCCAGAAAGGACAGGATGAGGTTCAGTCGAGCGAGATCGGCGAGCGCGTCATGACCGCGCTCCACCAGCTCGACGAGGTCGCTTACGTCCGCTTCGCCTCCGTGTACCGGCATTTCAAGGACTTGAACCAGTTCCTGGAAGAGTTGCGATCGCTGCTCAAGTGATTGGCGAGCGTCCGATGACGTTCCTCGACCACGTCGAGGAGCTGAGGGCCGCGGTCTGGCGGAGCGCCACGGTCGCCCTGATCCTGATCGCGACGGCGTGGTTCTTTTCCGGGCACATCCTGGACGCGCTCATCCTGTACCTCCTCCGGGGCCAGAAGGCCCTCGCCCTCTCGCCCACCGAGGCGTTCTCGGCGCGCATCGAGGTGGCGCTCTGGACCGGCGGAATCGTCGCGCTGCCCTACGTGATGTTCGAGCTGTGGCGCTTCGTGGCGCCGGGACTCCGGAAGACCGAGCAGCGCTTCGCGGTTCCGTGGATGGTGGCCTCCGCGGCCCTCCTCTATCTCGGCATCGCGTTCGCGGTCGAGCTCTTGCTCCCGATGATCGTGCACATGCTCCAGTCGTTCGCGACGAAGCAGGTCGAATCGCGGATGTCGCTTCTTTCGCTCCTTCACTTCTCGGTGAAGATGGCGGCGGGGTGCGGGCTCTTGTTCCAGCTTCCGCTCGTGCTGTGCCTCCTGGCATGGTTCGGGGTCGTGTCGCCCCGCGTCCTGGCGCGGCACTGGCGTCACGCCATCTTCTTCATCGCTCTGGCGGCCGCCATCGTCACGCCAGGGGACGGGCCGTCCATGCTCGTCCTCTCGGCGCCGCTGGTCCTTCTCTATTTCGTGAGCCTCATATTCGCCTGGGCGATCTGGCGGAGCCGCTGGAAGGCGCGGCGCGAGCCGGGCGAGCTGGGCGAGCCAGGCTAGGAGGGAGACGCCGTGCTTCTAGCGATCGACGTGGGGAACACCGAGGTGACGCTGGGTCTCTTCGACGGCCGGCGGCTGACGCGGTCGTTCCGGCTGAGCAGCGAAACCCGGCGGACGCCGGATGAGGTGGCCTTCGCGCTCGCTCAGATCTTCCCGGAGCTTGGCGCGCGCGGGGATCACGCCGCGGTAATCGCGTCGGTCGTGCCCACCATGACCGCCGCCTATCTCGGCGCGGCACGCTCGGTGTGCGGCGGGGAACCGCTCGAGATCACCTCGGATACGGACACCGGCATCGAGATCGAGTATCGCGATCCAAGCTCCATGGGCGCGGACCGGATCGCGAACGCGGCCGCGGCCCTGGAGATCTACGGCGCCCCGGTCGTCGTGGTCGATTTCGGGACCGCGACCACCTTCGACGTGATCGTGAAGGAGCGCCGCTACCTGGGCGGCGTGATCGCGCCGGGGATCGTGACCGGCGCGGAGCAGCTGATCCGCCGCGCCGCGCGGCTCTCGGCGTTCGAGCTGCGCCCGCCGGAGCGCGTGGTCGGCCGGAGCACCGAGGAGAGCCTCAAGTCCGGCGTGTATTACGGCGCGGTCGGCCAGGTGGACGCCATCGTGCGGCGCATCGCCTCCGAGGAGCGGATCAAGCCCACGGTGGTGGCGACCGGCGGTCTCGCCTCGATGATCGCGGCGCATTCCGAGACCATCCAGAAGGTCGATTCCGAGCTGACCCTCCAGGGCCTGCGGATCATCCACGAGAGAGTCCGCAAGACCATGCCCAGGCGCAAGAAGCCGCGCGGCTAGCAACGGCCGCGTAGCACCCCACGAAGGGGGTTGCGCATTGCTTCGGGCTTCGGGTAGAGTCACGTCGATTAGCACTCGGGTGGGTATAGTGCCAACGAGCGATTCGAGGCGTCCGGAGCCCGGAGAGGCGACGGCCAAGCAAGGAGGAGCAGAGATTTATGGCGAAGCAGCTGCAGTTCAATTCCGCCGCGCGTGAAGCGCTCCAGCGCGGAGTGGACAAGCTTGCGAACACCGTCCGGGTAACCCTCGGACCGCGCGGCAGAAACGTCGTGCTCGACAAGAAATTCGGCTCCCCGACGATCACCAACGACGGGGTCACCATCGCGAAAGAGATCGAGCTGGAGAATCCCTACGAGAACATGGGCGCCCAGCTCGTCAAGGAAGTGGCCACCAAGACGCAGGACGTCGCCGGCGACGGCACGACGACTGCGACCGTGCTCGCGCAGTCCATGGTCCACGCAGGGCTCCGGCTCGTGACCGCGGGCGCCAATCCGATGTTCCTGAAGCGCGGCATGGATCGCGCGGTGCAGGCCGTCGTGGCGGAGCTGAAGAAGCAGTCCAAGCCCATCAAGACGCCCGCCGAGATCGCCAACGTCGCGACCATCTCCGCGAACAATGATCCCGAGATCGGGAAGCTCATCTCCGAAGCCATGGACAAGGTGGGCAAGGACGGCGTCATCACGGTGGAGGAGGCGAAGAGCCTTGACACCACGCTCGAGGTCGTCGAGGGGCTCCAGTTCGACCGCGGCTACCTCTCGCCGTACTTCGTGACCGATCCCGAGCGGATGGAGGCTGTGCTCGAGGACGCCTACATCCTGATCCACGACAAGAAAATCGCCTCGATCAAGGACATCATCCCGATCCTCGAGAAGGTGTCGCAGATCGGGAAGCCCCTGCTGGTCATCTCCGAGGATATCGAGGGAGAGGCTCTGGCCACCCTCGTGGTGAACAAGCTGCGCGGCGTGCTCAACGTCGCCGCGGCAAAGGCGCCCGGATTCGGCGACCGGCGCCGGTCCATGCTCGAGGACATCGCGACTTTGACCGGCGGCCGACTCATCACCGAGGAGGCCGGCCTCAAGCTCGAGAACGCCATCCTCACCGACCTGGGCCGCGCGAAGCGCGTGGTGGTGGACAAGGAAAACACGACCATCATCGAGGGCGCGGGCAAGAAGGCGGACATCAAGGGCCGCGTGGACCAGATCCGCAGGGAAATCGAGGACTCCACGTCGGATTACGACAAGGAGAAATTGCAGGAGCGCCTGGCCAAGCTCGCGGGCGGCGTCGCGGTGGTGCACGTGGGCGCCGCGACCGAGATGGAGCTGAAGGAGAAGAAGGCGCGCGTCGAGGACGCGCTCGCCGCGACCAAGTCCGCGGTGGAAGAGGGCATCGTGCCGGGCGGCGGCGTGGCGCTTCTTCGCGCCCAGCCGGCCCTGGCCGCGCTCGAAGCGAAGGGGGACGAGCGGTCCGGGATCGACATCGTCGCCCACGCGCTGGAAGCGCCTCTCAAGATGATCGCGTCCAACGCGGGCGCCGAGGGCGCCATCGTCGCGGAGCGCCTCCGCACCCAGAAGGGCGCGATGGGGTACAACGCCGCCACGGGGCAGTACGAGGATCTCTTCCAGGCCGGGATCGTGGATCCGACCAAGGTCACCCGGTCGGCGCTGCAGAACGCGGTGTCGATCGCCTCGCTGGTTCTCACCACCGAGGCCCTGATCACCGACGCTCCCGAGGAAGAGAAGCCGAGCATGCCCGGAGGCGGCATGGGAGGCATGGACTAGAGGCCGCGGATTCATCGCCGACAGAATTCGGGCCCCCGGGTGTGTCCCGGGGGCCTTTCATTTTGCACGTTCCCTGGCGCCCGAGCCCTACCCAAGGGCGCCCCCTCGAAATGGTATAGAAATTGCCCTGTGAAGCCCGATAATCACATACGTTCCGTTCTCGCAGGACAGGGGGATTCAGCTTGAGCTTCGAAGCGCTGACACTGGACCGGCAAGAGCTTGTGCTCAAACGAGCAGAGCCGATCGCGCCGTACACGACGTTCGGAATCGGCGGGCCGGCCGATGTCCTGGTCGAGGCCTACACCGAGCGCGCGCTGCAGCAGGTCGTGCGGGAAGCAATCGCGAGCGGGACCCGCTGGCTCCTGATCGGCGGGGGAAGCAACCTCCTGGTCGGAGACGCCGGCTTCCGCGGGCTGGTGATCGTGAACCGGATCGAGCACCTGAGCGTGAACGGCACCCACATCATCGCCGGGGCGGGCGCCGATCTGGGCGAGGTGGTCGAGGCGGCCCGCGAGAATTCGCTCGCGGGGATCGAGTTCGCGATCGACATCCCGGGCACCGTCGGCGGCGCGATCCGTGGCAACGCCGGCGCCTTCGGCCGCTCGGTGGGCGACATCGTGACCCGGATCCGGCTCCTCGAGGGCACCGAGCTGGTCGACCGGGCCCCGGCCGAGCTGGGCTTCGCCTACCGCCACAGCAATCTCAAGAAGAACGACCATATCGTGGTGGAGACCGAGTTCGTGCTGGCGCACGGGGACCGTTCCGAGATGGACCGCATCATGGGTCAGCACGCGGCCCAGCGCGCGCGACGGAAGGAGAAGGGGCTCCACACGGCGGGATGCTTCTTCAAGAATCCCATTCTCGCCGATGGCCAGAAGGTCGCGGCGGGGCAGCTCCTCGAAACCGCGGGAGCGAAAGAGATCCGCGAGGGCGGGGCGGGTGTCCACGCCTACCACGCGAACTACATCGTGAACATGGGCGGCGCTTCCGCGACGGAAGTCCTGCGCGTCGCTCGCGAGATGAAACGCCGCGTCGAGGAATCCGCCGGCATCACGCTCGAAGAAGAGGTGATGGTGGTCATGGATCCTCCGCGCGAAGGGGCCCTGTAGGCCCGACCCGCCTCACGCGATGTGGGCCTGGAGGCCCTCCTTCACCTACCTCGCGCGAAGAAGCAACACCGGCACCTTCACATGATGCTGCACGCGAATCGCCGTCGTTCCGAGAAACACGTCCGCCAGGGCGCGGTGCCCGTGCATGCTCATGGCGACGAGGTCGCAGCCGTGCAGGTGGATCCAGCGCACGATCTCTCTCGCCGGGTCGCCGAAGGCCAGCTCCGTCTCCGCGGGAATTCCATCCGCCATGAACTCTGCGCGAACCGACTCGAGGTAGGCTTTGTCCTCGTCCACCTCGGGGCTGACGGCGTTTCCGCCGAACCACTGGGCCGCCCAGCCGGTGGCGACGTGAAGCAGGACCACCCGGCTCTGCATGAGCTTCGCGATCGGCCGGATGTGGTCCACGATCGCCCGGTCGGTCCGACTGGCGTCCAGCGGAATCAGGATCTTGCCGTACATTCCGACCTCCCGAGACAGGCCTCGCGCCGATTCACGCTCAGCCCCCGGTGATGACTTGCCATGCGCTCCGGAGCGATTCCGGCAGGCCGCAAACATCCATCACGGTGATGAGAATCGCGCTGATCCAGCCGGCGGCGAGGAGCGCCTTCCCGGGCCTCCACTTCCCCATGAACCGCCGGGAGCTGGTGAACTGTAGCAGCGGGAACATGGCCAGGGGTAGCTGGAGCGCGAGCACCACCTGACTCAGCGTCAGGAGATCGGTCACGCTGCCTTCACCGCGAAGCCCGATGATGAAGACGGCGGGGAGGATGGCCAGGAGCCGGGTGATGAGTCGGCGCACCCACGGCTTGATGCGCCAATGCATGAACCCCTCCATCACGACCTGGCCGGCCAGCGTGCCCGTGACCGTGCTGCTCTGGCCGCTCGCCAGGAGCGCGACCGCGAAGAGCGTGCTCGCGAGGGCGGTGCCGAGGAGCGGAGCCAGGGTCAAGTGCGCGATTCGGATCCAGTCGCTGTGGGCCGTGAACGCGATAATCTCGCCTCCGGGCAGAGCGACCTGAGTCCTGCCGAAAAACACCAGCGCCGCCAGGACGAGGATGGCCGCGTTCACGAGAAACGCGACGGCCAGCGCGGCCACGGAATCGATGGTGTTGAAGCGGATGGCCTTCTTCATCGACGGCTCGTCGCGCTGGAAGCTCCGCGACTGCACGAGCGCCGAATGAAGGTAGAGGTTATGAGGCATGACGGTTGCCCCGATGATCCCGATGGCCACGTAGAGCATTCCCGCCTGACGGAACCCCGGAGTGAGCAGCGCCGCGCCCAGCTCACCGAGCACGGGGCGCGTCTGCGGGAGTACGAAGATCTCGATGTAGTAGCAGGCGCCGATCGTGACGACCAACAACAAGATCACCGCCTCGATCGTCCGCATCCCGAAGCGCTGGAGGCCCAGCAGGAGGAGCACGTCGAGCCCCGTGATGATGACGGCCCACAAGAGCGGGATATGAAAGAGGAGATTCAACGCCACCGCGCTCCCCAGAACCTCGGCCAAGTCACAGGCCGCGATCGCGATCTCGCACAGGAGCCAGCTGGGCCAGCGCGTCCATCGCGGATACCAGTCGCGGCAGGCCTGCGCCAGATCCTTGCCCGCGACCACTCCCAGGCGGGCGGAGAGAACCTGCATGAAGATGGCCATGATGCTGGCCAGCGCCACAATCCAGAGGAGGTTGTACTTGAACTGCGCGCCCGCCTGGAGATCCGTTCCCCAGTTGCCTGGGTCCATGTAGCCGACGCTCACCAAGATCGCGGGCCCCACGAAGGCGCGCCACTGGCGGAAGAATCCTTCCGAGTGGTGGGGAACCGGGACCGTGGAATGCATTCCTTCGAGTGAAGGATGCCCGCCTCGCGCCGCCTCGCTGTCGTCCCGGGGCCGGATGCTCACGAGGCGTTCACGAAGATGCGCGCGGCCACGGGCGGCCCGACCATGTGGGTCTTCGATCCCACGCGGATCGTGAGCGGCCCCTCGTAGGGCTCCCTCTTGAGGCAGCTCACGGTGGCGCCGGGAACGAAGCGAAGGGACGCCAGGTAACGGAGCAGCTCGGGGTCCTCGTCCTCGACGCGCACGATCTTCGCCTTCTCGCCCGGGGCGAGGTCGCCCAGCGTGCGGTACTTGGGCTCCTCCAGCTTCCCGTGCGCGGTGGGGATCGGCGCACCGTGCGGGTCCACCTGGGGCTCGCCGATCGCGGCGGCCATGCGGTTGATGAGCTGCGGGGAGGCCGCGTGCTCGAGACGCTCGGCCTCGCTGTGGACTTCATCCCAGGCGTATCCCAGGGCGGTGACCAGGTAGGCCTCGATGACCCGGTGCCGCCGAACGAGCTGGAGCGCCGCGGTCTTGCCCTTCTTGGTCAGCCGGAGCGAGCCGTAGCGCTCGTGCGATACCAGGCCCTGACCGGTGAGCCGGCGCACCATGGCGCTCACGGAGGCTGTGGCAACCCCGAGCCGCGCGGCGACCTCCGTGGTCACGGCGGAGCCTTCGTCCCTGCCGAGCTCGAAGATCGCCTTGAGATAGTCCTCGACCGAAGTCGAAAAGGTTGCCATGGCTGAAACAAAAAGATAGACGAGACTAACAATGGCTGTCAAGTCCCGCGCAGCGCCCCCTCCGTCGGGGGAATGGGGGACAGGACCGCATCCGCCGGACGCCTCCCGCAACCCTTGACACCCCTTCCTTCCGCCCGATAACGTCGCCTCGCGATGCCACCCATCGAGAAAAGCCAGCGCCTCCAGTCCCTCCCGCGGTACCTCTTCGCCGAGCTGGAGGGGAAGCGCCACGAGGCCGAGTCGGCCGGAAGGGAAGTCTTCGATCTCTCGATCGGGGATCCCGACCTGCCGACGCCAGGATTCGTGCTGGACCGCATCGCGGAGTACGCGCGGGATCCAAGGAACCACCGGTATCCCACCAGCGCGGGAATGCGCGAGGCGCGCGCCGGGATCGCGGCCTGGTTCACGGAGCGGTTCGGGGTCGCCCTGGATCCCATCCGCGAGATCGCGATGCTTCTCGGCTCCAAGGAGGGGATCGGGCATCTTCCGCTCGCGATCCTGAATCCCGGGGACGAGGCGCTGCTGCCCGATCCCGGGTATCCGGTCTACGCGGCGGGCACCGTGTTCGCGGGCGCCGTTCCGGTCCGGTTTCCCATCCGCGAGGCCTCGGGGTTCGTCCCCGATCCGCGGGAGCTCGACAAGCTGGTGACCCCGCGCACGAGGCTGGTGTTCGTGAACTACCCGAACAACCCCACGGGGGCTACCGCGCCGGCCTCTTTCTATGAAAGCCTGGTCGCCTGGGCGGCGAAGCGCGACCTCATCATCGTGAGCGACGCGGCCTACTCGGAGCTTTATTATTCCGAGGCGCCGGGGAGTATCTTGTCGGTCCCGGGCGCCCGTGAGCGCGCGATCGAGTTCCACTCCTTCTCCAAGACATTCAACATGACCGGGTGGCGGGTGGGATTCGCCGTAGGCGCCCCTGCTCTGGTCGAGGCTCTGGTACAGTTCAAGGCGAACGTGGATTCGGGCGCGCCGCAGGCGATCCAGCTCGCGGCCGTCGAGGGGCTGAAATCCCTCGGGGTCCACGGACCGGCGCTTCGCGGCGTGTATCGCGAGCGGCGGGATCTGGCGCTCGACACGTTGCGGCGGCTGGGCTGCCCGATACGGACGCCGGGCGGCGCCTTTTACCTGTGGGGACGGATCCCCGAAAGAGAAACCTCCATGGAATTCGTGACTCGCGTATTCGACAGGACCGGCGTTCTCCTCACTCCCGGCACGGGCTTCGGCGCCGAGGGCGAAGGGTACTTCCGGATTGCGTTGACCTCGTCCGCGGACTCGCTCCGCCGCGCACTCCAGAAGCTGGAAACGCTCGCGCCCTGGAAGGCTCCCCATGCCTCGCCCACCCCGATCACGCGCTGAAACTTTCGCCAAGGTCCCGGCTCCCGAGATCCTCGACTGGCTCCGCCTGGCGCGGATCCAGGCGTACGGCCACCTCGGCGTGACGCAGAAGGAGCGCGACCTGGGGCAAAGGATCGAGGCCGACGTGGAGCTTGCCTACGCTCCGACCGCACGACGGCGCCCGGACCTCATCGACGACGCCATCGACTACGAGGAGGTGCATCGCCTCGTGCGCGCGCAGATCGAGATGTCCCGCTGCAAGCTCCTCGAGACCCTGGCGGAGGAGCTGGCGCTGGCTCTGATCCAGGAGTTCGACACGCCGAGGGTGCGCGTGCGCGTGCGGAAGCTCCACGTTCCCGTCCAGGACTTCACGACGATCCCCGAGATCATCCTGGAGCGATCGCGCTCATGAGCAAGATCTTCGTCGGCGTCGGCTCCAACTTGGGGGACCGCGAGTTCCTGGTCCGTAAGGCCGTGGAGGCCATGCGCGATCTCCCGCGCACCCTCGTGGTCCGGGTCTCCTCGCTCTACGACACCGATCCGGTCGGCGAAGTGGACCAGCCCGCGTTCCTGAACGCCGTGGTCTGGCTCGAGACCACGCTCGAGCCGCGCGAGCTTCTCTGGCAGCTTCTCCTGATCGAGAAGCGCATGGGGCGCGTGCGCTCGCAGCGCTGGGGACCGCGTCCGATCGATCTCGACCTTCTGTTCTACGGCGAGGAGACGGTGGACGAGCCGGACTTGAAAGTCCCGCACCCCGAGGCCCATCGCCGCTCCTTCGTCCTCATACCCCTTCTCGAGCTGGATCCGGATTTCATTCATCCGACCACGGGCGAAGCGGTCAAGAAGACCGTCAAGAGCCTCCCTCCGGATCCGCCCGTCCGCAAGGGCGGCCGATTCTGGTATTGAGCCAGGACTGACCAAGCGTGACGGCACGCTATATCGCGGTCGAAGGGGTCATCGGCGTCGGGAAGACCAGCCTCGCGAAGCTCCTCGCCGAGCGCCTCCAGGCCAAGCTGATCCTCGAGGAGCCCGAGGAGAATCCGTTCCTCGAGGACTTCTACAAGGACCGGGCTCGCTCCGCGTTCCAGACGCAGATGTTCTTCCTCGTGAACCGCTACCAGGACTTGAAAGAGAAGACGCAGCCCGATCTCTTCCACGAGGGGATCGTCAGCGACTATCTCTTCCAGAAGGACCGGATCTTCGCCAACATCAACCTGAGCGACCGCGAGCTTCATCTCTACGACCAGATCGCGCCGCTCCTGGAGCGCGATTTGGCGCCTCCGGATCTCGTCGTGTATCTTCAGGCGGGCCCGGACGTCCTCATCGAGCGCATCCGCCAGCGCGGACGAGCCTATGAGCGCCTCATGGAGCCCAAGTACATCGGCAGGCTGGTGGAGGCGTACAATTACTTCTTCTTTCATTTTCGCGAGGCGCCGCTCCTCGTGGTGAACACCAACGAAATGAACTTCGTGCATCGGAGGCAGGACCTGGAGGACCTCATCGCCCGGGTCGAGACCCACCGCGAAGGAATGGCCTACGTGACCCCCAGCTCGAAAGCGGAGGAGAGATCGTGACGGCGGATTCCAGGATCACGCGCTCCAAGGTGACCGTCCGCACCATCCAGGACATGAAGGCGGAGCGGGTGCGGATCGTCTCGGTGACCGCCTACGATTATCCGACCGCGCGCCTGGCCGACGAGGCTGGCGTGGACCTGATCCTGGTCGGGGACTCGCTGGGCATGGTCGTGTTGGGCTACGAATCCACGATCCCGGTGACCGTCAGCGAGATGGCCCACCATCTGAAGGCGGTCGTCCGTGCGCAGCCCCGCGCGCTCGTCGTCGCGGACCTGCCGTTCCTCAGCTTCCAGACGAGCCCCGAGGACGCGGTGCGGAACAGCGGCCGCATGGTGAAGCGCGGGGCCGAGGCGGTGAAGCTGGAGGGCGGAAGACGGATGCTTCCGCAGATCCAGGCGATCTTGGCCGCGGACATCCCGGTGCTGGGGCACCTGGGCCTCACGCCGCAGTCGGTGCACCAGTTCGGGGGCTATCGCGTGCAGGGGCGGGAGCGCGAGGCCGCGGACGCCCTTCTGGAGGACGCCGCCGCGCTCGAGCGCGCCGGCTGCTTCGCGATCGTGCTCGAGGGCGTGCCCCTGGAGCTGGGCCGCGAGATCACCCAGGCGCTCCGGATCCCGACAATCGGGATCGGCGCCGGCATCCACTGCGACGGGCAGGTGCTGGTGCTGCACGACCTGATCGGGCTTTCGTTCGGGAAGCCGGCGCGGTTCGTCCGCCGCTACGCCGAGACCGGAGACACGATCCGGACCGCCATCGCGGCGTTCCGCGAGGACGTGCGCGCCGGACGGTATCCCTCCGCCGAAGAGAGCTACGCCGCGGCGCAGGAGAAGCCCGCCAAGAAGTCGTGAGGATCGTGACCCGTGGCTCCGAGCTGCGCGGCCTCTCTCGCCGCGCGCGCCAGAGCGGCATGAGCGTGGGTTTCGTTCCGACCATGGGATCCCTCCACGAGGGCCATCTCTCGCTCATCCGCCGCGCCCGCAGAGAGCACCACCGGATCGCGGTCTCCGTGTTCGTGAATCCGCTCCAGTTCGGACCGAAGGAGGACTTCGCTCGGTACCCGCGCGACGAAGTGAGCGACGTGCGCCTGTGCCGGGACGCGGGCTGCGACTGGCTGTTCCTTCCCCGTGTGCGCTCGCTCTACCCGCCGGGATTCGCCGCCACCGTCGATCCCGGCCCGCTGGCCGAGCTGTGGGAGGGGGCCGAGCGTCCGGGGCACTTCCGCGGCGTCGCCACGATCGTGCTGAAGCTCCTCAATCTCGCCGAGCCGGACGCGCTCTACTTAGGCCAGAAGGACCTCCAGCAAGCGCGCATCATCCAGGGCATGGCCCAGGATCTCGACCTTCCCGAGCGCGTTGTGATCTGCCCCACCGTTCGGGAGCGGGACGGCCTCGCCCTTTCCTCCCGGAACGTCTACCTGGGTGCTGGGGAGCGCGCGCGCGCGCTCGGCCTCATCCGAGCCTTGCGGGAGGGGAGGGAGCTTGCGCGCTCCGGCGAGACGGAGGCGAGGCGGATCCTGTCGCGCGTTCGCGGCGCCCTGCGACGCGAAGCCCGCCCGGACCGCGTGGATTACTTAGCCCTGGTGGATCCGGCCACGCTCTTTCCCGTGACACGCGTCGGACATGGGGGAGCGTTCCTGATCGGGGCCATCCGGATCGGCAAGACGCGGATCATCGACAATCTCTACTTCCGCGCGCGCGCGGCGCGGGCGGCGCGGGCGGCCCGGTCGAAATCGCGCGCGAAGCAGCAGTCGTGAGCGCGGCCGAGGCGGCGCCCTTCACCGCGGTCGTTCTCGCGGCGGGCCTGGGGAAGCGTATGAACTCCGATCTTCCCAAGGTTCTCCACCCGGCTCTGGGGCGGCCCCTGCTCCTCCACGTGCTCGGCCAGCTCGATCCTCTGAAGCCGCGCCTCACCGTCGTGGTCGTGGGGCACCGCGCCCCGCTGGTCATGGAGGCCCTCCTTGGGCGCGACGTGGCGTTCGCCGAGCAGACCCCGCAGCTCGGAACGGGCCACGCGGTGCAGATGGCGTGGCCCGCGATCGAGAAGGGACCGGACACGCTTCTCGTCCTCGCGGGGGACATGCCGCTGATCCGGACGAAGACCTTGAAGCGGCTCTTAGAGCGGCATGGGCGTGAAGGGAACGGCGTCACCTTCCTCTCGGGACTGCTCGACGATCCGGCGGGATATGGACGGGTCATCCGAGACGGACGCGACGACTTCGTGAAAATCGTCGAGGAGCGCGACGCGACGCCCTCGGAGCGCGCGATCGCCGAGGTGAACTCGGGAATCTACTGTTTCGCCCGGGAACCGCTCCGGGAAGCCCTCGGATTCCTCCGCGCGGACAACCGCCAACAGGAGTATTATCTGACCGATACGCTATCCTTCATCAAAGGCCGTGGGGGACGGATCGGGGTGGAGCGCGCGTCCGATTCCCGCGAGCTCTTCGGGGTCAATAATCCCGAGCAGCTCGCGATGGTGGAAGAGGCGCTTCGCGACTGGGGCGAATCGTGAGCCTGGACGTTCTCTGGGCCGGGTGGCGGATGGAGTACATCCGGAAGGCGAGTGCGAAAGGCAAAGACAAGAGGCCGTGCCTCTTCTGCGCCAAGGCGCGGGTTCGGCCGGGCCCACGGAATCTCGTGGTGGCCAGGACCAAGCTCGCGCTCGTGATGCTGAACCTGTACCCCTACAATGTCGGCCATGTCATGGTCGCGACCCGGCGCCACACGCCCTCGCTTGCGGACGTCACGCGCGAGGAGTCGGTCGAGATCGCGGAGTGGCTGGGCCGCCTGGAGACGGCGCTCGCGCGCGAGTACAAGCCGCATGGGTTCAACATCGGAATCAATCTGGGCCGCGTCGCGGGAGCGGGCGTCCTGGGCCACCTGCACTGGCACATCGTGCCGCGCTTCGACGACGACCGCCATTTCCCCGGGCCGATCTGGGCGGCTCCCCGGCGCGAGGCGAGGGTGCCGGCCGAGCGCCTGGCCGCCGCCACGGGCATCGCCACGGCGATCCTCGCGAGGCTCGGGCCCTAGCGCATGTCGGCCACCCAGCCACCCGCCAGCGCCGGCGGCGCGCTCGCCTTCAACGACGCCCGCACCTGCACAGAGTGGCTGAACGCACTGCCGCTCACCAACATCCCCCAGGCGCAGTCGCTGGTGCTCGAGGCCCTGCGCGCTCTGAGCGCTGCGGACTTCGACGGCCTCGGGCGGCTCAAGTGCCTCGAGCTCGTGCGCGACAAG
>JAYWED010000002.1:0-15590 GCA_043779525.1 Candidatus Eiseniibacteriota bacterium | reverse complement strand
CGAGCGTGAGCGGGGCGGAGGGTACGCTGATCTCGGTGACGGTGACGGCCTCCGATCCCGACGGGGACGCGATCACCTCCCTGACGGCTAATCTCTCGGCACTGCCTTCGGGGAATAACGCGGTGTTCACGGCCGGCCCGGGGAACACCTCCGGCACCTTCAGCTGGACTCCGACCACTGGGAATGCCCGGCTGGCTGCCTACAACGTGACCTTCACGGCACAGAACGCTCTCTCGGGATCCGCGACGACGGGAATAACGGTATCCGCGCCCAACCTGGCCCCGATCGCTAGGGTCTCGGTCTCCCCATCGACCGGTAACGCGCCCCTGACCGTCACCGCCAACGCCTCGGCGTCGACCGACCCCGACGGCACGATTGTTTCCTATCGATTCGACTTCGGTGATGGGACCATCGTGGGGCCGCAGGCTTCGGCAGTCGCGACCCACGTCTACGCAGCAGGGAGTTGGACCGCCAGCGTGACGGTCACCGACAACGGCAATGCAACCGGCGCCGCATCGGTCTCCGTCACGGTTGCCGCCGTAGGCTCCGGGACGAATCTAGTGACGAATCCCTCGTTCGAGACGTCGACGACCGGATGGTCCGGGTTGGATGGGGCCACAATCCAGCGCGTCGCAGGCGGCTTCGACGGCTCCTTTTCGGTGGCAGTGCAAGGCCCAACCACGACGACGGGCAAGTTCAGCTTGAACGACAGCCCGAATTGGGTCGTCACGACCCCCGCGGCCGGAACGAGATACCGCTTCGCTGCCTGGGTCCGGTCAGCCACCGCCACAGGGAAGGCTCAATTCCGAGTGCGCGAATATCTCGCCGGAGTCCAGCAGGGATTGACGATCTACTCGCCCGGGGTCACCCTGTCGCCGACCTGGCAGACCCTGACGTTCGACTACGTCACCTTGGTTTCGGGCTCCACCGTGGACTTTCAAGTGGTCGACGCGCCTGTCGTGACCGGAGAGGTCTTCCAGGCGGATAACATCTCGATTCGGATCCCAATCGGCGGCGCCGCCGCGGCTCCCGCGCCGTCAGGAGAGGTGGCGGCCCGGGAGCCCCTGGCCGTCCGAGTGTCGCCCAACCCGTTCAATCCTCAGGCAACGCTGAGCTTCATCACGAACGGCGGAGGCCCGATTCGTGTTCGAGTGTTCGACGCCGCCGGGCGCTTCGTCCGAACGCTGATGGATGAGGGATACGCGCCAGCCGGGCCGCACGCGGTACCCTTCGACGGTCGCGGTCAAGACGGCATCGAGCTGCCCTCGGGCGTCTATTTCTATCGCCTCGAAGCCGCCCACGAGGGCTCGATCTCGGGCCGGCTCGTTCTCATGCGGTGATCGACTCTTCACTGCCTGCGCTCGGAGTGGCCCGGGGAGAGGCGCTCGGCCCTGAGGCGCGGCGCGCCTTACCGGCTCCCGAACGCCCTTTCCCCTCGGCCCACTGACGATGTGCGGTATCTGCGGCAAACTGGAGCTGGATCCCAGGCGACCCGTCGAGGAAGCCACCGTGCGTCGGATGGTTCGCGTACTTGCGCATCGCGGACCGGACGACGAAGGCGTCCATGTGGAAGGCCCTCTGGGCCTCGGCCACCGCCGTCTCAGCATTCTCGACCTCTCCGCCGCCGGGCACCAGCCCATGTCGAGTGACGACGGCTCCCTCGTCATTGTATTCAATGGAGAGATCTACAACTTCCAGGAGTTGAGAGCCGACCTCGAGCGAAGCGGCCAGCGCTTCCGCTCGAGGAGCGACACCGAAGTCATCCTGAAGCTGTACGAACGCGATGGTCCCGAGTGTGTCACCCGGTTGCGGGGAATGTTTGCGCTCGCCATTTGGGACTCGCCGCGCCGTCGCCTCTTTCTGGCGCGGGACCGCCTCGGCAAGAAACCGCTGCACTACAGCCTCGGACCCACCGCGTTCATCTTCGCCTCCGAGATCAAAGCGATCCTCCAGGATCCGGACTTTCGACGCGAGGTCGACCCGGTGGCGATCCACCACTATCTGACCTACCAGTGCGTGCCCGCCCCTTATAGCGCGCTGAAGAGGATTCAAAAGTTGCCGCCGGCCCATTACCTGATTCTCGAGAACGGCAGGATCGAGACGAAGCGATATTGGAAGCTGTCCTACCTGCCCAAGTACTCGGTACGAAACGATCGCGAGCTTCGAGACCTCGAAGTCGAATTGGTCGATCGCCTGGAAGAAGCCGTGCGGATCCGCCTGATCAGCGATGTTCCGCTCGGCGCGTTCCTGAGCGGGGGACTCGATTCCAGCGCCGTGGTGGCGCTCATGAGCCGTATGGGAACGAAGCCTGTAAAGACGTTCTCGATCGGGTTCGCGGAAGACGCCTATGATGAGCTGGCCTACGCCCGCATCGTAGCGGAGCGGTTCGGCACCGACCATACGGAGTTCCGGGTGAGGCCGAACGCGCTCGAGATCTTGCCGAAGCTCGTCTGGCATTACGACGAGCCGTATGCAGACGCCTCGGCCATCCCTACCTACTACGTTTCGAAGCTGGCGCGGGAGCACGTCACCGTGGTTCTCACCGGGGACGCGGGAGACGAAAATTTCGCCGGCTATGATCGTTACGTCGCGAACGATTACGCCCGGAGGCTGCAACGGGTCCTGCCCGCTCTCTCGAACCCGGCCGTACTGCGCGCGATCGATAGAATTCCTCACGGGCACAGCCCGAAGAATCCGATCTGGCGGCTGAAGCGGTTTCTCATGCAAGCGGGGAAGGCCCCCGAGGCCCGGAATCTCGGGTGGCTCACCCACTTTGGCAGCGAAGAGAAGAAGCAGGTCTGCACCGCCGAGTTCAACGCGGTTCTGAATGGAAGCCGGTCGGAGGAGCTTCATTTGCGCTGGTACCGCGAGGCGGATGCGGAGGACTTCCTGGACGCGATTCTATACGCGGACGTGATGACCTATCTACCGGACGATCTTCTCGTCAAGACGGACATAGCCTCGATGGCCAACTCGCTCGAAGCTCGAGCGCCCTTCCTGGACCACGTCTTCATGGAGTTTGCGGCCCGGATTCCGGCGAATCTCAAGCTCCGAAGCGGGCAAAGCAAGTACATTCTCAAGAGGGCATTTCGAGACATTCTTCCGGATCCAATTCGCCGACGGGGAAAGATGGGGTTCAGCGTCCCCATCGACTACTGGCTGAGGCACGAGCTGAAGGAGATGTCGAATGACCTACTCCTTAGCCCTCGAAGCCTTCAGCGCGGCTATTTTAGGCGGGAGCCCCTCGTCACAATGCTCGACCAGCACGCGGCGGGGAAGTGGAACTGGCACAGCGAGATTTGGAATCTCATGATGTTGGAGCTCTGGCACCGCGAGTTCATCGACGCCTGATTCCACGCGACGCCGCGATGACGGCGCGGAAAGAACGCTCAGCGCGCTTGGACGTTCGCGGGAGGGGCCGGTGGCACGAAATCGCTCCCGACGGCGCGTGCATCGACGACGTAGTCCTGGATTACGGACGTCGAGCCGCACAGACCTCCGCAGTTGAGCGCCCAATTGCTCGCGATGATGACCCGCCGGCCGTCTTGGGACGGAGCCGGGTGCGACTCGCACCGGTAGCAGCCGTTGAAGTCGCTGTGCTTGTGCGCGAATCGCTGCACGGACTTGCTCCCGTCCAGCTTGACGGCAATTACCTCGTCGGAAAAGCGTTTGCCCGGCTCTGGGTAGTAATCCACATAGACCCACCCCGGCCGGTCCAAATTCCGCGTCGAGGCGTGGTGCGGATACGCTTCGTTGTTCGGGTCGGTCAGGGCCGTGATGGCGCCGTCCCGGAGACGGACCATGACCACGCCGCCGAGGAGTTGGCCGCTCACGACGCTCCCCTTGTTCCCGCATTGCTCCTGGCCCACCAGGATGTCCTCGTCACTGTCGAACGGATTCTTCGCCAGGTCCGCATGGCCCAAGCTGTACGTGAATCCCTGGTCCGCGGAACCGCCCGAACAGCGCGGGGAAGACGCCAGCATCGGATGGGGAGTCAGCGTCAGCGTGGCGGGATCCACGTCGTACACTCTGGGATGGTCGCCGTTGTAGCTCACGACCGCGTACTTCCCGGACGCCGAGATCGACACCCAGTCGATGCTGCAGCCGCTCGGTAACCCGCAGGAGGAAATGTTCACCAAGGGGCCGATTCGCTTGTTCGGGTAGGGGGCGAAGGGAGGCTGCGGGTCCATGTCCACCACGAACATGCTGGCGGAGCTCGCGAGAGCGACAAACCGGCCGTCATTCGATGGGTTTCCCTCTCCGGATCCAATCCCGTAGTTCACGGCTATGGGAAGCGTCCAGGTTCGGGTCTTGGTGCACGTGGTGACGTCGAACCACATGAGCTCGTTGCCGCCCGAGTTGACGTTGATCTGCTCGTTGGGGTGGGACGTCGAAGGATGCCACCGGTAGTCGTACGAAGGGTAGTTGCCGCAAGGCGTCAGCAAGGGACGGTACGTGTTGCCGTCCAGGATGAGCGGATTCGGAGAGCCGCCGTTGCGATTCTCGATGGTGATCATGGTCCCGGTGGAATTCCACGGCTCTTGTTTCGAGTAGACGTGCCGCGCATCGGATCCCCAGATTCCGGACACAGGCGTCGTCGGCAGACCTGGGTCGTTCGCGGTCCGGCTCACCTGGGTCGAGAACACGGGATCGAGGAAGGGCGCCAGATAGAGCGCCTTCCGCAGCTGCGGCTCGGTCAGGACGAGCGACGAATCCGTCACCATGTTGATGAAGCCCGGATACGTCGCGGAGACCGCCGGAGGGGTCGCGCATACCAAGATCCCGGCGGCCAGGACGAGGCCCGTGACCGCGCGACTTAGACGCTTCGAGGAGCCACCGATCACGGGGAGGCCCTCAGGCTGCCCGGCGGCGCGGGCGGAGTCACGTCGGACAATGCCGGAGAGCCAATGGTGAACGAATCGAGAATGCTTCCTTGCGTGCACGTCACGTCGTTGGTTCCACCTCCCGACGGACCACAGAAAAACGACCCGTCGATCCCCGTAGCCGTGAAGCGGAGCCGCAGGGCGCCGAGATGCATGGCGCGGAAGGCGGACCAGGCGGGCTGGGTGCAGGTCAGCCAGAGGCAGCTTCCGTCCTCTTCCAGACTGGCCCCTCCGGTTCCCACGGTGATGTGGACGACTCCACTCTGCGGAAACGTGCGCTCGTAGTCATGGCTGTGCCCGTTGAGATTCAACACATACTTGCTGTGGGTCCTTCCCAGCGCGTCAAGATACGCCTTGAGCGTGGATTCCCCGGGATGATGCCCGGAGGAATAGGCCGGCCGATGCCCGTAGGTCACGATGAACCTGATGGCCGGATCGCTCTGGGCCGCGTCCATGATCGCGGTGGCCTTCGTATTCCAATCGTCGAGTGCTCCGGACCAGGGTTCCGGATACGCGATAAATCGCGCGTTTCCATAATCGAACCAGTACCAATCCTCCCCGCAGCATCCCCCCGAGGGAGCGCCGGGAGACGTCTGGACGTTGGGAAAGTCGAACCGGCCTTTGTAGTTCCTGAGGTCGTCGGCCGTGGGTATGTCCCACTCGTGGTTCCCCCACGCGGGCTGATACGCCGCGTCTCGGGACCACACCATGACGTCGTTGAAGTGGTGATCCACCACGGCCAGGCCGTTCGCATTGCCGTACGTGAGGTCTCCGGCCGCCAGAACGAACGCGGGGAGACCTCCCGAGATCATCGATTGCACCCCCGGCATCTGCGAATAGCTCGTGGCGTCACCGATGTCTCCCTCCGCATAGATCGAGAAGTTCGACGTGCCTCGGGCAGGGGGAGTCCGGAACGTGTGGTCGGGGCTCCCGCCGATCGAGTAGTGGTACGCCGTGTTCTCGCTCAAACCCGTCAGCCTCGCCTCCCAGAACGGCCCAGGCGAGGAGAAGGGGAGCGGGCTGGGATGCACCGCCGTGGTGCCGATTCCATACGCCGCGGAGAGCCCGTAGCTGATCGTGCTGTCCGGGCCCCGCCAGTCAAACGTTACCGACGTCTGGCCGGTGATGGTCCAGTGCACCTCATCCACGGCCGCGGCGGCGGGAGCGCCCCCGAACGCCGCGAGAGTTGCGAGCGCCACGAGCACGCCGCTCGCCAGTCTGATCGCCTTAACTCCGCCCATTTCAGTTCGCGGCTCTCAGGTTCGCGGGAGGCGAGGGGGGAACGACATCCGTGGAGCCGCCCACCGGCGCCGCGATGGTCCAGGAGTCGATGAGCGCATCCTGGGCGCACGTTCCCGTAGCGCTCGATCCGGGCGGTCCGCACACCACGTATCCATCGATCCGGTTCGAGGCAAAGTGAATCTTGAGATGCTCCAGGTGGTTGATGCGGTAGACCGACCAGCTGGGTTGGGTGGAGCTGATTCCGCCGCATGTCGACCCGCCTCCGGGCCCGATGACGTGGACGATCCCGTCGGTCTGGGTCGGATCGGTCCTCTCATAGTGGTGGCTGTGACCCTGAAGGTTCAGTACGTACTTTGAGTACTTGGCATGGAGATTTCTCATGTATCCGGCGAGCGTCGCGTCGCCGGAGTGGTCCGATCCCGAGGACCAGGCGGGACGGTGGCCAAAGGTCACGATGAAGCTGATCGCCGGGTCGCTTTGGGCGGACGCCATGATGGGATCGGCCTTGGTCTCCCAGTCAAGCCACGCGCCGGAGAACGGCTCCGGAAATGAGATGAATCTGGCGTTTCCATAGTCGAACCAGGACCATTCCTCACCGGGGCCACCCGTCGTCGGAGCGTTGGGACAGTCCTGGGAGTTGGGGAAGTCGAACCGGCCTTCGTAGTTTTGCCTGTCGTCGACGGTAGATCCATCCTCGTGGTTTCCCCAAGCCGGCATATACGCCACATCCAAGGACCACGTCATGACGTCATTGAAGTGCTGATCCACATCTCCGACTCCGTTCTGATCGCCGTATGTCAGATCGCCTGGAGCGAGGACGAGTCGGGGCCGGTCGACCCCGGGAACGGCCGCCTCGTCCGCGGCGACCTGTGTCTGCGTGGTGGCCACGTTGGCGTAGGTTTTGGAGCTCCCGATGTCCGCTTCTTCCGCAATCCAGAAATCGGAGGTGCCGCGGGGCGGGGGAGTACGGAACGTGTGCTCGGCACCGGTCCCGATCCGGTAGTAATAAAGGGTATTTTGAGTGAGCCCAGTGAGCTTGGCCTCCCAGAACGGCCCGGGCGAGGAATCCGGGAGCGGGCTCGGGGTCGCGGCAGAGACCGTGGTGGTGTAGGTGCCGGGCGCCATGCCGAACTGGATCGCGTTTTCCGAGCCCGAGCCGCGCCAGTCGAACGTGACCGAAGTTTGGCCGGTAATGGTCCAATGAATTTCATCGGCAGCGTACGCCCCCCTCGCGGGAATCGCCGAACCGAGCAAGAAGCAGAACACCCACCCGACTCGAGATAGGCGGACCATGGATCGGCCAGCGGCCCGCCGACGGGCGTCCGGAGGTGCAAAGCCCTCTGATTTCATGGAATCGAATCCCCCGTTGTGCGGACTTGGTGTCGCGATCCCCCTGCGCCTACCGTAGTAGTACGCTGAAGATGCACGAAGGGTGCCAGTCCCGAATCACGCCAGCGGGGCACGGCGATCATACTCCTCGCGCCGATCGGAGCTAATGCTCTCCAGTTCAGCGCAAGTCTGGCCCACACTCACGGATCGCGCCCGGGCCCGGCGGCAAATCGACGGCGTCGCCGCTCGTACGCTGCATCTATCAAGCGCGCTCGGCAGTTCGCATGAATTCGGTTTTGCATGGGCGAAGCACCGGACCGTACGGAATTGCTTGTCTTGGAACGGTCTTGGTTCAATGCAATCCAGCTTGACGCCGTCGCATTTCGCCAGGGCATGGACCAGGTCAGACGGGTATTTACCAATATGGATCGGGGCACAACGTGTTTCGGACTAGCACGATTGCCCCACGGCTGGCCGAGCAGGGAGAATTGGCACTTTTCGTGCATGGTGCTTGAGTTCGGGTCGGGGGACACCCTGCCGTTCCCTTCTTTAAGTCACTGCGCTCCTCTGGCAGCTGCTTCGGTTTTTAGGAGCGGTGACCTTCCGACTGGGGGCGGGTTCAGAGGAGGACATCTCATGCCGAAGCGACAGATCTTTTCCTATCGGAAGAGGAGCACGGACTCGCCCCACCGAATGAGCTCGCCAGCCATATCCTTGTGGAGCCTGGCGCTCGTGGCCGCGGTATCCCTCTACGCCTCAACGGCGCAGGGCCAGACGGCCGCCGACTCCACTATCACAGTGCAGTGGACCGCGCCCGGTGACGACGGAAACATCGGCACGGCAGCGCGATATGACTTGCGGTACCGCACGACCGGTATCATCGGTGTGGACACTCTCTCCTGGTGGAATGCAGCCACCACCGTTGCCGGCCTTCCGACACCGAGCCCGGCTGGCTCCACGGACTCGATGAAAGTCCGGAGTCTCCTTCCGGCGACGACCTATTACTTCATCATCCGAGCCGCAGACGAAGTTCCGAACTGGTCGGGCTTCTCGAACGTCGCCGTGAAGGCGACGAGCGGGGACATCATTGCGCCTGCGGCGATCGCGGATCTCTCCGTTACTTCGGTCACCGGCACGTCAATCGCCGTTCGGTGGACCGCTCCGGGTGATGACGGGAGCATCGGGACCGCGACGCGGTACGAGATCCGCTACTCGACGAGCGTGATCACATCGTCCAACTGGGCTTCGGCGACGCTTGGGACCGGTGCACCCACTCCGACAACCGCAGGCACGGCGCAGACCTACACCTTGGCCGGGCTCGCCGGAAGCCGGACATATTATGTCGCCATAAAGACCTTTGACGAAGTGGGGAACACGTCGGCGCTCTCCAACGTCGTGAATGGGACGACGACGGATGTCATCCCGCCGGCAGCCGTCCGGGACCTCTCGTACAACTCCGGCAGCCAGCCCGGCAGCGTCGCGGATGGCCCGGCGAACTTCGATGTGCTCGCGAGCAATGACCGCTAAGTCTCTCTTCCGTCAACCCTCGGTGCTGCGCTCCGGCATCACGGCTCTAGCCGTAGCCGGAGCGCTTCTTGGGCTTGCAGACGCCTGGGCAGGAACCGTGCGGTTGACCTGGACGGCTCCGGGCGACGACGGCACGACGGGACAAGCCGCCTCTTACGATCTCCGGTACTCGCTCGCGCCGGTCTCCGGCACCGACACAACCTCCTGGTGGAACGGCGCCACCCCGGTCGGCTCGCTCTCTCGACCCAAAGTGGCGGGATCGAGCGAAGCCTTCACGGTGGCAGGCTTGGACTCCGGCATGACCTACTACTTCATTATCCGGACCGCGGACGAAGTGCCAAATGTGTCCGCGTTCTCCAACATTTCGGTCCGCGTGGCCCAGGGCAGCACGTTCTACACCCTGGCCACGCCGCAAGGATTCCGCGCGCAAGCCACGCCCACGTCGATCACGTTGATCTGGAAGGCTTCGCCCAGCGATGCCGGCACGGAATATCACATGTATCGAACTGGCCCCGGTGACACATCGCCTCAGCTTCTTCAGATCCTCCCGCTCGCCACCACGAGCTGGACCGACTCGACGGTGAGCGCAGGGCTCAGCTACGAGTACCGGCTCGCGACCTACGGTGGGGGGCAGGAGGGAACGCCGGCAATCCTGCAGGTAACGGCTGCCTCGGAAGCTGGGCCGGGGGTGGACGTCGTTCAGGCCTATCCGAACCCGGCACGCGACCACGTGACGCTTCGGTTCACCATCGGAGGGTCGGGCAGCACCTCGGCTCGCAGCCGCATCGCCCTGTTCGATCTCACCGGCCACCGGATTCGCGAGCTCTTGAACGAAGTGCTCCCTCCGGGCGAGCACACGTTGACGTGGAATTGCCTCTCCAGCACCGGTGAGAGGGTCGCGCCCGGGGTGTACAGCGCCATCCTCGACGGGCCTTCGGGCCGCGTCGTCGCCCAGCTCGCCATCCTTCCCTAGCCACTCCAGCTGGTGACTGGAGCCCCTGCGCTTGGTTTCTCCTCGAACGCCGGGCTTTCCCTTGACCCTGTAGTTCCAACCAGGTAGTTTTCGATCCGGGATTTCGTGTGTTCCCGAGTTGCTTCTCGGCGCCACGCATCGACCCACCACCCCGATCCATCCAACGTTTGAAAACGCCGGAACGTGTCAGCCAGATCAGCGCCGTGGAGCAGCTCTGGCGGCGGGCGGAGGAGATTCGCGCGCTGTGCGGCCTGTCGCCCCTTCCGGACTCCGCGCCCATCCCGTCGGCACGTGACCATGCCTCGCTCGAGACCCTCGTCTCGATCCTGCTTCATGATCTGGAAGCAAACTTCCGCAGAGAGCTCGCCACCCGCGTCCAGCTGAAGGGCCTCGGCGAGCTCATGGCCTTCGCCGTTCCCGCGCCGGGGCGTAGCCCGTTTCAGACCCTCCTCCAGTACCTGGCTCGCGCGCTCAACGAGCCTCGCCTCTGGCTCGCGTTGAGGCGCGGGAATCCTCCCGTGTTCTCGATCTGGGCCTTGGGACCGCGGGGCGAGCCGGAGGCCCGGTCCGGGCGCGTATCGCTCGACGACATGGATCCCGAATGGCTGCGCTGGCTCACGCTGGGTGAAGGGGAGTCCACAATACCCGCCGACCCGTGGGGAGACCCGCGGGGCGGCCCCTGGCATCCGGTCCCGATTCGCGGCGAGATGCCGGAGGAGCGGCTGAGTGGAGTCCAGCCGGCTTGCCCCGGATCGTGCGTGGAAGGAAAGTCGTGCGTCCTGACAGGCGCGCCCCTCGGGTCCCGCGCGGACGGGCGGCGGATGTGCTCGCCCTGCCAGTTTCACCGCCTCGTGGGAATCATGGGGATCGCAGGCGAATCGGACCGGAAGCGCCAGGACTCGGTCGAGGCGATCGTGCCGGCGCTGGGCGCCCTCTGCGTGAACCTGAGCTTGAACGAAGCGCTGGATCTCGAGGCCCGCTTCCGCGAGGACGTGATCGAGAGCATGCCGCTCGGCGTCGTCGCGGTGGACCGTGAGGGCCAGATCCTGGCCTGGAACCGCTCGGCCGAGGAGATTCTCGGAGCCCCGCGCGAGAGCACGCTGGCGAAGACCATCGACCAGATCGGTGGCGCGGAGGGCTGGCAGGAGGCGCTCCTCCGAGCGCTCGGCCTCGGGGGCGCCGGTGCTCCCTCCGAGCACATCGTGCGCAGGCAGGACGGCACCACCATCCCGGTCGAGGTGAACGCGGCCCCGCTTCGGGACGGCGAGGGACGCACGCGGGGGGCGGTCGCCACGCTCACCGATCTCTCGAACGTGCGCAGCATGGAAGAGCGGATCCGACAGCTGGATCGCCTTGCCGCTCTCGGGCGGTTCGCTTCCAGCGTCGCCCACGAGATTCGCAACCCTTTGACCGGGATCGCGACCGGCGTGGAGTACCTGAGCCGGGGCTTCCCGGAGGGGGACGAGCGGCGCGTCGACGTCCAGTTCATCCTTCGCGAGGTCTCGCGCCTGAATTCCATCGTCCAGGACCTTCTCTCCGCCACGAGGCCCCGGATGCTCACCCTCGGTCCCGTCTCGCTGTCCGACGTGGCCGCCCGCGCCCTCCGGACCCTGGCCCCGTCGGTTCAGGAGGGAGGAGTCGAGATCCAGCTGGAGGGTGCCGATGATTGGCCCAAGGTCCTGGCCGATACCGACCAGCTCCTGCAAGTGTTCCTGAACCTCATCCAGAACGCGGTCCAGGCGATCGAGGGCAAAGGCCGCGTCACGATCTGCGCGCGCCTGGTCGGAAATCCGCCGACCCCCCGCGTGGAGATCGAGGTTTCGGATACGGGAGCCGGAATATCGCCCGAGCATCTGCCGCATCTCTTCGAGCCGTTCTACACGACGCGGCCGAAGGGCACCGGTTTGGGCCTCTTCGTGGCGCACGGGATCGTACAGCGCCACGGGGGATCGATCGAGGTCGTGAGCGCGCCGGGGCAGGGGACCCGCTTCCGCATCCTCCTGCCCGCCGCCGCCTGAGCGCAAGGAGCCTGAATGAAGGCAACGGTTCTGGTCATCGATGACGACGAGACGATCCGTCATTTCCTTCCGCGCGAGCTGAAGGCGGAGGGCTATCAGGTCCTCACGGCCGATTCGGGGAAGGCCGGGCTTCAGATCCTCGAGAAGGAGCCCGCCGACCTCGTGCTCCTCGACATCCGTCTGCCCGACCTGACCGGCATCCAGGTGCTGGAGAGGATCCGCGCGCAGTGGCCCGAGCAGATCGTGGTCATGCTCACGGGCGAGCCCGATCACGAGACCGCCGTCCAGGCCATGCGTCTCGGCGCCCGGGATTATCTCACCAAGGGAAAGCCGATCCGCGAGGAGCTTCTCCTCGTGCTCGAGCGCGAGCTTTCGTCGCGGAGCCTGGGCCGCGAGGTGCAGCACCACCGCCAGGAGAAGAGCCAGAAATTCTCGCGCGAGTTCGTCCGCGGACGGAGTCCCGCCATGGAGCAGGTCTACACGATCGTGGAGCAGGTCGCGCAGAGCGACTCCACGAGCGTCCTGATCGAAGGGGAGAGCGGCACCGGCAAGGAGCTGATCGCGCACTGGATCCACGAGCTCTCCGCGCGGCGCGACAAACCGATGCTCGAGGTGAACTGCGCCGCGATTCCCAGAGAGCTTCTGGAGTCGGAGCTCTTCGGACACGAGAAGGGCGCCTTCACGGACGCGCGGCAGCAGAAGCAGGGGTTGCTGGAGCTGGCGGATGGCGGAACGCTCTTCCTGGATGAGGTCGGCGAGATGTCGCTCACCATCCAGGTGAAGCTCCTCCGCGTGCTCGAGCGTATGACGTTCAAGCGCGTGGGAGGCACCAAGGACATCACGGTCAGCGTGAGGGTCATCTCGGCCACGAACCAGAATCTCGAGACCATGGTCCGGGAGCAGCGCTTCCGCGAGGACCTCTACTACCGCCTCAAGGTCGTGCCGATCCGGGTCCCTCCGCTTCGGGAGCGGCGCGAGGACATCCTGCCACTGGCCAAGCACTTCCTCGCCCAGTTCAACCGGCAGTTCGGAAAATCGTTCGAGGCGGTCGATTCCGCGGCCGAACAGGTGTTATTGTCCTACCCGTGGCCCGGGAACATCCGGGAGCTCCGGAACCTGTTCGAGCGGATCGTGCTTCTGTCTCAGGGGAACAAGATCGTGACCCAGCATCTGACGACCGCCATCACGCCTCAGTCCGCGAAGGGCGACTCCTCGTCGATCCAGACGCTCCGCTCGGTGATCGAGTCCGGGCAGATTCCCGATGAGGGGTTCGATCTCGAAGGCACCCTGGGACAGATCGAACGCGATATCATCCAGCGCGCCCTCGACCGTTCGGGCGGGAACCAGAGCCGGACCGCCGGCCTGCTGCAGATGAAGAGGGACAAGCTTCGGTACCGAATGAAACTCTATGGCTTCCAGGACACACCCGCCGCGGATGTGGGGTAGCGCTGCCCGGTTTGCCCCGCGCCTCCTCGCGAGGCTCGGCATCGCCGTCCTCCTCGCCGCCCTGGCCGGTGGATGCGCCTACACGGTTCGGAGCGCGCTCCCGGCCTACTTGAAAACGGTCGCCGTCCCCGCCTTCGCGAACAACACGGTCGAGTTTGGCCTCTCCGACGACATCACGCAGTCGATGGTGAATGGGTTCCTGAACGACCGCCATCTCCGCATCGCCCAGGAGCGGGACGCCAATGCCGTCCTGCGCGGCACCATCGTGGCGTACAAGAACCAGGTGTTCGGCTACACCTCGGCCGAGCGCGCCACCGAGTACGAGATCGTGCTCACGGTGGCGATCTCCTTCCGCGACCTGGTCAAGAACAAGGACCTCTGGAAGGAGGACGCTCTCACGGTGAGAACCACGTACAATGTGGTCCAGGTGGGCAGCGAGGCCGCGAAGACCGAGACCGACGGACGGAGGGATGTCATCCAGAAGCTGACCGATCAGGTCGTGAGCCGCACGGTGCAGGGATGGTGACCCGGCACCGTGAGGGCGTCACGCCGCTGCGCGACGCGGAGGCGCTGCTGTGCGGAGCCGGGGGCGCGCGCGGAAGCGCGGGGGCGCGCGCTGGCGCGGGCGCGCTGCCGGCCCTGATACTTGGCGCCGGTCCCGACGAGTTCCTGCGCGGCCGCCTCGTGGAGGCGTTCCGCGCAGGGGCCGCGACGGAAGGGGCCGAGTTCCAGCGCCTCGAGGGGGACGTGCTCGCCGCGGAGACCCTCGCAAGCGCGCTGGCTACTCTCTCGCTCTTCGGCGGCGCCCAGCGCGTCTGGATCCGCGAAGGCTCCAAGATGGGGAGCGCTACCGAGGAGACGCTGCTCGCGTGGGCGCAGGCTCCCGGCGAAGGCGTATCGGTGCTGGTCACGACGTCGCGCGACCCTGAGGACCTCAAGTTCTTGGGCGCGCTCGCGGCCATCGCGACCACCGTGCTCTGCCGCGCCCGAGGTGGGGAAGGGCTCGAGTGGGCGGGCATCATCGCCCGCGAAGAGGGCGTGAAGCTTCCGGGCGATACCCTGGAGACGATCTATCGAAGCGCTCCCGACCTTCTCTCCTTCCGTCAGGAGATGCGGAAACTAGCCGCGCACGCCGACGCGGAAGGCCGGGTTCCCGCGCGCGCCCTCGACGCGCTGCGCGAGGCGACGGTAGGCGCCTCGGTGGAGCGCTGGGCGCAGGCCGTGCTCGCGGGAACCGCGGCCGAAGCGAGGGCCGAGACCGAAGCCCTGTCGCGCGAGGGAGTCGGCGGGACGAGCGCGCTCTGGGCGCTGGCAGAGTGCGCCCTCGGGGCCCTGGAGCCGCAGAGCTTCTACTACCGCCGCGCCGGCCGTCCTTCGGCGCCGCTCGCCGTGGTCAAGGCCCGCGCGGTGCTGGACCAGGTCTATCGTGCCGACCGCGCACTGAAGCGCGGCGAGATCCGCGACACCGAGCTGGCTTCGACGCTTGTTCAGACCGTGAGGCGCGCCATCCGTGGATAAGTCGATCCGAGAGGAACATCCCATGGCGGCCGGCGCCGAGGAGTCCTCGCGCAGGAACACCTATCCGTTCCACGAGCTGGAGCGCGCCGCGCGGAAGCTCTGGAAGGATGAGGGCCTCTTCGAGATCAAAGACCCCATGAAGGCGGAGCGCCCCTTCTACTGCCTCAACATGTTCCCGTATCCCTCGGGCGATCTCCACGTGGGCCACGGGCGGAACTACATCCTGGGAGACGTCGTCACGCGACTGAAGCGCATGCAGGGGCATTCGGTCCTGACGCCGATGGGATGGGACGCCTTCGGGCTGCCCGCGGAGAACGCGGCGATCCAGAACCAGATTCATCCCGCCACCTGGACGAAGAAGAACATCGCGCGCATGAAGGAGCAGCTGGTCCACTGGGGCCTCTCCTACGACTGGGAGCGCGAGATCGCCTCGTGCGATCCCTCGTACTACACGTGGACGCAGTGGCTCTTCCTCAAGCTCTACGAGCGCGGGCTGGCCTATCGCGCGAAGGGCGCGGTCAACTGGTGTCCCTCGTGCAACACCGTGCTCGCCAACGAGCAGGTTGTGGAAGGCGCCTGCGAGCGCTGCGGCACCACGGTCGAGATCCGCGACCTCGAGCAGTGGTACTTCAAGATCACCGCGTACGCCGAGCC
>JAYWED010000001.1:0-43828 GCA_043779525.1 Candidatus Eiseniibacteriota bacterium | reverse complement strand
GCCCGCGCCGCGGGGTTGGGTCCGATGAGCAAACATGGTGTAGAATAGTTCGCGCGTAACTCTTTGCGCCCCCGTAGCTCAGACGGATAGAGCAGCGGGTTCCTAAACCGTTGGCCGGGTGTTCGACTCACCCCGGGGGCACTTACTTCGAATCATCCCTCACAGAGAGCTACTACCTGCGACCCTCGAACCATGCCCCTCGCCCCGAATCCCCGTAGTTCCACGTCATTCTTCTCCCGATAGCCAATCCAGGTAATGACCGAATGGCGCCGGACCGCAACATGCGACTATCTTTATCAGGTCTTAGGTCACACAACTTGGGATTGTCCTAACGTAGGGCCGAAGCCGTGAGGGCCCATTAGCAGAAATACCGGAGGGCTGGGCTGCAGATGTAGCTCGCCTCCGCTTCAGGCGGGTCGAGGAGGGGCGGTCAGCCCTCCCCGGCCTGCGGATGATCTCTCAATCATGAGGAGGAGCCATTGCTCTGGACGCTCGCGGTAATACTTGTGATCCTGTGGCTCTTGGGCCTCGTCACGGCGTACACCATGGGCGGGTTGATCCACATCCTGCTCGTGATCGCCATCATCGTCATTCTGTTCCGCATCATCTCGGGCAGGAAGGCGCTCTAGGCTCAGGCCTGGTGTGTCAGCCGCGCCCCAAATAGCTCTCCTCGTCGCCTCGGCGGCCTTCGTCGTGTTCGTGGCCTGTCTCATTCCCGTCGTGTTCCGGGCGCAGCGCCAGGTGGAGCGCCTGGTGGTCACGATCGGGGAGGTGAAGGCTGACCTGGACGTCCTGGTCGGCGAGAGCCGTGAGTTGGTGCGCAACGTCAATACGCTCGTGGAGCGGGCGAACGGCCACATGCGGGAAGTGGACGAGATCGTGAGCACGTTGCGCCAGTGGAGGAGTCGCGCGGAACGTGTCGTGAACGCAGTGGGTGTCGTCGTCGAGGCGCCCGTGTTCCGACTGGCGAGAAACATGGATCTGTTTCGCGTTGGGGTCTCCGCCGTTTTACGGGTCCTCGCGCATCGCAGCCGTCGAAACCAAGCACGTCGCCAAGCGACGGAGGGGAAGAATAATGTCTGAAGACAGAGGTACCCAGGTAGGTGGTATTGTCGCTGCGTTTGCGGTTGGCGCGCTTATTGGGGGAGTCGTCGCGCTCCTCTACGCGCCTCGGTCGGGTAAGGATATGCGTCAGCTGGTTGCGGCGAAGGGCCGCGAAATGAGAGATAAGGTGAACGACGCCATGGACGAGGTCCCGGCGTTCATCGACGGCAAGAGAGCTGAAGTTGCCGCAGCCGTCGATTCGGGCAAGGAGGCACTACGCGAAGAGCTGGCCAAACGTCTGAGGGTATAACAATGCGGGACCGTGCTTTCGTAATCGCGCTCACGCTCTTCATATGCGGATCCGCATGCGCCGCGCGAGGCGCGAGCGCGGAACCGCACTTCGGGGATTCGACCTGGGTGGCGCCGGATGCACCCCCCGAGGCTCCCGCGGCCACCGGGGCGCGCGTCGCCCCGCCGGACCACGCGCGCGTATGGGAGACCGTGCTGCGCATGCCGTTCCGGATCGTCTTTCTCCCGCTGCGTCTCATGACGCGAGGGATCGAAGCGCTAGCCGACCAATACGGCGATCGTATTCACGACCGCAACGCGAGCCACGCCCCCCCTCGTCCAGGGATCAGCTTCGGGCCGGCGTTCGAGCTCGGAGGCGTGAGCGACGTCGGGATCGGGCCCGCCATCAAATGGGTGGGGTTTCCCGTCACCGACTCCAAGCTCACCCTCGGCGGCACCTGGTCCACCATCGATCGCCGTCGCGCCAGGCTCACCGAGGTGATCCACGATCGGCGTCCGGTCGCCTTCCGGCTTGGGGCAACCTACGATTTCAAGCCCAACCGGCACTTCTTCGGCATCGGCAACGAGACGCCGAAGTCGGACCTCTCGTACTATCTGCTCGAATCCACGAACGCGAAGGCGGCGTTGCTCCTGGGGCGCTCGCGGCTCCGGCAGCTGCGCCTGGTCGGCGGTTTCTCGAGCATGGGGCCGCGCCGCGGCTATCGCAGCAAGCCCTTGCTCGAGACCGTATTCCCGACAGGCGTGCCATTCGAGCACGTTGCGACAAAGGAGTTGTTGTACGGCGTGAGTGGCGATTTCGCGGCGCTCGACGACACGCGCGACCCCTCGCTCGGAATCCACGCCCGTGTCGAGCTGACGCACGCGGCGGGTCTACGCGCCCGCGACCCCGATTACAACCAGTGGCTCTTCGAAGGTCGCGCGTACGTCCCGGTGTTCGCGAAGCGGCGCGTGATCGCGCTGCGCGGGGTGTACACGGGGGTCGATCCGACCGGGAGCACAACGACGCTCCCGTACTACCGGCTGGCGAACAGCGACGGACCGTTTCGCTTCGCCGGCTACCCAGGTGAGCGCTTTCGCGACCGGCAGCTGGTACTGGGACACGTGGAGTACCGGTGGACCATCGTGCAGCGTGTGAGTGCCCTGGCGCTCTACGAGCTGGGAGCGGTCGCGCCGGGCCCAAGCGCCTTCGCCCTTTCCACCATGCATCACTCGTACGGCGGGGGTCTGCGACTGGGAATGAGCGAGGGATCCGCCGCGCGGCTGGAGATCGGGAAGAGCGACGAAGGACTGGAAGTGAACCTCCAGCTCGGGAGCGATTTCTGATGCGGGCCTCCGTTCGGTCATGGACGGCGCGGTCCGGCCTAACCGCATCAGCGCTTCTCGCCGTCCTTCCCGCGCTCGCGTTCTTTGCGCTCCCGGCTGAGGCCGGGGACCACGCCGCAAGCGCTCGAGGGGAGGGCGCGGCTTACTCCTCCGCCACGGTGCTCGCGGACAGCACGTGGCTCGACCTGGACACGGTCCCGATCGCGCAGCCGCCCGACTGGGAACCTGGCCTCTGGAGCTATTATCTGCGCGAATGCGTGTTCGGTCCCTTCGAGCACGCCTTCGATATCCCGGACAAGTTGCTGCTCGCCAGCGGAGCACTCGGCGCCCATACGCGTCGCGAGGCGGTCGACGTGAACGCGTTCGACGAGGTGCCGAACTCGACCTGGTTCACGAACCGCAATCACATGCGCGCGGTGCCCGCGTCCCAGCTCGCGCTGGGACCGGACTCCACGCTCCTGCCCGCAAAGCCCTGGACCATAAGGCACGCGAAGCACGGCGGCGAGACCGCGGGATTTCAGATCAAGGACGCGGCCGGCAAGAAGTGGCTCATCAAGCTGGACCCCCGCGGCTACCCGCAATTGAGCTCGGGCGCCGATATGCTGGCGCGCACCCTGCTCCACGCCGCGGGATACAACGTGCCCCACAACGAGTCCGTCCGGTTCAAGCGCAGCGACCTCAAGATTGATCCGGACCTCCTCAGCGGAGCGAAAGGTGAGCAGTTCACCGAGACGAACCTGAACACCCTGCTGACGCGGGGAGCGGTCTTCGAGGATGGCAGCTACTCGGGGATCGGCAGCCTGTTTCTCTCCGGCCATGCTCTGGGGGCGCCCAGCTCGCGCCGCCGCCGGCCCGGAGATGCCAACGATTGGTATTCGCACGTCAACCGCCGCGAGCTTCGCGGCCTCTACGTCATCGCCTCATGGCTCGGATTCTGGGACACGAAGGACGCCAACTACCTCGACACCTTCGCCGCGACGCACGACAGCCTGGGCCACGTGCACCACTACCTTCTCGACGTCGGCTCCTCCTTCGGCGCGCAGGCAAACGGGCCCAAGGCACTCTGGCAGGGGTACGAGAATCTGATCGACGTCGGGTGGATCGGCCGGCGCCTCGTGACGCTCGGTTTCGTGGTGGAGCCCTGGAGAAGGGCACATCAGGAAACCGGCATCCCGTCCGTCGGAAATTTCGAATCGACCGTCTACGAGCCCGAGAAATTCACGGAGTGGAGCAACCCCGTGTTTCGAGAAATGACCGACCGCGACGGATACTGGGGAGCGAAGATCGTGGCCTCGTTTTCCAACGCCCAGATCGCGGCGGCCGTTGACGCGGCCGGGTACGACGATCCTCGGGCGCGCGAGTACCTCCTGCGCAGTCTGATCCAGCGCCGCGACAAGATCGCGCGGCACTGGTTCGGACGGGTCGCACCGCTGGACTTCTTCGCGGTCGAGTACGGCGCGCTCCGCTTTCACGACCTTGCCGTGGACCTGGGACTCGCCGGCGCTCGCGGATACGAAGTCTCCTTCGATTCCGAGGGGGGAGCCGCGGAGCACAAACGCGTGCGCCTGGACCGCGCGGAGATGCCTCTCAACGAGATGGCAGGCGGCCATTCGCGCCTGTCGCTGGAAATCGGGATCGCGGGGAACCGCGCTCGATCGACCCACGTCGAGCTGATCCGGCGCGACGCCGTATGGGTCGTTTCGCGCGTAAGGCACGAATAGTGGGCCGCGCGATCGGAAGCCGTCCGGACCGGAGACGACGCCGGTGGGCGCGCCGAGCCGCGGCCGCCTCGGCGCCCGCGGTCGCCGCCGCCATCACGCTCCTCATCTCAGGCTGCGGACACGTCGGGAAGCTCCAGTACGGAACACACACGGTATCGCCGGTCCAGGCGGATAGCACCCAGGCCGAACGGGACGCCCTGCGCCCCCAGTCGGCGCCCCTCCATCCGATGTTCGGCGATACGGCGATCGGCTTCGTGCCGGGCACGGGGGACTCCGCCCGCCGCTATCTGGGCAGGCTGCGCAACGGATTCACCGCCGACACGCTCAACATCATGGTGTTCGGGGACAACCGTCCGGGTTTTCGCACCTCCCGCCTCTATCCCGATCTCATACACATCCGCCGGATGTTCTCACTCAATCCGGTCCGGATCGCGCGCGGCCTGGTCACGATTCCTCTGGTGCTCGTCAAGGGACTCGTCCCGGACCTGGCGCTCATTCGTGACATTCCGGGAATCATCGGGCACAGCCCGAAGTGGGGGCGGGAGCACCAGGTGCTGAAAGCCATGATGGCCAAGATCGATTCACTCCGCACGAAGGGCCAGACCGTCACGGCGGTGATCAACACGGGAGACCTGGTCGCGGATGGCCGGTATCCCGCGCAGTGGCAACGCTTCCTGCGTATCACGGAGCCGCTCACGTCGCGCGTTCCGTATTTCCCGGTCGCCGGAAACCACGAGCGGACCTACACGGTGGAAGGGGTGGAGAACTGGCGGACCGCGACCGGACTACCGGTCGGAGGCGACCGCCTCTACTACTGCTTCGACACCGCCGACGGCTGGGTGCGCTTCATTGCCCTGGATTCCAATCCGATCGTGGATCCGGGAAGGCACTGGACCCGCGAGGTGCAGGTCAAATATTCCGACGAGGAGTTCACGTGGCTGGTGGCCCGGGTCAAGGAGCATCGCGGCCCCGTGATCGTGATGATGCACCATCCGCCCTTTTCGGCTAGCGTCCACCGCATGGAGTGGCAGACCGACGCGGTGCTGGTCGAGAGGCGTGAGCGGATGGTCCGGGCGCTGCACGACGCCGGCATCTCGATCATCGCGAGCGGGCACGAGCACGCCTACCAGCGCGCCCTCCTCACGTGGCCGGACGCGGTCCTCATCACGCTGGTCACGGGCGGAGCCGGAGCGCCGCTGCACCACATCCCGAGCGCCGCCCAGAGCGCGCAGCTCTTCAGCGAGTACAAGGTCGCGGGATCCATCGTGAAACCGGAGAACGTGACCGCGGCCCAGGTGTTCAACTTCACGCATCTGCGCCTGTGGTTCGGGGGCGGGGACTTCTACACCTACGCCGTGGAGAAGGACGCGAGCGTGAAGCTGATCGACAAGGTGCTGATCGACCTCAATCGATACGGCATCCCGAAGATCGACCAGCACAAAGTCCCCATCGCCCCCGCGAAGGGGCCTTCGGAGACCATGAAGGGGAACACCGCCGCGGCGATGCTGCCGCCCGCCGCCAAGGTCGATTCGACGTCGGCCAGCGACCGGCTTCTCTCCAAGCCGCCCCCGGGCAATGCGCGACGCGCCCGGACCTCGCGGACGAACAGGAGGTAGGGAACATGCAGACGAACGCTTCCACCGCATCGCGCGGAACGCCGGACAAATCCCATCGGGGACCTCTCGACCGCCTGCTCGGCACGTTCGCCGACGTCCGTGCCGGAGAGGGCATGACCGCGCTCCTTCTGATGCTCAACATCTTCGTGCTTCTCGCGGCCTATTACCTCCTCAAAACCATCCGCGAGCCGCTCATTCTGAGCGTTCCGGGAGGAGCGGAGGTGAAGAGCTACAGCGCCGCGGCGACCGCGGGGCTCCTGATCCTCCTCGTGCCGCTCTACAGCGCCTTCGCATCGCGGGTGTCGCGCGTCCGCCTGATCAACGGCGTGACGCTCTTCTTCATCGCGTGTCTCGTGGCGTTCTTCGCGCTCAGCCAGGCCGGCGTGCCCGTCGGCGTTGCGTTCTTCATCTGGGTCGGGATCTTCAGCCTCATGGTCATCGCTCAGCTCTGGGCGTTCGCGAACGACCTCTACACGGTGGAGCAGGGCCAGCGGCTCTTCGCGATCGTGGGCATCGGCGCCTCGCTCGGGGCCATCGCGGGCTCTTTCGTCACCGGCCAGCTCGTGAAGCTGTACGGGCCATACCCCTTCATGCTCGGGGCGGCGGGCCTCCTGGGCGTGTGCATGCTGCTCACGAACGTCGTGAATATTCGCGAGAAGAAGCATCGTGCCCCGGCGGCGGCGGCCTCGCCATCCGGCGACGAGCCGGTCAGCGGCCGCAGCGGATTCGCGCTCGTCTTCAGCGACCGCTACCTGCTCCTCATCGCGTTCCTCATGCTGATCTACAACCTCGTCAACACGAACGGCGAGTACATCCTCGGACGCACCGTCGTGGCGCTCTACACGGCGGCCCACGGAGCCGCGGCGGCCGGCGGACTGGACGAGAAGAAGGTCATCGGGGAGTTCTACGGCAACTTCTTCACTGTGGTGAATATCATCTCGGCGCTCCTCCAGGCGCTGGTGGTCTCGCGCGTGCTCAAGCATCTCGGCGTCCGGATCGCGCTCCTCGTGCTGCCGGTCGTGGCCATCATCGGGTACGCGGGAATGGCGTTCGTGCCGCTGATCGCGTTCATCCGCACGGTCAAGCTGGCGGAGAACTCCATCGACTACTCGCTCCAGAACACGACGCGAAACGCGCTCTACCTGCCCACCTCGCGCGAGGCGAAGTACAAGGCGAAGCAGGCCAACGACACCTTCTTCGTGCGCTTCGGCGACGTACTGTCGGCTGGCGTGGTCTTCGCGGGGACGACGTGGCTGGGCTTTGCCGCTCGCCAGTTCGCGCTTGTCAACGTCGCGCTGGCCGCCATCTGGCTCATTCTCGCTGTGGTCATCGGCAGTCGGTACCGGCAGCTGACGCGGGCCGCCGCCTAGGGGACCTGGGTGCCGTTGATTTCCGCCCCGCTCTTCGACCGAGTCGTGCGCCGGCTGGACCTGGAGCCGGAAGAGGGCCATCGCCTTTTGCTCATGGCGGCGCTGGTGGCCGTGTTGCTCTGTGCGTACACGATCGCGAAAGTCTTACGCGACGCCCTGTTCCTCGCCGAGTTTGGAGCCCTGGCGCTGCCGTACGCCTACATCGGCGTGGCGTTGGCGTCGGTCGGCTTTGTCTGGATCGAGAGCCGGGTGGCGCGCCGCTTCCAGCGCGTCGGGGCCGCGCGTTTCAACCAGTATCTGGCGATCGCGTGCAGCATCGCCGCGGCGCTCGTGTTCCCTCACGCGCGCCGCCTCACGACCGCGATCTTCTACGTCTGGACGGGAAGCCAGGCGATGATGCTCCTCCCTCACTTCTGGGGGCTGGCGCTGGACGTCTGGGATTCCCGGCGCGCGCGTCGGCTCTTCCCGCTGCTGGCGGGATGTGGCCTGATCGGAGGGCTCGTGGGCGGCGGAGTCGCCGCCTGGGCCTTGCCGTTCATCCAGCGCGTCGGGCTGCTGTGGACGCTACCGGCGCTACTGGGCGCGGCCTACGCCCTGACACGCGTCGTCGAGAGGCATCGGTCGCGACGGATGGGTCCCGAGGTCGTGCCTTCCACGGTCTCGCCCTGGAAGATCATCGCGCGCGCGCCCTATATCCTGATCTTCGTGGCCGCGCTCACGCTTTCCGTGGTCGTGGGGACCCTCGTGGACTTCCAGTTCAAGTATTACATTCTCCGTCTCTATCCGGATCCGCACGCGCTCACGCAGTTCTTGGGCAAATTCTACTTCGCCCTGTACGCCCTCTCTCTCGTGTTTCAGTTCGGCATGGCCGGATGGCTGCTCCAGAGGCTCGGCCTCGGGGTCTCGACCGGGCTTCAGCCCGCGGCGGTGCTCCTCATGGCCTCGTGGATCACCTTCGGCCCCGGACTCTGGGTGGTTGTCGCGATGAGGTCGCTCCAGGGCGTTCTGTCCCAGACGCTCGGAAAGTCGACCAGCGAGATCTACTACACGCCGATTCGCCCCACGGAGCGGCGCCGCATCAAGCCCGCCATCGACACCCTCGTCGAGCGCTGGTCGGACGCCGCGGTAGGACTCCTCCTGATTCTCGCCTTGCACGCGCTGCACGTTCCAGTGCCGACGATCGCGATCCTGACCGCGGTGCTCTGCGCGCTCTGGGTCGTCGTGCTCTTCTTTCTGGAGCGCCAGTACGGGGGCGCATTCCGGCAAGTGCTGAGCACCCGATGGATCGAGCCCGAGACGACATCGGACGCCCTGCGTCTTCCCGCGGCACGCCACGCGCTTCTCACGGCCCTGAGCGCCGAGGACGAGGATCGTATCGTGTTCGCGCTTCAGCTCAGCGGCGAGACCCGCGATCCCGCGATCGTCCGGGCCGTGCGCGTGTGTCTCGCGCACCAATGGCCGGGCGTGCGCGCGGCGGCGGTTTCCGCGATGGGGGCCATGCACGTCCCCGACCGCGAGAATAAGATCGCGGCCTTCCTCGACGATCCGCATGAAGGGCTGAGACACGCGGCGGTGGGGTACCTCATCGTGCGGGGCCCGAAGCCCGTCGCCTTCGCGCGGAGGCTGCTGGACGGGGAGGACGCGGCCCTCAAGCGATTCGCGGTCGAGGCGCTGTTCGAGCACCCGTGCGACGCGCGGGCGGCGCTCACGATCCCCTGGGTCGACGCGCAAATCGAAGCGGGCACGCCGGAGAGCCTTCTCCTTGCCGCGCGCGCCCTTGGGGCGATGAGCGGCGGACAGCTTGTCCCGCGGTTGCGCGCGCTCCTGACGCATGCCGACATCGAGGTTCGGGCCGCGGCGCTTCTGTCCGCGACCCGGCGGCCCTCGCGCGAGCTCCTGGACGTCCTCCAGCCGCTCCTGCTCGAGCCCGACCTCCACTACGCGGCGAGAGAGGCCGTGGCAGCGGTGGGCGCTCCGGCCGTTCCGGGCCTGCTCCGCATGCTCGATACGGCTCGCGGGCCGCGCATTCAGTCGCTGGCCGCGGGCGTTCTCGCGCAGATCGGCACGCGCGGCGCCGTGGATGCGCTCCTGACTCTGGTCCGGAGCACGGACCTGAGACTGCGCCACCTGGGCCTTTTCGGCCTGGCCCACATGCGCCAGCGGAGAGGCAGACCCGTCCTTCCTCGTCGCGTGGCGCATCGCTTCTTCCTGCGCGAGCTGCGCGATTACCGCGAATGCCAGGATCCCGCCACCGCGCTGGAGTCTCATCCTGCGCCCGAGGTGCGGCTCCTGGCCGACAGCTACAAAGAATCGGCGGAGATGGCCCTCGAGCGGGCCCTGCAGGCCCTGGCCTGCTGGTACGATCCGCGGCCTCTGACAGGCGTGTTCGACCGGCTCAAGTCACGGGATCGCGAGACGGTTTCGCCCGCCCTCGAGTTCCTCGAGCACGTGCTGCCTCGCGAGCTTTTTCGTCCGGTGCGTAAGATCTTCGAAGAGGCTCCCGTTCCGCCCACAGGGCAGGTGGAGGGAAACGATCCGCTCGCCGTCTGGATCGAGGGAGCGTGGAAATCCGAGGACGGGTGGCTCCGAGCCTGCGCCGTCCGGGCCTCCCGGTTCCTGCCGACGTTCGACCGGAGCCTTTTCGCGGGAGACAGCGATGCGGCGGGGATGGTAAGAGACGAGCTAATGGCCATGGCGAAGGAACCATGTTGACGGCTGTCGAACGTGTCCTGATCCTGAAAGGAGCGGACCTCCTGCACGAGGTGGGCCCGCGCCGGCTTCTCGAGCTTGCCGAAGTGGCGCGCGAGGTGGAGCTTTCCAAAGGGGACACCATCTACAGCGAGGAGGATGCGGCCGACGCGCTCTACATGATGGTCCAGGGCAGAGTACGACTCTCCGCGGGGGCGCAGGCGATCGCGGAAGTGGGACCGGGGGAATCCTTCGGCACGTGGGCTCTCGTGGATGATTCCGAACGGGGCCAGCGCGCCGAGTGCATCGAGGACGGTCTCGCGCTCGCGGTGCACCGGGACGAGTTCTACGACGTGGCGGCAGGGGATCGGAGGCTGCTCCAGGAGGTCGTGCGCGCGCTGGCCCGAAGATTGCGCGAGCTGGTCTCCGAGCGCCCGGAGGAAGCCCGCGTCGAGGGGGAAGGGGTCGAGAAGCCGGAGGCCATGGTCAAGACGGAGACGTTCGAGTCGGATGCGGCGGCGGACGCGGTCCCGGCCAGCGATGCCACGGGGTTCGTGGCCTCGGTCCTGGGGAAGACCGACCCGGAGCAGGAGCCGCATCCCCCGAAACCGTGATGGAGAAGGGCACAATCGATCAGGAGGAACACGTGGAGACACTCGAGATGCGCAGGCAGAGCACGGACTTCTTCTCTCGCTTCGAGGAGGCCGCCCAGAACAACATCGAGGCGGCGAAGATGCTGCAGGAGCTTTGCCGGGACTTCACGAACCCCGAGGAGATGGTGCGCCGCATGCACGATCTGGAGCACACGGGAGACCAAATCATCCACGGCGTCTACGAGGCTCTGAACCGCACCTTCATGCCGCCGCTGGATCGCGAGGACATCATCGCGATCGCGACCGCCCTCGACGACGTCATGGACCATATCTACGAAGCCGCCGACGCGATGTGCATCTACAATGTCCAGGCGCCGACGCCGGTCGCATGCTCCCTCGTGACCGTCATCGTCGGCTGCACCCAGCAGCTCGGCATGGAGCTGCCCAAACTCCGGAAGCGCTCCAGCATGCGCCGGCTGGAGGAAGGCGTGATCGAGATCCATCGCCTGGAGAACGAGGCCGATGCGCTCCTCCGGGAGGGCGTGAAGGATCTGTTCCATCGGGCGCAGGACCCGATCAAGGTGATCGCCTGGAGCCGGATCTACGAGACCCTGGAACGAGTGACGGACGACTGCGAGTCGATCGCAGACGTGCTCCGCGGGCTCGTGATCAAACATGCCTAGCGCCGCCACAGCGCCGCTCATCGTCTTGATCCTGCTCGCCGTGGCGTTCGACTTCATCAACGGATTCCACGACACGGCGAACGCCGTGGCCACGGTCGTCTCGACGCGGGTGCTCCGTCCCGGGCTGGCGATCGCGATGGCGGCTGTGCTCAATTTCGCCGGCGCGATGAGTGGCACCGAGGTCGCGAAAACCGTTGGAAGCGGCATCGTGGGCTCCTCCATCCCGCTTCACGCCATCACGGCGGCTCTGGTGGCCGCCATCGCATGGAATCTGATCACGTGGTATCGGGGCATTCCCAGCAGCTCCAGCCATGCCCTGATCGGAAGCCTGCTCGGCGCCGGTATCGCCAGCCTCGGGCTGAGCGCGGCCCACTGGTCCGTGTTGCTCAACAAGGTCGCGATACCGCTCTTCCTGTCGCCGATCGTCGGATTCCTCACCGCGCTCTGGCTGATGCGTCTGCTCGTGCGCCTCTTCGCTTCCATGCCGCCGAAGCGCGTCGGGCCGATCTTCCGCCGGACGCAGCTCGTCTCGGCCGCGTTCATGGCGTTCAGCCACGGGAGCAACGACGCCCAGAAGACGATGGGCATCATCACCCTGGCTCTCGTGAGCGCGGGCGTGCTGCCGGCCTTCCACGTCCCGCTCTGGGTAATCGCGCTGAGCGCGGGCGCCATGGCCGCCGGGACCTTGGCCGGAGGGCGGCGCATCATCCACACCATGGGAACTCGGCTCGCGCACCTCGAACCCATTCACGGCTTCGCGGCGGAAACGACGGCGGCCAGCGTCATCCAGGTCGCTTCCCGGCTCGGCTTTCCACTCAGCACCACCCACGTCATCAGCTCGGGCATCCTGGGCGTCGGCGCGGCGCGCCGCCTGAATGCAGTACGCTGGGGGGTGGCCCGCACGATGGTCGGCGCCTGGCTGCTCACGATTCCGGTCACGGCCGCGCTCGGCTTCGCCGCGGCGCTCATCGCCAAAGCGTTCTCATGATCTCCTGCGCGGCCATCGCGCCATCCCACGATCGGCGAACCCCGCCGTAATTTCGCTGGCCGCGCGCCAGAGCCCAGAGCTACATTCGACCCTCTGCGCCACGGTTTCTCATCCGTGGCTCCTTTCGATCCGGAAAAGGGGGCTCTTCTGGCTCATGTAGATTCCACCGAAGGTGTGACGAAACCGCTCCGGATTCTTCTCGCCGACGATCATCAGATGTTCAGCCAGTCGCTTCGGACCATTCTGGAGCGGGAGAATTTCGATGTGGTCGGGGAAGCTGCCGACGGGCGGGAGGCGGTGAGGCTGGCCGAGAAGCACCGGCCCGACGTTGCCGTCCTGGACCTGGCGATGCCGGTCCTGAACGGCCTGAGCGCCGCACGCGAGATCGAGGCGGTGTCTCCCGAGACGAAGACCATCATTCTGACGAGCTACCCAGACGAGCAGTACGTCCTGGACGCGCTCCGCGCCGGCGCCACGGGGTATGTCTTGAAGACGCGGGCTTCGGCGGATCTGGTCAAGGCGATCCGGGAAGTGTCGCGGGGATCGCTCTACCTTAGCGAGGGGGTTTCGCGCCAGGCGCTTCGCGCGTACCTCGCCAACGAGAAGAAGGCCCCCGACACCCTGAGCGGCCGGGAGCGCGAGGTGCTGCAATTGATCGCGGAGGGGAAATCCACCAAAGAGATCGCCGCCGTCCTCTCCCTCAGCGCCAAGACCATCGAGACGCACCGAGCGCGGCTCATGACCAAGCTCGAGATCCATGAGACGGCAGGTCTTGTCCGCTACGCCATCCGGAAAGGGTTCATCCAGCCCTGATGGGATTTCTGAACGGGCTTCCCCTGGAGATCACCTGCCCAAAGCGGTAGACTTCCCGCATGCGCACGAGGATCCGATGACGAGCTTGCACTCCCGCGGGCGGCTGGCCCTCGCCTGCTCCCTTGCGGCCATCGCGCTCGCCCTCCTTGGCGCGCCCACTGGCGCCGACGTCATCCGGCTGGGCCCGCTCGTGAAGCCGCGTCACCCGGTGATCGACACGACGCTCACGATTACGGTTCGTCCGCTCGCCGCCGGCGTGTACGCCGCCAAGGTGAGCTATGTCTGGACCGGCTGGGTGGAGCTGAGAAACGGGATTCTGGTCATCGACACGGGATTCGACGAGCACGGCGCCCGGGCGCTGGCGGACACCATCCGGGCGAGGTCCGGGCCTTCGCCGATTCGTTACGTGGTGAACACGCACCAACACGAGGACCACACGGGAGGGGACCGCTACTTCGCGGCTCTGGGCGCGACCTTCATCGCGCACGCCAAGGTCGCGGACGAGATCCAGCACCTTCTGGCGTGGGCTCCCGGGGAAAGGGGGGACACCCTGAGCCGCATGGGTATCACGCCGAAGCTCGTGAGAATCTCGCGCCAGAATTCCTACGGCGGTCCGAGGCGTCCCGTGCAGGTGATCTCGCTGGGCTGGCCGGCGCATACGGCGGGCGACCTCATCGTGTACCTGCCGAAACAGAGAATCCTCTTCGCCGGAGATCTCGTCTCGAACCGGGCCGTCCCCTGGCTCCTGGATCCCGCGATGAGTGTCGACGGCTGGCTGAAGTCCCTTGACTCGCTGCTCACGCCGGCGTTCAAGGTCGAAACTCTGGTCCCGGGCCACGGCGAAATCGGCAAGACCGCTCTGGAGGGTATCCAGTTCACGAATCACTACCTTCTCGACGCCCGGGAAAAGGCCTCCAAGGTCGCCGCATGGGGAACGTCGCTCACCCAGATCCGCGATTGGGGCTACCTCGGCGCCTACGAGGGGATGGAGTTCTACAATGAAGTCCACTTCATGAACATGCGGCGCCTCTACAACATGGCGAAGGGGATCAAAACGCCGGGACGCCGGAACATGCGTGTCATCAAGCGGACGTGACACGCGTGCGCTCCACGCGGCAGCGGCTCGCGGGCGATCCGCGCTCCTCTGCGCCGCGGCATGCCTGACGCTCCTCCTCGCGGGCTGCTCGCGCGAGGCGTCCGATGTGCGGGAAGTCCGGAAGGCCACAGACGCCTATCTGCGAGCGCTCGTGCGGCGCGACGAGAAGGAGATCGCCGACCGCTCGGCGTGTCTCGCCTCGACGAATTCGCTCGTGGGAGCCCGCGTGATTCGGATCGAGGCTCCGATCCGTCTGCGGATGGGCACGATCGATTCCCTCAGCGCGATTTCCATGGTCCAGCACCGCTCCGCCGACTCCCTGTGGGCTCAGGCCCAGGACGAAACCGCGGACTCTCTCTTCCAGGCGGCGCGGAGATCCTCCTTCCGGTCGGTGGTCTATCGGAACGCCGTGCGCGCGGTCTCGCTCTCCGCGCCCGGCGCGCTCGTCCCGCGCGACTCCACCTTGGAAATCCGGACGGTTCGCGCCGGATTCCGATACCAGAATCCGGACGTCGGACCTCAATCCGTCGACCGCGATGTGATCGTGCGCATGCTGCGTGCCCCGGCGGGGAAGTGGATCGCGTTCTCGGCCTATGCCCGGGAAGACGATCCCGCGCCGGAGATGCTCTGAGCCGCCGGGACGATTGACCCTCGCCGGGGGGGGATGCTAGGCTGTCCATGAGCGTGTCGGCCCGTCTTCGATCATCGAGGATCACCGTTCCATGAGCGTTCGCTTCAATGGGTTCCGCTACGGGTGGACCTGGCGTCGGGGGCCCGAGCGCCGGGGATGACTGAGCCCGGTGCGCGCTGAGGCCCCGCCCACTGTCGATGAACGGACAGTGGGCGTTTCTGTTTCCGAGGAGCGAATGGTCATCACGTTTCATCCGAATGCGACTCCGGAACAACTCCACGCGGTTGAGGCGAAGCTCCGCGACCTGGGCTTTCAGGTCGTCCGGGCGCCTTCCAAGGGCCCGATCGTGCTCGCGGCGGTGGGGGACGGAGCGCTGCCCCCCCTCGAGGACGTTCGGGTGATGCCCGGAGTGGCCGAGGCGATGGGCATTCCCGAGCCCTTCAAGCTCGCGAGCCGGAGCTTCCGCCGCGAGACGAGCGTGCTCCGCATCGGCGACGTCGAGATCGGGGGCTCCTCGATCGTCCTCATGGCGGGCCCATGCACCATCGAGTCCGAGGAGCAGATGGTGAAGACGGCGGCCGCGGTCCGCGCCGCGGGCGCCCGCGTGCTCCGCGGCGGAGCCTTCAAGCCGCGCACGTCGCCTTATTCGTTCCAGGGGCTCGGCGAGGAAGGGCTCAAGCTGATTCGCCGGGTCGCCGATCAGAACGGGCTCCTCGTGATCTCCGAGATCATGGACAAGAGCCAGATCGCCCTCATGGAGCGCTACGTGGACATCCTGCAGGTAGGAGCGCGCAACATGCAGAACTTCTCGCTCCTTCGCGAGCTGGGGAAGACCGAGAAGGCGGTGATGGTGAAGCGGGGCCTCTCCGCGACCGTGGACGAGTGGCTCATGAGCGCCGAGTACGTCATTTCGGGCGGCAACGATCGCGTCATGGTGTGCGAGCGCGGCATTCGCGCGTACGAGACCTACACGCGGAACACGCTCGATCTCAATGCCGTCGCGGTCGCGAAATCCCTGAGCCACCTTCCGGTCATCGTGGATCCCAGCCACGCGGCCGGAGTGCGCGACAAGGTGGTTCCGCTCGCGCGGGCCGCGATCGCGGCGGGGGCGGACGGACTCTTGGTCGAGGTCCACCACGATCCCGAGCGCGCCATCTGTGACGGCCCGCAATCGCTCTTCCCGGAGCAGTTCGCCGCTCTGGCGGGCCAGCTCCGGCACATCGCGAGGGCTGTGGACCGCTCGCTTTGACGAAGCCTCCGAAGAGAAATCCCTCCTCGCGCCCGGGCGCGCGGCGCCGGCCGGAGCCGCCTTCCTCCGGCTCGATCCAGAGAGCCGATCTCAGAATGGCGAGAATCGCGATCGGGAGCATCCTGGTCTACGGAGTCTATTGGGCCTACCAGGCCTTCACGCTCCACAGCCTCGGGAACTATGGCGTCGAGACCGATTTCTACTGGAAGTATGGGCCCGCCGCGGCCGCGCTGAAGCAGGGACGGATTCTCATCGAGCACTTCGACACGAAGGGCTGGGGATACCCCCTGGTCGTGGCGGCCTTGTCCTTCGTGGGTCTGGATCTCTTCCGCGCGGCCCAGCTCCTCGGAGTGCTCTCCGCGTGCGCGGCGCTGTGGTGCGTGTTCCGGGTGCACCGGCGGCTGCTCGGCTCCGTCCTGGGACTCCTGAGCGTCCTCCTCCTGCTCTCGAATCCGACGTTTCTCGTGAACGTCTACGAGGTCGGCACGGACATGTTCTTCTTCGCGCTGGCGACCGGTTCGATCGCCCTGATCCTGGGCGGAGAGCGGCCGGGTAGGACCGCCGTCCTCGCATCGGGCCTCCTGGCGGGATGGGCGTTCTCGACGCGATACAACGGGCTCTTTCTCTGGCCCGGCGCCGTGGTCGCGCTGGTAGCGCTCCTGGATCGCGATCTTCCGACGGCCGCGCGGTGGACGCGGGCGGGAGTCTGGAGCGCCGGGTTTCTCCTCGCGGCGGCGCCGTGGCTCCTCGTGAACGCGGCGCACACCGGCAACCCGCTCACCAACAGCAACTGGACGAACGTCGGATTCTCGGTGTACGGGCAGGGAAACTGGGAGCACTTCTTCTACGGCGGCGACCGGAAGATCCACTCCTTCGCGGATGTCGTGCGCCTCGATCCCGCGCGCTTCGCGCGCGCGATGGTCGCGAACACGCTCGAGCATCTGAAGCGGGATTTCACGGAGCTTCTGGCCAAGCCCTGGGGACTCTTCGCGGCCGCGGGCCTCCTCCTCGTCGCGCTCCAGCAGCGATCGAGGCTCTGGGGAGCCTACCTCCTGTTCGGTCTGTTCTACTTCCTCACGCTCGTCCCGGTCTTCTACGGCGCCCGATTCTCGCTGCCGATGCTGGCCTTTTACTCGGCTCCGGCCCTGGCGCCTCTCGGGTGGGAGCGCCTCACGAGACTCGTCTCCGGTATCGAGCGGCGGTTCCCGGTTCGGATCCTCGGGTTCTTCCTGATCTGGATCCCGGGCGCGCTCGCGGCGAAGGCAATGACGCAGGACCCTCGAAATCCGGAGTCGCTCCAGGCCGGCCCGTACGAGACGCTCCAGGCCGCCGACTACTTGAAGGCTCACGCGGCGGGCGAGATCCTCCTCGCGAGAAAGCCCCACGTCGCCTTCCTATCGGGAATGCGGTTCGCCCCGATTCCGCAGGCGGACTCGCCTCCGGCTCTCCACCGCGCGGCGCGGGAGGCGGGAGCGCGCTATCTCCTGGTTTCGGGAGCCGAGATGGCGCTCCGCGCCGGCGTGAGGCCGCTCGCCGAGCCGGACGCGCGGGTGCCCGGGTTCCGCCGCGTGTTCGAGAGCCAGGGCGCGCTGGTCTACGAGGTTCTGCCCGACAGCTCGGCGATCGCGCCCGCGGCGCTGTCCACGCCATTGGCTCCCGCAGCGCCTTGACTTGGCACGGTATTCGGGTAAGATCCACCGACTCGAGAACGTTGGTAGTCTGCAACGGAGGGCGATTAGCTCAGCTGGCTAGAGTACCTGCTTGACATGCAGGGGGTCAGAGGTTCAAGTCCTCTATCGCCCACCATTTCACTCACTTCCCAATGACCACGACATTGCAAAACGTGAAGCTTGAAATCGACGGCCGTTCCCTCGAGGCGCCTGAAGGCGCCACGCTAGGCGCGATCCTCCGCAGCCAGTATCCGGACGGTCTCGGACGCGGCGTCGCCGCGAGGCTGAACGGAACGATCGTGGATTTCCACACGCCGATCCGGGAATCGGGACGCCTCGAGCTCCTGTCCCTGGATACGCCGGAAGGTTTACAAGTACTCCGGCATTCCACCGCGCACCTCATGGCCTCGGCCGTGCTCAAGCTTTTCCCGGAAGCCAAGTTCGCGATCGGCCCCGCCATCGACGACGGCTTTTACTACGACTTCCAGGTGGACCGGCCCTTCCAGCCCGAGGATCTCGCCAAGATCGAGGAATGGATGCGCACGATCGCGGAGGAGGACCATCCCTTCGTTCGCGCGGAGATGAACCGCTCCGAAGCGATGCTCCAGTACAAGGACAAGGACGAGCCCTTCAAGGTCGAGCTTCTCGAGGGCATTCCCGACGATACGGTCAGCACCTACACCCACTCCTTCTTCACCGATCTCTGCCGCGGCCCCCACGTCCCACGCACCCGCGTGATCAAGAGCTTCAAGCTCCTGAGCGTGGCGGGCGCTTACTGGCGGGGCGATTCGACACGGCCCATGCTCCAGCGGATCTACGGCACCGCGTTCCCCTCGAAGGAGCGACTGAAGCAGCACCTCGCGAGGCTGGAGGAGGCGAAGAAGCGGGACCACCGGAAGCTGGGGCAGGAGCTGGACCTCTACAGCATTCACGAAGAGGCGGGCGGGGGGCTCATCTTCTGGCACCCGAACGGCTCCGCCATGCGCCGGGTGATCGAGGACTTCTGGAAGGACGAGCACCTCCGGCGCGACTACCAGCTCGTGAACACGCCGCACATCGCGCAGGTGGATCTCTGGGAGCAATCCGGGCACACGGGTTTCTATCGCGAGAACATGTACTTCATGAACGTGGATGAGAAGGAGTACGTGCTGAAGCCCATGAATTGCCCCTTCCACGTGCTGATCTTCAAGCGCCGGAAGAACTCGTACCGCGATCTGCCGATCCGGCTCGCGGAGCTTGGCACCGTGTATCGGCTCGAGAAATCCGGCGTGCTCCACGGCCTCGCGCGAGTGAGGGGATTCACGCAGGACGACGCGCACCTCTTCTGCACCCGGGAGCAGGTGGAGCCCGAGCTGACCCGCGTGCTGGAGTTCGTCCGCTTCATGCTCGACACCTTCGGCTTCAAGGACTATCAGGTGGACCTGAGCGTTCGCGACCCAGGCAAGAAGCAGGACTACATGGGATCCGACGAGGAATGGGCGCTGGCCGAAGGGGCCCTGGAGCGCGTCGTTCAGGCCGCGGGCATCGCGTATCACCGCGCCGTGGGGGAGGCCGTGTTCTACGGCCCGAAGATCGACGTCAAGCTCACCGACGCCATCGGGCGCAGCTGGCAGTGCTCCACCATCCAGTTCGACTTCAACCTGCCCCGGCGCTTCGACGTGCAGTACGTGGGCAACGACGGGCAGGAGCACCAAGTCTTCATGATCCACCGGGCGCTCCTGGGCTCCATGGAGCGCTTCTTCGCCACCCTGATCGAACACTACGGCGGGGACTTCCCAGTCTGGCTCGCGCCGGTCCAGGTCAAGATCCTCACGATCGCCGAGGCGCAGGTTCCGTACGCGGAGGAGATCCGCCGCCTGTTCCTGGACCGTGGCATCCGGGTCGAGGCGGATCTGCGCGAGGAGAAGATCGGGGCCAAGATCCGCGACGCCGAGATGCTCAAGACTCCCTACATGCTCGTTCTCGGAAAGCGCGAGTTGGAGGAGCGGACCGTCTCCTTCCGGAGCCGCCACAAGGGGAGCGAGGGCACCCTCAAGCTCGAGGAGTTCCTCGAGAAAGTGATTGCCGAGGACAGGTCCAGGAAGTAGACTTCCCGGCACAACACGAAGCAGGAGCCGCCGGCTTCTCACCCCGAGGCGACAAGCTACCGGGGTTCTCGAAAAGAGATTCTCGCCGTAACTCGGCGGGAGGCACCGCCGACGGGCGCATGATGCGAGGGCTTCGCATCGTCCGCCCGCTCTCTTTTCACCCGCCGGCCCCCCTTCGACAACCATCCCCGCTGCGAGAGGAGGAACGAACTATCGCCACAACCAAAGAGGTCCGCGTCAACGATCGCATCCGCATCCCGACGGTTCGCGTGATCGGGCCGGATGGGGAACAGGTGGGAATTCTGGCGATCCGCGAGGCTCTGGCCTTCGCGCAGGAGCGCCAGCTGGATCTGGTGGAGATCTCGCCGACCGCCCGCCCCCCGGTGTGCCGGGTGATGGACTTCGGAAAGTACAAATACGAGCTGAACAAGAAGCTGCAGAAGGCGCGAAAGAAGCAGCACGTCACGCACCTCAAGGAAGTCAAGTTGCGCCCGAAGATCGAGGAGCATGACTACCTGTTCAAGGTGAACCACGGACGCCGCTTCCTGGAGCTGCACGACAAGGTGAAGTTCACGGTGACGTTCCGCGGGCGGGAGATGGCCCACACGGATTCAGGCTTCCGGCTCCTGGAGCGCGTCGTGAAGGACCTCGAAGAGGTAGGGCAGGTGGAAAACCCGGCGCGCCTCGAAGGGCGAAACCTGGTCCTCCTGATGGTGCCGCGCTCGACGGTGGTCAAGCCGCCCGAGAAGAAGCCGGCGCCCGCTGCCTCGAGAGTGTCGGAGAAGAAGCCGGCCCCAGCGGCCGCGAAGTCGCCGTCAACCCAGGGAACCGCGGCCGCGAAGCCGCAGGCGCCTCGGAGCTAGGAGTCGACCATGCCGAAGATGAGAACGAACCGCGCCGCCGCGAAGCGCTTCAAGCGGACGGGCACGGGAAAGCTGAAGCGGGCGAAGGCGTACGCCCGGCATAATCTGGGCTCGAAGTCGCGCAAGCGGAAACGCGGCCTGCACGCTCCGGCCATTGTCGAGCCGACCGAACGTCGGCGCATGCAGAAACTACTCCCTTACGGCGGCTGATCCTGAGTCTCGGACACCGCCCATGAAGAGGTAACGACCGATGCCACGCACAAAAACCGTCGTCCCGGGACGGAAGCGCCGCCGGAAGGTGATGATCGCGGTGAAGGGGAACCGCGGCGGCAGGCGCAAGCTGTACCAGACCGCCCGCGAGACCCTGATGCGCAGTCTGCAGTTCGCCTACCGCGACCGCAGAGCGAAGAAACGCGATTTCAGGAGACTTTGGATCGTCCGCATCAACGCGGCCGCCCGTCTTCACGGTCTCTCGTACAGCACGTTCATTAGAGGTTTGAAGGTGGCGCAGATCGACATCGACCGGAAGATCCTGGCCGACCTCGCCATCAAGGACGACGCTGCGTTCGCCCGTCTGGCCGAGGTCGCGAAGCAGGCACAAGCCGCAGCCTGAGGCGCAGCCCATGATCGAGCGGCTCGACGCCCTGGAGGCCGAAGCGGCGCGGGCGATGGAAGCCGCGCAGGACGCGGACGCCCTGGAAGAGGCGCGCGTCCGCTGGCTCGGCCGGAAGAGCGAGCTGACCGGGATCCTCCGCGGGCTCAAGGACCTCTCGCCCGGCGATCGCGCGTCCGTAGGCGCGCGCGCCAACAAGCTCCGCGAGAGCCTCGAGCGCCGCTACGAGGAATCGCGCGCGCGCCTGGACCCAGCCGCCTCCAAGGCGCGGGACGGCTCTGGGAGCGATCTCACGCTTCCCGGGCGGGCCGTTCCACGCGGCCACGAGCACCTCATCTCCCAGATCCTTCGCGAAGTCCGGGGCATCTTCCACGGCATGGGATTCGCGCTCGCCGAAGGTCCGGAGGTCGAGGACGAGCGGCACAACTTCGGCGCGCTCAACATGCCCGAAGGGCACCCTGCCCGGGCCATCACCGACACCTTCTATCTGAGGCCCGACGCCCTGCTCCGGACCCACACGTCCTCGGTGCAGATTCGGGCCATGGAGACGAGGCAGCCGCCTGTGCGCATCATCTGCCCCGGGCGCGTCTACCGGAACGAGGCCGTGGACGCGACGCATCACTTCGAATTTCATCAGGTCGAGGGGCTCTACGTGGACGAAGACGTGACGTTCTCGGATTTGAAGGGGACGCTCGACCATTTCCTCAAGCTCTACTTCGGCCCCGAGACCGAGATGCGCTTCTCGCCGTCCTACTTTCCGTTCGTCGAGCCGGGCGCCCAGGTGGAGATCCGCTGCTTCTTCTGCGGAGGGAAGGGCTGCGGGGTATGCGGGCCGCTCTCGGGAGGATGGCTGGAAGTCCTCGGGGCCGGGATGGTCCATCCGAACGTGTTTCGCGCGGTGGGCTACGACCCCGAGCGATGGACCGGATTCGCCTTCGGCGCGGGGATCGAGCGTCTCGCCATGCTGCGTCACGGTGTCCCGGACATCCGCCTCTTCTATGAGGGCGACGTCCGCTTCCTGCATCAGTTCTAGGGGGTCGCGATGAAATTCACGTGGGGCTGGCTCGGCGACTGGGCCGACCTCCCGCCCACGCCCGAAGCCCTGGCGCACGCGCTCGCGATGCGCGGGTTTCCGGTCGCCTCGATCGAGAAGGGCGCGTCGCTGGATCCCGCGATCGTCGTCGGGCGCGTGCTCGCGGTGTCTCCGCATCCCAATGCCGACCGGCTCCGCCTCTGCTCGGTCGATATCGGGACCGCCATGCTCTCGATCGTGTGCGGCGCGTCCAACGTCGCCTCCGGCATGTCGGTCGCCGTGGCGCAGATCGGCTCGAAGCTTCCGGACGGGACCAAGCTGCGCAAGAGCAAGATCCGCGGGGTCGAATCCGAAGGCATGATCTGCTCGGAGCGCGAGCTGGGTCTTTCCGCGGAGTCGGAGGGGATTTGGCCTCTGCCCGGCGCGCCCGCGATCGGGAGCCCGGTCCAGGCCCTGCTCGGCGCCAGCGACGCGATCCTGGACGTGGAGATCACGTCCAACCGCACCGACTGCATGTCGGCGCGCGGCCTCGCGCGCGAGATCGCTTCCATCACGCGGACGAAGGTCCGGGCCGTACTACCGCTCCACGCTGCGGGAAAAGGGAAGGCGCCGGACGTCGCCATCGAGGACCCCAAAGATTGCCGGCGCTACATGGCGCGCGTCGTGGAGGGAATCCGCGTCGCGCCGTCTCCGGATTGGCTTCGACAAAGGCTCGAGGCGACCGGGTTCCGCTCCATCAACAACGTCGTCGACGTCACCAATTACGTTCTTCGCGCGCACGGCCAGCCGATTCACGCCTTCGACGCCTCGAAGGTGGAGGGCGCTTCGATCCTGGTTCGCCGCGCGCGGGCAGGGGAGAAGCTGATACTCCTCGATGGGCGCGAGACAGCGCTTCATCCGGGCGTGCTGGTCATCGCCGATCGGAAGAAGCCCCTGGCGCTGGCCGGCATCATGGGCGGGCTGGATTCGGGAATCACCGACGCGACCACGCGCGTGATCCTCGAGTCGGCGGAGTTCTCGCCCGAGCTGACGCGGGACGCGGCCCGAGGCCTCGGGCTGGACACCGACGCCTCGCAACGGTTCATCCAGGGCGTGGATCCCTCGGGCGTGGCGACCGCGCTGGACGAGACCGCGCGCCTTCTCGCGGAGACCGCATCCGGCAGCGTGTCGAAGGCGGTCGCGGACCTCTGGCCTGGAAAGGCTCCGGCGAAGCCCGTTCGACTCAGGCGCGCGCGGCTTGCGCGCCTCCTCGGAATGGACGTGGATCGCGGCGCGATCACCGAGGCGCTGGCCTCGCTCGAGATCGCGCAGTCCGGCGGATGGAGCGGCGCAAACGATGAGACGATGTTCATGCCGCCCGGCTACCGCAAGGACCTCGAGATCGAGGAGGACCTGATCGAGGAGGTGGCGCGCGTCGTCGGTTACGACGCGATCCCTTCGCGGGTCCGCGGCGTGGCCGCCGGGGAGCCGCCGGAACGGAGCACCGCAGACCTCGTAACCCGCATCGTACAGATCGCTTGCGGACAGGGCTTCGACGAGATTCTGAGCAACGCGCTGGTTGGCTCCGTCCCACCGGAAACGATTCCGGAAGGGGGGGACAAGGAGCTCTGGGAGGTGCGCAATCCCAAGAGCCGCGAGCTGAGACATCTCAGGGCCAGCCTCCTGCCGGGTCTCCTCCATGCCGCCGGGCACAATCTCAGGCACGGCGCGCGGGAGGCGAGACTGGTCGAAGCCGGCACAGTTTTCCACGCTTCGCCGTCTCCGCTGGGATCTCAGCAGACCGAGATCGGTCTCGTTCTCGTCGGCGTGCCGGACCCTTGGTCCACGCCCGGCGCCGCTCCGGATCGCTATCTGGAATTGAAAGGAGCGATCGAGTCCTGCCTGGAGGCTTTGGGAATTGACTCCCGAAAGAGCGCCCCATACCATGAACCCTGCTGGGCAGGAGTGGGCGGTCTCGCCGTGGAATCGGACGGCGTAAGACTCGCGCGGCTCGGCCAGGTGGCGCCTTCACTTGCGGCGGCAACCGGTCTGGAGCGGCCAGCTTGGGCGGCCGTTCTGGACGTCTCGGCGATCGCGGCGGCCATTCCCGCGCGGAGACGGTTCCGGCCGCTGCCGAAGTATCCGGCCGTGAAGCGGGACCTGGCGATCCTCGTGGACCGCTCGGTCGCACAGAGCGACGTGGAAGAGACGATCCGGCGTGGCGGAGGAAGGCTCCTCGCGAGCGTCAGACTGTTCGACGTTTTCGAGGGAGAGCAACTCGGATCGGGCAAGAAGAGCTTGGCGTACGCGCTCGAATTCCGTTCACAGGAACGCACACTTCAAGACCGGGACGTCGACGAAGCGGTCCAAGACGTGGCCCGCGCCCTGGGCTCGGCCGTGGGTGCTACCCTAAGAGGCGGCATGGAATCGACCGCCGCGGGACGATCCTGACATGACCATGATCGCCGAACTCGATCAACTGGAGCGCAAGATTCAGGCGGCCGCAAAGCTCCTGGACCATCTCCGCGAGGAGAAACGGGGCCTCGAGCGCGATAATCGCGAGCTCAAGGAGCGTGTGAGAACCCTGGAGAACGCGGCCGGAAAAGAGAAGTCTTCGGACTGGAAGCCGCGGGTGCACGCGCTCGAGCTGGAGCGCGCCTCGCTGCTCGATGAGCGCCGCGCGATGGCTCGGCGGGTGGAAGAGATGCTGGTCAAGTTGTCCGTTCTCGAAAAGGCGGTTCACGCCTAGTTCCAGTGGTTCACGGTCCCGCGCCTCCCGGCCAGGACCGTCGCCGAAAACAGAGATCCGGGGGATCGCGATGGCAACGGAACCGGACACGCTCAGCGTGACGATCTTCGGCAGCGAATACAAGATCAAGGGGGCCGATCCGGAATACATCGGTGAGGTCGCCGCGTACGTCGACTCGAAGATGCGCGAGCTCGAACGCCGCCTCTCGTCGGCGGCTCCGGCCAAGATTGCGATCCTCACCTCGCTCAACATCGCCGACGAGCTCTTCCGGGAACGGATCGAGCGGGATCGGCTCGTCTCGGATCTGAAGGGGAAAGCCCGCACGCTGGGCACGGCTCTCGACGCCTGCTTGAGCGAGGATTGACCCGGGTATCGGCGACGCGTTCCAGACCAGGAGGAATCACCCGAGCGTAGCGAACGAAAGCGACATAAGGCGCCCTGCCATGTGCGTGACACACCAGGCGTTTTTGAGCCACGACTCAAAACGCGGGAGCCCGATTCTTCGGCGTAGCGGCAGCCCGGCCTCATGCGGGCAACGTAAACCCGGAGCTAAGGCGCCCACCTGGAGTACCCAGGTTCAAAAGTCTCGTGTGAACGGCATCGGCGGGGCTTTTTTTATATAAAGGAGGTACCAACCACATGCTATCCCCGCTCGTAACAATCCTGGTCGCGCTCGCCGCGGCCATCGCGGCGTTCTTCCTTGGCTGGATCGCGCATCGGCGCATCGGGGAGGGGAAGGTGCTGCGGGCCGAGGACATGGCCGCGAAGATCCTTCGCGAAGCCGAGCGCGAAGCAGAGAACATGAAGAAGGGCGCCCTCCTGGAAGCCAAGGACGAATGGTTCCGGGAGAAGGCGAAGCTGGATCGCGAGAATCAGACGCAGAAGAGCGAAATACTGCAGATCGAGCGCAAGCTTCAGGAGCAGGAAGGGAATCTGAATCGCCGCGCCGAGGTCCTGGACAAGAAGGACCGCGACCAGAAGCGGCTCGAGCGCGAGCTGGAAGTGAAGGGCGCCCAGGTGGAGGACCGCGACAAGGAGCTCCAGCGGGTCCTGCTCGAGCAGAACGCCCGGCTCCAGCGCATCAGCGGCATGACCGCCGACGAGGCGAAGCAGCAGCTCATCACGAATCTGGAGAACGAGGCGCGGTCGGACGCCGCGAAGCGGCTCCAGGAGATCCGCGAGGACCTGCACCGGAACGCGGAGCGCGAGGCGCGCGAGATCATCACGCTCGCGATCCAGCGCTGCGCCGCGGACCACTCCGCGGAATCGACGGTCTCGGTGGTGCATCTGCCCAGCGACGAGATGAAGGGGCGCATCATCGGGCGCGAGGGCCGGAACATCCGCGCGTTCGAGACCGCCACCGGAATCGACGTCATCATCGACGACACGCCCGAAGCAGTCATTCTCTCTGGCTTCGATCCGATCCGCCGCGAGGTCGCCAAGCGCGCCCTCGAGCGGCTGGTGACCGACGGGCGCATCCATCCAGGGCGGATCGAGGAGGTCGTCGCGAAGGTCCAGAAGGAGCTGGACGAGCAGATCGTCGAGTTGGGCGGTTCCGCCGTGCTCGAGGTGGGACTCCACGGGGTCCATCCGGAGATCGTGAAGCTGCTCGGAAGGCTCCAGTACCGGACCTCGTATGGCCAGAACATCCTCCAACATTCGAAGGAAGTCGCCTGGATCTGCGGCATGATGGCGGCGCAGCTGGGCTTCGACGTCCAGATCGCGAAGCGCTGCGGGCTCCTGCACGATCTGGGCAAGGCCGTCACGCACGAGGTCGAGGGCGCCCATGCGCAGATCTCCATGGATATGGCGCAGAAGTACGGCGAGCCCGACACGGTCGTGAAGGCCGTCGGGTTCCACCACCACGATCCCACGGCCGCGAATCTCTACGCCGCGCTCGTCATGGCGGCCGACGCGGTCTCGGGAGCGCGCCCCGGCGCCCGCCGGGAGAGCATCGAGAACTACGTGAAGAGGCTCGAGGCGCTCGAGAAGATCGCCGACAGCTTCCCGGGAGTCGAGAAGTCCTTCGCCATCCAGGCGGGCCGCGAGATCCGGATCCTGGTCGAGCCCAAGCACGTCGACGACTCCAGGGCGCTCCAGCTCGCTTCGGACGTGGCGCGCAGGGTGGAGAAGGAACTTCAGTATCCCGGCCAGATCAAGGTCGTCGTGATCCGCGAGACGCGCGCGATGGAGTACGCCCGCTAGGGCCGGACGATGAATATCCTGTTCATCGCGGATATTTTCGGCGCGCCCGGGCGGAGGGCTGTCCGGGACCTTTTGCCCGAGCTTGTCTCCTCGATGGGGATCGATTTCCTGATCGCCAACGTCGAGAACGCGGCCGCTGGATTCGGCGTGACCAAGGACATCCTCACCGAACTGAAATCGCTGGGCGTGGAGTGCATGACCAGCGGGAACCACATCTGGGACCGGCGTGAGGTGCTCCCGGTTCTGGACCAGGAGCCGCTCCTGCTCCGTCCCCACAACTATCCTCCGGGCGTTCCCGGGTGCGGGTCGAAGATCTTCAAGACGCGCGCCGGGGTTCCCGTGGGCGTCCTGAACCTCATGGGCCGCGTCTTCATGAACGATATCGAATGCCCGTTCCGCGTCGCGGACCACGAGATCGAGATCCTGCGCGAGCACGCGAAGGTGATCTTCGTGGACTTCCACGCGGAGGCTACCGCGGAGAAGATCGCGCTCTGCTGGCATCTGGACGGGCGCGTCTCGGCCGTGATCGGGACCCATACCCACGTCCAGACCGCCGACGAGCAGATCTTTCCGAGAGGCACGGGCTATCTCACCGACGCGGGAATGACCGGGCCGCACGACTCCGTCATCGGGGTTCAGAAGGAGCTGGCGATCCGCAAATTTCTCACGCAGCTTCCGACCCGCTTCGAGCCCGCGACAGAGGGTGTGAAGCTCCACGGCGTGCATCTGGAGATCGACGAGACAACCGGCCGCTGCCGTCACATCGCGCGCGTCGCGGTGGATCTCGATGCGAAGACGCCGGTCCCCGCAGTCACGTGAGGGACGTCGTGACCGCCACGCTCCTCTCGGGAACCGAAGCGGCCGCTGAGATCCGGGCCCTCGTGAAGGAGCGCTTCGTGCGGCTCGCCGCGCGCGGGGTCACGCCGGGACTCGCGGTCGTCACGGTTGGGGAGGCTCCGGGCGGAAATCCCTACGTGCGCTCGAAGTGCCGCGCCGCAGACCAGATGGGCGTGCGCGCGCTCGTCACGCGGCTGCCCGAATCCACGGACCCCGAGACGCTCCGAGCCGTGCTCCGCAGGCTGAGCCTGGATCCTGCCGTGCACGGGATTATTTTGCAATTGCCACTGCCGACCCGTCTCCACGAAGACCGCCACCTCGAGGACGTCACGCCGGAGAAGGACGTGGACGGCCTCCACCCGCTGAACGTGGGACGCTGGGTGCACGGCCTTCCGGCCCATCGCCCGGCGACGCCGCTGGGGGTCGTGGAGCTCCTCCGCCGCCAGTGCGGCGATCTGAGCGGGAAGCGCGTAGTCATCGTCGGGCGGAGCCGCATCGTCGGAAGGCCTCTCTCGGTCTTTCTCTCGGAGAAGAGCCCCGGAATGAACGCGACCGTCACGCTCTGCCACGCGGCGACGCGCGATCTCGAGACGGTCACCCGCGAGGCGGAGATCCTGATCGTCGCCATGGGGCGCCGGTGCGCGGTGACCGCGAGGCACGTGCGCCCGGGGGCAGTTGTCGTGGACGTCGGCATCCACGAGATCACCGATCCCGCGCCGGGCGGAGCCAGGTTCGAAGGGGACGTGGATCTCGAATCCGTGCGCGCGGTGGCCTCGGCCGTCACCCCGGTGCCGGGCGGCGTCGGACCCATGACCGTGGCGTTCTTGCTGCGGAACCTCGCCGACGCCGCAGAGGCACAGGAGGGCGCGCGATGAGCCAGCGGGGCCGCCTCGTTCCGTTCCCCGCGACGGGCCGCAGCGATCATGTCTTCACGGTCTCGGAGCTGACCCAAGGCATCAAGAGCACGCTGGAGGACCGCTTCGGCGTCGTGATCGTGCAGGGAGAGATCACCTCGCTCAAGCAGGCCACCAGCGGCCACGTCTACTTCTCTCTGAAAGATGAGCAGGCCGAGATCTCGGTGGTGCTCTTCGCGGGACAGGTCCCGCCCTCGGTTCGCGATTCGCTCCAGAACGGCGTCGCGCTCCTCGTGGAAGGGGAGGTCACCGTATACGCCAAGCGCGGGGCGTACCAGATCAAGGCGATCCGCGTGGAGCCCGTCGGCTACGGGGCGTTGCAGGCGCAGTTCGAGGCGCTCAAGCGGAAGCTCGAGCTGGAGGGGCTCTTCGCTCCCGGCCGGAAGCGTCCGCTCCCGCGCTATCCGACGCGAATCGGGATCGTGACCTCGGAGACAGGCGCCGCGCTCCGCGACATGACGCGCATTCTGAGGGCCCGCGCGCCCTACGCGTCGATCACGGTGGCCGACACGCGCGTCCAGGGCGAGGGGGCCGCCCAGGAGATCGCGGCGGCTCTGGCGCGCATGAACGCCTGGGGCCAAGTCGAGGTCATCATCGTCGGACGCGGCGGAGGCTCGCCTCAGGACCTCTGGGCGTTCAACGAGGAGGCGGTCGTGCGGGCCATTGTCCGATCCGGGATCCCGGTCGTTTCGGCGGTGGGGCACGAAGTGGACGTCTCGCTGGCGGATCTCGCCGCGGACGTGCGGGCGGCGACCCCCACCCATGCCGCGCAGATCGTCGTGAAGGATATCGAGGAGATCCGGCGCACCCTGGGGGATATGACCCGCCACGCGCGCGAGCGCATCCTGCGCGAGCTGAGACAGGCACGCTCGCTGCTCAAGGGCCTGGAGACGCACCACGCGCTTCGCCGTCCCGAGCAGCGCATCCAGGACGAGCGGCAGGGGCTGGACCAGATGCAGGAGCGCCTCGCGCGCGCCCTGCAAGATTGGGTCACAATTCGCCGCGGATCCACGGAGGTGCTGACGGAGCGGCTCCGCGCGCACGCGCCCGACCGGTCCTTCGCCCGCGCGCGGGATCGGATCGAGGCCATTCGTCGTCGCGCGCTGCAGACGTTCGCCTCGGATCTCGCCCGCCGCCGTGAGCGCATCGCGAGCCACGCCCGGCTCCTCGATTCCTTCGATCACCACCGCGTCCTGGAGCGGGGCTACGCCTTGGTCTGGGGCGACGGCGGCGCCACGCTCCTGAAGCGCGGGGCGGGACTCCGGGCGAGCGACCCTGTCCTAGTCCAGTTCTTCGACGCGCGGGCGGTTGCGCGGATCACCGAGGTCGCGCTCGAACGCCCCCAGTCCGGGAAGGAGACGCCATGAAGCGGAAGGGAGCCGAGGAGGAACCGCAGCCGGCCGGAGAGGGTGTCAGCTTCGAGCAGATGATGCAGCGGCTGGAGGAGCTGGTCGTAAGGCTCGAGCGCGGGGATCTTTCTCTGGAGGAATCGATCCGCGCCTTCGAGGAGGGAATCAAGCTCGTGAAGCAATGCACCTCGGTGCTCGGCGCGGCCGAGAAGCGGATTCAGCGCCTCACCCAGGAGGGGACGGCGCTCACCGGCGCGGTGCAGAGTCCGGAGCAAGAGGAGGAGCGTGGGGCCGACGAACTCCCTTTTTGAGCGATACCTCGAGCGCACCCGTCGCCGCATCGACGCGGCCCTGAACGCGAAGCTTCCGAGTGCCCGTGAAGAGCCGCGACCCCTGCATGCCGCCATCCGCTACAGTGTGTTCGCGGGCGGGAAGCGGCTTCGTCCGGCGCTCTGTCTTCTGGCCTGCGAGTCCGTCCTGGGCAAGGCATCGCCCGCGGTGCCCGGAGCCGTGGCGCTGGAGATGATCCACACCTTCAGCCTGATCCACGACGACCTTCCGGGTATGGACGACGACGACCTGCGGCGCGGGCGGCCGTCGAATCACATCGTATTCGGAGAAGGCATGGCGATCCTCGCGGGAGACGCCCTGCTCGCGATCGCATTCGAGACCCTGGCCAAGGCCCCGCTGGGGAAGGCCCGGGATCCGCGCACCCTGATCCGGATCGTGACCGAGGCGACCGGAACCGGGGGGATGATCGGGGGACAGGCGATGGACTTGGCATCGGAGGGGAAGCGCCTTTCCCTGAAGCGCGTCCTCGCGATGCATTCGCGGAAGACCGGTATGTTGATCCGGGGATCGCTTCTCCTCGGCGCCGAGATCGGCGGGGCCTCGCCCGCGCTGAAGCGGCGCTTCAGCGACTACGGGTCGCGGGTCGGCCTCGCGTTTCAGATCGGAGACGACCTCTTGAACGTGCGCTCCAGCAGGAAGAAGCTCGGCAAGGCGGTGGGATCGGACAAGGCCCGCGGGAAGGCTACGGCGACCGGCGCCGTCGGCGTGGAGCGCGCGGAGCAGGAGTCCGAGCGGCTCCTCCGTGAGGCAAGACGCATCGCCTCAGGGCTCGGCCGCCGCGCGGCCGAGTTCGAGTCCCTGACGGATTTCCTTCTCAAGCGGACGAGCTAGGCAAGGAGCCCGAACCCATGGCGCCCGCTTCCAATCCGCTCTTCCACGCGCTCGCGTGCGGCTTGCTGGTGCAGCTGAGCAAGGTGTTGACGTTCCTGGCCCGGGAGAAGAAAATCAACGTTCGGCGGTTCGTGGAAACAGGGGGAATGCCCAGCTCGCACGCGGCGTCGGTCGCGGCGCTCAGCACGTGCGTGGGGCTCCTGGAAGGCTTCGATTCCGTCCTGTTCAACGTCGTCGTATTCTTCAGCCTCATCGTGATGTACGACGCCGCGGGCTTGAGGCGCGCGGCGGGACGTCAGGCGACGCTCTTGAACCGTATCCTGCACGAGCACATTCAGCTGCCCGGGCCTCCGCATGACCGCCTGCGGGAGCTTCTGGGGCATACGCCGCTCGAGGTGCTCGTGGGAGCCGTCATCGGAGTCCTGTTCTCCATCGCCATCTTCCGCCCGCCGGGAGGCCCGTGAGCACCCATCATCTCGATTCAATCCACTCGCCTCAAGAGTTGAAATTGCTCCCCCCCGAAGCGCTGCCCGCGCTCGCGGAGGAGATCCGCGAGCGCATCGTGCACGTGGTCTCCAAGAACGGCGGCCACCTGGCGCCCAGCCTCGGCACGGTCGAGCTGACGGTCGCGCTCCATTACGTCTTCGACGCCCCGCGCGACGTGCTCATCTGGGACGTCGGACACCAGAGCTACGGTCACAAGATCCTGACCGGGCGGAACGAGCGATTCGAGACGATCCGCCAGGAGGGCGGCCTCTCCGGCTTCCCGCGCCGCGCGGAGAGCGAGTACGACGCCTTCGGGACCGCGCACGCGTCCACCGCGATCTCCGCGGGCCTGGGCTTCGCCTGCGCCCGCGATCTCGCGAAGGGGACCCACAGGGTCGTCGCGGTCGTGGGGGACGGCGCCCTGACCGGCGGTCTGGCGTTCGAGGGGTTGAACCAGGCGGGCGTGGTAGGGACCGACCTGCTCGTCGTCCTGAACGACAACTCCATGTCGATCTCGCCGAACGTGGGGGCGATCTCCCGCTATCTCACCCGCATCACCTCGGCGCCCGTGTACCGGCGGCTGGAGACCGACGTCTGGGAGCTGCTGGGCAAGGTTCCCGCCGGCGGCAAGGCGCGCGCGCTCGCGCGCCGCATCAAAGAGAGCATGAAGAACCTCGTGCTCCCGAACATTCTCTTCGAGGAATTCGGCTTCAAATACTACGGCCCCATCGACGGACACGATCTTCCAAACCTGATCGAGGTGCTGAAGCAGCTCAAGGAGATCAAGGGTCCCGTCTTGCTCCATACCCTCACGCGCAAGGGGAAGGGATACCGGTTCGCCGAGGAGGATGCTCGCAAGTATCACGGCGTGGCGTCCTTCGACAAGCTCACCGGAACGAGCGCCAAGAAGCCCTCGGCGCCCACCTACACCGAGGTGTACGGGCAGACGCTCTGCGAGCTGGCGGCGAAGGACTCGGCAATCGTGGCGATCACGGCCGCGATGCCGGACGGAACCGGCCTCGCCAAGTTCGCGACCTCGTTCCCGGACCGCTTCCACGACGTCGGGATCGCCGAGCAGCACGGCACCTGCTTCGCGGCGGGGCTGGCCGCCGCGGGCGCGAAGCCTTTCGCGACCATCTACTCGACCTTCTTGCAGCGCGCCTACGACCAGATCGTCCACGACGTGGCCGTGCAGAACCTGCCTGTGCGGTTCGCCCTGGACCGGGCCGGGCTGGTCGGGGAAGACGGCGCCACGCACCACGGCGTTTTCGACATCGCCTACCTGCGCTGCCTGCCCGGGTTCGTGCTGATGGCGCCCAAGGACGAGAACGAGTTCCGCCACATGCTCGCGACCATGGCCTCCTACAACGGCGGCCCGATCGCGGTCCGCTACCCGCGCGGGAGCGGGCTCGGCGTGTCGATGGATCCCGAGCCCAGGCCGCTCCGCATCGGGGAAGGCGAGCTTCTGGAGTCCGGCGAGGACCTGACCCTCGTCGCCTACGGATCCATGGTGGCGCAGGCGCGCGCGGCCGCGAAGCTCCTGGCCGTGAGCGGCATCCGCGCCGCGGTGATCAACGCGCGCTTCGCGAAGCCGCTCGACGAGCGCCTCATCCTCGAATGGGCGCGAAGGACCGGACGCGTGGCAACCCTCGAGGAGGCCGCCCTCCCCGGAGGGTTCGGGGACGCCGTGCTGGAGCTGGTCACGCGCTCGGCGAATCCCGCCGTCCGCGCGATTCGCTTCGGCATCCCGGACCGGTTCTTCGATCACGGGGCCCGCGACGCGCTTCTCCGCCACGCCGGTCTCGACGCCCCATCGATCGCTCGAGAGATCGAGCGCTGGCTCAAGGAGGAACCCCGGCCGACACCGGAGCCGCTCGCACCGGTCGGATCCAGCGCGTGACGCTCCCTCCGCGACGGATTGGAATCGTCGGGAACCGGGAGAAGAAGGGAGCGCGGGCGCTGGTCCCCGCGCTGGTCCGATGGCTGAAGGAGCGCGGGGCCGGCGTCGTTCTGGAGCGGAGCATCGCGACCGCGTCGCGCGGCGTGGGCCAGGGCGTCCCGCTCAAGTCTCTGGTATCTCGCGTGGACGCGGTGCTGGTCCTGGGCGGGGACGGCACCTTTCTCGCGGCGGCGCGCGAGGCGGCGCGCGAGGACGTGCCGATACTCGGCGTGAACCTGGGCGGCTTGGGCTTTCTCACCGAGACCGCGGAATCCGGCCTCTACACGGCGCTCGAACGGCTCATGGCGGGAGACGTGGAGATCGAGCCACGCATGATGATCGAGGCCCGGGTCGGCTCGCGCCGCACCAAGGCGCGCTGGACGGAGGTCGGGCTGAACGACGTCGTCATCCATCAGTCGGACGAGTCCCGCATGGTTCAGCTCGAGCTTCGAATTGGATCGACCTCCATCGGCACGCTGGCCGCGGACGGTCTCATCGTGGCCACTCCCACCGGCTCCACGGCGTACTCGCTTTCGGCGGGGGGGCCCATCGTCGGCCCCACCATCGAGGCCCTGCTCGCCACCCCCATCTGTCCCCATTCACTCGCCTTTCGTCCCCTCCTCGTGGGCGCCGGCGAGAAGATTCGGATCCGCGTCGGTCCGAACGTGAACCGCGCGCGGCTCACCGTGGATGGACAGATCTCGCGACCGCTCTCCGCCGGGGACGACGTGGAGATCCGCAGCGCGAAGACGCGCGTTTCCATGCTGTCCTTGAAACGGGAATCCTTCTACGAAGTGCTCCGGGAGAAGCTGGCCTGGGCAGGTCCGACGACGCGGACCAAGATCAAGGACTGACGCCGTGCTGGCCTGGCTCTCGATCCAGGGGCTCGCCCTCGTGGAGCGAATCGAGATCTCCTTCGACCGGTCGCTCAACGTCCTCACCGGCGAGACCGGCGCCGGGAAGTCGCTCATCCTGGGCTCCATCGCGCTCCTTCTCGGAGAGCGGGCCGATCCCGAGTGGGTCCGCGCGGGCGAGGAGCGCGGGTTCGTGGAAGGGGTCTTCGATCTCACCGGCAGACCCGACCTCGCGGACTCGATACGCGCGCTCACGATCGAGCCGGAAGAGGATCGCCTGATCGTTCGCCGCGAGCTCTCCGAAGACGGGAAGAGCCGCGCGCTCGTGAACGGGAGGACCGTGCCTCTCTCGCAGCTCCGGAAGCTCGGGGAGCTGCTGGTCGATCTCCACGGCCAGCACGAGCATCAGCTCCTGCTCCGCTCCGAGAACCAGACCGAGTTCTACGACGCCTGGGCGGGCCTCGCCGAGGAACGCGCGGCCCTGTCCGCCGAGCGCGTCGCGATCCTTGCGGAGCGCCGCCTGCTGAGCGAGGATCGCGCGGCGTGGGAGCGGGACCGCTCCGACGAGGAGCGCGTTCGCGAAGACCTGGCGGAGCTGGTGAAGGCGGCGCTGGAACCCGGCGAGGAGGAATCCCTGAAGCAGGAACGCGAACGGCTCCGCCATCGCGAGCGCGTCATCGAGTCCCTGCGCGCGGCCCGCGAGACGCTGGCCGCCGAAGAGGGAGGCGTCGAGGGCCCGGTCCGGCGCGCCTCGCGCGCGCTCCGCGCGCTCGCGACCTCCGTCCCCGAGCAAACCGCGCTCGCGGAGGAATCCGAGGCCCTGCTGGACTCGGTTCGGGCCCTCGCGGGGAGGATCGAGGACGCCGAGGCCAGGGCGCTCGAGGACCCACTGCCGCTCGATGAGGTCGAGGCCCGTCTGGACGCGATCCACCGTCTCGCACGGAAGCACCGGACGGACTTTGCCGGCCTCCTCAAGCTCCGGGAGTCGCTGGAAGAAAGGGCGCGGGCGCTCGGCCTGAACGCGGCCCTTGGCCTCGACGCGCGCTCGAAGGCGATCGATGCGCGCGCGAGGGAATTCGGTGCGCGGCTGGACCAATTGCTCGCGCGCCGCCGCGCCGAGGGGGCGCGATTCGCGCGCGAGGTTGGCGCCCGCCTCAAGAGGCTCGGGTTCCAGAAGGCGACGCTCTCGATCCAGGACGTCGATGCCGAACAGGGCCGCGATCGCCCCACGATGGAGCCCGCGCCCATCCCGGGCGTCGAGTTCCAGTTCCGGCCCAACGCGGGCGAGCCCGAGCGCTCCTTGCGCCGGATCGCCTCCGGGGGAGAGCTGTCGCGGGTGATGCTCGCGATCAAGTCCTTGATGGCCGAGCGCGACCGCGTGGCGGTGCTCGTGTTCGACGAAGTGGACCAGGGAATCGGTGGCGCGGTGGGCGAGGAAGTGGGGAAGATGCTGCGCGCGCTCGCCGAGCGGCGTCAGGTGCTCTGCATCACGCATCTGCCGCTCATCGCGGCGCACGGCGCGCGGCACTTCGAGGTGGTGAAGTCGACCGCGCGCGGGCGGACCGTTACCGGAATACGCCCGCTTTCCGGAACGGAGCGGGAGGAGGAGATCTCGCGGCTCCTTGCCGGGGCGCGGGTGACCGACACCACCCGCAAGCAGGCGCGCGAGCTCCTGCGCGCCGTCGGGGGCCCGGGGCCCGCGGCCCGCACCGCCTCGGGGCGCGCATGATCAGCCCGACCCTGGCCGAATACGTCGCGCTCTCTCGGGAGAAGAACCTGATCCCGGTCACGCGGGAGATCCTGGCGGACCTGGACACGCCGGTCTCGGCCTTTGCCAAGCTCGACCGGGGCGACGCTTCGTTCCTCCTCGAGAGCCTGGAAGGCGGAGAGAACTGGGGACGCTTCTCCATCCTCGGCTTCAAGCCGGGGATCGAGTTCCGGTCCAAGGGGACCGAAGTGGAGATCCGCCGCGGAGAGCGGACCGAGCGGATCGAGAGCAAGGACCCGCTGGCGGAGCTACAGAAGCTTCTGCTCGAAGTGCGCGCGGCCGAGGTCGAGGGGCAGCCCCCATTCAGCGGCGGCGCGGTGGGACTGATCGGATACGATTACGTCCGGTTCTTGGAGAAGCTTCCGCCCTCGCTTCCCGACGATCTCGAGCAGCCGGATCTTCACTTCGTCTTTCCGGATCTGGTCCTGATCTTCGACAACTTCCGCCACAGGCTCCGCTTCGTGGTGAACAGCCGCCCGGAAGGGGACCCGGAGCGCCGCTACAAGGAGGCGGTGGCCACCATCGACGAGATGGTCGCCCGTCTCTCCGGCCTTCCGCCAGGACTGCCTGACCGACATGAGGTGAACGGTGAGATATCGTTTGTAAGCAACCTGGGAGAAAGTGGTTACAGGAGCGCTGTCGAGGCCGCAAAGGAACACATTCGCGCCGGGGACGCTGTCCAGATCGTGCTGGCGCACCGCCTGGACGCAGAAGCGCCGGTGAGTCCCTTCGACGTCTATCGCGCGCTCCGGATTCTCAACCCGTCTCCCTACATGTTCTATCTCAAGAATCGCGAGCGCGCGATCGCCGGCTCCTCGCCTGAGATTCTAGTGCGCGTGTCGGGCTCCAGGGTCGCGCTCCGGCCCATCGCGGGGACCCGGCCTCGCGGAAAGACGCGCGCGGAGGACGAGGCGATGGAGAGAGAGCTCCGCGCGAGCGAGAAGGATCAGGCGGAGCACGTCATGCTGGTGGACCTCGGCCGTAACGACGTGGGACGCATCGCGCGAATCGGAAGCGTGCGCACGACCACCTTCATGGACGTGGAGCGCTATTCGCACGTCATGCACCTCGTGAGCCAGGTCGAGGGGGAGGTCCGCGAGGGCCTGTCCGCCTTCGACGTGGTTCGCGCCTGCTTCCCGGCCGGAACCGTCAGCGGCGCGCCCAAGAAGCGCGCGATGGAGTTGATCGAGGAGATGGAGCGCGCCCGGCGCGGCGCCTACGCGGGCGCCGTGGGCTACTTCGACTTCCACGGCAATGCGGACTTCTGCATCGCCATCCGGACCGCCACCTTCGAGCGAGGCCGGATCCACTGCGGGGTGGGCGCGGGAATCGTTGCGGACTCCGATCCCGAGGCCGAGTGGATCGAGACCCGCAACAAGGGCCGCGCGGTCGAGGAGGCGGTGCGGCTCGCCGCCCGGGGATTCCAACCGTGATCCTCATGATCGACAACTACGATTCGTTCACCTGGAACCTGGTCCAGTATCTGGGCGAGCTGGGCTCCACTCCCGAGGTCGTCCGGAACGACGAGATCACGGCGGACCAAGCTGTCCGCCGAAACCCGTCCGCGGTGGTGATCTCGCCCGGCCCGGGACGCCCCGCCGACGCCGGAATCAGCCGGGCCGTGATCGAGAAGCTCTCGGGCAAGGTTCCCATCCTGGGCGTGTGCCTGGGACACCAATGCATCGGCGAGGTCTTCGGCGGGAGCGTGGTCCGCGCGGAGCGTCTGGTCCACGGCAAGACGTCCGCCATCATCCACACGGGTCGTGGCATTTTTCTCGACGTGGACAATCCCTTTCAGGCCACGCGATACCATTCACTCCTGGTGTCCCGGGAAGGGCTGCCCGAGACGCTGCAGGTCGTGGCGTGGACGCCGGAGAACGAGATCATGGGGTTCCGCCACAAGGACCACGAGACCTGGGGCGTCCAGTTCCACCCGGAGTCGATTCTCACGACGTGCGGCAAGGATCTGCTTCGGAATTTCCTCCGCCTCGTCCCCGACGCCCCACAGACGAAGAAGCGATGATCCGGGCGTTTCTGCCGCGTCTGCTCCGCGGCGAGCGTCTTTCGCGCGAGGAGACCGGCGCTGCCGTGCGGGCAATGATGCGCGGCGAAGTGGGGGACGCGCAGATCGGCGCCTTCCTCTTCGCGATGGCGCAGCGGGGAGAGACCGCGGAGGAGCTGCTGGGAGGCGCCGAGGCGCTGCGCGCGGAGGCAGTCCCGTTTCCATCAACGTCCGAGCTTCTGCTGGACACCTGCGGCACCGGAGGGGACGGCTCGCATACCTACAACATCTCGACGGCGGCCGCGCTGATCGCGGCCGCGGCCGGCGTACCCGTGGCGAAACACGGCAACCGATCGGTGTCGAGCCGGTCCGGAAGCGCCGACGTGCTCGAGGCGCTGGGCGCCAACATCGACCTGGGCCCTCAGGGAGCGGCGCGCGCGCTGGAAGAGACTGGATTCACGTTCCTGAACGCGAGAGGGTTCCATCCGGCCATGCGTCACGTGGCGCGCGCTCGGACCGATCTGGGCATCCGAACCCTGTTCAACTGGCTGGGGCCGCTTTCCAACCCCGCGCGCGCCACCCACCAGCTGGTCGGTGTGGCCGACGGGAGCCGGGCCGCCATGGTCGCCGAGGTGCTCTCGAGGCTCGGGATTAAAAGGGCGCTCGTGGTGCACGGCACGGGCGGGCTGGACGAGCTTTCCTTGGAGGAGGGGAATGTGGCCTACGAAGCGAGTGGAAACGGCGCCGGAGAGCGCCGCACCGTGGAAGCCGCGGCGCTCGGGCTTTCCTCCGCGGGCCCCGAGGCCCTGCGCGGAGGCGACCCCGGCGTGAACGCGGGGATCATCCGGGCGGTGCTCTCCGGGGAGCGCGGGCCCCGGCGCGACGCGCTGCTCCTGAACGCGGCGGCCGCGCTCTGGATCGCGGGCGCCGCGCCGACGCTCGCCCAGGGCGTGTCGCTCGCGGCGGAACAGATCGAATCGCGCAGGGCGCTTCGGGTGCTCGAGCGCTTCGTGGAAGTTTCCCGAAAGCTCGGAGAGGAATGATGGCCGATTTTCTCACGACAATCGCCCGCGAGCGGCGGGAGCGGCTGGAGCGCGAAGCCGTCCGCATCTCGACGGCCGAGCTCAGGCGCCAGGCCGAGGCGCGCCGCAGAGACGCGCGCCCCTTCATCGCCGCGCTGAGGCGGCCCTCGGGCGAGCCGCTCCGGGTCATCGCGGAGATCAAGCGCGCGTCCCCCTCGGCGGGGCTCTTGAAGCGCGAGTTCGATCCCGCCGCCATCGGGACGGAATACGAGCGGGTCGGCGCCGCGTCGATCTCGGTCCTCACCGAGCCGCTCAGGTTTCAGGGATCCGTGGAGCACCTGAGACTCGTGCGCGAGGCCGTGTCGGTCCCCGTGCTCCTCAAGGATTTCGTGGTCCACGAGCGGCAGCTCTTCGAGGCGCGCGCCAATGGCGCGGACGCAGTACTCCTCATCGTGGCGCTGCTTGGGGCGGGCCAGCTCCGGGACTACGCGGACATCGCCCGCGAGATCGGCCTCGAGCTCCTGATCGAGGTGCACGAGAGAAACGAGGTGGAGCGGGCCCTCGCTCTGGAGGGCGCGATCGGGGTCAACAACCGGAATCTGCGCACGCTGGAGATGCGGCACAACCACGCCTCGGGGATCCTCCCCATGGTTCCCGCGGACCGGGTGCGTATCGCCGAGAGCGGCTACACCGCCCGCGAGGAGATGCGCGAGCTGGAGCGCGTCGGCGCGGACGGCGTCCTGATCGGGGAGACGCTCCTCAAGGCGGAGTCGATCGAAGAGGCCTTCGCCTCGCTCTTCGGGACCGTGGCCAAGAAGCCAGCCGAGAAGAAGCCGGGCTGATGCGAACCCGGATCAAGGTGTGCGGCATCACCACCCCCGACGACGCGGCGATGGCGGCCCGCGCCGGCGCGGACTACGTGGGCGTGGTGCTCACGGAGAGCCCGCGCCGCGTCACGGCCGAGCGGGCGCGCGAAATCGCGATCGCGCTCCCGGCCGAAACGCTCCTCGTGGCCGTATTCGCGGACGAGTCCCACGCGGTCGTGGAGCGCCGCCTGGAGGACCTCCCGGTGCACGCCGTCCAGGTGCGCGGGTGGGACGACGCCTCCGGGGCGGACTACGAGGTGTGGCGCGTGCTCCCGGGCGACGCGCCGGATCCGGCCACCCTCCCCATGGTCCCTCTTCGAACCTACCTCCTGGACGCCGCGGATCCGGAACGGCCCGGAGGAACCGGGACTCGCGCGGACTGGGGTTGGGCCCGCCGTGGGGTGAACGCGGGATTGCGGCTCATCGTGGCCGGCGGGCTCACACCCGGGAACGTCGCGGAGCTGATCGCGGAGGTCCGTCCCTTCGGCGTGGACGCCTCGAGCGGGCTCGAGATCGAGCCCGGCCGGAAGGATCCCGTTAAGGTGCAGGCGTTCATCGAGCGGATCCGCGAGGCGGACCGGTCCCGGCCCAAACGCTCGTGAGCGGAGAAGGCGGCCGCTTCGGCGACTTCGGCGGCGTCTACGTCCCCGAGATCCTCTTCACTCCGATCCAGGAATTGTCGCGCGCCTACGAGAAGGCGCGGGAGGATCCGGCGTTCCAGGCCGAGCTGACCCGCGAGCTACGCGCCTTCGCGGGCCGGCCCACGCCGCTCACCCACGTTCCCCGGCTCGGCGACGGGCTGGGCCTCGCGCACGTGTACTTGAAGCGCGAGGATCTCCTCCACACCGGCGCGCACAAGCTGAACAATGCGCTCGGCCAGGCGCTGCTCGCCCGCCGCATGGGGAAGACCCGGATCGTCGCCGAGACCGGCGCGGGCCAGCACGGTGTCGCGAGCGCCACCGCATGCGCGCGCGTGGGCCTCGCGTGCGTGGTCTACATGGGCGAAGTCGACATGGAGCGCCAGCGGCCCAACGTGGAGCGCATGCGGCTCCTGGGCGCCGAGGTCGTCCCGGTCGGGTCGGGGAGCCGCACGCTCAAGGACGCGATCAACGAGGCCATGCGCGACTGGTCCGCGTCGGTCCGGACCACGCATTACCTCCTGGGCTCGGTGCTCGGGCCGCATCCGTATCCCACGATGGTCCGCGATTTCCAGGTGGTGATCGGCCGGGAGACGCGCGCAGAGATCCAGGAGATCGCGGGCCGCCTGCCCGACCTCCTGGTCGCGTGCGTCGGGGGAGGGAGCAACGCGATCGGCCTCTTCCATCCGTTCCTCGAGGACCGATCGGTGCGCATGGTCGGAGTCGAAGCGGGCGGGGAAGGCATCGCGAGCGGGCGCCATGCGGCCAGGTTCGCGGAGCCCGCCATCGGCGTGCTGCACGGAACGAAGACGCAGGTCCTCCAAGACGCGGCGGGGCAGGTTCGAGGCACCCACTCGATCTCGGCGGGACTGGACTATCCCGCCGTCGGTCCCGAGCACGCGGCGCTTCATGCCCGAGGGCGGGTGCGCTACGAGATCGCCACCGACGCGGAGGCGCTCGACGCGTTCGACCTCCTCGCCAGGACCGAGGGAATTCTTCCCGCGCTCGAATCCTCGCACGCCTTAGCCTGGCTCGCGCGCGAGGCCCGCTCGGGCGCTCTGCCGTCCGACACGCTCATCGTCGTGAACCTCTCCGGACGGGGCGACAAGGATCTGGGCATCGTGGCCGCAGCGCGTGGCCGGGGCACGACACCCTGAACAAGCGCGTCGTCTTCCTCCTCGACGTGGACAACACGCTGCTCGATAACGACCAGGTCGCCGAGGACTTGAAGCGCTTCCTTAACGAGGAGGTCGGCGTGGAGCGCCAAGAGCGGTACTGGGCGATCTTCGAGGAGCTGCGCGTCGCGCTCGGCTACGCGGATTATCTCGGGGCCCTTCAGCGCTACCGGCTGGAATTTCCCAGGGATCATCACCTCCTCGCCCTCTCCGCCTTCCTGATCGACTATCCGTTCGCCGAGCGGCTCTACCCGGATGCGCTCCTGACGATCCAGGATCTCGGCCGGGCGGGTACGACGGTCATCCTCACCGACGGCGACGTGGTCTTCCAGCCGCGGAAGATCCGGCGCTCCGGCCTCTTCGACGCCGTCTCTGGCCGGGTGCTCATCTATGTCCACAAGGAGCGGGAGCTGGACGACGTGGAGAAGCGCTTTCCCGCCGACCACTATGTGTTCGTGGACGACAAGGTGCGGCTCCTGGCAGCGGTCAAGGACGCGTGGGGAGATCGGCTGACGTCCGTTTTCGTTCGCCAGGGGCATTACGCGCACGACCCGAACGTGTCACACTATAGACTGCCGGACCTGACCGCCGATCGGATCGGGGATCTCCGGCTGCTCGACCTCCCCCCGCGGGTCGATTCCATGGGAACGAGGAGGAAGTCATGAAGTTGATTCTCACCAGATTTCTACTCCTGCTTGCCGTCGTCATCCCGACGGCCTGCGGCAAGGCTGGGCCTTCGTCGTCGGAGATAGACAGCGCCATTCAGAGCCGTCTGGAAGCGATGGACCGGGGCGCCGCCTCGATTCGCGGGCAGAGGTTCTTGCAACCAAAGCCCGTGGCCCAGTTCTATCGGGCGCGAAAGGGCGCGCACGCGTGGGACCAGGATGACCAGAACGGGATCGTCGAGGCGATCCGGAACATCCGCCTCGACGGCCTGAATCCTGCGGACTATCACCTCGCGGCGATCGAGCGCCTTCTCGCCGACCGCAAGGATACGACGAGCCCCTCGCTCGAGGCGGACCTGGACATCCTGCTCAGCGACGCGACCGCGGGGATGATGGATCACGTACGCTACGGACGTGTCCGACCCGTGACGCTGGACCCCACCTGGAACGTGGATTCCCGTGAGGGAGCGCCGCCTCTGGAGGCAACGCTGGAGCGGATCGCGGCGGACGGGTCCGCGGGGAAGGTCATCGAGTCGCGGAAGCCCACGCACTTCATCTACGTCGGGCTGAAACGGGCGCTCGCCGAGCTTCGCGCCGTCGCCGACAAGGGCGGATGGCCCATCGTCCCGCGCGGGCGCGCCATCCGGCCTGGAGTCGCCGATCCCCGCATCCCGGCCATCCGCGCGCGCCTCGCGGCCACGGGAGAGCTGAAGGGCGGGGCGTCCGCATCGACCGCCTACGATCCCGGGCTCCGGAAGGCGGTGGAGCTCTTCCAGGAACGCCACCGGCTGGATCCGAACGGCCTGAT